>CAYJVM010000032.1:0-1536 GCA_964373665.1 uncultured archaeon | reverse complement strand
ATACATATTTGTTGCCCTGTGATATCAAGGGGCAGTAGGATTATAATCACCTAAAACTTTATATATAAGATAATACATAATAGTTATTAAAAAATCACTTTTTGTGATGAATATGTTAAGAACAACGCCGAAACTTGAGCATACACCCACTCTAAATACAGTGATTATGATAGAAGAAACTCTCAAGAGCATGTATGAAAGCGTGATAACAATAGCAGAGCTTAAACGAAAGCTTCCCAGGCAGGTGAACCACAACACCTTGAAAATCATTCTCGAATACTTGGAAGAAAGCAACAAGATTGCTGTAAGCATAAGGGGAATAACTTGGATACACAATCCCAATCCCAACTTAAGGAGAGCCGTATCCGAAGGTCTTGAATTATGAAAACAGTAAGAGTAATCTTCTCGCCAGAGGCAGAAGAGGTGTACAATCATCTGAATGAACAGGCGCCTGTATCGAAAATCGACAAGACGATTCTCAACGCCATAAACAAAAAGATAGAATTGATTAAAGCTAACTTTCACTATGGAGACCCCATCGCAAAGAACCTGATACCCGAAGAATACAAGGTGAAGTACGGAATAACTAATTTATTCAGGGTAGAACTTCCTAATTTTTGGAGAATGCTTTACACGCTTACTGAAGGGGATACGGAAATAGAGATAGTGGCCTTTGTTCTCGATGTTGTCGACCATAAGACATACGACAAGAAGTTTGGCTACAGGAAGAAGTGACTGGCATGAATTGCCTTTATTGCCAATCCGAGCTGACAGTCAAGCACGGCAAACGTAAAATCAAGCGCACCATCGTGCAGATATACAAATGCCAAACCTGCAACAAATTTTTCTCTGACAAGGCGTTAAAGCACAAAAGCTACGATGCAAAGACAATACTAAGAGTAATATCGACATATAGCCTCGGCCACACCTTCGGGCAGACAGCTAAAGAAATGTCCAAGCGCTATCATCAAAAGGTTCCTTTGTCAACCATACAATCTTGGATGAAAGAATATTCAGATGTCTGCAGATTTATCCGAATGAGAGAGGATGCATTAAAATTATTCAAGCCAGAGGAGATGATTTTCACCCACCACCTCCAGCACAACCAGATATACAAGTACCAGCTTCACAAGGCAAAACTTAGCCTATTGTCAAAAGAACTGCAAGAGCAGAAATTCCAACTATTGAAAAGCTATATAGAAAAAATCCCAACAGAGGATTTCCCGCATCACATCTTCCAGCCCAAGCCAGATGCAGAAGAACTGACACGCTCCTCGCAAATGAGATTTGAGGCACTTGATTTTATTAAAGAAGAAAAGCAGAATCTGGCCAATGCTTTGGCATCCTTAGGCTTGCAACTGGCCAAAACCAACAAGGAACGCCACGAAGCAATACAGAACTTCATGATAACCAACGACAGCACAACCATAGCGTGCGAAGTACCGGTATATCTGACAGGGGATGACATAAAGTATTTCCAGAATAAAGGATTCCACCTTAATCGAGAGGATTATCAAACTCCAATAACAGGACATA
>CAYJVM010000031.1:0-1605 GCA_964373665.1 uncultured archaeon | reverse complement strand
TATGTCCTGTTATTGGAGTTTGATAATCCTCTCGATTAAGGTGGAATCCTTTATTTTGAAAATAACTGATGTCATCGTTTGTCAGATATGATAACTTTATATACGAAGTTGTACAAATCAACTATTATGTTGACAAAATCAACTGAAGAAACTGTGGTAGCAAATGCGATACCAGTCTTAAAAATATTTAAGAATAGTCTGCATAGACCACTTAGATTGGTTGACATAGAAAAAAGAATTAAGCTTTCGCATCAAACAGTGTTCCGTAAAACAAAGATCCTTGAAAGTAATGGAATTTTGACAAAAGTTGGAAATTACTATAAACTAAATTACGAAAATTCTTTTGTGTATAAAATTTTAGAATTAGTAGCTGCAGGAAAGAGAGAAGAATTTTTTACTATATATCCGAGATTTAAAAAACCCTTTAATCAACTGATAGACTTTGCATTGAAAAACCAAGAAATAACATACATAATACTTTTTGGTTCATATGCCAGAAGTAAAGCTACAAAAACAAGTGACATAGATTTATTTATTGTAATAGAAGAGACTGGAATCGAAAAAATTAAAGAAAAATTAGAAAATCTCTTCATCCAATTAGAAGGAAGTTATTTCTTAAAAAAATATGGCTTTGCTCCAATCTATGCTACCCCAAAAGATGTAAAAGAGATGATTGATGAAAGAAAGAAGTTCATACAATCGATAATTGAAGAGAGTGTAATAATCTACGGGGAAAACAATTACTATAGAAATATGGTCTTACTTTTAAAGGATTGGGTTATATGGAAGTGAAGGAACTAGTAAAAAGATTGAAAGACATGGATGCATTGAGCTGTAAGCAATCTCAACCTTAAATATTGACTAGTAATGTTGGAAAGTACAAAAAGCGGTTGTTATGAAGTTCCTTTTAGACCTTAGGATATACTCTATAACCAAAAGGCGAAACCACAAACAACTTTCCCTTGAATTCCGAATGCTTGACTGTCTCAAACAGTTTCATCAGAGCGTCGTGGACAGTCTCAATTAATGGAGGGCTGATTCTTACGAACACTATCCCGAAATACTTTTCGGGTGGGAACATCAAGGTATTCGCAAAATGCCTGTCAAATGTCACCAGTACCCTAGCTTCTGATTTGCCTAGTTCGGCCACTTTAGCATCTGACGAACCTGTGAGAGGCCTTTTAACATCGAAATTTTCACTCAATAGCTCTACAGCTCTCCTAGGAAGATTCTCGTCGCACAGAAGCTTTAGACCGTTTCGGGAAGGTGACATACATTTCCTCTTTAATCACTCTAGAAGCATAATCGAGAGTAGCCAGCACAGCCTCTTTCGTGAGCTGCGGATAATAATCCCTAGTTATTTTCTCCGGGGCTACTCCGACTTTAAGAAGCTCCAGCACTTGCCATACCATTATCCTTGTCCCTTTGAACGTCGGCTGGCCATGGCAAATTTCTGTGTCAGCAACTATGTATTCGTTGATTTCTTCTCTCATGCAACCACTAAACTATTACACTTTCGCGTATAAATTCGTTTATGCTGGTTGATGGTGACTGTACTATCCCATGACATGTGTCACCCCTATAAGGATTCAATAGAAATCTCGT
>CAYJVM010000030.1:0-3074 GCA_964373665.1 uncultured archaeon | reverse complement strand
GTTAGAGATTAGTGCACTTATGTGTTAATTATGACCAATAGATTTTAGAGAACCTCTAGTGTGTAAATTTTTACGCTTCCAAAATCATTAATTCCGGCCGTGAAACCTTCATAAGAGATATGTCCCTTTTACGATACTTATTTTTGGCGTCTTCCCAAACTTTCTTCACGTCTTCACCACTACCTACAATAGTCTCGTCGTCTAGTATGGCTATATACTTTCCGGCATATTTATCATAATCTATTTTAACTTTGAATTCAACTTTCATCTAATCACTATTGTTAATTTAGTTTGGTACAAATTTATATTAAACCCTAGGTATGCCAAAGACCCATATCGCAATAATGCTATGTAATGCGACTGAGATGAAGAAGAACCTCCACCACCAACAATGCGTTGTATAGAATTTCTGATACCATTGGCGCTTCCAGAGGAATTCAGTGATGTTTTTGCCCATCAGACACCTGCATGAGAAGAATGTAAGGAAGAGGAATGTCAAGTTGGTAATGCCGAGGAAGAACGTCAATGTTGGGCCGTATGTTAAAAGAAACTCAAGAACTGCCATGGTTTTATTTGATCTTGGCTGTGCTTAAATGTTTGCATGTTTGCGGCAGATGAGGTAAGTGATCGCACTTGATAACATAATGAGTATAATTCTTATAAGTATCTAAAACCAACTAATCGGTATGAGATCTGAAAAACTGAAGCCTAATTTTCTAATGAACGAACTCAAGGCGATTAAAAGCGAATTGAGAAAAGTTTCTATGCTAGTCGAAAGTAGAGTGGTAGGTGTAGAAGCCCCTACTAGAGAAGATCTAACCGCTATAAAGGAATTCGAAAGGGAAAGAAGAGAAGGAAAATTAAAATTAACATCTCTGAATAAGCTGAAATAAATGTTCAAGATATCAATTGAAGAAAAGGTTTCCAAAATACTAAGCCGGTTTCCTGAAAAGTTAAAGAATAAAATAGTCGGGAAATTGAAAGTGTTGGAAGAAGGGTTTCTTACAGCTTGGACATCAAGAAATTGAAAGGTTATCAAAATCACTACAGGTTGAGAATTGGTGAATTTAGAGTTTTATTTTATCTAGAAGGTAACAATATCATTGTTTATAAAATTGGGAGAAGAGAAAGTATTTACGAATGAGTAAACTTCATGCTTTTATTTTGTAAAAGTTTTGTAAATCCATGCCGCAGCTGCTCCGAACACAAACCCGCCGATGTGCGCCCAGAATGCCACACCAGAGCCCTGCCCGCTTATGAGGCCTGTGGTTCCCAGTATGAGTTGCAAGACAAACCAGAAGCCTATCATAACCCATGCCGGAACGGCACCGTAGAAAGTATGGACTTTCACGTGAGGATAAAATATGAGATAGGCACCAAGAACACCGGAAATTGCGCCGGATGCACCTATCATGGGCACTAACGATGAAGGATTGGTTATGTATTGTGTGAGTGCAGCTGCTATGCCAGATCCTATGTAGAAGAAAATGAACTTTAATTTCCCAAACCTGTCCTCCACATTGTCCCCGAAGATGAAAAGATACCACATGTTGCCGAACAGATGGTCTATGCCTGCGTGAAGGAACATGGACGTGAATATAGTGAGTATTATGAAATGGCTAGGAGTAAAACCGTATGTAGTGATGACGTCGTCAAAGTCGAAGAGACTCCAAACGAATATTAGGACGTTGGCCACTATCAAGATGAAAGTAAGGTGCGCAAATTTCTTTGCTGTGTTCTCATCTCGGTATGGGAAAAACTGGCCTTTTGCCATAAATAATTAGTTGTCGGGCAGAGAATAAGTATGCGGAACCGAATTCATATGCCAAGCAATAAGAACAATCCGTAACCTATGCTGAAAATGCCACTGCCTATGTTGATTACCTTCATCGTGCCATCTCCGAACATTGTTATCGTACGGTTCAATATCATGCTGTAGACAAGCATGCCTGCAACAACGCCAAGACTGAAAAGGAAAACACCCGCAATTATCTGAGTCAAAGTTGTGAATGTGAGTGAAACTACAAAGAGTATTAGCAATTCATCGTTGCTTGCCAAGCCTTGGACAATGCCTATGCCGAACATTGTCTTGTGGTGATGATTTTCCGATTTGATGGCATGCATATGCAGATGATCATGTCTCCTTTTTACATGGGTGTGCATGTGAAAGTGCGCGAACTTGAAATTAACTAGGCTAAATATTCCCAATCCTATCAACATCAGCGCAACTATGTATTCAAAATAACTAAGGAAGTTGCTAATCAGATAATCGCGGGAGTAGAACAATATTACAGTTACTATGGATGCTGTGATCATATGTCCGGCGGACCAGCTTATGCTCATTTTTACGACATTTTTCATGGATTTTGTTTTCGACAAAAGGTTGGAAACTGCTAATATATGGTCTGCGTCGTAGCTGTGCTTGAAGCCCAAAAGAAGAGCCAATAGAAAGGGGAATATCATAATCCTTCTTATTTATTGAACGAATATTAAATTAATGGACCCGTGCGGAAATTGGACATCCGGCAAGCATTAGGCCGATGGCTTCGGAGTTGAGGAGTAACCTTGAGTTAGGCAAGTCCCTCAAAGGGGGTTCGAGTCCCTCCGGGTCCACTAGATTTCAAGTAAATTTGGGGGTGTGGTGAATCCACAACTAAAAATACTTAAATACTATAAATACCAATTGGTATCTATGAAACCGCAAATTAATTTAAGGTTGCCAGAAAACTTGAAGAAAGTCGCAGAAAGGTATGCAAAAGTGCACAAATACAGGAATTTGCAGGAACTGGCCACCGAAGCGATAAGGGAAAAGGTTACGGAAAAGAACTATGATGAAACCTTTACGAAAAAGGAAATAGAACTCATTGACAGAGTAATAGATGCCAGCATTAAAAAAGGTGACTTCGCAAGTGAAAGGGAACTAAGAAAGGCTTTGAGATGACTTATCAAGTACTCGCGAGCGGAACATTTCTCAAGCAAATAGAAAATTTGTCACCTAAATATAAGAACTTGATTGATAACGGTTCTCTTAAATAAATAGGTCATTACAGAAGTCTGCTTCTGTATTAATTCCC
>CAYJVM010000029.1:0-3533 GCA_964373665.1 uncultured archaeon | reverse complement strand
TAGAGATTAGTGCACTTATGTGTTAATTATGACCAATAGATTTTAGAGAACCCTTTATTCTGGCTCTGTTCGTTATAGCAGCTTCGCTAGTTTTCGCTCAGATATTCACAATCGTGCAGATACCGTCGATACTTGCTAAGTTCGGATATGGCCCATTGATATTTTTCCTGGTTGCAGTGATGGTGGTAGTCTCTTCCCTAATGGCGATTCTGTTCTACCTGATCCTAAAGGGCGACATCAAGATCTAGTCGAAGATGTCCCAGATTCCAGAGATTATTAAAAGGCCGGCAATCGTGTACCTGACGAACTCTGGGAGTATGTGAAGGTCGAGCGAGAAGATGAACATGAACGCTATTATCGTCTGGACAATTCCCAGAAATATGTCAATTATGTTCATAAGTGTTAATTAATTGTCGCGGGAATATTTAAATGTATCAAATCATCTTTGTTAGTAAAGGGATTTTATGGCAAAAATCGTCAATTTTGACAAGGAGCCGAAGTTTGCGACAAATGTGACTATGAATTCCATGACGACGCAAAAGGGGACCGAGCTTGTTACTTTGGAGTTCAATTTCCAGGTTCCGTTGCCGCATCCGCTGAATCCGCAGGAAAAGGAGCAGACATTCATTGTCGTCAGCAGGGTGGCGCTGCCTAAAGAAGTCTATGACGAGCATGTGAGGAACTATCTTTCGATAAGGAAGACCGAGATGGAAAGGAGTCAGTGATAGCCGAAGGTATACATCAACAGCCTTGCAAGACCCAAAAGAAAAAGCACACCGCCGAGCCACGGGACGCTGATTATTTTTGGCAAAAATCCATAGCCGTGCAGCAGCCATATCAAGCCGAGCGACATCAGTATTAGGGGACCCGCCCAATGAAGCTCGTGATTTGTCCTTTTCAGCGTGGCTTTGGCATTGGTCTTGGCATCTGTTGTCGCCATGTTGACGAGTTTCCTTGCCTCTGTTACTGCTTTTCTGCTTTTACTTGTTATTCTTCTCACTGGTCACCATTTCAAGAAATAAATTGAAGGCATGCACTAATTAAGCTTTGGTGTGTTGCAAACAAATAAAAAGGAGATAGTTCAATTATTTTTGATTACAAAGGGGTGAAAATGGAGCATGGCATTCGGAAGAGACTTTGGTTCAAGGGAAATGCACAAGGCAACTTGCGCTGACTGTGGCGCCGAGACTACAGTACCGTTCAAGCCTGTTGAAGGAAGGCCTGTGTATTGCAGAGACTGCTATCAAAAGCACAGGAAATATTAGAGTACGCTGTTTCTAGTGTTGTCTGATTATGGCTAGTGTTATTGCTATTTCAGAGAGTATACTGTTGGTTAATTCAATGTTTGAGCTCGACATAAATTTAAACTTTGGAAGAGGTGGTTAGTTTATGAAAACATCTGTCTGGGGTAGTAGTGACAAGGATACCTTAAAACTTCTAGATAAGACCGATATCAGTGGGAAATGGCTAAACATTTCTGCAGGTGATGGTCGCTATAATTTAGAATTGCTGAAGAAAGTGGATTTCATTGTCGCATCCGATATAGACAAACAAGCACTTGACAAATTATGGGACAATACACCAGATGAGTACCGAAATAAACTCCAAGTAAAGGTCTTCGATACTACGAAAAGATTTCCTTTTGATGATGACTCTTTCGATGGTGTATTTTGCACGGGTACATTGCATTTGTTCCCTAAAGAGACACTAAACGAAGTAATATCCGAAATTACTCGTGTGCTGAAACCAAACGGTAAGGTTATAATAGACTTTGCAACCGATGTTAAGAGAATCTTACCAAATGGAAAATTATACATCATAGAAGGGGAACCACAGTATACTTTGGAAAATGCTAATTTATTTCTTAGAGAACTTTTCAAGGAATATGAGATTCAGATTCAAAACTCCGAAGTTCCCGAAGAAGAAGTTAACACGGATAGAACGTCTTACAAATTCAGTTGTAAATTCCTCCTGTTAACAGCCAAAAAAACTATCTAATAGCTAAACTTTTTGTGCAAAGCCCCGCGTACCGGGTTCTGGTAATTCTTTGAGTGGTTTCCAATTTTTTGTTTATTTGTTAAGATTCGATTGGTAATTATTTATTTGAACTCTAGCAGGAGCATGTTAAGTTTCGGTTGTTACATTAAAGAAAGGAAAATCTCTATTGGTATAATCACATAATTTTCTTTTATTTCCAGTTGCTTAAGATTTGTTACTACAATTAATTTTTTAACATTAAATAATTCTCTTAGTTTCAGTGCTTTTTCCTCTATACCTTTTATATCGATTTGTTTATCTACATGTTTAGATTCCACTGCTATTAAAACCAACTCGCTCTTAAAATTTATGTACCAGCAGAAACCATCAGCTAATTCTTCGTTATTTCTATCTTCTACCAAAATGTAACCGATATTTTTTGCAGATATTTGTATTGGTGGTATATGTTGTAAATGTGAAAGAATTATTGCTTCATAAAGATGTTCTTTTACAGACTTCTCGCTGAGAATCTTTTCTATGTGGTTAAATATAGACGTTTCTGTACCTCTCGAACCTAAGTAAATTGAAAGAAATGATGCCGGATCATTAATAACCATCTTCAGAATATTGCCACGCGGTGACACTAAAAGCGATTTGGTATCTATCTCATTTGAAGAGGTTACATTAGGAAGAAAACTTGTAAATCCTGAAGTTTCTAAATATTCAACATATCTTTGGATTTCTTCTTTTCTTAATGTGGTGCTTAAAGTCGAATAATCGGAAGATATTCGCATTGAAGGTAAATTTATTTTTGATAGAATGTTCTTTAACGTCTCTTCTGAGAGATCGAATTTTTTAGAATCTGTTACAAACAATGTAAAAATATCATCTCTATATCTGGCATCGGAAACATTGACTTGACCTTTTCTTTGATTAATTACAGCTTCGTATAGTGCACGTGGGTATCCGCCTGTTTTAAGATAAATGTTCTCAAACAGACTATGCAAGTCATCATAGTATTTGTTAAATAAACTCTGTAGAATATTATGATAACCATATGCACTAGCGTTAACTTCTTTCTGATGGCCAGCGAGGTACTCGATTAAACCTGCACGTTTCCCAAAAGATCCAAAATTATTCTTGACAAAATTTCTAAAATCAGAACCTAATAGCGACTCAGCTACTTCTATAAAACGTCTTGGGTGAAAGTAAACTTCTCCTTTCAATTTTTCACCAAGAGGTCCGAATCTACCTGCAAGTTCTCTTTTTGCACTGCTTAAATCTAGAGAATAGCTTCCTGTTGCAATCAATCCTATGCCCGGTCCTAACTTACCTGAATCTACAAGGTTTTTAATAGCTCTGGCCCATCCACGATAAAAGGTGACTTCGTCGAGAATAATGAATAGCGGTTTGTCAGGCTTTTTATATGTGTCAATAACTCTGCTAAGGAATTCTCGAAGTACTCTTCTCTTATCCAATTCTATTAGAAGTTCGTCTTGGTCATGTACTAACCCACCACATCTGTCACCCTTAGATCTTTAAAGTATACTTCCGCC
>CAYJVM010000028.1:0-4592 GCA_964373665.1 uncultured archaeon | reverse complement strand
ACGAGATTTCTATTGAATCCTTATAGGGGTGACACATGTCATGGGATAGTACAGTTCGCTCTCATCCCACCCATAAATGGCGTGGGTTTTCTCGCTCACCTATGATAAAAATTACTGCCGTCGATAAAAATTGTTACACGTTCCGCTTTCTTTTGTAGTTCCTCTTTATTGTTTTCCATAAGCCTAAAATACATCTTTAGTTTATTAACTCTAACAATCGAAAATTAACACTAGAATTGCGAAAATTTTCGCAGAACTTATCGAATCTTAACAAATACATCTAAACCTTGATGAACCATCAAAGAATTAACAGAACCTACTGGATGCGATCAAAATGGGTGGTAGAGGGAATACTTATCGAGTTAGGATAGGGGGTTATAGGACTATTTTTGTTGTAGACTTTGAGAACAAACAAATCAAGATTGAAAAGCTTGATACCCGCAGCGGGATAGAAAAGTACTATTGACAAGTCGATTTCCTGTCGAAGGCTTTATATTTCGCTAAAGATAATCTAGAGTATGAAATTCAAGGGGCATAATATCGGGATGTTAAAGGACTTGCTTAAAGAAATAAGGGAAATGAACAGGAGATTAGCTAGAATAGAAAGGGTTATGCCGATTGAGATGCTGAACAAATCTGATTTAAAGGCGATAAAAAAATCTGAGGATGAGATAAGAAAAGGTAGATATGTTACTGCAGAACAGCTGAAAAGAGAACTGGGTATTAAATGAAGGGGTTTACTTTAATTTACTCCGATTCTGTAAAGAAATACATAAAGAGAATTCCTAGAGATAAGCAAATTCATATCATTAGGAAGCTTGACTTGCTGCCGGTTGATCCAAAGTTATTGGATATAGTCAAAATGGGTGGTAGAGGGAATACTTATCGAGTTAGGATAGGGGGTTATAGGACTATTTTTGTTGTAGACTTTGAGAACAAACAAATCAAGATTGAAAAGCTTGATACCCGCAGCGGGATAGAAAAGTACTATTGACAAGTCGATTTCCTGTCGATATCTCCGAATCTTGTGAAAGTGCTTGTTTCTTTGTGATAATTTGGTATTTAGGGAAGAATTTCATCTGAATATACCTATATACATATGCTTATGTGGGAAAAAGTTACGGATATCTCTCATAGGAGTCGTACTAGTCGACGATCTTTATTCAATGCTCATGATTAAACACTTTCGACAGCTTTGTTTTTCTCAAAAAGGCGTGGTTTTGTCCCGTGTGAGTCGATTGACATTAATTTCCTTTTGACGAAAACACTTCTCGATATTCTGACTCCTTCCTTCCCTTTATCCCCCAAACTGTAATGAATATCGACAGCTATAGTTATCAATGTTGAGTAGCATAGCTGCATAGTGTTTATGCTATCTTGCTATGATGTCTATAGAGTTATACTCTCTATGAATATCATAACAAGGTGTCTGATATACTATGCAAAGCTGTGCATAGAGTGTGCACATCATGGAAAATAACTTTAGGGAGATGGTAATAGAATTATTGAAATCTCACCCGGACGGTTTAACCATACTTGAAATAGCGAATTCTCTCAAAGCCAACCGGAATACCATAACAAAGTATATCTATGAGCTTTCTGGGGCCGGTATCATATCTCAACGTAAAGTCGGTACGGCGAAGCTCTGTTTCTTTGCTAAACACGTTAGAGGTGGCAAAAAATAATGAATTTTACAACAATAAAACTTGGTTTAGTTCTATTACCAACATTAATAACGCTAACCTTATTCTCTTCTATAGCTCTGGCGCAAGTCCAGTCGCATCCATGGTCGCAGGTGTTCCCTATTGACGTCAACGTGAATGTCACTGGAGTGAACATAACCAACGTCAGCTACGTATTCTTCGGGATACTTTCTATATTTATCATAAGTAAGGTTATTAGCGCTGGAGGCGGGACTTCCGCTAAGGGAAGTTTCGAACCCGCAGGTCTCGGAAGACGCCTGTTTATGAGACAGGTGAGGTCTCCGCTCCTCAGCTCCAGCTTTGCTAACCAAAAGGTTTATATATTCTTCCAAGCAAATAAGTTATTGTCTCGGAAGACGGGTTTCCGTTTCGAACCCGCACTTTTTATTTCTTTATCAAGGCTTCTATTAATCACGCTAATAACACTCTCCCTATTCTCTTCTCCAGCTCTGGCGCAGATCCAGTCGCATCCATGGTCGCAGGTATATTCGATGAGCATTAATGTCGCAGAAATTTACTTTCTTACATCACTAATTATTTTATTCTTACTAACAAAATCGTTTATGAACGCTGCGGACGGGATTCTCGAGAGAATCTCATTCGAACCCGTATGGGCCGCTAAGACCCGCTCGGACATAAGCCGAGTGCCTTACCTAATTAGGCTACCGCAGCCTTGTTCAACGATAGCTTTAAATATTGCAAAACGATTAAATATAGTTACCGCTAAGACCTTAGAAAGCCTTACCAAAATTAGGTTATCGAACCCTAGTGGGTGCTTTATTTCTTTTATCATTTCAAATCTATTTTCTGGGTTTGTCGTTAATGTTCTGAGAAGGATAATCCCTCTTGCAGGTCTTCCAAGCTTGAAAATAAGTTCGCCAAAATCCTTGTCGTTCGTTATTACCACTCGCTCCTCGCTTTTCGCAATAGATAAAACATCCTCATCCGATGCCTTTGGCATCAGGTCTTTAATTAGGACAGCGTCATGTCCTGCTTTATTCAGAAGGCTGGTGAATCTGCTGCCAAGATTCGCATCAATGAGAAACTTTATGAGAACCCTTTATAACAGGAAATATGCCCTCACCCTCAAGAAGCTTCTTGGCATACATAAGAGCGGCTTTAATATCAGCCTCCGCGATATCAAGGTCTTCGGCTATTTCTTTAAATGCCTGACCTTGGGCGGCCCTGGCAACAACCTCGTAAACGGCAATCCTAGCGCCCTTAATCGCAGGTTTGCCCACCATAACCTTTGGATTAACTTCAATCCTCTTCATAAAGTCTTGCATGAAACCACTAAAATAATATCTGGTTCGGGGATATTTAAGTTTGGGGTCTTGTTGCATACGATGCTGTTATTCAGCCTGTTAACTACTCCAGCCTTTGCGCAAGTCCAGTCGCATCCGCAGAATGCAAATTTCAGCCTTTACTATCTCTTTTTAGGTGTAGTTGGATTATATGTTCTTGTAAATCCTGCTTCGATGATCAAAAATCCGAATCTTGATAATCTTGTTTTCAAAATTTACGGAAACTATAGCTCTATAGTCGCCTATTCTAAGCTTGTAAAAGCCTTTGGCTTCAAAATGCTCCAAAAAATGAAAGGGATTTTCTTTGACTCTGTCAACATGCTTTATAATTCTCTCACGAATGTATGGAGAAAGGGCATCAAGATTCTCGCGGGCCTTGGCATGCCATTCGACTTGCCAATTCATTTCACCAATTTCTTAACATCTTCATGGGAAACGTATTCCTCTTCGGGCGCGTCTCTTCTTTCTTCCAGCTCTTTTAACACGTCTTCTCTGACTTCGCCTTCGTTCTCCAGAATAAAGAGTATCTTTTCCACATTGCCCTTTATTTCGTCTATTTCCTTGTGCAAGGTTTCTAGATTAGTCATACTTCGTTATTATCAGCGTGTATTCTTAAATGTTTCCTTGGTTTTATTGCCCGTGATTGTTGCATTTAGTCTATTCTCTTCTATAGCTCTGGCCCAGGTGCAGTCGCATCCATGGTCGCAGGTGTTCCCTGTTGACGTCAACGTGAATGTAATCGGAGTGAATGTAACTAACACAAGCTATGTCTTCTTCGGACTGATAACAACTATTATACTAATTAAGCTTGTTAACGCTGGCGGGGGGAATCTCAGATTCCCTCATTTGAACCCCCATGCTTCGTTAGAAGCCACTGGTCGAAAGCCAGTTGCCTTAACCGGATTCGGCCACGCCAGCTTTGTTAAGCAAAAGATTTATATACTTGTTAGGACTATTAAATGTTACTTCGTTAGAAGCCACTGGTCGAAAGCCAGTTGCCTTAGGCGAGTTCGGTTTGAACCCTCGCTCTTTATTTCTTTTTCAATTCTATTACCAACAGTACTTGTATTATTAATCCTTCCACAAATATCATTTGCCCAGGTCCAGTCGCATCCATGGTCGCAGGTGTTCCCTGTTGACGTCAACGTGAATGTCACTGGAGTGAACATAACCAATGTAAGCTACGTATTCTTCGGGAATAATTCCGTCGACACGTACCTTTACAGGTCTGGAAGCAACACCTTGCAGACAGACAGCCATATTGTGACGACTGGAGGATGGTTGAACGGCACCAGCATTAATGCATCGGCGTCTCTTTATGCGCAATCGATAACAGAAGCCGGGACTGCGCTATCAGGCAAGTATGTTTCCAGGACTGACTGGACGACGATTGACAACTATCCTTCCGGCTGTTCTAGTGGACAGTTTGTGACGACATTGGGTGACACGCTTACTTGCACGACACCCGGATGGGTTATGGGAAGCACTGCATTGTACAACAACACTGCAGGAATTAGTTTTGGCATAGGCACTGCAATACCTGGAGCCACGTTGAACATTACAAGCACGAATAATGCAGGAGCAT
>CAYJVM010000027.1:3968-4888 GCA_964373665.1 uncultured archaeon | reverse complement strand
GCTGGAGGGCGATACCGACTGGAGGAGTTGAATAAATGCGGAAAGCATGGAGCATGCCATCCCAAACCGGCCAAAATGAACTCTAGTCCGAAATAGCCTTAATTATTCTTTTCACTTCCAATCTTCATTGCCTCCATTGTCAACAATGTAGCTTTTATCAGCAATTTTCATAACCTATCTAATTGAAGGCATCAGTCTGTTTATGAACCAAAATGCATTAAAAAATTTGGAAAACTGTCAAACACCGATAACCGGTCATATTGACGCCATTCAGATACGCAATGTATCAGTTCATATTCTCGGTTACAAGCCCGGTGCCGAGAAAGTAAAAGCAGTAAACCAGCTGACAATCTACACATTAGCGTTGGCATCAAGAACAAAACTGGCTGTAAAGGACTTGAAATGTGCTTGGTTTGATGACAAGCATTATTTTGAATTCTATCCATTGCATGCCGTCTACAAGAGAAGACACTAGTAAAGTAAATAATGGCAAGTGGGCATCGGCACCTCCTCGCCTTACGCAGGTTTGCAGGTCAACAAGACAGGCGCCGCACTGCAGATTAATAGCACCGGTGTTCACCAACTTCTCAGCATCATCAGGCAACCAGTACGTGTGCGTGGGCACAAAAGGAAGATTGTTCGTGAGCTCTGCTGCGTGCGCGTGATGACATTCTGCGAAAAGCGTATCAGGGGATACTGGTTTTATGTGTGTACTATGAAAGTAAAATTCGTTCCGCTCTGAAGGTGGCTTTTTTAAGCGCTTCTTTATCAAAATCGAGCCAGGTGGCTTTGGAAACTACGTTACGGATTATGGGGATATGTTTTGTGGAGTGTGCGTTTGCGCGCAGAGGATTTTGAGTAGACGTTGTTCTGTAACTAAGTACCATAAATTTTATTGACTAGGTAACATATGTAACTCA
>CAYJVM010000027.1:0-3868 GCA_964373665.1 uncultured archaeon | reverse complement strand
GTAACATAATCTTTATATACTCAGTAACATAATCTTTATATACTCAGTAACATAATCTTTATATACTCAGTAACATAAGATATTATCATGATTATAGAAGATCACCTGAAGGCATTCCATGAGCACAGAGATGCGATAGACTGGGCAATAAACCGCGGCATAGAAAAGTCCCAGAGGATAGTCGGCACTCATGCATCCCGTGGAATAACGGAACTGCTGTCTGCTTATCTCCACAAAATAGGCAAAATTGACGCTGGCTTTCAGATAAATCACAGGTGGTTCAAGAGCGAGAAAGTGGGCAAGAAATTTCCAGATTTTCCGAAGAAGAACATCATAATCGCTAGGATGATAGAACTTGAAAACGTGTCGGAAAATCTCACTTACGGCTCGCAAAAGTCTGAAAAGGAAGTAAAGAAAGCTGTTGTGCTTGTAAACGAGCTGGAATTGCTGCTAAAAGAGCGGATGAAAGATGAAAAATAAAATGATTGGATATGCTCTTGATTTCACGTCATTTTTATTAGAGAGTGGAATAGAGCCAAAAAGAGTTATTCTGTTTGGTTCGGTTGTTACTGGAGAGTTTGACAGGGAAAGCGATATAGATATTTTTATTGATACGGACAAGTCTGAGGAAAAGAAGATAAGAAACATATTGAAGATCTTTGAAAAAACATTTGGCGAGAAATGGGAACTGAAAGGCATTTCAAATCCATTGTCTTTAAAGGTTGGTGACCTGGACAAATGGCAGAGTTTAAAAAGAAGCGTCCAGAGTTATGGCATTCTCCTTTACGGAAAATATGGCGAATTCCCGGAAAACATGAAAACTTACCTTCTGTTCAGGCTGGATTTTGGCAAAATATCAAGGGCGAGAAAAGTAAGCATGTGGAGAAGACTTTATGGCTATGCCCAAAAGATAGGCAGGAAAAGATATGAGAAAAAAGGCATTATAGAAAGTGTTGGAGGAAAAAAGCTTGAAAAAAGCATTGTTATAATACCTTTGGATAAATCACAGAAATTTAAAGAATTTCTTAATAGAAACAGAATTGGATTCATAGTAAATGAAATTTGGAGCGATAGCCTCTAACTCAGGCAACGTCGGCATCAACCACAATGCCTGACAGAATATTTGATATTGATACTGCTGTGGCTGCGAATACTTTGGTTGTGACATCTGGCGGCAATGTGGGCATAGGGACTGCAACCTCATCATCATTATTGCATGTCAACAGCACTGCAGCCAACACCTACATCCACTTGCCAGTCAACAACACAGCCATAGCCTCAGCCGACTGCGACAACCAGGCAAAAGTCGGCAGGAGCATCGTTGCTTTCAATGTCACATCCACATACCTGTATGTCTGCTCCATACAAAGCGGGAGTACAATAGGCTGGAGGGCGATACCGACTGGAGGAGTTGAATAAATGCGGAAAGCATGGAGCATGCCATCCCAAACCGGCCAAAATGAACTCTAGTCCGAAATAGCCTTAATTATTCTTTTCACTTCCAATCTTCATTGCCTCCATTGTCAACAATGTAGCTTTTATCAGCAATTTTCATAACCTATCTAATTGAAGGCATCAGTCTGTTTATGAACCAAAATGCAATGAACTGCCCTAAAGGGCGAGGTTTCTTAAAAGAAAGGAAGCTATAGGGCAAAGGCTTCCAAAATAACCACGGGTACTGTGTTGAATGTCACTGGCGGGGACGTGTTCATACAGCTCGGATGATTTGATGAAAAACAATGATTAATTTAGCTCAGAACCCCAGCAGCTTTGCCACATCTTCTGTAGTCAACGCTTTCACAACAGACTGTTGCTTAAAATCTTGGTCATTTGACCAAACAGGGCAATTATGCTTCAACGCCAAAGCAAAGTACTGCACATCATCTGGGTCTGGAGATATTTTCTCAGCTTTAGATAAGTATTCTTTGAACTCTTCGGCCGGCACTATATCCACACGTGTTATAAGCAAATTAATGAACAAATTAAACTCATCTTCAGACAAACCTGACCTTTTCAGTATCTCCTCCTTATGTTCTTCTATTTCAGCAAAAATCCAGTCAGGAACAATCAACTGCAGTTTATCAGAAAAGAACAGCTCCAAGGTAAATCCACGCGCAACCAGACCCGAAGTAAATATGGTTGCGTCCACGACGAGCAGCATTTACATCTCTCAATATCTTTTAGCCAGCCCTTTGTTTATCTTCCTTCCCAACTCAAGCGCATCCTTTTCCGTGAGTTTTGATTTTGATGCTATAGTTTTCAACACCGACAACTGCGCGGACTTTTCGCTTATAGCCTGCCTCGCCACTTCGCTCCAGTTTATCTCCGGGAACTGTTCCATTCGCTTTTTTAAATCCTCAGGCACAGATAATGTTACATTCGCCATATTTTTTCACATATATTATGTGTATTCACAGTATTTAAATATTTGCATTGAATACAACAGGTGTTGTTCCTCATAGCATGTGTCATCCCATATAATGAACTGCACTCGCCATAAAGGGCGAGGTTTCTTAAAAGAAAGGAAGCTATAGGACAAAGGCTTCCACCCGATTCATCTGCCAGCTAAAGCTGCCAGTATTTTCGGGGTGCGTTGATAAAAACATTGACTTTGCAAACAATTTTAGCTATTTTGTTCCGCGTTCAAAATTGTCAAAATATTCCTTTTTCAGATTGTTAAGTAATGCTTTAAGTTGCATGATTACTATTTCAAGGGGAATATTGTCATTTAAGGTCTGTATCTTGTACTCAAAGCTGCCATCGGACTTTTTGAACACCTTTAACCCGAATAGAAATCTCCCGATTTCACGATCTTCTGCCATTTTTCTTCCAGCCCATGGCTTTAAACATCCAATCTGTATCCTTGTCTTTTTTGTAAACTATCTTGGGCGGATGTTTAGATTTCTCTATTATTTCTGCCCATTCCTTCGAAAGCCTAGTTTTCATAACAGATTATTATCATACTGCGTATTTAACTTTTTGTCTTCTATGTTTGCGTGGTTGATGGTAGAGTATGAATAATGAACTGCACTCGCCCTAAAGGGCGAGGTTTCTTAAAAGAAAGGAAGCTATAGGGCAAAGGCTTCCACCCGATTCATCTGCCAGCTAAAGCTGTCAGTATTTTCGGGGTGCGTTGATAAACCTTGGATTAAAATAACGCAGGAAATCTGGAATCAAGGCTCTCGACATTAGAGAGCAAATTATCGCTGAGACAGAACAAACTCCCCCTCAGCTAAATTTGTTATCATAAGAATCAATATCAGTTAGATGATACAAATAGTACTAGATACAAACGAATACGGGTGGTATCTTACATACGTTGTTAAAGGAGTTAGACAGCAGGAAGCGGCGAGTTCTTTCGTTTTAATTTCAAGATTGCAACAGACAAAGAAATGAAGCACAAATCCTATCCATCAAAAATTATCCTAAATACAATCTATGGCAAGGATTGGGAGCGTCATAAGGAATTTGTCTAACTTATCTCCAACCTATATGCATTTAAATCCGCCTTCCCTATTCATTTTAACGGAGGTGTGAGATTGAAAGACATGGATGCCTTGAGTTGGGTTGCTGTCATCCTGCTGATTGTCGGTGCTATTAACTGGGGACTGGTTGGAATAGGCGGCCTGATGGGACAGAACTTGAATGTCGTCAACATGCTATTGGGCAGTATACCTATGCTGGAAAACGTAATCTACGTCCTAGTAGGAGTGGCGGGTATATGGAAGATTTGGAAACTGTTCATGTAATTTAGAAGGTTTTTTGTTTTCATTTTTTTGAATTCTTTGCGGATAATGTTATACCTACAAAATTCTAATCTTTTAGCCTTGTAGAAAAGTTATTATTAACTGATTGATTTCCTTATAAA
>CAYJVM010000026.1:0-6447 GCA_964373665.1 uncultured archaeon | reverse complement strand
GAATACATATTTGTTGCCCTGTGATATCAAGGGGCAGTAGGATTATAATCACCTATTTCTAATATAATCTGCTCCCATAGAGGGAGTACTTTCATCGTGTGCTAGTAGCATAGGGATATGCTTTTCGATATGAAGCACAAAATCCAATCCGGCAATATTTTTAATTTCATAAGGCGTTACTTTAATTCCATATGTTAATAGTTTGTCATCATAAAATAGTATATGTGCGCCATTTTGTTCTAAAACAGTTTTGAATTTTCCTGAAGTATCCTTATCGAATAAAGCAACATAAACTAGTATTTCTTCATTTGAACGAGATGCATTAATTATTATATTATCATTAATCACATTCACTCTATCGAATAGATTGGGGTGTAGTTTTTGTTTTAATGTACTATAGCCTATCCATTTTACAAAAGGAGAATTTTCAATTTCAGTAATTTTATTTAAAGGTATTTTAGCCTTGAAAGAATGGTCTGAATGATAACCTAATAGCTGTACCCCATAATTCGATAAAGTATCCAATTTATCTTGTGTAATTCTACCTGAAATCATTATAAAGCCATAGATGTATCCGTTAGGAGTCTCTTGTATTTTTGCCGTAATTCTGCCATCGAGCTTTTGTGTAGGCTCAAAACTTTCAGAGATGAAACCTAGTTTATAAGGTCTTTTTGGATTTGAACTTTCCGATTCTTCTAATTGATTAAGTTCCTCTTGTGTATATGGTTTTGTGTTCATTTCGATTGGTGAGGATACTTCTATAGCTGCACCCACAGAACGATTTAGTACTATTAGTGACAAGATTATGATTGTCAATGTTATTTTTAATTTCATTACATGACCTCATGAACTAAAAGTTATGTTATTACAATTTTCTCTTATCCACTTTGCCCAAGAACCAGCACAATATATCATACCTTCTCTTGGTACAGCTGGCATACAATCGATAGATGTGATGCTAGGACATTGATATGGTGGTATAGCTTCTGGTGGAACTATCCTTATTACTTGAGTAGTGAAATTTCCTAATGGTAAATTATCAGATTGAGTGTAATAAACGTAACCTTCAATATTCCATACCCCTTGTTTTATACTTCTAATGGTAGCATTCAACCAAACTTTTTGGTTTGCTATAAAATTTCCACTCCATGAAATATCGTCATATGATGGATTACCGCTTCCACTTAGAACTTCAAATGCAGGATTAACATCAATGTATATGGTCAAATTAAAAACATTGACTGGAGAGTAAACTTCTAATGAGACGTTAGTAGTGCTGTTTATAACAACTTCATCAGTCATCTTAGTAAAATTCAGATAGAAAGGAATGTTAGACGTTTCTAATATGGGTTTTACTTTTCCTGGAAAAAATTTAGCTCCTAAAATCTCCCCATTGTCTACACCTATATATACAATGTTAGGTCTACCTGAGCGATAACTTTTTGAGTAAAGATGCCACATATAGCTTTCATAAATATTACCACTATCTGTTTGAAATCCGATACCGCCATACACCAATGATGCTTCTATAGGTTCCATCATTCCGTAACTTTTTGCTATTTCAATCGCTTGTTCTTTTGTTAAATTGAACGAGTATGGTTTAGTCGGTCCTCTGTAACTAGTCACATTACCATATACATCAAGTCTGACTTGAATAAAATCTATTTTTGGATGTCTGTATTCTACTGCATACTGGTTAAGACCTTGGGTAGTACTGGTTACAAACTTGATGTTATTGTAAAAATAATCTTCTCCAAGTAATGAAATCATATAATTGTTGGCTTTGTCTATTATCCAAGAGGCTGCAGGAGGGTATCTTACAGTTATAGCCTGACTTTCCTTTACAGTTTCTCCTGTCAAACTTTTTACAATTGGCTCATTTGTTTGAGTTGTTATAACTGCATTAATTGTTGAATTACCCTCTTTTAATGGTTTTACTGTTGCTTGGACTTCCACTGTTTGGTTAGCTACCAAATTACCATTCCATGTTAAATCACCGCTGACTACTTCAAGTTCTTCAGGTAGAATTATTCTGGCTGTTACATTAGTTTCGTCCTGGGACGAAACAAGATACAATGTCAGAACGGTAGTCTTATTCAAAACTAGCTTATCAGAAAAATAGAGTTCGCTCTTAATTGGTGCTTTTTGTTGTATATTGTATCCTCTCAACTGATACAGTACTGGACTTTGTAAATATATCCCAACTATCAAAATCCCCGTCAGAATTACTAAAATGATAATTATGTAGTTCATCATTACCACATGGAAATTTTTTCATCATAATTATCACTTGTCATCTAGTCACTTTGTCTGATTAATAAATCCAGATACTCTATCTCTAATCTGAGAAGGCAACATGTTCTCTATTTCCAAAACATAAAATGTTGGTGTGATATTTCTCATGTTAGTAAAGTTTTCGCCAGAAGTTATATAATTAAATGCCCATCTTTTCGTTCCATTTAAAGTGAACTTATCGAATTTAGCTAACTGTTGCCCACCGCTTATGTTTCTTGTATAGATTTGCTGGTCAGTATAAATCGTAGCTCCAATACCAAGAGAATCTCGTACCCCTTGCTCGATAGCAGATCTTCCCTCCGTTTCATTTGCATTACTCCCTCCAGATGGTCTTTCTTCCGTTGCCTGTCGTGTCATCAAGTCCGTAAAGTTTCTGCTCAGCATAGCAGAAACAGTTGCATTAAGCTCGCTGTCAGTAGTGCTATAATTCAGGAAGAAAATGGCATCGAAGAAACCGCCGAATTGCTGTATTGCGTCGCTTCTTGCACCGATTGTGAGCGCTTGGTTGTTCTTAGCTATCTTTGTCCCAGTTGTGTTCGTGACTTTTAAGAACTTGGTGCCATTAGTGTCCCATACCATAAGCTCAACGCTGACACCGCTTCTAACCCTTCCTGCAGATATGTACCATCTACTTTCGGACAATCCACTGATCGATACCAGCTGGAATGAAGCACCTTCAAAACTGGGGGCGAAATTTAATATACCACCTTCCCAGTAATACTGCCAGCCAGTTGTGGCATCGTTGGTCTTTGCGAATAATTGCTGGTGAGTGCCACCCACCCCGCTTGTCTTTCTGAACAGCGTTATTATCGTGAAACCTTCCAAGTGTTTCCCGTGGTCTGAATCGGATTGATAATAAGTGCTTGCATCAAATTTTCCAGCATCACCAAATATTCCAGTAACTTGCTGTTTTGTTCCTGCAACCAACGAAAAGCCGCCTGCGGTATTTTGCGGGCTGCTATCTCTATAGCCCGAGCCATTGTGGCTTGAAAAGTGAATCTCGGATAACACATCAACAGGTCTCGACGAGTTTTTGAGTGTTGGGTCCAACGTGTTGTTGCCGTGATAAATGCTTTCTATAGTATTGTTGTTATCTGTGTATCTGCCGTAAATCCATACCGTTGTTTGTGATGTCCGACAGCCGTAAGTGCTGCTGGTATAATTTTCCCATACATAGTTCTGCTCGTGGTTGCTACTGTTTGCTATAGCAAGATCAGAGCATATTGAATTCATGGTTAGGTTACTTGTGTTTACAACAATCGGCATGAAAACCCTGTTTGCATCCGTTCCAATCGAGAATCTTGGCGTTTCAAGAGTTGTAGTGATGTTGGTTCTGAAATCGTAAGATAGGTTGAACCACGGATGCGCTTCCTTGCTGCTTGTAGCATCATCAAGCCTTATTGCAAAATAAGTCGAGGAACCCCAGCCACCATTGTAATCAGAAATTGGCGTAGGAATAATTAATTTGAACCATTTTGTACCATTGTTGCGATACTCATCCAAGTCCGCCAATTTCGGTATAGTTATAGTAAATGACGGTGATGTAACTTCTTTCTTTGCCAGATTTTTGTTGAATAAGAAATCCTTGCTTTCCACCCATTCCCATCGCCATTTCAGTCGTTCGACTTCCTGGAAGTTATCGATGCATATTTCTTTCTGAGTATCGTTTCCTTCTATAGTCGTACATGTAGCACCAGTTTTCTCTACCCTCTTCTCAACATAAGTAACATTTTCTTTTGTGAATAACTTCGCTCCTTTGAGATCGTCAATGCTGTAGCTTGTCTGATTGAATATTGTAGTAAGGTTGAGCTTTACACCAGTTTGAGAGAAGGTTTGTTTTATGTAAAATATTGATGTTTGCTCAGTAAGCGATGTCATAGTCTTGTTGAAGTTTATCTCGATTTTATTCCATTGGACATTGTCAAGAGTTGGACCGCCTGCCTGCGAAAATGTTGGTATAAGAAGCCCAGCAGAAATGACAATAAAGCTTGCAGCTATTGCAATCAACGTAAGTTTGACGGCAGCTTTCACATTATATCTTTAGTCGTTTTAGAGTATATAAAGACTGGTTTGCCACACTTGTTTTACGAATAATATGTTAGCGAGACCAAAAGTATTTTTGACAGAACCTGAAAGTAAATTAATAGTGATAGAATGAGCACAATTGAAAAATTAGAATGGGTTGAGAATGCTCCTTTCAAGTTTACTCTCGAGAAAGTCTTGAAAAGATTGCATGGAGAGAATTACGCTCAAATTCTTAAAAACCAAACTGGAGCATGTTTTCCAGAAAAGTTCTCTAGAAAATCCTTATTTGAAGAATTCTTTGGTTTTGACCCAAAGGATAAAATAGATGGTAAAAATCAGATTCGATAAGACACAAATGCTTTTGGACGACATAAGGAATGATGACAGATTCATTAAAAAGTGGAAAGGACAGTTAGCGAGAACCAAAGATAAGGAAAGAATTGCAGGTTTGAAATACGAGATTGAAACTGTTAAAGAGCATATGAATCGACGTAAAGAAATGCTAGAGAAATTGAAGTAAGGATTTATTCTGGTTCAGTCAGCCATAGTTGATGCCCATAATAGCAACAAAAAACTGGTGAATTCGATTCTTTCCATTTTCTTGGGGCATAAAAATCTCCTCTACACTCTGGGCATTTAACAATAACAAAAATTTCCTTCAAGAGTTCGATTTGTTCAGAGAGGTTTTTAGCGTTTCTGAATGATTTAAGAAGTATCCGAACAGCTGTATCCATGCTGACTTCCTGTTGCATAGAAAAATATTTGAGTGAGGAAACAGACGCTATACCCAGTTGAAGGTCATTTACCTCAAAAACTTCTCCACCAATAAGTATCTTCGAAACCTTTTCTTTTCCCAATTTAGGAAATAAAACTTCTCGTTTATGTTTAAAAGTTCTGTGACCAGATAAACCTTGTTCATTCTTAAATTCCTCGCCACATTGGTCACATTTTATCATATTTTCACCACAGTTGGCAAGAGATGTAAAGGTTGGCAAGGTTTTGAAATATATTATGATTTCCATCTATGCTATTGCCGTTCATTATATCCCTATATTCTATGGAGGACTGAAAACAACAACTACTACTACAACTGATGGCATTCTAGCTGGTGAGCAAGCTCATATAAGTTTTAGTTGATTTGAGCATGCTCAGCAATACTCGGGACGGTTTATAAAGTCCCACTAAAAATCGTAATGTGGAGAAAATGGCTTCAACTTCAGTTTCTTCTCCAATTTAATGAAAAGTTTTTTGAATTTGGATGAATCTTCAGGTATACCACACTCTACCGCTATCTTGTGCAGGTCTTCTGGAAAATAGTCTTTGTAAAAGTATTTTCCATCATTTTTTTTAACCAACATAATTTTATCAATTGCATCCTTGAGTTTCAAATAATCTGTATCCAGATTTATTTTAGAATCCTTCAATACATAAACGGTTCTTGGTGGGTGCTTTTTTATTACAATACGCTTTATAGGTTTTGTATGCTTTAGGTGTGTACTGAAATTCCTTTCGCCTACACCTCCCTTTACGCTCAGTTTCTTTAATTCTGAATAAGTGAGGGTTTTCCTGTAATTCCCATATTGTCTGCCGTTGTTTTCTAGAGTCGATATTATAATTTTATCCTTTTCATCCAGTTCGGTATTCATGTCATCACAAAAGTTGCATCAAGTGCAACACTAATTTGCATATCTATTCCAGAGTTAAAGAACCTTTGGGAGCAAAGTGCAGAAGACAATAGGACTCCTAAAGGAGTGGCTAGATGAGAATAAGGAAGATAAAAACATGGACAGTAAAAGTAAATAGAAATGTGCCTTTCCTATACGTAGTGGTCTATCAACGTTTATTAGAAAAATATACAAGTCGAAAAACAAAACCGATAATAAAATTTGCAGAGTTTAGGAAAACACTCAACGGATATTTTCGTGTACCCAGAGATTTTTGGTTTATGGTTGCAAAGGAGTTTCAACATTATCGTTTGATAAAAATAATCAGGAACTGTGGTATAAAATTATTATATAAGTAATTTTGTGTTATCCTATATTGTGAAATCCTACAATTTATCCAAAATAGTAGGTTCTCTTAAATAAATAGGTCATTACAGAAGTCTGCTTCTGTATTAATTCCCAT
>CAYJVM010000025.1:0-9822 GCA_964373665.1 uncultured archaeon | reverse complement strand
ACGAGATTTCTATTGAATCCTTATAGGGGTGACACATGTCATGGGATAGTACAAAATTAACTTTCTATAACTATCTTTTAATATGACCATCCTATCATTTTCATAATACTTGTTAATCGTTTTTAACAAATACTTATATCCTACAGGTATTAATATGGATTTGTATTATCGATTCTATAAGACTAATTTAAAGTTTGATGATTGTATAATATAGTAATGGTATCTTACGAAGTAGAACAGCTTCCTATTGATATGAGCAATCCTACATTAGACCAATTCTATATGGCATTGCAAATATATAATCCTCTATTAGATTTGGTCCAGTTCCTAAGAGAAGCTGAAGGGGAAGGGCATATGGATATAAGTGATTATCTTGCTGAAGGAGCATGGACATATGGAATGCCTGCATTTTTAGTGCCGCAGATAGTGTCTCTTGGCAGACGATTGACAGAAAAAGAAACGACTTATTTGACAATGAGACAAATTGCATATGCTAAAAATAGAAGATGAATTGCTTACCTCTTCGAGCGCTGCTTATGGCGCCTTGATCCGCGCTTTGATGCACCACGTCCAGAACTATGGTGTGGTTCGTTTCTCCTTGGGTCGTAAACAAGCAAGTTCCTGTCATAATGAAGATATTTTTCCCTCAACTCTTTGTTATGCGAGAATTCTACAAGCCCCTTTGCGATTGCCATCCTGACTGCTTCTGCCTGCCCCACTATGCCGCCGCTTTTCACATTGACATTGATGTCAACTCCCTTTGCAAAATTATCCCCTATGACCAGCGGCTCCTTCACCCACAGCCTAAGCGCCTCGTTTCCCCACAACTCCAAAGGCTTGGAATTTACTTTCACAGTTCCATTACCCAGTTTGACAACAGCTCTGGCCACGGCCAACCTTCTTTTGCCGAGAGTGTATGCAACCTTCTCCTTTTTCGCTACCATTTTTTCTTCGCACCTATGCTTATTGACAAGTCGCCGACGGTTATATAATTTGTCTTCAGCCTGGCCGCATCCGCGCTTTGCATCTTTTCTTTCGGCTTTTCCGTATATTCTTCAGGTATGCCAACGTAAACCTTTAATTTTTTGAATGCAGTCCTTCCTTTATAACTGTGCCATGGAATCATCCCGCGGACTGTCCTTCTGAAAATCTCGTTCGGGTATCTGGGGAAGAACGGGCCGTGAAACGGATCCCCTCTCTTCACCCTTTCGTCATAATGTCCGATCTGCTGCTTTGGCCTGCCGGACAGGACGGCTTTTTCTGCATTAACAACTATCACGTTCTCGCCGTTCAAGAGCTCTTTGGCTATCTTTGATGACAACCTTCCCAGTATTTGATTTTCTGCATCGTAGACTTTCATAAATATCACGAAATTATTCTAATGTGAGAACCTTTGGGGTTCTTGTCTGCAAGTTGGCCTATAGTCAAGCATTCGCCGCCGACCTTTTTAATCTTCTCTTTTGTGGCGGCAGAAAATCTCCAAGCTGCTATATTGACCTTTTTCGAAAGATCCCCTGAAGACAGAACAATGCCTGGAACGACTATAGTTTCGCCTGTATCGGTGTGTCTTTCTATGTCGCGAAGGTTTACTTCGATCCTTTCCCTGGTTGGCTTGGACAATTTTTCAGCCACATCCCTCCAGATAGGCGCCTTGTTTTCAAGCGAACTCTTCCTCAGGTTTTCAACCAACTGTCTCAAGTGCAAATTTGTAGGTCCTGTCCTTTTGACCATAAATATCGGAAATTAGTTAGTGATTATAGTTTTTTAAGGTTTGAGGGAAGGGGGATGGGCTACTTACCCATCTTGCACATCGAATCGTGCCACAATCCCGCTACTAGGAACGTCACAACTCCGGCGATTACCCAGTTCCATGATCCCCACAGAGGATAGAACTGCTGCAAAGCACCATATGCTATCATTGCAGTGGATATTGTCAACGGTACGACATGCTTGTGACTCATTCCACCTTTCATTTCTGCCAAATTACCACCTGTAACTAATTGGGGTTTTTAAAAGATAACTGTGCGCCAAGCGGGATTTGAACCCGCATACCAAGCTATCTCCTAGTTTGGGAAGCTTATACATATTTGGTTTGTATCTTAACCAGGTTGGATCATTGGCGCTTCTTTAGCTATCATTATTTTAACTTCTTTTGTTAATGGTATTAAATCTGTGTCCAAGAATCTTTTCGTTATATATGGGATACTCTGCAAAAATATGTAATTCAAATGTGCCCATATCACCACTAAATCCGAGTCTGAGCCCCCAGTCCTAAGGGCAAGTTTGGAAGAGAGCCACCCACTTCTTGGTCTATCGTTACATTGCTGCTCCCGGCATGGCCTAGCACAAACTGCATCCTGCTGACAGGATACATCAAGTTAACTTTTAGAGACACCTTCGCCGCGCTGAGCACTTCAAAGCCGCACCTTTCAAAAATATCCATCCATTCCTTCTCGCTCCTGAAAGTGCATTTGTTGCTGATGTCGTAGATGCCGTTGAATATCTTCCCGTGGAGTTTGTTGGCCACCTTGTCGAATCTGTTGTTGACTACATCCTCGTACACTATGACATATTTTTTGGTCACTTTCTTTGCCTCCAGCAACAGTTGTTCCTGGTCTATGGCATGATGGAGAACATAAAGGAACATTGATATGTCAAATGACTTTTCGGGAAACGGTATGTTCTTGCCGTCAAATTTTCGGAAGGGGATGCTGGTGGTGAGGAAATTGTCTATGTCCAGACCAACAAGATTCAGGTTGAATCGTTTCATGAATTCTATGGAATTGTAGCCGTTCCCACAACCTATGTCAAGAACGGTTGAGTTTTCATCGATCCATTGCATGCATTGCTTAAAATATGCCTTGCTATTTCTCGCGTAAAACCACTTCCATGCGAAACTGCTACAAGAAACTTTTTTATAGACCTTCTTGGCTGCCTTCTTGGCTATCTTGCCTATTTTCATCAAATAAAATTGTTTTTCAAAAGTTAAAGCGTTTGCGCTGGGGAAGGGATTTGAACCCTCATGAGCTTGCGCCCGCTGGTTTTCGAGATCCACCCTAATGTCCAGTGCTCCACCAGATTGAGCGACCCCAGCAAATTCAATTCGGCCTTAAAGTTAAATTCTTGTTGATCTAGAAATAGATTACTTTGACTTTAATGCGGCATCCTCGATTTCCAAATACCCGCTTGAAGTCTTGGTGTCCCATACTGTCTTAGACTTGACAATATCAATCCTTTTCTTGAAAATAGGACCGTCGAGCACTAGCGTATTGTAATAGCCGCCCTCTCCCAAAACATCAAACCCGAATCGCTTGCTCAGTTTCTTGAACTCTTCCGCATTGCCTGTTCCAATCTTCTTACCTAACCATTCGGATCCCAGACCATCACTTGCGACATCCGTCAACATTATTTCAAAACCAGAATTTATTGTCTTGTCAAACATTTCTTCAGAAGTGTAGTTTTGGTAAGGAACTATGATGTATATGCCGAACTTGCCTGCGACTCTTCTCAGCTCCCTTATTTGAGTTTCCTGCAAACCCACACCACCCATTAAAATTGCGTCCACTTTGAGATTGCTGAAAACATTCTCCAGCTCGTCAGCCTCCTCTTTCGCGCCTATTTTTTCTGACTTGATTTGAATTACGGGAATTCCAATCGCTTCGCCGGAAAGTTTTGTCCATTCCACAGTCGCATATTGGTATAAGAAGGATTCCGTGCTTTTGGGCTTGACTGAAATTAATGCCTGCACATCCCAGCATTGTTCCAATGCATAGTTCAATGCCATCGTGCTGTCCTTTCCACCTGAGTACATGATCGCAACTTTCATGACCATGCTTTTAACTTACAAGGTTTTAAATCTAACTATGCTAAGGATTATTTTTCAAAATCTAATGTGAATGGTGAGTAATGATAAAGCTAAAGACTGACTTGGAGCCGCGTGAATATCAGAACTCCATTGCAGAGACAGCTAAATCAGAAAACACTCTGGTGGTTTTGCCGACAGGAATGGGTAAGACTTTGATATCTCTGTTGGTTGCGATCGACAGGCTTGAGAAAATTCCCGAAAGTAAAATAATGATTCTTTCGCCCACGAGGCCGCTATCGGACCAACATAAAAAAACATTCGAGTCGTTTACCGACATCCCGGAAAATGAAATTGTTCTGTTAACAGGAAAAATTAGTCCGGAAGACAGATCTGAGTTGTACAAGAATGCCACAGTAATCATCGCCACGCCGCAGACAGTGGAGAATGACATAAAGAACAATCGTGTGAATCTTGAAAATTTTTCACTCATAGTTTTCGACGAGTCGCACAGGGCTGTCAAGGATTACGCATACACGGCAGTGGCCAAAGCTTTTAGGATAAAATCAAGAAACCCAAGGATACTTGGGCTGACTGCGTCCCCGGGCGCGACCAAGGAAAGAATCCAAGTAATTTGCAACAATCTGTTCATCAGCAAAGTCGAGATAAGGAGCGAACATGACACTGACGTCGAAAAATATGCCCTTTCCATAGAGAGGGAGAATATTTACGTCGATCTTCCGGAAGATTTCAGAAAGATTAAGGTGCTCCTGGATGAAGTGATGAAAGACGATTTATATTGGTTGAAAGAGCATCACTATATACCTATCTATAGACCGATAAAAAAACTGCTTTTGGACGCTCAAAGGAAACTCATTGCACGATATACGCATGGTTCAAGGAATTTCGGAGCTTTCTGGGCTGTGATTCGAATCGCTAGCGCAATAAAGATACAATATGCGATCGAGCTTCTGGAGACGCAGGGCACTGGATTTCTTTGTGAGTTTCTCGGAAAGATAGATGCAAGCAAGAAGAAGACTGACATTAGGCTCGCCAAAGATCCAAGGTTCAGGGAGGCTGTAAAAATGGCCATTGACCTGAATGATAGAGGCGTAGAGCATCCAAAGATAGGTAAAACTTTGTCGCTGGTTAAAAGTTTATTGGAAGAAAAGCCGGATGGAAAGATTATAATTTTTGCCAACTTTAGAACAACAGTCAATAAAATTCACAAAGTGTTGTCGCAAGAAGGTATAAAATCCGGGATATTGATTGGGCAAGCCATGAAAGAAGGAAAAGGATTAACCCAGCAACAGCAAACGCAAGTCCTAGAACGGTTCAAGGAACGCGAATTTCCGGTTCTTCTCGGAACACAAGTTGTGGAGGAGGGCATTGACGTGCCTTCTATTGACTATGCAATCTTCTACGAGACCGTGCCAAGCGAGATAAGGGCGATACAAAGAAGGGGGAGAGTTGGCAGGCACTCCGTCGGCAAGGTGATATTTCTCATAACGAGAGGGACAAGAGACGAAGTGTATTACTACACCGCACTTAGAAAAGAAAGGGCGATGAAGAATGCCCTTTATAGGATGAAAGGCAAGAAGATTAAGAGAAAGCAAAATCTGTTGGACTGGGTGACTTGATGAAGACTCAAATGAGTCCCAAGCCGGCGAACAACATTAAAAAACTCCTGGCTTGAATATATTTAATGGTGTTCGTCTGAAGCAAAAAGGAAGGAAAAAAAGTAAAAGTTCTTTGGAGACTTGGAAAAAGGTATTATTGTTCCTTGTTACTTTCAACTTGCTGGCAATACCGCTGTACATCGCCATTTACACTAGCTTTACATTCCAGCCGTTGCAGGAGCTGAACGCACAGTTGCTCTACCTGACCATGGAACTGCTGGGATATGATGTGTCTTTGGACGGTTCTTCTGTCTATCTTTTATCAGAGTCGGAATCGAAAAGGATAGATGTTTCGTGGGACTCGACAGGCTGGAAAAGCATGTATGCGATTGCTGCGCTGATAATCGCCACGCCTATGTCGACATTGTCAAGGAAGATCAAGCCGGTGCTGCTGGGAATAGGCGCTGTATTTGTCTTGAATTATTTGCGCATAACTACCACTGTCCTGGTTTCGGCCAACTTTGGGTTCGACCTCTTTGACATCATACACACTTTCCTCTGGAGGGAGGGCCTGATTCTGGCGGTGGTTGCTTTCTGGCTGCTGTGGTTTAGAAGGGAAAACTATAAGATAGGAAAAAGTAAGTAAACTTAGGGAGTAGATGCCTAAAAATCAAGAAAATCCTGAGAGCGGAGATGTCCTGTACGGAGAGACTGAAGATCGTGAAGAAGAGCCAGTTGAAACTTCGGCGAATAAATCCAAAGTAAAATCCCCGAAAGTTGACGTGACTATTAAGCGTGATGTCGCATTTTTGCAGAAGAAATCCGCCGAACTTGAGATAGCTATTTCTGACATTCAGGACAAGGCTCAAAAGCTTGACTTTAGCGATCTTGAGAGCATGAGGCAAAGGCTGGAAGATATAGAAGACCTCACTATGGTTGAGAATGCGGGCATCATAGAACTGAAGAAAATGCTTGAAGGTATTCAGGGGCAGCAACCGCAGATGCCAGAAGACCTAGCAGACAGGCTGAAGGCAGTCGAGGAAAAAGTTTCAGCAATACCGCAAATGGACACATCCCAGATAGACGCGCTCAAAGCGGAAATAGTGCAATTGAAGGCTGACCTAGAAAGCAAGATGTCAGACCTGAAGAGTTATGTACCAAATGTAGATTTGATAACTAGCGAGATCAGGCGTGAAGTCAGCAGGTCTTCCGAGTGGGTGAGGAGCGAATTGAACTCCCAGCTCGAGGAGAAGAGCCTTTCCCTCGAAAATCAGATTGCCCAAATGAATGAAAAACTTTCCACATTACCTTCACCTAGCGAGCTCCATGCCACAATGGATAGCATCTCAAATTCTTTCAAGTCATTCAAGTCACTGATGGAGACAAAGTTTCAAACAGAGCAAAACAAGATGGAAAGAAGATGGGTTGTCATTGAGGACAATGTAACGTCTTCTGGTGACTTGAAAAGGTCTATTGAAGAGTTCAAGAATGAGATTGAGATGAAAAAGGATTCTATTAAGCTCATGGTTGATTCTCTTGAGGAAAAACTGAAAGTGCCTTTGCCTGAAAAGGCTTTGGAAAAGCTGATGAAAATTAGAAACGATTGGAATGTCAATGCAGCGAGATTGGATTCTATGGAGACCATGGTTAAGACATTCACCAAACAGCTGGATAGCATGGCACCGACGCTGAAGAAGTTGGAGTCATTTGACAAGGTTATTGATTTCAGAAACGAGGTTGTACGAAAGTTCGAAGACGTGCGGAAGATGCACGAATCTGTGGAAAAGATTGCAAAAGAGCTGAACCCCTTGAATGTTCGGAAAGAAAGGGCCGCGCTTGAAAGCAAGCTTAACATGTTCAACACCTCTCTTGCTGAAATTGAGGATAGAACTGACAGGAACGATCATGACATGTCTGTTTTTCAGGGAAGCCTTATGACAATTGAAAAGAGTGTGAACGACTTGCAGAATTTGATTGGAAGGGGCAAGTCAACACCGAGCAAAGAGGAGGAGTTGCTCAAAAGGTTGAGCGACGTTGAGATAACTGTCGATGCCATGAAATCAGTCTCGGGCACTGACCAGATTTCTGAATTGATCAGCAGACTTGTTTTCCTTGAATCAAGACTTGGCGCGATGGAGACTATGATGAGGAATCCTCCTGCCGGACACTATTCAGCTATAATCGTCGAGTAGATTTAAGGTTCATTGGTAAATTAGAATCAATGTCCTATGTTCTCATAATTGCGGAAAAGCCCGACTCTGCAAGAAGGATTTCCGAAGCGATAGCCGACAAAAAGCCGAAGCAAGTCCAAAGGAACGGCGCGCGGTATTATGACTTTACCGTGAAAGGCAAACACCATATCTGCGTGCCTGCAGTTGGGCACATGTTTGTGCTGGAAGCGAAAAGGGGCAGCGCGAAGGGCTGGGGGTATCCGGTGTTCGACTATGACTGGATCCCTGCCTTCAAGAGGAAAGGAACTGGATGGACTGAAAGGTATTTCAAGAACATTCAAGAACTGGCGGCGAGCGCAAGCGAATTCGTCGACGCCGCTGACTATGATACCGAAGGCGAAGTCCTACTCTACAACATTCTTAGATTCATCTGCAAAGTCAATGATGCGAAAAGAATGAAGTTTTCCACTCTGACAAAAGACGAACTGGCCGAGTCCTACGAGAAGATGGATGAGCATTTGATGTTTCCGATGGTTGAAGCTGGTTTGACAAGGCATTATCTTGATGCGCTTTGGGGAATCAATCTGACAAGGGCGCTGACCCTTTCGTTGAAGGCAGGAGGATACAGGGGATTCAGCGTCCTTTCGACAGGCAGAGTGCAGGGACCTGCGCTTGCAATCCTTTTGGAAAGGGAGATTGAAATTAGGAGCTTTAAACCCGAGCCGTTCTGGGAGATTGAACTGCACATCGACATAGAGGGCCAGAAGCTGACGGCTGTATACGAAAAGGGGAGAATTTGGGATAAAGTTGCAGCTGAAAAGATACTTGCAGACGTGAAAGGCAAGGACGCTGTTGTAAAGGATGTCAAGAAAGAAAGCTACAGGCAGTCACCGCCAGCGCCCTTCAACACGACGGACCTGCAGGCAGAGTCGTATGCCCAGTTCGGCTACTCTCCTCGGCAAACTCTGGAAATCGCAGAGAGCCTTTACCAAGCTGGCCATATTTCTTATCCCCGTTCGTCGTCGCAGAAGCTCCCGCCAAGTGTTGGGTATGAAAAGATTGTCAAAGCTTTGGGAATGCTGGCGGGTTACAAAAAGTTCGCCGGTGAGCTTTTGAAGAAAGCGCTAAGACCTGTCGAGGGAAAAAGGGACGACCCAGCGCATCCTTCTGTGTATGCAACGCACGAGGTTCCAGATTTGAAAAGGCTGGACTATCGTCAGAAGAAAGTATATGATCTGATAGCGAGAAGGACTTTGGCCGCATTTGGCGAGGCGGCAGTGCGCGAAACCAATACTGCCAAGCTCGACGCGAACGGCCATATGTTTGTGCTTGCGGGGAAGAAGACATTGAAATTTGGGTGGGTGGAAATCTATGCGCCTTACGTCAAAAGGGACGAGCTAATTCTTCCGGAACTAAAGATTGGCCAGTTTGTCAAAGTTGACAAAGCAGAACTGCTTTCAAAAGAAACGCAGCCGCCGGGAAGGTATTCGCAGGGCTCGATAATCAAGGAATTGGAAGACAGGAACTTGGGCACAAAGGCAACAAGGGCGGAGATACTGCAGACATTGTACGACAGGGGCTATGTCGCTGGCAAGAGCGTAAATGTCACGAAACTCGGGGAGGCTGTCGGAAAGGCGTTGAAAGAGAATTGCCCGACAATCGTCAGTGAAGAGTTGACTAGGCGCTTTGAAGGCGAGATGGAGAAAGTTTACGCCGGGCACAAGCACCGGGAGAAGGTGGTGGAAGAGGCGAAGGAAGTTTTAGGCAAGATTCTGGACGAGTTCAAGGCGCGTGAAAAGGACATAGGAATGAAGCTTGCTGCTGGATTAGAGGCGAGCTGGAGAGAGGCTTCGAGGATTGGCAAATGCCCCAAGTGCGGGAATGACTTGATGATGAAAAAGTCCAAGTTTGGAATCTTTGTGGGCTGCGGAGGATATCCTGAATGCAGGAACACTTATCCGTTGCCAAGATCTGCTAGAATTAGCGCGCTCGGGAAGGTCTGCAAGACATGCGATGCACCGATGATAAAAGTTGTGAGGAGATGGGGAAGGTCGTTGGGCACGTGCATTGATACCAAGTGTCTGACAAGAGTGGCTAGCAAAAGCTGATTTATTTAAAAGGAGAATATAATGTATGGTAAAATCAAAGAAACATGCGGGCCACAACCGCTTTATTCGGTTCTCTTAAATAAATAGGTCATTACAGAAGTCTGCTTCTGTATTAATTCCCA
>CAYJVM010000024.1:0-12099 GCA_964373665.1 uncultured archaeon | reverse complement strand
CCTGTTCTGCAATTAACTATATGGGTGTGCGTTACCATAACTTTTCTACAAGGCTCGAATATTATATTTGTCTGAGAAAAGAAGAAAGGGGATACATTGGATATGTATGTGATTTAGTTTATTCTCTTTATTCCATTAAAGGACAATTCAAAGAAAGTTCAAAGGATGAAAGTTTACGTGCACTCTTTTCTTCGAAAGCTCTTGCAATGTGCAAGCTTTCTTTAGGTTTGCCTCATGGCGACAAAGGCCAAATTAGTATTCCGCAAAGTGTTTTAGGCTCTAAATTCGTGTTTGATTGCTTAAGAGGTATTTTCGATACAGATGGGTCATTGACGTTTAAGAAAAAATATAAAGACGTTCATTATTATTCAGTAATTCACGTGGCTTCAAAAAGTAGGATTCTTATTTCACAGATGCAAGATATACTTTCTAAATCTGGATTTACATGTTATACTTATTTGGATGAGGAAAAAAGGAACTCTTCAGGCTCAATGAGTATAATACATTCCTTATTCGTCAGTGGTGTGAAAAGTTTAGAATTATGGATGCGTTCAATCGGATCTAAAAACACTATACATACTTCCAAATATTCAATTTGGAAAGAATTTGGCTTTTGCCCGCCGAAAACGACATTGTCCATTAGAAAAGCTATACTAGAAGGAAAATTAGATCCGATTACTTTTGAGGAAAATGCTGGTAGAGGGATTTGAACCCTCGGGCCTCCGCGTTTCTTATGTCATCTTTTATCAAAGCTCATAGACAATATGAGCACGGCGTAAGCTAGATTTCTCATCTTCTAACCAGGCTAAACTATACCAGCTAGTTAGTTAAATAAAGATTTTGAACTAATTTAAATGAGAGTGAACATATGCGTTTGATAATCTTCGGACCACATGGCTCCGGCAAAGGCACCCAGGCAGAAAGAATAGCTCAACACTATAATATAGTTCGTGTTACTACCGGAGAACTATTCAGGGAGAATATCGAAAACGGCACCCGACTTGGCAAAAAAGCGGAAAAGTATCTTAACTCAAACGTGTATGTGCCTGATGAAGTGACTAATCAAATAGTTGAGGAAAGACTAAAAGGGGATGATTGTAAAAGAGGATTTATCCTCGACGGCTATCCCAGGACTTTTAACCAGATGGAATTTCTTGGAAAGCTGTTGCGTAAGCTCAAAGTCAAACTGGACTTGGTCATAAATCTTAAGGTGGATGAAGAAGAAGTCGTTAAAAGGCTGCTGAAGAGGGGAAGGAATTCGGACGATACGGAAGAAGGGATCAGAAAGCGTGCTAAAGAGTATCAGAAAAAGGCCAAGCCTGTTTTGGATCGCTATAAAAAAATGGGTATTGTCGCAGATGTGGATGGTGGACAAAGTATGGACAAAGTTTTTCAGGTCATCAAACCAATATTAGACAGGGTGCAGAGAATCGAAAAGACGCTTGTTATTGTCAAGCCTGACGGCGTGAAGAGAAAACTTGTCGATGAAATTATTCGAAGGTGTGAGGCTATGGGGCTGAAAGTGCTGAAAAAGAAGAAAGTGATAGCCACGAAGGAATTGTTGGGGGTGCATTATTCTGCCCATGTAAAGAAACCGTTTTACAAAGGACTGGTAAAGTTCATGACAGAAGGACCTGTAGTTGCAATGGTGGTTGTGGGAGAGAATGCCATTGTCAAAGTCAGGGAGATTACTGGAGTGACAGATCCTAGCAGGGCTCCCAAAGGAACAATACGCGGCGACTTGGGAGACGACTCTACAGAAATGGCTGACAAGGAAGGCAGGGCGATAAGGAATCTGGTGCATGCTTCTGGTACCAAAGAAGAGGCGGAAAAAGAAATACAGTTGTGGTTCGATTAGAGAGTTAAAACAACAAAATATAAAGATTTAACATGTTCGAGAAAGAAGTTTTAAAATTTTTAAAGTTAGCCGGTGTGCAAGCCAAGGAAGAACATCTGGAAAAGCCTCCAAAAGAAGATTTCGGCGACCTTTCATTTCCATGCTTCCATCTAGCAAAGGAACAGAAGAGAAGCCCGGTGGAAATTGCGAACATAGTTGCATCGAAGATAAAGATTGCCAAAAACTCCTCGATAGAGAAGGTTGAAACCAACGGGGCGTACATTAATTTTTTCTATAACTATCCGAAACTAGCGAAATTGACATTGTCTGAAATCTCTAAGAAACAGCAAAAGTTCGGAAGGAAAGCTAAGAAGAAGGAAAATATATTGGTCGAGTTTGCGCACCCGAACACGCACAAATTGTTCCACATAGGACATTTGAGAAACATCACCACAGGTGAATCCATTTCCAGAATTTTGGAGTTCAATGGCATTGATATCATAAGGGGCAATTATCAAGGCGATGTAGGGCTCCATATAGCCAAATGCTTGTGGGGGATAAAGAAACTCGGCCTTGTGAAGATACAGTCCTTAGATGAGAGGATAGCATTCTTGGGCAAGGCGTACACGACAGGCAACAACGCATATGAGGAAAGCGGAGATGCCAAAGAGGAGATAATTGAAATTAACAAGCAGATATACAACAAGGACCCCGCAATAATGAAACTGTGGAATGAAACGAGAAAGTGGAGCCTTGAGTATTTCGACAGTATCTACAAAAGAGTTTATACAAAGTTCGACAGGCTTTATTTCGAGTCAGAAGTTGCAGGGAAGGGACTTGAAATATCCAAAAAGGCGCTGAAGAAGGGTGTATTGAAGAAAAGCCAAGGTGCAGTGATATTCGACGGCGAGAAGTACGGCCTTGACAAAAGAGTGTTTATCAACCAGATAGGTTTTCCTACATACGAAGCTAAGGAGATGGGTTTGGCGCAGCTTGAATTCTCGGAATTTGGAAAAATAAAAAAGGTCATACATGTTGTTGGACCTGAACAATCGAGTTTCTTCAAAGTCACATTCAAAGTAGAGGAGCTTCTTGACTCTAGGAAATTCAAGGGCAAGCAATTACATCTAGCTTATGGTTGGGTTAGATTAAAGGAAGGGAAGATGTCTTCCAGGCTTGGAAATGTAGTAGAAGGCGAGATGTTACTTGATGAGCTAAAGAAAATTATTTTGGAAAAATACCTGAACAAGCAAAGTTATTCGGAAAAAGAGAAGGCTGACTTGGCAGAGAAGTTGGCCGTAGGTGCGGCGAAGTACTTTTTCCTCAAGGTTGACATACCCTCCGAAATTTCATTTGACATGAACGAGGCCTCTTCCATTGAGGGTAATACAGGACCCTACATACAATATGCGTATACAAGATGCGCCAGTATGCTTAGGAAAGCCGGGACGTGGAAGGTAGCAAATTCAATAGACGACATACAGATGGAAGAAAAGAAGATTACAAAGTTGCTTTCTGACTTTCCAAAAGTCGCAGACCAGGCTGCTAAAGAACTAAAGCCCAACTATATCTGCAATTATGCTTTCGAATTGTCCACAAGATTCAACAACTTTTACGAAAAGCATAGGGTTTTAGATGCGGAAAGCTTGGAAGTGAAGAACTTTAGACTAACATTGATAAAATCGGTTCAAATTGTATTAGGAAACTGTTTGCACCTTCTAGGGATAGAGACTGTAGAAAAAATGTAACTAGCTTTTGACGAAATGTTTCAAACTTTTCGACGTTCGCTTCTTATTTTGATTCAATGAATGTAAAGAAATTCCGTAAGCATCCATCACTGCTTCTCTAAATGCTTCTATCAAAGTCGGATGTGGATGTAAAGTGTTCATAATGTCATCCGCTTTCAAATACTTGACAGCAAGTATCGCTTCTCCAATCATGTCCGATGCGCGCTCATTTATCATATGAACTCCAAGAAACCTTTTGGTCTTTTTGTTGATGATAACTTTGACCAGCCCATGCGAATCCCCCAATGTCATTGCACGGCCGCTTGCCTTGAAATAAAATTTGCCTACCAACACATCGTTATCCTTCCTCGCATCATCCTCTGTCATCCCGATGCGCGCTATCTCAGGAATAGCGTATATGCAATATGGTATCAAGCGTCCCTTCATCGTCGAGTTTAATTTCATTATATTTTCGGCGGCAACTATGCCGTTCTCAAGCGCCTCATGAGCCACCTTGCCTCCCGCGACATCACCAATCGCATAAATGCCTTTCACAGAAGTCTCCATCTTGTCATTCACAACAATCTTCCCAAGCTGGTCAGTCTTGACCCCAACGCTTTCAATCCCTATATTCTGGATGTTTGGCTTCCTGCCTGTAGACACAAGGACTTTGCTGCTTTCAAGGGTTTTACCGTTTGACAGTTTTACCTTGACTTTGTTTCCATCATCATTTATTTCGGCGACTTTGGTGTTTGTAAAGACCTTGACGCCCTTGTATTTCAATATTTTTTCTACTCTTGCAGATATGTCCTTGTCTTCAAAAGACAATAACCGGTCAAGCATTTCCACGACAGTCACATTACAGCCAAAGTGTGAAAAGAGGCATGCAAACTCTATCCCTTCAGGACCACCGCCTACAATCAAAACATCCTTCGGTACTTCTGCGGTCGATAAGTACTCCTCACTACTTATTATGTTTTTGCTGCCGGAGAAAATTTTCGGCTTGATACCGCTGCTCCCGGTCGCTATCACTATGTTTCTTGATTTTAGTGTCTCAGTCGATTTTCCGCCTTTGTGAAGAGAGACTTCATTTTTGGATTTGATTCTTCCCTCGCCATAAAAAATATGCACACCGTTAGATTTCAACAACGCCTCCACGCCCTTGGCAAGTCTGCTAAGAAGAGCGTTCCTGTTTTCTAGCATTTGCCTTTGGTTGACGCCTTGGTTTGTCAAGTTTATCCCGAACTGTTGTGCGAGGGAAACCTGCGACTGTATCTCAGCCAACTTTATCATCGTCTTGCTCGGAATGCAACCGTAATTGTTGCAAACACCGCCCAACCTATCTTTTTCCACGAGCGCAACTTTGCCGCCCAATTGAGCCATCCTTATGGCAGCAACATAACCACCCGGTCCGCCACCAATTACTACGGCGTCAAATTCTTCTGTCATGTTTCACACCATCCAATCTCGATCTCAACTCATCCCTTTTGTTCAGGCTCAAGTTTAGTTTGTTTTCCTTGATGGTATAGCTATCTTTGTTTATTAAAATTATCTTATTGCTGTCGAGGTTGCGCATCAAACAGACTGCGGGTCCGACTATGCTGTTGGACCCTACTTTGATTCCAGGAGACAATGTTGAGTTTACACCAACTTTTGAATTGTCGCCAATTATAGCGCCTAGTTTATCTCTCCCGGAATCTATTTTCTCTCCGCCTACATCAACTTTTATTGTCTGTTCATCGAATCTGAAGTTGGCCGCCACGGCACCAGAACCAAATGAACAATTGTCGCCAATTATCGAGTCTCCTATGTAGTTTGAGTGGAACCAACAGTCTTCTCCTATTATGGAGTTATTAACTTCGGTCGAAAATCCAACAACGCATTTGTTGTCAATACTGCTAAAATTTCTCACTAGTGTATTAGTGCCGATTATTACATCATCACCTATATAGACAGGGCCTTTAATGACCGCGTTTTCAAGTATTCTGCTTCTTCTACCTATCCAGACATTTCCTTCGACCTTCGCTTTTTCCGATATTTTTACACCATCACCAATTATTTGGCCTGTAATTATTTTCTTCATCAAATATTCGTTTATGGCAAACAAGTCCCAAGGATACTTGTATGCGGCGAAAAAGCCTTTGTACACAACTGCACGAACATCATTGCCATCATTTATGTATTCCTGGATTGCTTGCTCATGCTGCGAGTCTGAAACTGGAACCTTGTCGTAATAATCGAAAATTTCTTTCGGCAGTATGTAAACACCCACAACAGCCAAATTGCTAGGCTCTTCACCCTTGGCAGGTTTTTCAACTATTGTTTCGACTTTGTCGCCGGTCACTTTCAATATGCCATACTTCCATGTGTCCATTACAGACTTGCACGACAAAATCAAATCGGACTTTGTGAGTTCCATCGCCTTGATTTTTTCGGTAATTAAAGAAGGCTCAAACATATCCTCGGCATTGACGACTAGAAATTTATCACTGACTAGCCCTTTAACAGTTTGTATTGCATCTGCCATACCAAGTGGTTTTTCCTGATGCGCGTATGTTATTTTTATGCCAAAGTTTTTTCCGTCTTCGAAATAATCTTTAATCTGTTCTGCGTGTTCGCCAGTAACTACAATAAACTCTTTCAGACCAGCCTCCTTAAGGACGTTTATAACATGCTCCAACAAAGGCTTGCCCAGAATTTTGAACATAGGTTTGGGCTTTGACAAAGAAAGTGGCTGCGTCCTTCTACCTGTACCACCTGCTAAAATTATCGTTTGCGTTTTGTTCACCTAGATAACATTTATTAGAGCCGCTGCGAGCTTTTCCGGATCGTGCATCAACAGTCCCAACTCGCCCCACTTGAATTCTTTCTTGTCATTTAGGAAATTACCTTCGATTGGCTTGTACGAATTCAAATTCTCCTTGTCGATTGACACCATGTTCGCACCCAATTCCTTGAAATGATCCAGAACTGCTTTGTCGGGTATGCCTGTATTTGCTACGACATAATTCAACACGTCCTTGCCAAGGTACTTTTCCAGCACCTCAACATGTTTTGAAACAGTAAATTCATCGGTCACATGAGGTTGCGTCATTATGTTGCATACGAAAACTTTTTTAGACTTACTCTTCTTTACAGCGTCAACCACCCCTTCTACAAGAAGGTTGGGTATCACGCTTGTATACAATCCACCCGGACCGAAAACAATCATATCAGCATTCTCTATTTCCTCTATGACTTCTGGGGAAGCTTTTACTTTTTCAGACGATTTCAAGAAAACTTCTAGTATGTTCGACTTGACTTTGTTCTCGTTTCTTATCTGGGCCTCGCCCTGAATCACCATGCCGTTGTCGTATCTAGCGCAGATATCCGCATTGGTGTTTGTGACTGGTAATACCTTGCCTTTTACTTTCAGAATTTTTCCAGCCTGCTTTATTGCCTCGTCAAAAGAATTGAACAATTTTGCAAACGACAGAAGCAAAAGGTTGCCGATGCTTGTGCCTTCCAGATAGCCGTCCAAAAATCTATAGTCAAATGCGTTCTTGAGAGTGTCATCGGCATCAGACAATGCAACCAAGCAGTTTCTTATGTCACCCGGCGGTAGAATTCCATAGTCCTTCCTCAATTGTCCAGAGTTCCTGCCGTTATCCATTACTGTTACGATGGCCGTGATGTTCACATCATATTTTCTCATCCCTTTTATCAAAACTGGAATTCCAGTGCCGCCACCGACCAGAACTACATTCGGCCATGTGTTCACATTTAGGTTAAGCAACTCCCTCTTGCACTGCGCCAGATTTTCAAAAGTGATCGTGTTAAAGCCGAGTTTTGAGGCGGCTTCTGTATTTCTTATCTTGTCGTCAATCAACAGAGCGCTTTCCGGGGAAACGTTGAAATGTTTTGTGACCTCGAGATATGATTCATGCCAAGGCTTTTTGATTCCGCGTTCAAAAGACCAAAAGGTTGCATCGAATAATTTGTCAAGCTCGTATTTCTTTATTAGATACTCTGCCCATTCCTTTGTAAAATTGGAAAGTATCGCCAACTTGTACCTGGGCTTCAATCCCTTAACAAGGTTAAGCATGCCTGGGATCGGAGTGAGCTCATCTCTTGTTATAGATTTCAACTCCTCCACAGAATGCTTTGTCTGGGTGCGGTTGATAAATTCCTTGAAGAACTCATCTTCTGAGATTTTACCGAGCTGCAGATTTTTCCTCAAGTCTGAGCGGTCGATTTTTTCGAATTCCTGTTCATCTATGTCCAAGTGTCGTGTTATATGGTGCCACGAATTTACCAGCACGTCTTCCAGATCGAAAATTATTAATTTCACTGCCATTATTTCACCGTCACACTTTTAGCAAGGTTTCTTGGCTGATCAGGATCCAAACCTCTCAATACAGCTAATTGGTATGCAAGTATTTGAATCGGGATTATCTGGACGATTGGATTTTCGCTATTAATCTCTGGCACCTTTATCCAAAAGTCAAATATTTCGTTGTTCTTTGGTGAGATTCCAATCATGTAACCGCCGCGACTTTTAATCTCCATGGCGTTGGACAGGATTTCCTTTTCAGTCTCTTCAGAAACAAAGACTATGCAAGGCGTGCCATCCTCAATTAAAGCAATAGTTCCGTGCTTCAACTCGCCGCCAGCGAAGGCTTCGGCATGGATGTAAGAAACTTCCTTGATTTTCAATGCTGCTTCCATCGCAGTCGTATATTCAAGCCCACGCCCTATCAGGAAAATATGTTCCTTGTTCTTCAAAAGATGAGCCAACTCCTTGATCTTGTCCTTTGCTGTAGCAGATGTCATGTGGTAGATGACATTCCACAGGTAATTCAATTTTTCTTTGCCTTCTTCATATTTTCCAGCCAAAGCATACGACAGAAGAGTAAATAGAGCCAGCTGGGACGTGTAGCTTTTCGTTGAAAGCACACAAATCTCTGGTCCGGCATTTATGTTAAGGAAAGTATCGGAACTTCTTGTCAAAGACGATCCCATCACATTAACTATTGAAATAACATTGCATCCTTTTCTCTTGGCAACTTTCACAGCCTCAAGCACGTCCGTGGTTTCACCGCTTTGCGACACTGCGACGACGAGTGTCTTTTGAGAAAGAAAGTGTTCATAGTGCGGAAATTCTGATGCTAGAACAACGTTCACATGCATATTGTTCGATTTTGACAGGATGTAACTAGCTGCCATGCACGCGTGGTAGGAAGTTCCAGATCCTATGAAGAAAATCCCATGTGCATCTTTAATTGTGTTTACAACATCGTCTATTATTTTCTTGTCCTGGTGAACAGCCAACTGCACAGTCTCAACCTGCTCTGAAATTTCTTTCATCATAAAGTGGTCGAACTCGCCTTTCTCAGCATGCTTTATGTCCCAGGATACCGTGTCCACTTTCCTAGTGACCTCGTTCCCCTCTTGCAGATTCAACACCTTGAATCCGTTGTCAGTTATGATAGCAACATCGTAATCGTGAAGATAGACGACATCATTAGAGTATTCTAGAAATGCCGGTATGTCGCTTGCAGCAAAATAGCCGGCGTTGGACACGCCAAGAACCAATGGTGACCCCTTTCTTGCTGCAATCAGCTTTCTCTCGCCCTTGTGCAAAATCAGTATAGAGTAATTACCTTCCAAAGACTTTAGCGCAGATACCACTGCATCTTGGAAATTTCCCGTCGTTTTCATCGTCTCTTCTATTAGATGTGAGACGACTTCCGTATCCGTCTGGCTTTTGAACTTGTGACCGCTTTTTACAAGATTTTCCTTCAGCTCCTGATAGTTTTCTATGATGCCATTGTGGACCAAGGCTATATTTCCGTTGCAGTCTGTATGCGGATGCGCGTTTTCTTTTGTGACTCCACCGTGTGTAGCCCAACGATTATGCGCTATTCCAAGTGTTCCCGGCAGATCTAAGAAATTCACTCTTTTGTTGATATCGTCGACTTTACCAACATCTTTCTTGATGTGAAAATCCCCGTCCATAGTGGCAATGCCTGCGGAATCATACCCTCTGTATTCAAGCCTCTTCAAGCCGTTGAACAGAATCGGCGTTACATCCTTGTTTCCAATATATCCTATTACACCGCACATAATGAACCCATAGCTCTAAATCACTTGGAGAATTCGTTTTTTAAATACGTGGGAGGATAGGGAATGCCGAAAATGTGAGGAACCATTCACCCATTGACCATTCCCTCATCCTAACAAAATAATTGCCGCGGACCCATATAAACCGAGCCTAAAAGATTTGTTTAGAACATGTGCCGACGATCGCAAAACAAGGTCTTAAATGTCCTGACCACTAAAGAAAGATTTATAAAGGTAAAATTTCAGTTATAATTTCATGTCGTATGTAGTCGAAGAGCATTCCGAAGGGCAGAGGATTTACCGGACTACAGTGATGAAGCCTAGCACGTTTAATGCGTTGAACAGCGAGTTGGCTGTGAAGATTTTGGAGGAACTGGGGAAGAAACAACAGTGCGCCATGGACATTGCAAGAAGGCTGAAACAGCATGAACAGAAGATTTATTATCACATCCGCAGATTGGAGAAGGCTGGGATTGTGAAGATGATAAGACGTGAGGAAAGGGTTGGCGGGTTGGCGAAGATATATGAGGTGTCGCATCCTTTCATATCGATGAAGTTGTATGAAGGACAGCATGTTGTTGATGTCAAAAGTAGGCCAAAAGAGATTGAGTTTTTCAAGTCTTTCATAAAGAATGGCAAGTTTGATGGATTGATTGTTGTGGGTTCGCCGGATCCTCATGGAAAGTATGGCGCACAAGCTTCTGACGGCAGCGCTGCTATAGATTTGGCATTATTACTAGGCAGTTTCCTGCATAAGGTTTCACCTAACTACAAACTCGACACTGAAGTCAGGGAGAATGATTTGAAGAATAACTTGATCCTAGTCGGCGGACCGAAGGCTAACATGTTGATAGACAGGATAAACTCCAAATTGCCGATCTATTTTGACACCAAGAACGAGTTCGACATCGTCTCAAGCTTTACCAAATCTGTTTACAGCGAGGACAATATCGGCATCATCGTGAAGATGGCCAATCCATTTGCGAAAAACAAGGAAATTATTTTGCTGTCTGGCAAGAGGTTCAAGGGAACAAAGTCTGCTATATTGGGATTGTTGAAGTACCTTAAGAAGATAGAGGACGGGAACAAGTTTGACGAAGGTATAGCCAGAGTTGTTCATGGGATTGACGTTGATTCTGACGGGACTATTGACGATGTGGAATTTCTGGAGTGAATAACATGATAAACGATCCTTTAATGAAAGCCGATCTTGCAAGAATGACCGGTGTTGAAACTTTACTGACCGGTGGAGTTGTTGGCGATTATAAACTTGTGGGTCGATTTAAAGGATATCTTAATGAGAAAAGTCCTTATCATCGTCTTAATGCCACATTATCTTTGGTTTATCTTCAATTGTTTCATCCTTCCGACGTTGTTAGACATGAAGCTGCTTTTACTTTAGGTGTGTATGGAGACGGTTCCGCAACTTCATTTTTGAGGGACAGTGCCTTGCTAGACCCTTCTCCAGTCGTGCGCCATGAAGCATGTCTGGCATTGGATTCACCTTCGAGCCTATATGCAGAAAATAATAGGAGACTATTAACATACATAGCGGAAAATGATCCGGATGTGATGGTCAGGGATTCTGCGCTAATTGCCTTGCATAATCTGGCTAATGGTGAATAATAAACCGTTTTTATTCAACATCAAGCTGATCAAAGATTAAAACTCGCCAGGATGCTCCTTGACCCAAACATCTATGGCTTTTTTGATTTCGACGGGGTAATGTTCGCCGCTGGGCAGTTTTCTTTTGATTGTCATGGGTATGACATTTTCCCTAAATTCAGTCTTTGCTATCCTTGACGATTCGGTTTCATCGACCTTTACCAGAACCGGCGCTCCTAGTGAAACCTGCAACGACCTTGCTCCTAGCAGACGCGCGACTTCAAACCTAGTTAATCTATCCTTCGGCCAGATCAAAAATTCACCTTTAGCAGAATAGTTATTGAACTGTCGAGTTTAAAATCTTATGGTTTGAAGGCACTCACTTGCTTCAGCAGATCCACATGCCCCATAAACAGTTGCCTGCAGCAATACCGCTTCAAGCCTAGTTCGTCCATGACCATGCCGCCGTCCTCGCCTGCCCTAGTCCTTTCCTTGTAGGACTCCCATAAATGGCCTACTGGCTTGTTGCAACTAAAAGCAGCGGACTGGTATTATCATTGTCCTTCCCTCCTCAATTCTCTTAAACCTTTACCTGTGATAAAAATTCTTTTCGGATATCCTGAAGATTTCACATATTTTAACTCTTCTAAAAACTTTATTTGCGACCACAACATCTTTTTACCCATAATCCTTCCCAACTCCGAAATTTTCTTATTTTGACTCCTATTTATTACAGTTAGTATGTTTTTAAATCTTTTGTCTAAATAACCTTTATGTACTAACCCACCACATCTGTCACCCTTAGATCTTTAAAGTATACTTCCGCCG
>CAYJVM010000023.1:0-13226 GCA_964373665.1 uncultured archaeon | reverse complement strand
GTTAGAGATTAGTGCACTTATGTGTTAATTATGACCAATAGATTTTAGAGAACCTTGATAACAAAATAGATCAGATAAAACAAAATCCTTTTAGATTCAAAGCGATACACTCTGGGCTTTATTCTAGGGTTTTCAGAATAAAGCTGAACATAGACTGTAAGGAAACACGGTTAATTTATGTTGTCATCGTATCAAAGATTATAATCGCTTGTATTTTGGACAGGACTGATGAATACAGAGACTTGGAAAAGTATTTGGCAAAAATTGCCGTGTAAAATCCTCGTCTCCTTTAACTAGACATCTTGTAATAGGTGCATCACCCGACTGAATTTGAAATTCGTTTGTCTTAGGAACCACTGCTTTTATATCCCGCTAACAACAATTAGGGTTTTGTGGTCTAATGGATGCGCATATAAAAGGTTACATCTACGTCATTTTATCGCTACTAATCACTGGCATTGCCTTTATCGCCGTCACCATAGCCTTAAGATCCGTGAGCATACAAATCGCCATATTCTACATGCTTGGTAGCGGCTTTATTGCGTCTACTTTGATATTGATTGCCATGAAAAAGACGGGGGAAGCCAAGTTGCTGCTGGTAAAGTACTGGAAGCCTATAATTATCATCGCTGTTTTGAACGTCGCGTCTGCCTTCCTCTGGTTCAACTCGTTGAGTCTAGTAGGGCCGTCGGTGACGGCATTCCTTTCAAGGTTCGGCACCATATTCACCATAATTCTAAGCGTAATGTTCCTTAAAGAGAGCTTCAACAAGCTGGAACTGTTAGGTGCGCTTGTCATGATTGCGGGAGCCTTTCTGCTAAGCTACAATGGCGGAGATTTCATAATCCTAGGCATCGTCGTCGGGATAATACTCTCATTCACATTCTCGGTCTGGCAGTATGTTACAAAAATTTACATAAAGCACATAAGCCCGGTAGTGATGAACCAGGTCAGGCTCATGCTTGCATTCACAATTGTTGGCGTCTATACATTTGCCACAGGCAGCTTTTCAGTGATTCCAATAAACGTACTCGGACTATTGGCCCTGGCTTCCTTGTGCGGCGGCGTCATTGGCTTTATTCTGGTGTACAAAGCCATGGAAATAACAGACCTTTCCAAGATTTCGACTATCCAGTCTCTGGAGCCGTTCATTATAGTTGTTTATTCGGGATTGATTTTAGGGAGCATTCCTACCGGCTATCAGCTTGTGGGAGGGATCGTCATAGTTGCGGGAGCGATGCTTATGGTACTGGCGCGTTACAAGCCTAAATTCATTGCGGATCTTATAGAATAGTATGTTGGAAAATTGATTGATTTTGGGAAATCTTAAATACTTGGACAATTTAAAACCATTATGCAAGAGGGGTTGGAAAGTCTCAAGCAAGAACTTTTTGCTTATTGGGAAAAATATTCAGATGTCAGAATGTCTGGTCTGAGGATCGCTGGATTTGGTGGACATCTGGAAGCGCTTTATGGGGCTGATCTACGCAAAGCTTTGGAGGATTTTAGATTTTATCAATTTGTCCAAAGGGCTCAAAGATATTTTGGAACAATTTCTAAAGTAGAAAAAAGACACTTGGAAGGAGCACTCCTAACATATGTTAACAGCCCTGTATCAAGTTTGTCGTTTTTAAGCACGCTGAACCCTCAAAGAAGATTGCCGACAGAAAGTGCCGTGGAGCTTATCACGTCGTATATAAGAGAACATCCACCAATCTCTAATGAAGTTTATAAAACAGCTTTAAATAAAGAACTAGAAGGAAGACTTTCCCAATATTACGTTTTAATGGAGGAAGTTGAAGATATTTTATCCGGGTCAGACGACACCAGTTAATTTTACCTCTATAAATGTGGGAACTGTTTAAAATGCAAGATCTAGAAAAGGAAGCCGAGAAGGAAATAGATAGAATCGACGAAATAATGAATCATCTTAAGGTAGCGGATCATAAAGCGGACGGTTTGGTAAAAGTGCTGAACTCGTACCATGAAGATTCGAAATTATTTTTCAAGAGGAAGCAGTATTTACAGGCATTGGAAAGCGCATTCATCGTCTGGGCTTATGTAGATGCCGGACTGCATCTGGATGTTTTTCAAGTTCCACAAAGCTTGAGAAAATTGTTCACTGTTTAGTGTGTATTTAACGGCTTTTGTAAAGGTAAATGCATCTGCCCAGTGCATAGCCGGGATATACCAATCCAAGAATTACTTTCTCTCCAGCTGTAGTACAACCTTCAGTTTCGACAATCTCGTTCAACGATGGCACTCTCCTTCCATAGATTCTGTCATCATTTCTAGATAACATATCGTCCTTTGAGGAAGCATATGCAAAAACAGCGTTCAACAAACCTAATGTGCCTCCTACTGTTATCAATCCTGCCTTGGCAATAGTGCTTTTCCTCATCTTCCTTAATTAAAAGCTAATCTATTTATCCCTTTCCTTCGAATCGCAAACGTAAATTAAACAAAAGCTTAAATACTATATTGGGATTCTCGGATTCGTATGGCGATGATAACAAAGCTCACAATGCAGGGATTCAAGAGCTTCAATAGGCGCATTTCCATACCATTCCTTTCTGGCGTCAATACGATAGCCGGTCCAAACGGTTCTGGCAAGTCAAATGTGTTAGACGGGATAGCCTTCGTCTTGGGCAGGACCTCCGCCAAGTCCATGCGCGCCGACAGGCTGTACGAACTCATCCACCACGGTGGTGGGGGAAGGAAGCCTGCTGAATTCGCATCTGTCACGATAACATTCGACAACTCGAAAAAAGAGTTTCCTGCGGAGGGCGACGAACTGTCTATAAACAGGAAGGTCAATAGAAAAGGTGTTACTGTCTATAAGATAGACGAAAGGACCGTAACTAGGGACAAGATTATTCAAACGCTGGCCAGCGCCAGAATACGCCCAGACGGGCACAACATAATCCTTCAAGGAGACGTGACCGAGATAATAGAAATGAGCCCGATTGAAAGAAGGGGCATCATCGACGAGATATCCGGCATCGCCGAATACAACGACAAGAGGGAAAAGGCTCAGAAAGATCTGGGGGCGGTGGACCAGAAGCTGAAAGAGGCGGAAATAATCATCAATCAAAGATACAGCATCTTCAAGAAACTGGAGGACGAAAGGAATGCCGCGATGAGGTACCAGAATCTGCAGCAGCAGTCGAAAGCCCTTAAGGGCTCTGTTGCGAACAAAAGGGTGCAGACTTTTCAGGAGGAGGGCGCCAAGTTCGGCGAAAAGTTTGCGGAAAAGAAAGGGATAGTCGAAAAGGTTAATGCCGAGCTGGAGAAGGTTGAGGCGGAGCTTGACGAGAAGGAGACAGGAATCAGAGAAGCCGCCACGAAGATAATTGATTTGTCGAAAAGGGTGCAGATAGAAAAGGAAATATCCGACTTGCGATCAGAATTGCTGGTGAAGAAAAGCGCGATAGATTCTAATGCGAGGGAGATAGGGCGTTTGAATGGATTGATAGAGAAATTGCAGGCTCTAGAGTCGAGGAAGGCGGAACTAACTGGAGATTTGCCCAGATCTGTCCAAAGCATACTAAGGCTCAACCTGCGCGGCGTTCACGGGACAGTTGCTAACATTGTATCCATTCCCGAGAAATATCAAATAGCTATTGAAGTCGCAGCCGGCCCCCATTTCAACGATATCATTGTTTCCGACGAGGACGTGGCATCCTACTGCATAGAATACCTTCGAAGGGAAAGGATAGGACGCGCGACTTTCCTGCCATTGACTAGAATAAAACCAAATCTTTTCCGGGAAAACGAACTGCTCAATAGGCATGGCGTAATCGGAGTTGCGAGCAGGCTGATCAAGTACGACACCAGGTACATGACCGCGGTTGAGTTCGTCTTCGGCAACACCTTGATCATCGACAAGCTGGATTCGGCCAAGGCTGTTGGAATCGGCAAGGCAAGGATGGTCACTCTTGACGGGGATTTGCTGGAAAGAAGCGGGGCGATGATAGGCGGCCATTATATCAGATCCCATGCCAAGTCCATAGAGGCTTCGACTGCCAGGGAAATAGACAGTTATATTGACCTGCGAAAAAGGCTGCGGGAGGAGATGGAGAGTCTGCAAGGCCAGGTCGAGGGGCTGGAAACCAGGCTGAAAAAAATAGCCGTTTCCGAGCAGACAAAACAATTCATAGACCTGGAAAAGTTTAGGATAGCTTCCGAACAGGAGGTAGACAAGCTGAGGGAACGAAGAAAGTCTCTGAACGAGAGGAAGCTTAATTTGGAAATCGAGATAAACAGAATCAGCATGGAAAAGGCAAGGATGGACACTGACCTGACTAATGCCAAGAATGAGTTGCAGCAGTACGGACAGATAGCATTCCTTGACGAGAAACTGAGCAAGCTGGAGGACATGCTTGCGAAAACCGAGAAGGAGCTTGCGAACATAGGCCCTGTGAACTTTAAAGCCATAGACGAGTTTGAAAAGTTGAAGACAGAGTTCGAAGGATACAAGCAAAAGTACGAGAAGATACTTGGAGAAAAGAAGGCCGTCATGGACATGATTGCGCAGATTGAAGAAAAGAGGAAAGAAGTCTTTTACGGTACGTTGAATGAAATTAAAAAGGCGTTCAACGACATTTTTACCAAGATGTTAAATGGCACTTCAAACCTTGAGCTTGAGGATCCCAACAACATCGAAAGCGGAATGCTGATAAAAGCCAGCCCACGCGGAAAGACATTGATTAACATAGATGCGATGTCCGGCGGTGAAAAGTCTCTGACTGCGCTTGCATTTCTATTTGCTATTCAGGCGCACAAGCCGGCGCCGTTCTACATTCTCGACGAGATAGACGCCGCGTTGGACAAGTCTAACAGCAAGATTGTTGCAGACATGGTGAAGGAGTTTTCGAAAACCGCGCAGTTCATAATAATAACACACAATGACACGACTGTAAAGTCGGCGGATCATCTGTATGGCGTTAGTATGATAGAAGGCGAAAGCAAGTTGGTGTCCTTGGAGATGCCAAAGCAGTGATTGTATGAAGACGAAGCAGGAGAAGGTTGAAACGCCAACGCAGGAAGAAGACATATTGAAAGCTATAATAGAGAAGGAAAGCTGGGAGGATGTCATTTATTACATTGTCAGCCTTGAACAGCTGAATCCATGGGACGTAGACCTTGTAAAGTTGACTGAAAGTTTCATCAAGTTCCTCCAGAACGCAAAGGATTTGGATTTCAGAATTCCTGCGAAAGTTGTCTTCGTCGCAGCCATCCTTCTTAGGCTAAAGGCAGACTTTCTCTCGATATTCGAGGAAGATGAGGAAGACGATGTTGAAAAAATGCTGAAGGAGGAAAAGCCGTTCGCCGAACTCGGCATTGACCCGAACCTCGTGCAGTTAGGCTATCCCATGAGAAGGGTGCCAAAAAGGCAGGTCACGTTGGAGGAGTTAATTTCCGCGCTTAGAAGCGCGCTTGAAGTTAGGGAAAGAAAGGAAACGCGGGTAAGAGTTTTGAAAGAGAGGCTGGATGTGAACATTCATAGAGAGGAAGAGGACATGACTATCAGGACGGAGAAGATGCTCAAAGAGATAGACGAAATTATGCAAAGACATCATAAGGACAAGATAGAGTTTTCTGACATGGTTAAAGAATGGAAGAGAGACAAGGTCATACAGAAATTCATACCCATGCTTCACTTGGAGCACGATGGGAAGATTGTCAGCGAACAGGAGGATTTCTTCAAGAAAATATTAATTAGCAAAAAGTCTGTCCAGTCCCAAAATTAATATCGATAAAACGCGAAATTGATTGTTATGAACAAAAAAGCATTGGTCGAATCCGCATTGTTTGTCTCCGACAAGCCGCTGAGCATCGTGAAATTAGGTGAAATTACAGGATTGTCGCAGGATGAGATAAAGCCTTTGTTGGAGAAGATCAAGTTGGAGCACGAAAACGACGAGAAGGGAATGGATCTTGTCGAGACTCCTGAAGGCTATGAATTCAGAATAAAACCGCAATACAGGGACAAGATAGTCAAGCTTGCGCCGATGTCTGATTTGACAGAAGGACAGCTCAGGACGTTGGCGCTTGCAGTGGCATTAAAGCCTCCGGTCAGGCAGTCTGCCATAGTCAGGTACCAAGGCAACAAGGCTTACAGTTATATTGGCCAGTTGGAAAAGAAGGGCCTGATAAAGACGGAAAAGTTCTCCAGGACGAAGGTGATCAAGCTGACAGAAGAGTTTGAAAAATATTTCGGAAGGAGTGTCGAAGACTTGAAAAAACTGTTTGAAGGGGAGAAACCTAAACAGTCAGGCTCTTCACAATGATGCCCTTGTTCGTTATGTCGAAGGGATAAATTTTCTTCCCGTGGTCGGTTCTTCTCATTTTCAGAATCTGCAGGTTCCTTGACGCGCCTCCAACCTGCATATAGTTCAAAAAGACTACAGAATCCACTACAAACTCTTCAAAACCAAACTTGCTTATCGTCGACTTTTCTGACCTCTCCACCTCTGAAATTATCATGCTTGTCACGCCAAGCGATTTCAAAGTATTCAACATGTCGAAAGCCTTGGACCTTATTTTAAAGCTCTCCTCAGGCCTTTCCTTCCATCCCATCGACGCGATTGTCAAGCTGTCAAGCGCGAATCTTGTAGCTTTAACTCTTTTGACGTTTTCAACTATCTTTGTTGTTATAGTCGTTATGTCGCTCGCGACCAAGCTTTCCAGCCTGAACCTGCCAGCGGCCTCATACTTGGAAAAGTCCCAGCCAAAACTAGCCACGTCTGCAAGAATCTCGTCCGGTCTCTGCTCCAACGTAACATAAACTCCACTCTCCCCTCTCTGAAGCCCGCTCCACAAATATTGCATGCAGAATATGGTCTTGCCCGTGCCTGCGTTGCCGGTAATTAAATTAGTGGAGCCTTTTACAAACCCTCCCCCAATAAGCTTGTCGAAACCCGGTACACCAGTTTCTACTCTTTCGCCTGGCATAAAACCAAAATTATTTCTTCACGATAAAGTTCTTGTAAACCAAATAACCGACAGCCGCTGCTCCGACAAGCCCGATTAAAATATAAACATAGTTGGGGCTTGGTGCAGGTGTGGGTCCTATTATAGGAGGTGTTGGCAACGCAACAGCTTCTGCCGTCGCTATCGTCTTCGTCTCAACAGTCTCGACTTTCTTCGGGACTGCATAAGAAAGGCTCTTCGTCTCACCGCTTTGCAATGTCGGGAATGTCCACTGCACTATAGGATCAGCCTGCAGAACATCCGGCTGCTCCCCCTGAAAAACAACATCTATGACATTTGCGGCAACTGACTTTGGAATTACTTCAACTATCTTTAGGTTCTTGGAATCCTCCTTGCCCTCTATCGTCAATGTGAACTTGGTTGAGAATGCTGTCTTGTTTGTGGTCTTTTCCTTGACCTCGAATACCTCTACTTGGACGTTTACAGCTATGGGGCTTGAAGAGCCTGAAGAAACTGCCTGCTTTATTTCATTCAACACCTGCTGAGCCGCTGGTTCAGTGGCTGTAGGCAGAACCTGATCGACTGTCTGCTGCAAAATTGCAGATTGTGTAGTTGTTGTGGTTTCGGCAACAGCAGTCTTTGTAACTTGCACGTTTTCAACATTTACCTCAGTTACACCCAAGTCTGCAGGATTTATCACATTTACGACTTGTTGAATCGTTGCAGTATCTGTAACTGGTTCTGAAACAGGGGTTACTGCAACTGGCGGCGTTGGTTCAGTTGGCGTTGGAGTTTTTGGAGTCGTGGTTGATGGTGTTGTTGTAGTTGTACCTCCGCTGCTGCTTCCTCCGCCACCGCCTCCGCTATCCGAAGGTGCGGCACTTACCGTCGCAGTACTGACTCCACCAACATTGCCTCCTTCCCCCGAACTCACGGTCACCGAATACTCTCCACTCGGGGCTATAACTGCTTGAGAAAGAAGAATAGATACTACCGATACTACCAAAAAAGTTGGGATAATTTTACGGTCATTCACTACTTAACCCCCGCTATGTTGGATTGCCACCAGTCAGTGCTATGCTCCATGAACCAAATGTAAATGTAGTCGTATAAGTACCAGGGGTTGTCGAAGCGGGCAGCTTCATCTTTATCGTGACTGTTCCGTTTATCTGCTTTGATTGCAAATGCTCGTCCTTCAACGGATAGATAGTGTCTGTCGTGTTGTAGTTGTGCGACACATAATATGTGGCTGCAGTTCCGTTGGATATTGTATACTCCATTATAGTGTTGCCTGTCGTAGGTATTGTCCCCGAGCCTCCAACTTGTGTCCAATTGGCTACTTTGACAGCGGTTGCGTTGACATCGGTTGCATTTCCACCTATGCCACCGAGCGTTATGTTGAATGTGAATGACCATCCGTTCGCATAAGTATTGTCAGCGATTGCGCTTGTATCAGAAGTGTTCAATGCAGCAGTTACCCCATCTCGTATGTCAACTCCAAAGCTTCGTGATGCATTTGCAGCCGTGTTGCCGTACTTGTCTTTGGCAGCCACGCTTAATGTGTGATTAGCTCCATCTGTCAAAGTACTCGCAACATATGAACATGTGTATTTTGCGGCATCATTACTAGTGGTGCAATTTCCTGCTGAACTGAATGCAGGAGAACCGGTTATGTTGACGGCAATAGTTGTTATGTCAGCCCCCACTCCTCCTGAGTTATCCTCGACAGTAAATGTTATCGTCGGTGTCTGTGACGTAAAGTTGGCCCCATCTGCTGGAGCGGTTATCGTTATCGTAGGTGCCACCAATTCACCCAAAAATACTGTAGTCGACAATGTAGTGCCGTTTGTTGTCGCCAGGTTACCGGCAGTGTCTACTGTAGTAACATTGTAGTAGAATATTCCTACATTTGGATTGTCGACGAATGATGTTGTGGCTGAAGTGCCTAGCTGTGTATTGTTGCGATATACCCTATAATGAGATACGTCGTTTGACGTAGAAGCGGTCCATGTCACAGAAACTTCTCTAGATGTTGCATTATTTGTGACAATAGTCGCGGTTACGCTCGTTGCTGCAGCTGGAACCTTGTCATCCTTTGTGTTGCCGGTTGAAAATGCCAGCTGATTGCTGTAATTTATTTGCCTACCTGCAAAGAAAGCGTTGCTATACCCGTTCCTGTTTGGCAATATTGTAACATCAACATTATTTGTTATGTTTGACTGGTTTATTGCCAAGTATATATATCCGTCAGAACTTGTGTTGGTGTCACCTACATGCCCTGATGCATTTGCACCTGATATGCTGTTGACAAGTGTGTCCATCGTCGCATTCCCGTCAACTATAGTAAATGTGTTGCTTGAACCGTCTCTAATCTGCACTGTCGCACCCACATAGATACTACCGCTTTGATCAGTCGTTGTTATCTTTACTGCGAACGGCATCGAGAATGTTTGAACGCCTTGTACGCTTGCATTCGCAAGCATATTGTTCTGTGATTGGTTGATGTAACCGTCTTTTTTGAACGAAACATTTACACCAGGAATTGTCGAGTTGATATAAAAGACATTCGATGTTGGAGAACTTCTGAAGTAGCTTCTGTTTTCTATGCTGTCCGTCTCGTTTATGCGTACAGTCACACCTGTGCCCATTCCTGTAGTTTGAGCCAGTTCGTTATTTAATGTAATCTTTGTCGAGAATTTGATTGGGGTAGTGCTCGAATTGAATATGACGTCTACTTGAGAGCTCCCACTAGGGGTTACGCTTGAGTTTGTAACATTCACATAGCCTTCTGCGGACGCATTTATGGCGACTGTAGGTGCACTCTGGCCAGGACCCGTACCACGCACTGCTATGTAACCGCGCCCGTCAGCATATCTTGTGGTGTTGTCATTAATCTCGCTTGCAGCGGATCCTATCTGTCTTCTGCTGCCGTTGATATTCAAGCATCCTACACTGACTTCATCGCATACACTGACTATCCTGATTGGGAACAATAGCCCGGATGCATTCACATATCTAAAGGCCACAAAATTCACAAAAGGAACATCGGTGGTATTAGTTTGATTGAACACGATGAATGTCTGGTTGATGGCGTTAGGCGTGACACCTGTTGCAGTCCTGTTGACATACCCGTTTCCAAATGCGACAAGGCTGATTGTGGTGCCATTTGTCGCATTGATATAAGCTTCCCCGCCACTATAAGTGGTGAAATTGGTCAGGCCAATGCCTATCCCGGACACTTGAACTCCCCCTGAACCGAAAGTGGTCTGGCTGCCGTCTATGGTCAGACAAGTGACATTTAATTGATCGCATAACCCTCTGACAGGCACTTTCAATGTGAATAATAGCGTTATATTTTGAAGCTGCTGCCTGGTTGAGTTAACCCCAAACAGAGTTGTTCTGCTGGTTGCATTGTCGACATAACCGACTCTGGACGCATTGATAAAGTATCCTCCTGTCGCGCTTGTATCATTCGATGGCGGCAGTGCAAAGTAAGCAAATACTCCGCTGGTTGCGTTGGGCTGCGATACTGCCGAATTATTGGCAGCGAAACTGATGTCAGAAGCTGTGAATGCACTGCTAAGCTCGTCATTTACGGCAACCTTCACGTTGAAGTTCATTGTGAACGTTCTTGAAGTGCCGTTTGTGGCGTTGAAATGAAGGTTATCGACACCACTAGTATTTATGTAACCTGACCTTGACACGTTGATAAATGTCACGTTCGGCATTACACTTAGTGTAGTTGGAAGTGATGTATTGCTGAAATAATAACTCCATCCACTGCCAGAGTTTGCAGTCTTGTCTGCAGTGACTGCTGTGTTATTGAACGATATCGTCACACCAGAATCAAAGTTCGTAGACCTTGTTAGTTCGTCACCGACCGTAAGATTGAATATATACCTCAATCCACCAGCTGCAACAGTAGCACTTGGCTGATTGGTATGATTGAATATCACTGTCTGCTGGATTATGTTATTAGGCGTGACACCGATGCTTGTGTTTGCCAAAGTCTGGTTGCCTACAAAAGCGGACAGCTGAACGGCAGCTTGACCAGTTGCATTCACATAAGCACTCGGCCCGTCATAAAATACATTGTTTGCTTGCGTGAGGATATCCACACCTGCTCCCGGTGCCTGCTGCCCCCATGACTGGGTGTTGTTAAGAGTAAAGTTCCTTTGTCCTAGTTCGTCAAATACAGCCAAAACCTTGATAGTAAACGGTAATGCAGATCCCCTATCAGTTGCACTAGCCGTCCCGTCAGTGGCATTAAAAACTATGCGTGCCTGCGTCGTTTGATTTACTCTTACTAACAATGTACTGTCAACGAACCCGTTCTTCGAGGCGTTGATTCTTACGGTTACTGTTGAAACGCCGGTAGTTGCATTGATGTATGCGTCGCCGCCACTGAATGTAGTGTTCATAGTTCCGCCACTCACTGTGTCTGAAATATTGGCAGATGCTGTTGTTCCATCGATATTATAACAATTGCCTGCTGTAATACCTGCTATTTCGTTGCATATGTCGGTAACTCTTATCGAAAAGTTCAATCCTGCTATAGCTACGCCCTGCGAAACTGCGCTGGACTGAATAGCTGAGTTATTTGTTGAGTTGATATAACCTGCGCGTGATATATTAAACGCCAAAGCGCTGGAAGTAACGTTGAAATAATGCACATTGGCCGATGATGAGTTAGATGTGCTGGAAGTGCCGTTAATGGCAATTGTAACACCTGTGCTGAATGGTTCTACACCGCCAAGTTCGTCCCTTACAATAACTTTGTATCTGAACAGCATCTGTGGGTTGAATACAGCTTGCGTGCTTGTGTTTACCACTAGATTGTCTACCGAATTATTGACATATCCTGCCCTAGATGTGTTGACACTCACAGCTGTCAAGTGAGGTATACTGAAATAATAAATATTATTCTGTGACTGGTTGGATGTGGCGTTTGTGTCATTTATCAAGAATCCTACTCCAGTGCCGAAAGAGCTGTTGGTTTGCAATTCATCAGTCAAATTAACCTTGAGTTTGTAGTTCAGCTTGTATGGTGAAGCGCCTATTGCCTGTGCGGTCGTATTAACTGGGTATGTTACACTTGTAACATTGTTCAATGTGGCTTGGGAGTGATTTATGAAACCGTCCCTTGTAACAAGAAATGTGACATTATTGAAGCCGCTTTTAAGCGCAAAGTAGTGGACTCCATTTACTGTTTGGTTTGCGGTGACAGATTGTTCACCCATTCCGCCTTCACCGCCCGCAAAAGCAGTTAAAGGCAAGTCTGTTGCATTTACTACGGCACCTGTAAGTACGTTTCCTAACTCGTCTTGTACGGTAATCTTGATTCCAAATGGTGAACCACTTGGCTCTATAGCCGTGTATCTAGGCGAAGTATCGAAATAATAAGTCACACTAGCTGCGCTCACGTTGATATACCCTGATCTGGACACATTATAAATGAGCAAACCATCAGACGACCCAACTATATCAGTAGAGTGGTCAAACCATACCAAGCCGTCCAAGTCGTCGGCATCTGATTTTTCCAGCCCGACCAAGGCTGTATTAGCAAGCTTAAAACCGCTTGTATTCACCACGCGAACCAAAGCACCCGTGAGTGAAGTTCCTAATTCATCTGTTATCTCGAATCCCATATCACCAACACCCAAGGCAAGCACACCTACTCTTGTCACCGTAGTTGCAGGTGTACCAGCATTATCAGTTGTGTCGACAGTGAAATTACCTGGGCCATCATTTCCTATTGACGGTGTGTTAGTGGTCACATTAATATGAGCATGAGAATTAGCCGCAACGGAGAATCCAGTGCAATTTACGCCTGTTTTAGTCACAGTACAACTGCCGCCGCCAGATGCTGCAGCTGATGATATATTAAAACCACTTGTGCTTACAGAAGCATTTGTTATGTTAATCATTGTAATAGAATTAGCAGAAGCTGGGGCATTGCTAACATTGAATGTAAGCACTATGCCTGTTTGGCCAGTTTGTACAATTCTATCACCATTTGGGTAGGGATAACTGTCGCTTAAAGTTACGTTAGGTGTGTGAGCTGCCCATGCCGCATAAACCATGAACGAGCTGACGACCAAGAAGCTTAAAAGAAATAGTGAAACATTTAAATTTTTCGCTTGAGTTCTTCCTTCTTTCGCAATAGGTTTATATAAGTTAGAGTGAATGGTTCCTAAAGACATTTAAAATTATTTAGGAAGCCTTATATATAAACCTTTTTTCTGATTTTTTTGCGAAATTTCCAGTCACAAATCAGGCTTTCTTATGCA
>CAYJVM010000022.1:0-13519 GCA_964373665.1 uncultured archaeon | reverse complement strand
ATACATATTTGTTGCCCTGTGATATCAAGGGGCAGTAGGATTATAATCACCTAAATTTGATTGGCTTATAATCAAGTCTTACTATGCCATGTATCATGCTGTTCTAACACTATTGGCAGAAATAGGATTTAAAACAGAAACACATTTTGTGACTATTGCTTCCTTTGAACTTTTCTTTATCAGAAGAAATAAACTAGTAGAAGAAAGATTTCTTCAAATACTTGTAAAAGTTATGGAGAGGGTTGGCACCATTCCTTATGACTATGTTAGAATGATTATAAAGGCTAGGAAAATAAGATATGTTGCACAATACGATGTTACAACTTCTATTGTCAAGAGGGAGGCTGAAGACTCTTTTGAGAAGGCTATAGAGTTTGTAGAGGAAATGAAAATAGTTTATGACAAATTAAAAGAGATTAAGAAAAAGTTGGACCTCGAAATTTAGTTTCATCTTTATGATACCTTATTCTTATAAACAGCATGCAGTGGGAAGAATTCGAAATAATGCCTGTCGTCGAACCATGCGCACTTGAAGTCCTTTACAGCTAACTTTGTGCGAGAAGCTAATGCCAAAGCATAGATTGTTAGTTGGTTTGCAGCATTTACTTTGTTCGCTCCAGGTTTGTAATCAAGAATATGGATTAACCCATTCCTTATCTGCAAGACATCTATATGTCCTGTTATTGGAGTTTGATAATCTCCAAAATCAAGGGCGAAGTTTTTACTTTTGAAGTACTTTATGTCATCGTTCGTCAGATATACCGGCACTTCGCATCCTATCGTTGAACTATCATTGGTTATCATGAAATTTTGCACTGATTCATGCCTCTCTTTGTTTGTTTTTGCCAACTGCAATCCCAGGGATGCTAGGGAATTGGACAGGTTCTGCTTTTCCTGCTTGATAAAAGGCTGGAGTTCAAGCTTTATCTGTGAAGAGCGTGCAAGCTCTGGCAATTCTGTTTGCTTTGGCTGGAAGATATGGTGCGAGAAATTATCTGTTGGTATCTTTTCCAGATACGCCTTCAACAGTTGGAATTTCTGCTCTGGCAGCTCGCCTTTGGCTAGCTCAAGCTTGGCTTTGTGGAGCTGGAATTTGTATATCTGGTTATGTTGCAGATGATGGGTAAAGAGCATGTCTTCTGGCTTGTATAGCTTGATTGCTGCTTCACGCAGTCTTATGAAACGGCATATATGCGAATAGTGCTTTACCCACGACCGCGACGTCGATTCGGGAATTTTTATGTGGAAGCGCTTGGACATTTCTTTTGCTGTCTGCTCGAAAGTGTAACCGATGTTGTAAAACGATATAGCCCGTAAGATTGTTTTTGCATCATAACTTTTGTGCTTGAGTTTTCTATCACTAAAGAATTTGTTACAGGTCTGGCATTTGTATAGCTGCACTATGCCACGTTTGATCTTTCTTTTACCGTGTTAACTATTAGTTGGGATTGGCAATGAGGACATTGGCTTATTTCTTCAGTTACCACATAACAACTTGGTTTTTCTGTAGATAAATATCTAACGGAGATTGCGGATAAAGTCCGTTTGATTTCAAACAAATTTTGAGGGCAGAGCGGCAAACGGGGTTTGCGGTGGAGAAGGTGAAATAATGGTGGATTTGGCTAGATGAGGTAATTTCGGGCTGGTTTTTGAGAAGGGGTTGGCGTGGTTATCACCTTATCATAATCCCATTGTCATCCCTGTATTACCAGATGCGTGGAGTTGTCTGTGATGTACCTGGAGCAGGCGGTGTTGAGGCAGAACCTGCATGCATCTGGTTTTCAATTTAGCCAAGCCTCAGCTATCAAGCCATTTTTCTATATCTCCTATAGTTAAAGCGTAGGATGCTCCTATTGATATTACTATGCCAAACACAATTCCTAACAATTTCCACATTCAATCATCCCAACTGAATCATGACGTTGCCGCCTGTGACGTTCAATACAGTGCCAGATGCTATTGTAGTTGTCCCGATGCCGACCCTTCCTGATAGAAAAGTTTAAGAATACAAAAGAATATATTAGAATACAGTTAAGATGAAAATTACTAGTGATTCAAGTGGAATAATATTACTAGCAAAAGGTGATATGCTCAGAGAGCTATGCTCGATAGCTTATCTAGAAGCAACTGAAGAAGTGAAAAGTGAAGTAATGGCTGGGTTAGAAAAGGGGAGGAAGGATGCACTATACATGCAAGAACTTGTAAAAGAGGAGAAGATAAAAGTGATAAAAGTTGATAACAATTTGACTGAAAAATTTAGAAAAGACTTTAATTTGGGATTGGGAGAAGCGTCAGTGATAGCATTAGCTATAAACCAGAAAATACCTATGATAACTGACGACAATAAAGCTCGAAAAGTTGGAAAAGTACTTGGGTTAGATGTGCTATCGTCTTTAGACTTGCCACTAATACTCTACGAGAAAGATGTAATAACTTACGATAAAGCGAAAATCTGCCTAGAAGTTTTAAAGAAAGAAGGTTGGTTTGGTGAAAGTGTCTTAATAGAAGCTTTTAAAGGTTTAGAAAAGATAAGAGGTGAAAAAGAATGAAAACTGTGTTAACAACTGTCAGATTACCCGAAAAAATTTTGAAAACATTAGACGAAAGAGCTAAAGAAGAAAGATTGGACAGGACAACCGTGATTAGAGAATTCTTGGAAGAAGCTATAAGAAACTGGAAAATAGAAGAAGTCGTGAAACTTTATAAAGAAGGTAAAGTCTCTACTAGCGGGGCAGCGAATAGGGCAGGGTTATCTGTAGGTGAAATGATGGAAGAACTTGTAAAAAGGGGCGTAAAATCTGACTTGACAGTAGAAGAGTATAAGGAATCTCTATCTACAGCTTTCAAATTGTTTGGAATAAAGAAAAGATGAATGTAGCCTGTTACTCACTATCATCCTATACCGAGTGTCTGAAGGACTCTCCAGCCTATTGTACTCCCGCTTTGTATGGAGCAGACATAAAGGTATGTGGATGTGACATTGAAAGCAACGATGCTCCTGCCGACTTTTGCCTGGTTGTCGCAGTCGGTTGAGGCTATGGCTGTGTTGTTGACTGATACCATTTATCCAAAACCTAATCTCTCCAGTATTTTGTTGACAGTTGATGCCAATCTAGCAGTCCAAGAGCTTTCTTTTGCCGCTAACGTGTCCGCTGTTCCGCCATCGCTCGTAATTTCCAAATTAGATGCAACTAACTTTTCCCCAAATGTACTTGGATCATACCATGACGTGTCCATGAAAACCTTGATTCTACCTACACTATGACCATCGTAAGGCTCCAGTGCCATACCGACTATCCTACCAGCTTTCGTGGCTTTCATTCCCACACCAGGAGTTGACGATGAAGTGATAAAGTCGCCTATGGCTATAGCTCCATTCTCGGTTGATACTTTTACTGCTACTCTTCCTGCTAGTGATACTAGTTTATTATCAGATTGTTCATTGGAAGTCAGTAAAAGACCTGGTTTAGTCGGCACAATGCCAAGCATGTTGTTTTGGTAAGGCGATGAAGATTTTTCTATGGTGTTTTGGTATGTTGTGGAAGCAACAACAATATCCCCAGCTTCAATGCTGTAATCCCATGTAGGAAATTCCTCTGCAATATCATAAGCTCCTGTCTGCGTCTGGATGCCATGGCTGAAGATGAACTGTCCGTGCTGCTGCTGGCCTTCGATGCCCTGGCCTGAGGACATGTTCCCCTGGAACCACAATGAAGCTATTTCATTGCCTTCGCCTGATTTGAATTTTAACGCATACGACTGGACGGGGTTGGCTGTGTACTTGTATACGCTGCCAGCTACAGCATACAACGAACCATTGTACACAGCTAGGAACTCTGCGGCAAGACCAGTACTGTCAACATCCGTCCACACCGTCCCTCCGTCGTAGCGGAAAATATCGTTACCGCTATTATCCCCAGCATACAGCTGCCCGTTGTAGACTGTCATAGTTTCGACAAAAACATCTGGTGTTGACCCGCTGATATTCGTCCACACCGTCCCTCCGTCGTAGCGGAAAATATCGCCATTTTGAACTCCAGCATACAGCTGCCCGTTGTAGACTGTCATAGTCCTTATTGCTCCCAAATTCGTCGGCGTTCCCACCACATCCGTCCACGTCGTCACGCCGTCGTAGCGGTAGACATCGCCACCGCTATTATCCCCGGCATACAGCTGCCCGTTGTAGACTGTCAAAGCTAGTATTGAACTAAGAGTTCCTGGAGATACAGTAACGTCAGTCCAAGCCGTAGTTCCAGTTCCGTTATAGCGAAAGATGTCGTTACCCGCCGCATAAAGTTGGCCGTTATAGACAGCCATGGAATTTATGAAGCCACTAGGACCACCTGTTACACTTACATCAGTCCAGCTCGTCCCGCCGTCGTACCGCCAGGCTTTACCATTGTGGTCCCCGGCATACAGCTGCCCGTTGTAGACTGTCAAACCTCTTGCACCTCCCGTCCCTGGCGCACCTGGTCCATTCGCCCCAGTCACATTCGTCCAGCTCGTCCCGCCGTCATAGCGGTAGACATCACCTTGATTGTTATCGGAATACAACGAACCATTGTACACAGCTAGAACAGCTGGTCCACCTTGTGCTGGTCCACCAATACTAGTCCACGTCGTGCTAGCAACAGCAGTCTTGTTGTCAATCAGCACGTCCCCCCTTACATGCAGCTTTGCAGCAGGCACGTCAGTGCCTATGCTCACGTTGGTGAACGCGCCAGTAGCAATGGCGACAGTGTTAGCGCCCCCGCTGGCATTAATCAGCACAGTCGTCAGGTTGACGACTGCAAAGTCCCTGGCGTATGCTGGAGATAATAATAGAATAAATAAAGTAACTGCTGCTAGAATGAAAATTGTCTTAACCATTTAACCACCAATCTTTATCAACGACAAATTTATACTTGAAACAACAATTGATTTTTATGCAAGAGCTTGAATGGCTATCATCACATCCGAAAGAAGCAGAAAAGTATAGTGGTAAATGGGTTGCACTTACTAAAACCGGTATCGTCGCTGCTGGAGATTCTATCTCAGAGGTAGAATTAGTTCTTAGTAAGAAAGGCGTAAAATTAGATGAAGTAATGTTGATGAAAGTACCAAGGAAAGATGAAGAGCTGAGCATTCTATTAAGTTGATAATAACTGATACCGAATTCAAGTGTAAGGTCGCCTTCTCCGACGAACTTAGTACATCTTTCAACCTTCTCGGTAGGCAAGACATTTTTAACAAATTCAGAGTTTGTTTCGACGAAACTGAAAAGACTGTAGAGTTTGTTCCCAAATAAATTTGATTCTTTGTTACCTTTCATCTAATCACACACCTCCCTTCAGCCATGCAAACACAGAAGACAGAAACTTTAAGTCTTCGTCCACATCAATAATAAATGTGATTTTCGTGAAAGAAGTAGACTTTTTTGCAAAATTCTTACCAGTGATGGAAAAGTATAGAGGCATGCATATAGCCATCATAGGCGACAAAATAGTCGCTTCTGGCAGTTCTGCATTTTCTGTCTGGAAGACAGTGAAAAAGAAGTATCCTCGTAAAAGATCTGTACTCGCATTCGTACCAAAGAAGGAAGCATTAATCTTATTCCTGTGAATTCTGTGAGATTTCCATACCAACACGACAAGAGCGCGCTTTTTGGGGAAATTCACCGTCCGGTGGTAGAGTTTGAGGTGCATGTTAATAACGACTGGGTTCCTATTATTGGTATTCTCGACTCTGGCGCTGACGTGACTTTGCTTCCAAAATCTTTTCTTGAGGCCTTTGGGTTTGAACCACGGAAAGAGGAGGTTAAAGAAGTACGCGGTATTGGTGAAGGCAGGACACCAGTCGTAATCAAACAAATCAAAGTTAGATTTGCAGGGATAGAATTTGACGCCAGAGTTGCAATTACACTCGTTGAAGATGTCCCGTACATATTGGGAAGGGAAGACGTTTTCGACAAGTTTAAAATTACCTTTATACAAGCAAGAAAAGAAGTTCTCATTGATCCCCTTTAGCCTGCTTGTATTTTTTGGCTCACACATACCTTCCATTCTCATCCCACCATCCCTCCCTTCAGCCATGCAAACACAGAAGACAAACTCCTTACGAGATTACTGATAAAGTTCATGTCTTCAGTTTGTGAACTGTCTAATTTGACTGTATCGAAGCTAGATTTCACTTCTGAATATGGTGAATCGACTGGATTGTAGGAAACATCCACAATTGCAAGGACTTTGCCGACATAGATGCTATTAACTTTGAAGCAAGGTTTAGCTGGATTAGCGCCATCGTCTGCAGGCCAGACTACACCGTCAAGTGAATTAACTGGTTGGCAATTGTTAGGATTAAAGGATTCTAGAGATCTGCCGACTGTTGGACCAGCTTTACTAGCCTTCATTCCAACACCTGGGATTGACGATGATGTTATGAAATCACCAACAGCTATAGCTCCATTTTCAGTTGATACTTTAACAGGCACCCTTCCTGCAAGCGAGACTAGTTTCATCTCTCCTGTCTGGTCTGATCTTAATACTACGGCAGGTTTTGTGCTAACAACGCCAATCAGGTTCCTCTGGTACGGAGAATTGGATTTCTCTATCAATTCATTTCCAGAATAGGAAGCAACAACAATATCCCCAGCTTCAATGCTGTAATCCCATGTAGGAAATTCCTCTGCAATATCATAAGCTCCTGTCTGCGTCTGTATGCCGTGGCTGAAGATGAACTGGCCGTGCTGCTGCTGGCCTTCTATGCCTTGGCCTGAGGACATGTTCCCCTGGAACCACAATGAAGCTATCTCGTTGCCTTCTCCAGACTTGAATTTTAATGCATAGGACTGGACTGGGTTGGCTGTGTATATTCGAATACCACCGTTGGCTCCAACATACAATGAACCATTGTAAACAGCTAATCCTCTACTGCCAGTAATGGTAGCCGGGCTAACAGTAACGTCTGTCCACGCCGTCCCGCCGTCGTAGCGGTAAATATTACCATCGTCATCCGCGACGAACAATTGACCATTGTATACAGTAAGAAAATTGACATTAGTGGGTGCACTTATCCCACTCACATTAGTCCACGTACTAGCGCCGTCGTAGCGGAAGACGTCACCTCCTGAACCTGCGGCATATAGTTGTCCATTGTATATAGCCATAGCCTGAGATGAACCAATAGTAGCCGGCGTTACAGTAACATCAGTCCAGCTCGTCCCGCCGTCATAGCGGTAGACCTCGGCGGCAAAAGTTCCAGCATACAGCTGTCCGTTGTAGACAGCCAGAGATCTGACAGCTCCATCAAGAACCGTCGGTGTTCCTACGACATCCACCCAATCTGTAGTGCCTGTTCCATTATAGCGATAAACGTTGCTATTGGTGGAATCACCAACGTAAAGCTGTCCATTATATACAACCATAGCTGTCACGTCCGCAAGTGCACTTGCGCCAGTTACATTCGTCCAGCTCGTCCCGCCGTCATAGCGGAAGACGTCACCATTTCTATCACCAACGTAAAGCTGTCCATTATATACAACCACCCCCTCAATATTACCAGCGGGCATACTCGCCCCCGTAACATTCGTCCACGCCGTCCCGCCGTCATAGCGGAAGACGTCACCATCGTCAGCACTTGTACTATATAAGGATCCATTGTAAACAACCAATAACTTTGATGAATGACCTCCTCCCACACTAGTCCACGTCGTACTATCAACAGCTGTCTTATTATCAATCAGCACATCCCCCCTCACATGCAGCTTTGCAGCAGGCGCGTCAGTGCCTATGCTCACGTTGGTGAACGGGCCAGTAGCAATGGCGACTGTGTTCGCCCCTCCGCTCGCATTTATCAGCACAGTCGTCAGGTTGACCACGGCAAAGTCCTTGGCGTAAACAGGCAGTGAAAGTAACATGAGAAAACCAAAGATGGTTACGAATTTTGATATCTGACTAAATTTTAAATAGTTCTTTAATGCAATAGTATCTATGAAAGAAGAAACAAGAAAGGAAAAATTAGAAAAGTTCTTCCGCGAGAACAGAAAATTCTTTGAAAAGATGGCAAAACGCATTAAATGACACCCTCCACCATTTTCCTGAACTCTACATAGGTAACTACCTTATCATAAAGACCTGATTCAGATGAAAATGTTAATAAAAGATTAGAGTGATTCCTAAGTTCAAAAGGATTTAATGTAATATCACCTAAAGGACTTTCAAATGGAAAGTTGGCAGAGCTTTCTAAATCAGAGAAAAGAGTTTTGGCTACCAATGACGATGATTTTGTTGATTCTGAGCTGTCTCCTAAAGAGAAGGTATTTTCACTTATTTTGTTGAAAGTTCCGCAAGATGAACCTGAAGCATTGTTGAAAGCGTTCTCTAGACTTTTAGATGAGAGAGAGGAGTTTGAGGGATATTTGATTGTATTAACAAAGGAGAAGTCAGAAATATTTCCGTTAGCTAGCTGGACTGGATTTGAATGAGTATACACTGTAAAATTTTTAATAGTTTCCATTATCACACCTTACCTCCCTTCAGCCATGCAAACACAGAAGACAGTACCCTGAGCAGTTTTTCTATAAGAGATTCATCTCCTAGGTTGATGCTTTCATCTTCATCCAATACAACGGTCCTTCCCTCCTTGCCCAAGTCTATTACCGTTGAATCCGAGTCCAAGCTTTGTACTGAGTATGTGTCTGGATAATACCATGTTGTGCGGACAAGGACCTTCACCCTGCCGCAGCTTGATTCTGTTTGCTGTGGGCATGCGATTATGTCACCTATTCCGTTTTCTGGGTCAAAGTTTTCAAGCGCCTTTCCTATCACTCTTCCAGGCTGTGTGGCCTTCATCCCCACTCCAGCGATTGATGAGGATGTTATGAAATCTCCTACAGCTATAGCTCCATTTTCAGTTGAAACTTTTATAGGCACTCTTCCTGCAAGCGAGACCAGTTCCATCTCTCCTGTCTGGTCTGATCTTAATACTACGGCAGGCTTTGTGCTGACAACTCCGATCAAGTTCTTCTGGTACGGAGAATTGGATTTCTCTATCAATTCATTTCCAGAATAGGAAGCGACGACAATATCCCCAGCTTCAATGCTGTAATCCCATGTAGGAAACTCCTCTGCAATATCATAAGCTCCTGTCTGCGTCTGTATGCCATGGCTGAAGATGAACTGGCCGTGCTGCTGCTGGCCTTCGATGCTCTGGCCTGAGGACATGTTCCCCTGGAACCACAATGAAGCTATTTCATTGCCTTCGCCTGATTTGAATTTTAACGCATACGACTGGACGGGGTTGGCTGTGTAGCGGTAGACGTTGCCATTAAAACTACCAGCATATAATGATCCGTTATAAACAACCATAGAATTCCCATCACCAATACTCGTTGTTGTCACGTCAGTCCAGCTCGTCCCGCCGTCGTAGCGGAAGACACCATTACCATTCACTTCTAGAATAAAAAGTTGTCCATTATAAACAGTTAAGAATCTTAACAGGCCTACGACAGTACCAGTCACATTCGTCCAGCTCGTCCCGCCGTCGTAGCGGAAGACACCACCATTTATTATACCATCTAAATAGCTAACGTATAACTGCCCGTTGTAGACGGCAGAATTTTCTATCGCACCAGCGGCTGGACTTATAGTCGCTGGCGTTCCAGTGACATCAGTCCAGCTCGTCCCGCCGTCATACCGCCAGACATTGTCATCGCCACCAGCTGCATACAACTGACCGTTATAAACCACCAACGTATTGACATTGTCACCTAAAGTAGATGGACTTGTTACTGCATCAAACCAAGCGGTAGTCCCAGTTCCATTATACCGCCAGACATTGCCATCCACACTCCCAATATACAACTGACCGTTATAAACCACAGCAGACAAAATATCCAAAATAGTCGCTGGCGTTCCAGTGACATCAGTCCAGCTCGTCCCTCCGTCGTAGCGGAAGACATTGTCATCGTCACCAGCTGCATACAACTGACCGTTATAAACCACCAAAACCCGAACTATTCCGTTAAATGGAGTTGATCCGCTGATATTCGTCCAGCTCGTCCCGCCGTCATACCGCCAGACATCACCATTATTTGTACCATCACCCGAACCCGCAAATATAGTTCCATTGTAGACAACTAATGAAAAAACAGTACCCATAGTCGCAGGACTCCCCACTACATCATCCCACGTGGTGCTCTCCACCTTACTCTTGTTGTCAATCAGCACATCCCCCCTTACATGCAGCTTGGCAGCAGGCGCGTCAGTGCCTATGCTCACGTTGGTGAACGCGCCGGTGGCAATGGCGACTGTGTTCGCCCCTCCGCTCGCATTTATCAGCACAGTCGTCAGGTTGACCACGGCAAAGTCCCTTGCGTAGACAATCGACACCATTAATGACAATAGAACGAACATGAATACTACTGTAAATACATTTGTCCTCATGTTTCTTCACCAACCAAAGCTCTCAGCTTGTGGATTATTCCAAGTATTCTTTTTCCATTCCTTTCTGGATAATCCTCCTCAACAAAAGCCCCCCTATAAACAATGTCATTCCTTATTATCCTCAACTGGTCAATTACCTGAATTTCGGCTTTAGTAAAATTAGTCGAATAGTATTCTTCCACAAATGCTATCAAACGCTCATGTGAATACGATTTATATCCTTTAATGGCAAGCACAGCAGTTATCAGCTCTTTAACGATTTCATAATAAGATTCCGCCTTCAAAGTCGCATTATTTAGATTTTCAACGTTTTCCAACCTTATTCCAGCTAGTTTCTTCAACGCCATCCCCATTTTGGCATCCCTACTCTTCCTTATCACAAGCCTTTCCTTAATGCATTCGTCGAACTTCGTTTCAACGCACCTCCAAAAAACCGTAAAGAGTTATGCCGTTGGCAAGGTTGTTCAAAAGTTCACTGCTTAATTTCTTCGTATCACTCTCAAAGACAAGGTTTATTTTCCTGTCAAGTCTTTTTTCTGCAGAGCTGAAGTTAAACTCGTATCTTCTTGCCTGAACGAAAATATCTATATCGCTTTTTTCTGTATCCTCGCCTTTGGCGGCCGAACCAAACAAAACCATGCAGTTCGGCCTTGTTTTTTCCGACACTTCTTTAACAACAGCATTGAGGACAAACAAAGTGCGAGCAAGCTTTATTGTTTTAAAAACATCACTATCTCTATCTGCTTCGTAGTACGGGTATATTTTTCCCTCCCTCCTTTTGATAATGCCCCTTTTATTAAGAATATCTAACGCCCTTTTAATCGTCGGCTCTCCGAGCATTGTCATCTTTTTGAGTTCCCTCAACTGGAAATCTGTTGTAGGATTCCTTAAAAATACTGCTAGGACCCGCTCTAAATTCGAACCGAAGAATATAGTAATATCTGCTACGTTTTCGTAGCGTCCGCTACGTTTTCTTAACAGACTTTTCCCTCTCATTTAATGACACCTATACTAAAATTACTACTGACTGGCATAAGAATGCCATTTTCCCGTTGGTCTGCGCCACCGCTCGCATTAATCAGCACAGTCGTCAGGTTGACCACGGCAAAGTCTTTGGCGTATGCTGGGACAATGAAAAGTAAGAGTACAATTGACCCCGCACCAAAATAACTAATTGCTTTCATAATCAACACTTGGAATCAATGTCCTTCTTCACAGTTGAATCTTTAAATATTTCCTTGCTTGTAATAATATTATGAGAGTCGAAATTACCAAGCATATAGTAGCAGACAGTGAGATCTGTCACGGCAAGCCCACTTTCAAAGGAACAAGGGTCTTGGTTAGCGATGTGATTGACCTTGTTGCCGCAGGCGAACCTATTGAAAAGATAGTGAAAAGCTATCCCAGCTTGAACAAGGAAATGATAAGGGAATCTCTTGTATATGCGGCCAAAGTTATCAGAGGGGAACGTTACGTCAAATTCTCCAAGGTTCCTGCTTGACGAAAACATAAGAGTAGAGGTCAAACAGTTCCTCGAAGCAAAAAGATACTCAGCCGAGTACGCATCCAAAGGTATAAAGAACAGCAAGTTAGCGTCATTAGCAAAGGAGAGAAGATTAACTCTCCTAACGCGCGATCGGGATTTTCTCAACTCCGATATGTTTCCACCTAAGGTTTTTTCCGGCATCCTAGGTTTTCTCATCCATCCACCGACAGCAGATAAGCTTGTTAAAGCATTGTACATGCTTTTGGCTGAGAGTGAAGAGTTTGAAGGCAAGACGTTTGAAGTGTGGGAAGATGGATTTGAAATAACCGAATGATCATTGAATCTTGTTCCAAATGTTGGCATTGCACATGAATCTATCACAGTCATCATTGAGATACCCCACTGTTTCTAGTCAGGTTGATGGCTACAAAGTCCCTGGCGTAGGCTGGAGTTATGATAAACAAGGACAACATTATTATCGAGTATAATAGGATTTCGAACCTGAATCTATTCGAGCGAAAGCTATTCATTTTCCACCTCTTCAAGAATTCCCTTAATCTTCTTTCTCTTTTCCACGCAACATCGGGATATTTCCTTTTTAGGCTGGTGGGCATGTGTTTGGCGGCTTCTTCTACTATCTCCAACCGTCTTATAACAGAATCCTGGAGTTGATCTGACTTGACAAAGCCATCTTTAGAAACGTTTTTGGTATACTTATCAATCTTTTCTATCGATTCCAAAATATGCTTAAGAAATACTTTAACATCTTTCTTATCGTCTTTCATAAAATTTTACCTCCTCTTTCAAGATCTTGTCCTTCAGAAGCGGATGCAGAGACTTGTAAGTCATCACATCGACCTTTTTTTTCAGGCTCTTCTCCAGCTCTAATTTTAAGCCAATCAAATCAAGCAAGCTTTTATTCTTAGGCATTTCTACAAGCAAGTCTATATCGCTACCCCCTTTTGCATCTCCTCTTGCAAAAGACCCGAAAATGCCCGCCCTTAAAACATTGTTGAGCTTAAGTACAGGTATGATCTTTCTTTCCAATTTTCCTAGGCGTTTCTCGGTTTTCATGTAACTCATCTATCAATTGTTTGTGATCACACCAATAAAAATTAATATTTTCCAAACTTTTGTCTTTAAGCAATGCTGAGAGGGAAAGTATGCAACTTTTGAAGGGTTCCGAGTTTCCGAACATATGTTCGATTTTTCGTAATTAATACTTGGGAAAAGAAATTTCCAGCATAAAAGGTTTCGATTTTTCGCAATGCATTCCGATTAATCGTATAATCACAAAGAAGTGTCCCGATAGCAACTGTAAATGTTTTGTCTGTTACATTCATCTAACCCACTTGAAATGGTTGACGACCGCAAAGTCCCTGGCGTAGGCGAAATTTACGTTTAACAATACCGCCAGTAAGGATGCAATCGCTACATCATGTTTTTTAATGCAATCACCAATCACCCCAACTGAATCATGACGTTGCCGCCTGTGACGTTCAATACAGTGCCGGATGCTATTGTTGAAGTCCAGATGCCGACGCTGCCTGCGCTAGTGTTTTTCTAGTATTTTCATTTCTCTTTCTAAATCTTCTATTGAATAGCTTGACCT
>CAYJVM010000021.1:0-13922 GCA_964373665.1 uncultured archaeon | reverse complement strand
CCAGAGGCCACGGAGGGATGTTCCTTTCGTACTTAACCCTCCTTCCGGTCAGACACCCAACACCTCCTGTAGATTGCGACCGAACTGTCTCACAACGTTCTGAATCTGGGATGCCCTAGGATAGAAACCAATTTTGAATTTTTGTCAGGATGCACAAAATCAAATTCTTTAACAAAATTGAAAAAATCTTGCTTTCTCCTAACCATTAGCAAGTACTGCTTCTTTTTCTTACTGTAATATATTTGAGGTGAAATGTCTTTTTGTTTAAATTTTTCTGCTAACCATTTGACTATTTTTCCACTTTTTGACCACAACATAATTTGTGGGTTTTTGTCATGGCTTATACTGCCTTCGCCTGCCAGCCACCCTTCAATGTAAGATTTCTCCTCTTTTTCGTCTAGATTATATGGTGGTCCTATTATAGCAGATTTCTTGCCTTTTGGTATTTTGAATTTTTCGTTAAACATTTGGTAAAGTTTTTCATCGTTAAGATATATTGTATATTTCAACTTCCCAAATCCACTTTTTGATCTGTAAACCCGTATTTCATGTTTCGTGATGTTTTGCAATTTGCCTTTAACAAACTTGAGAAATCTTGGGCTGCTTGTTACGATTCGGATTATGTGGAAATCTTTGTCCAAATGTCCATCACTTGCTATTATACCAGCAACTAGCGCCATATTAGTTTTCATGACATAACACAGTCGCTAGCTAGTATAAAGTTATTGGTTTCTATCCCATGGGACATCTACCCAGCTAGCGTCCCCCTTTAACTAGTGGACACCTATACCCTTGGCTGCTGCTGCACAGCCAGGAGGGGGGGAGCCGACAACGACGCACCAACACGCCAGGTCAATTTACTCGCAATTGAGTGAGCAAACGCGACCCATGATGCTGTGAACTTTCACTGGCTACGAGCCCATTATCCCCGAGGTAGCTTTTCTCATACCACCGGCACCCATTAATGGACACCGATGTATCGTTAACCCACGCTTTCGCGTTTGGATTCCCTGCTTTGCGGAATCCAATCAGGCTTCCTTTTGCGTTTATACTCTACTCCGGATAACCAGTCAGAGTAATTTACCTACATCCGATTTCTGTCGGGTAACATGAACTGGTAAAATTCTGCGACTCATTAGCTACCTCGCTTTTCATCTTTTCTCAAAACCAAAGGTTACATTCACTGCCGCACAAAACAGTTCAGGTTATGACCCGGATGAGGAAACCTTAGGAGGCCCTTGATCCTTTATCAAGGGCGTACCGCCCCAGCCGAACTGCCCATCTGATGGTGTCCTCTTACGAGTAAGCAGTACAGTTTTGAAAGGGTAGTGTTACACTTTTCTCTCAATCTTGCCCGAAAGCAAGACCTGATAGCGAGTACTACCTACGCTCTGCAACCAAAACCGTACCGCAGCAACAGACTGCAGTAAAGCTCACCGCTGGGGTAAAGAATAAAACTATTATTTAGAATATTTTCGTAAACTTTTGTTCAAAGTTTGGATTAATGACTTTCTCCAGTCATGCTCTAACTGTGTCTTTATTAGCTTAACGAGAGATTTGTCTTCGCTTGTTAAAGAAACTTTCTCCAGTTGTTTTATTTTCGACAATATCTCGTAATCTTTATCTGTCGACATTACGTATTTCTTTTCTTCTTGTTTTGTTATGGAGAATTTTTTTCTTAATTTACTCTTTCTTTCATTGACTAGTTTACACCACTCTTTATCTTTCTCCAGAGCTTTGCGTAACTTGTCTCCAGAATAACCTTGTTTTTCATAGTAATCCTGAATCTCTTGTAATCTTTCCATTATATAGAGATTCGCCTCTTACTAATTTATTCCTTATCCCCATCTACGGGGTCTACGTGTTGGGTCCTGGAAAACGTTCCTCAAAACCACTTATTAACATATTTAATTTTTCAAGTTTCTCTGGTTGTGAAAATCCAATTAATTCTCTAAATCTCTTTAAGTTACCCAAATTTTCTTTACCACCAGATAGTCTAAGCGTTATCACGCTTTCTTTATCCACAAGAAAAGATTGTTTTATATCAAGCGAGTTTAAAATTGTTCTTATAAACTCCATTGTTCTTCTACCGCCGTTAATGTCTTTCTGAGTTATTTTAACAGATCCGCTAGTTACACATCCTTCGGCATCAAAAAATCCTTGGACAAATCCAGTTAATTTTATAGAATTTGCAATCTTCATTGATTCCATCACTTTATCAAACATTCTTTTGATTAACCTGCTAGGCGTAAATACTTGGAATATCGGTTTGTTTGTTTTGGATGTAGTTTCTCTAAGTTCTATTCTTCTTTCCTCAATTCCAAATTCCTTAGAGACTTGTGATTTATCAATATCTCCGAATTCGTTTGCCTTAACTACCATTCTCAAATCTTTGTTACTAATGCCGAATTTGTTCGTTTCTGTTATGAAGCGTTTAATTAATTGTTTGTTTTGATTTGTTAGACCAATTACTCTGTTTTTGTTGACACCATCTCCCTCGTTAACTCCTATCAACCATGAACAATCTTCTATGCTTATTTCTTTGGGTAATGTTATCTTGCATTTTCCTCTTTCTAAATTAAGGCTTTCTACAGACTCCCAAATTTCGGCTAGGCTGATTCCTAGCTTCTTCAACTGTGCGATAGACGGATTGTTCTTACCTATTTTCCAATTGAATACTTGTGTTGAGCTAATTCCTAGTTTTTCTACTATACGTTTCTTATCAGAGAACAGCTTTCTCCTCATCTCTTCTTTTAGCAATGCTCTTGTTTCTGGTGGTAAGAGTTCTACAGTTTTTAGGTTCATTTTGTCCACATCTATTTATAGACATTGCTTACTATTTAAAGCTTTGCCTAGTTCATTTCCTTTTGTATGTGGTTGTTGTGAGAACATCTTCGCAGAATTTCCCACAGGAGGTGACCTGGAGAATGTCAAAAATATGGCATCCTCTCTCAGGCCTATTCACCTGAATAGCAATTTCGCTGGGTACCAGTCCAAGACAGTGGAGAAGTCGTTAAGCCATTCAGACGGGTCGTCAATTAAACGACAAGGGAATGCGCTATGAGAAGTTTCTATCCTTGATAGAACAGAAAAATTCTCCTCTAATATTCTCGTAAGTAACGTTTCTCCAAAGTTTTTACAGCTGCTTTAAGCACGGATACGCTTTTTCAATTGTATCCAGCGGTTTCTGACCACCGCACCGTCTATTGTGCTTTGCATATTGTAGCATATTTTTATGAAACTTCTCATATTTACGCTACTTTACGACGGTCAGAGTTACCGCCACCGTTTACCGGGGCTTAGTCCCCTTGAAAGGGGCTTTTACACACCGGCACTGGGTAGGCATCAGAAACTGTACTCACCCTTTCGGGCTTGCAGTCTCAGGCGTTTTTGTTAAACAGTCGCCTCTCCCTAGTTAGTGACACCTGCAGTTCCCCTTTCGGAAAACCACAGGCACTGCTTCTTGCGAACTTACGCAGCTAATTTCGACTGGGTATAGAAGTCCTAATTGAAAACTGGATCGATTTCTATATTCTTGTTTAATTTGATTTTGAGTAAACCCTGTAGGTTTTGGTTATCTTTTTGTTTAATTAGTATAATACATTCTTTCAGGAAACTTTCTAATTCTTCAGCTGTTTTAAAATTTTTATTAATCCAATTTCCAATTTTAGACAGAAAAGAACATAATAAGAAGAGTTTTATTACCTCATTCTTTGAAAACCCGTTAAATCTTGTACTTCTTCGAACTTTAGATTCTTCAAAGAATTGAATTTTGTCATTGAATTTCTTTAGGTCTTCTCCTCTACGTATTTCAATACCATCGTTTACTTCTCTGAAATTAATACCGAGCTTTTCTAAAAGTTCTCCAATTTGTCTTTTAAGAAATGGGTTTTTGCAACCTATTTTTATTCCCATTGTAATTTGCAACTGACCAGAACTTCTCCTGTAAATTGAAAATTCCGGTCCTCCATCACACGATGTGTAACACTTGAGGAATTCTCTGGCTTCTTCTATATTTTCAAAGCATTCTTTTGGTATTTTCGGTCGCGGAATTTCAGAGCTTCTGTTTTGTGGATTGAATGGAAACTTGTTAAATGGACGTGTCCTTGAAACCTCTACCTTCCCAAGTAATAGGTTAACTAAATCCTTACTATAGGCTCTAGCTCTTACTGAGTTAATTTGTGGTTCTGTTTTCCATTCGACCTCAAGTCCATTTATTTCTTTAAATTCGCTGACAAATCTCTCAACTAATTCTTTTCCTTCTGTAAAGCTAACTGTATATCTTTTCTTGTCTATCGACCCATCAGCTAGTATTACTGCAGCTAAACAATTTAGTCGCACAATCATCCCCGTAAGATATTAGCGTTTCTTCTATTTAAATCTTACGGGTCTTGTTAGACGAGCTCGGACTTCTATTACCCATTTGCCGAGTTCCTTAGACTGGGTTGGCCCAACACACCTTCGCCTTCTCAGCGAGTCTACCTGTGACGGTTCTCGGTACGGGCATGAAGGATTCTTCTGAATTCGATTTTCATGGGCTCAAGGAATCGATGGAACTCTGCATACGCAAAGCTATTCCCGCGTTCACCTCCTTCTCCTCATTATAAGACTCCAGAGGCTTCAACGGTTAACTTACGTCCACCTATCCCAAAGCGTCTCGAATTCAGCTTGCGTCGCCGCGCGTACCTCCATGGTATCGGAATATTAACCGATTTCCCTGTCGCGTGCTTAGATTAGCGGCACACTTAGGACCGACTAACTGCCAGCTGATAATCATGGCTGACAAACCCCTTAGACTTCAGGTGGCTAAGATTCTCACTTAGCTATGTTGCTACTGTCAGCAGGATCTTTATTCCTGTACGGTCCACTCCTGCTCACGCAGAAGCTTCTGCCCATACAGGACACCCCTCTACCCCCTTTTGCAAGAGCTTAGGTATCGGTAACTGACTTAGTCCCGTCCATTTTCAGCGCATAAATCCTCGGTAGGTAATCTGTTACGAACTTCTTGGCGGATGGCTGATTCTAAGCCTACCGTCCTACTGTCTGAGGATTTACACTGCCTTCTACACTTAGTCAGTATTTAGGGACCTTAACCTAAGTTTGGGTTCTTGCCCTCTCGGATACCGAGCTTACCCCAGCACCCTAACTCCGGCCTTCTATGGTTGCAAGAGATTCGGAGTTTGACAGAAAAGCTGGGCCTTTCGACCCTTGGCTCATCAATCAGTAACTCTACCCTCCTGCAGACCTCCAGCCAGGCTGCACCAAGATGCATTTCGAGGGGAACCAGCTATCGTCGGGTTCGATAGGCTTTTCACCCCTAACCCCAGATCACCCGAAGGAATTGCAACTCACAACCGGTAACAGACTTCCACCTACCTTTCGATAGGCTTCATCTTATCCAGGGTTAGATCACCCGGCTTCAGGTTATACCCCAGTAACTTTAGGCGCTTTCACACCATGCCCCACACTGCCCTGAGGCAGCTACGGGCATATCGCTTTCGCTTAGGCTTCCTGGCTAGAACCAGTTAACCTCGCTACTGAGGTATACTCCCTGCTCCGTTTTTCGACACGGATGGCATGATCCTGTAATCTGTTCTTCGTACTAGCTTGAGCGTTCCTTCAGAACAGAACCTTCCGGACCATGCCTGACTGTAACCACTTGGTTTCAAGTTCTTTTTCACCGAGCTTTCGCTCTGCTTTTCAGCTTTATCTCACGATACTACTTTGCTATCGGACTTCAATAGTATTTAGGGTTACCAGTTAATGCCTGGCAGATTCCCACTCCATATCCGAGGAGCAGTACTCAGGATACCTGGAATCTTCTTTCTTCCGTTCTCCTACGCGGCTATCACGCTCTAAGGCAAGGCTTTCCAGCCCACTTTAGATCGGGAAGTTAAGAAGTGCACAGGTCCTACAACTCCACATCCATCCCTGTTTTCACAGGGTGTTCGGTTTGCCCTCTTCTGCTTTCACTCGCCGTTACTAACAGAATCTCTATTGATTTCTTTTCCTGCGGCTACTAAGATGCTTTTTGGATCAGAAGCCTACCTTCCACAAAATTTGATTTCGATTGTTCTTTCTTATTTTACCTACTTTAATTGCTTTTGCAGAATTGATTAATCTTCGTACAACAAAAGGAGCTAGCTTAAGTAAATTGGAAACATCACGTATTGTTTTTGGTTGCTTTAACAAAGACTTTATTTTTTTAATTAGCTCTTTCCTATCATTTTGATAGAGTTCGAATGAATCTATCATGAATTTCAAGCGTTCTTGCCTTGTAGGATTTAATAATCCTATTTTAAAGATCTTTATTAGGTCTACATCTTTTGTAATTCCTATTCTATTTGTCTTTTCACCCCATCCTTTAGTTGGTGATAAATTAATTGTACTAATTTCAAACCATTTCTCTAAGACTCTTCCATATGATTCTAAATATTCCTGACTTTGGTTTCCTATGACGATGCTTCCACCATAATCATCCACATTACCTTCTGTGTCTATGACAGATCTTAATATCATTTTTGCTTCTTCCTCATTTTCCGGATAAGTTACTTCCATCATGCCTTTTTTACCTACTGGTACACCAAACTTATTTGACAACAATACAGCCAGTGAAAGGTTAGAAAGACCGAAGCCATCTTTTCTTTCAAATGTTTTTAGCGGGTTGAAAGCTTCTTCGACTATTTTCTTTAATTCGGTTTTATATCCAGAATCCAGTGTGGAAAATATTAACCCACCTGCGAAGCCATCTTTTCTTTTTATTAAATATACGCTACCGTCGCATTTTAGAAATTCTGTTATATACACTAGATTAGGTGTTCTTCTAATAGCACTAGCCGGTGCCATTGAGCTTAGTATTTTGATTTTACTATCTTTCATTAGTATAGGTAATTCCATAGTTTCGTATGTCTTAGTCATGCTGTTAAAGTACCTTGCTTTCATACTAAGATATACACATCTTGGAATTTATATACTTTACGGTAGACTTACTGACCTTTCAATTCACCGCGTTCCTCTCCCTTTCGGGATGACCCTTAACGGGCCACGAATCGCATTCAGTAATTCTGGGGTCGATGCCTCCTTGCGGCTAACCCGGACTTTGTGCAGCTTGGCACAACCTTCGTCAGCTATTGAAACCTAGCTATCCACCAAGTGGCGTAGCATTGACATGACCTTATTGACCAACCTGATCCTATGAATAGTGTCATCTTTACGGCCTCTTGTGACAGTTCGCTCTTCATCTTTTTTTCAGAGATTAAACTCTAATCATTGGCCTTTCACTCTTTCCCCCTTAACAGCAGATAAGGAGGTGCATGCGACATAAATTGCTCCCATGTTAAATTCAGAAAGATAACGGAAGAAGCACGTGTAGTATAACACTCCTATGAAGCTTATTGAGCTGACATAGTATCGCCGATCTTGTAAGATTTCTTATGATGTTGGAGTTTATATAGTTTTTGATTTACAAGAGCCGTTCCTCACATGTCCATATCCACAAAGTAATTATCTATGAAAACTTCATCATCACTCATAAGAGGTCCTCCAGTAAGAAGCACAACCCGATTTATTTCACGTATTTCATTTGTCAAATTTGTTGATAGCCGAGCTAAAGTCTCGTATTCCCTGGAACTGATATTTTCATAGCTTCCTTCGATCATCAGAACAAATTCGTATGTTCCGTGATCTCCTTCAACACCTTTTGTCCTAGTTGGCATCAATCTTGGCCTTAGGCTGTATTTTCTCAATGATCTATATCTATTCACAATTCTTCCTGCTCTCTTTTCAACATCTTGCCTGACTTGCAGATACCTAAAGGCTTGCTCCAGTTTGTCTATGACTGGATGATTGTATATGAGAGAAGGCAGAAGGCTTTCCATATAATAATGTGATTTTGAATGAAATAAAGTTTGTGGACTGGAGGGGACTCGAACCCCTGGCCTTCTGCTTGCAAAGCAGACGATTTTGGCAAATTTTCTACCAACTGATCTACCAGCCCATGATATACAAATACCGGTTTTAATTTATAAAATCAACTAAGGTACATGAGGCCAAGAGAAATTGTTGAACATGGATATGATATAATCTATAAAACTTATCACGACCAGAGAAATGTCTGGCAAAATAAAAAGGAATTGAAAGATTTCATTAAACATCTGCCTAAAAGATCTAAAGTTTTAGATGTCGGATGTGGTAGTGGTTATGTTGCTAAATTTCTCAATAGTAAAAAGTTAAGTGTTGTGGGAATTGACGTATCTAAAAATATGCTCAAACTTGCTAAGAAAAATGTTCCAACTGCAAAATTTGCCAAAATGGATATGACGAATCTAGAATTTCCAAACGAGTCATTCGAGGGCATAGTCTGTCTTTATTCAATAATACATGTGCCTAGAAAGTTTCATTTTAAAATACTAGGTAAATTTCATAAAACCTTAAAGTCCGATGGATTTCTTCTAATAAGTGTTGGTTTGGGAGATACTAAAGAAGGTGTTGAAGAGAATTGGCTTGGAGCTAAGATGTATTGGAGTCATTTTAACAAAGAAACTAACCTGAAGTTAATTAAAAAAATTGGATTTGAGATAATCTGGTCTAGGGTAATTGGTCCGAGAAATGATAAGCATCTGTTTGTATTGGCTGAAAAGATTTGATAACTAAATCGTTAAATTCTAGAAAAATAATTCTGCATCGGCAAAGTTAATCTTTTGATGCCTCGAGGGTTAGACTCGCTCATGCACAACTTGGACCTTTAGGAGGTGATCCAGCCGCACGTTCCCGATGTCGGGCAGACGGAAGTTAACAAACTATCAACTTTTTTTAGGCAGAACTATGTCAATTCACCTCCGACTCATCATAAAATCAGAGTCAAGCCTTATTATCATACATAGCTCACTTAGGAAATTTGTTGAATAAACTTCCACCGTCTACCTTACGGCTACCTTGTGGCGACTTAGCCCCTCTCACGAGCCCTTAACTCGACCTACCCTTGCGGGCGGGCCTCGATGAGAACTCACTCGATTGGCTTGACGGGCGGTTTACACTCAGGCCAAGAAGATTTCAGAGTTTTTTTATTGTATTAATCACATAAGAAGTGTCTCTTGAATCAAACTTTGTATCATAAGATTTCATTATTTTGTCTAATACGTCATTTTTGGGTAATCCTTCCCAGTATCTTGAATTCCCAGTCATCTTAACTCCATCAACAAATCCAATTTGGTCTTTGAATTTTTTAATTGATTCTTTACTTCGCATTTCTAAACTATTTTCTTTAACAGTATGCGGAACTTGAATATCATTCAACAGTTCACTTAATCTTAGTTTTAACATCGGATGATGACATACTATTGCAACAATTCTCTCAACTGCAGACCACGAATCTTTTCGTGGAAATATTGATGGGTATCCGTCACATGAAATGTATATCTTAAGAAATTCTGATTTATCCTTTTTATTTCGGAAAAGATTTTCTGGTATTTCTATTTTAGACCAAATTAATCCATTTGATTTTACATGTGGATGTTTTAATCTCAGATTTATTTTGTCATTCTTTAAGTATGGACATACTGGAAAGTGATTGCAAGGTTTTGTTCTGAAACTAGGTGAAATTTTTATTAATTCATCGATTAGATTTTTGTCGAATACTCTTAATGTTATTCCTCTCTGTTTTTTCTGTTCATGTATTTTGCTTGATGTAAATTTTCGTATTTCTTTCTTGAACAGTTCAAGTAATACGCTAGACTTGTTTGTAAAATGTATGTAGCTTGTTTCACTACTATATCCAATTCCACCATCGGACAGACATAGACTTGCTAACTTAAGATACCTTGTACACTTCATATAGACATATTGTCTATCCGTGTATTTAAACTTATCTGTCTTCCTGTACCCAATGTGTGCAAGGAGCAGGGACCTATTCGGCGAACGAATTCACGACAGAAAGATGGTTCTTGAGGTGTCCAAACCCTAAAATCATCAGCACCTTCCTATCTTGGTGACGTTCGCCTACTAGCGATTCCGGCTTCATGTGGGTGAGTTACAACCCACAATTCGAACTGAGCATGCTTTTAGGGGATTTGCTTCTCCTTTCGGAGTTGCATCCCATTGTGGCATGCATTGTAGGTCGCGTGTAGCCCAGGAAGTTCGCGCCATACAGACCTACCGTCGCCCATTCCTTCCTCTGGTTTATCACCAGCGGTCTCGTATAAGTGCTTGTTTTCCGGAGAAAACAGTGGCAACATACGATATGGGTCTCGCTCGTTAACCGACTTAACGGCACGTCTTTACCGCTGTGCATATCGCATCATGACATAACACAGTCACGATACGAGCTTTATCGTTCGACCAATTCCCTAAGTAAAAGTACTTTTGTTGTTTTTTCTCATCTTTGAGAAATAACTTGCTAAGAATTTTAACAGCAGAATTAAATGAGATTTTAAGATCGTATGCATTTCTGTTCTTATAAGTTGATATCCATCCGTTAATATTGAATTTCTTCAACAATGAAAAATCTTTTCTTGCTTCTTCAAGACTACCGTAGGTTATTTTTATTGGACTTGTCCTATATTTAACTGCGTACAACATTAATGTCCCATCAGCATCTATACGACCACAAAGATACGCAAGTAAATCATTTTCTTTTTGAATTAAGATTTCTCGATCATGTTCTAAATTTTCTAGAATTCTTCGAATTAAACCTGAATTTACTTTAACTCTTGATGCATCACCATTGTTAATGGAAACTTTCTTCAACATCTTTCTTTCTTTTACAATTCGCTCAAGGAATTTCATAAATTCATCCAACAGTTTTTCATTTGTGTTTGTGAGACCAACTGAATTTCCAAACCAATATTTATCACCACACCAAAGCCCAAGATTATAGAAGAATTTTTCATCAATTTGTAAGAATCTTGTCACATTAACCGAATTTTCGAACTGGTTCCTAACATTTGATTTTAGTGAATTTTTCTCAACTGAGACGTATTTATTAATGTATTCCTTCGGTAGTACTAGTTTTAAATCCAATTTTTGGACTGTGTTTTTGATTTCCATTTTCGATCACGTGTTAACTGAAATGATGTGAAGCTGGTATATCTAGTTTTAGTCTTGTGACATGAAATAGAAACCAGAATATACCCAGCTATTTAGGAACTGAGTCGAATGACGATGGCCATGCAGCAGCTCTCGGCTTGTTAGGTAAGACCTTCAGCCTGACCTTCATCCTGCCGTCTTCCCTGGTGAGATGCCCGGCGTTGAATCCAATTGAACCGCAACCTCCACCGCTTGTGTGCTCCCCCGCTTGAACTGGAGTCAGAATTAACTGAACCCCATCATTAGGAAGCATGAAAGGTCAATTTAAAAGCAAGATTAGCTCATCCAATTTTTTGGATTTTGCAGGATGTAAATATCCTATCTTTTCTTTGAATTTTTTAACAGATGTTCCATATATTTCTATTCTATAGCATAGTTTTGTACCAAATCCATGAGGCATGTCTATGAAAGGTGAGCCACATCTTATTCCCATTTCGATCAACTGCTGTTTGATCCATTCAAGTATTTCTTTACTGCAAGACATTATTCTAATTCGTGGAACGAATCTCTTCCTCATTCTTCTGTGATGTATACTGGAATCTCCGTCACAGAATCCTCTTATAAAGCTAGCGACTTCCGATTTGGGAATTTCTGGTTTTGTTAAAATATCAGACTTTTTTTCAACTGGTATTTTGTATTTCTGCGTTAGAATGCTACGTAAGTCCTTGTCCCAGATTTCTATACTATATGCAGTTTTCTTACCATATATGTGGGGTGTATTTTCTGACATACTCCTCAGCATTTTTAGAACTATATAGGCAAATTCTTTGTCTGAAGTTCCTATTGAGATTTTATGAAACTCCCTATCTATATGACCATCGCTAGCTACTAATCCAGCTATGTACGCTATATCTTCGACCCTTACACACTTAATCGGGGAAAGAGACGTCATACAGATACCTTAATATATATACATTTCTTACTATTTAAAGTTTTTCTTTTTTACCTCTCTTTCTTTCCCTTAAGTAAAGTGTGGGTAACACACGATACCAATCCTGCTAACCCATTTCACCCTTGCGAGTATACTCCCCAGGTGGCCCACTTAACACCTACGCTCCGGCACCGCAGTCTCCCAAGAAGACTGCAGCACCAAGTGGGCATCGTTTACTGCTAGGACTAACGGGGTATCTAATCCCGGTCGCTCCCCTAGCCTTCGTCCCTCACCGTCAGACAAGTTCCAGATGGACGCCTTCGCCACCGGTGGTCCCTCTAGGATTAACGGATTTAACCCCTACCCTAGAGGTACCTCCATCCTCTCCCTCTCTCAAGCCTGCCAGTATTCCCCGCAAGCCTGACAGTTTACTGCCAGATTTCACAGGGAACTTAACAAGCCGGCTACGGACGCTTTAGACCCAATAATAGTGACCATCACTCAGGCCTCGGGTATTACCGTGTACCGTGCTATGCAATTAGCATGGCGGCTGGCACCCGTATTGCCCGGCCTTTATTCTCCGTCCTGTTTTCAGACGGCAAAAGTTCTTGCAATGCAAGAACACTCCAAGTTCCCTTTTCGCCCGTAAAGGCATTGAAAAGTTTTCTCTCCTGCTGCGTTCCGTAGAACCTGGATTCATGTCTCAGAATCCATCTTCGGGCTCCTACTTCCATAGCCCGCACCGGTTATAGGTTTGATAGTTCATTACACTATCAACAGCCTGATCGGCCGCAGTCCCATCCTTAGCCGCAAAAGCTTTTGTTCTAGCAACATTCCAGTAAGCTAGAACTATGGTGTATTAGCCTCACTTTCGCAAGTTTATTCACCTGCTAAGGGCAGGTTGACTACGTATTATGAAGCAATTCAGGTCGGGTCTTACCCGATCCCTTCGCATGGATTAATAGAACTCGGATAGCAATGGTCTCTGGCGGGATCAGCCAGAATTGGCGGTCTAACCCTCTAAGGTTTCATCATGATTAACCTTACCTGCAATGCTACTGCAGAAATGAGCTTTTTATTCCACGAACTAGAATTAACTTTCTCATTCATCGTCAGTCGACGCAGTCAAAGTTAAACGCCAATTAGTTCGTGAGACTAAACAGATTATAAGGCGGGATAGTATTTAAAGGTTATTTTCGTCGATTCTGTCGCAAATCTTATTGACGTATTAGCTGTCGCAATTTTATTGATAGAAAATTAGGTCCAGGTGCGGGAATCGAACCCGCATCCCAAGGGCCACAACCTTGTACTCTACCACTAAGCTAACCCGGACATTTGTAAAGTAATTTTCTTTATCTTTAATAAATTCATGGCTTCCTTTGCGAAATGCTTTACTTCGGGTGGACAATTTTCAATGGCATTCAATTCCTCTGTTGTAAACCATTTGCATTCATCAGTTCCCCTTAACTCCTTTTTTCCTTTTATCTTACAAATATATTGTAGGTCTATGTGCTGGTGCTTATCGTCTATGTCCTCAAGTACTACCTTAAATGGCCTGTTCAATATACTATTGAATTCAGGGGACTTGTCGTCTGAAATTATTTCAACGTCTAATCCTGTCTCTTCTTTGACTTCTCTTACTAAAGCTTCGTCAGGCAATTCGTTTGGCTCTATATGTCCACCTACGGGCAACCACTTTCCCAATTTTTTATGGTTAACGAGCAGAACTTTACCATTATCAACTACATAAGCTGCAACAACGAATTCTCTTTTCATAATAGTCAATAAATCAAAATACGTCATTGTTGCTAAATAAGGGGCTTATTTTACTTCAATAGCGTGTAATAGGATTTGTATTGGCTTCTTTCCAAAACATGTGGGAAATGAGCTCCTACGAAAGTAGTATATTAACAATTAGCCTTGTAGAAAAGTTATTATTAACTGATTGATTTCCTTATAAACATTGTAG
>CAYJVM010000020.1:0-14753 GCA_964373665.1 uncultured archaeon | reverse complement strand
TATCACAATATCGCTTCTCTGCAAACAACTTGTTTTAAATACATGAAAGAAAGAAAGTTAGTTATGCCTGCCTTACACTCTGTCTTTAAATTTCTAGATAGTATAGTTCCCTCAAAAGTAGCATATGCTCATTGCGACATACCTTGCGGCATTTACGATCCGCATAATGCTCAAATGGCGGCACATACAATCATTAGAATGGTCGCGCTAATTAACGAACTGCCAAAACTGACACCGGAGATATCTCCAGAACAAAGAAAGGAAATCGTGCACAAACTTTCACGCTATACCGCTGTTAAAGAGCAGCATGCAGAGTTATGCAAGCACGAGGTTAGAATCTTGTGGGGGGATTATTTCAAGCCGGAGCATGTAGAAAAATATCCGGAATTGCACGAGCTTGTCTGGAAAGTTATGAAATTAGGTTCGAAAGCTAGACAAGAAGTTAACATGCAGGCGTCTGAGGAATTGTTGGAAGCTGTAAATAGAATATCTGAAATTTTCTGGGAAACAAAAGGCTACGGAACGACAAGGTTCAAAGCGCCTTATCCGACTGGAAACGAGACTGTTTATCCGATTTCGAAGATATAAAAGCCATTGCTGATGTCATGTTAATGAGGTTCAGGGTAGAAGACAAGAGCATGGAACCTGCTTTCAGGGCAGGTGATTTTATTTTGGTTAACAAACTGGCTTACAAGTTTGGCAGCCCTTCCAGAGGAGACGCGATTGTAATCAAGCACCCTGTGGAAAAAACAAAGTTTTTACTCAAGCGAATTTCAGTAATCACAAATTCAGACAAATTCTATGTTGTCGGCGACAACAGAAACTTCAGCCAGGACAGCAGGCATTTTGGAGCTATAGAAAAAGATTCTATCATCGGAAAAGTGTGGATTCACGTAAAGGCCAAGAAATAATCATTTCTCGTAAATGTACAGTTTCTTTAGCGCGTCAAAAACTGCAAAGATAAGGTTTATTCTGTTTGCAGTATTTCCAAAAGTCTTCACCCAAATATCCTTCACCCCAGCCAGCTTTAAAATTTTCTTCGACTCATTATCAGCGACAAGCCCGACGCCTTTTGGCGCAGGCATAAGCTCGACGCGAACGCTGCCAGACTTGCCTTTTGTCTTGAAAAGAATCGAATGTTCCGTCCCGCAACTGCATTCCCAATCACCGCAACCTCTCCTTATCCTAATTATGCTCACCTTGGCCTTGTTCAGCCCCTTTTCCATCGCAATCCTAGGCTCGCTGCTTGAGGCTCTGCCAGCTCCAACCAGACCATCACCGTTCCCGACAACAATCATCGAAGACGTCCTGAATCTCCTTCCCGATCGGTGCATTTTCGCAGTTATCCTCACCGGAATTCTTTGTTTGCCGCCGCCCTTTCCCTTTCTCCCGCCTATCAGTAGCAACTCGCTCTGCAAGTTCGGGACAAGATAGTCAACAATACCAGGCTCTATTATTTTCTTTCCAGCAAAAAGAATATCGTCGATTGATTTTATCTTCCCCTCAAGAACTTGCTTCCCCAAGATGGTCTTTGGAACCCAGTTCAGCCTCCTGTCGTCCTCGGCAACTTTCTCGGGAGCTTGAGGCACCTCTTTAGGTGCAATGACAGCAGGAGCTTCAGCGGTGACTTGACTCGGTTCTTCGTCTTTCTTCACGTCTTCAGTATTCATTTATCCACCTAAAATCCTCTGCTTGACCTTTTCAAATTCCGCAGGCATGCTCTTAAATTTTTCATTATTAGCAATGTGTTCGCCCTTTATTCTTTCATCTCTTGGCAGAACCTCGGAGCCTACAGGAATTTTGAGGCCTGCGTCCATAGCCCCTTTAGCGACAGCATAAATCCTCGATCCTTTGACAGAAGGATAAAGGCCGCCATTCAACACAGCTTTGCCGACGCCTTTTGCCAGGGACTTTTTGCCGATTAAAAGTCCTGTCAAGTAGCTCGCTGGAAGATTGTCGCACGAAAAATCCCACCCCATTTTTTTCAACTCTCTGCTGGTTGCCGCGACTCTTGTTTTGTCGCCCTTCCCATCATAATCAACCACCTGCGCTGTTATGTACTTTAAGCTTCTTCTTACAACAAGATTCGGCGTCTTCGACTTGAGCATCTTCAATTTTTTCCTATAGTCGGTCTTCTTCTCCATTCTTCTTTTGAACGGCATCTTGTACCTCGGCGACAATTTCATAAAATCACCCACTCTCCTTGAGCAGCTTGTTCTGCTCGATGTAAAGCTTCAAGTGCGCCCTGCTCCTGAACATCCCACCCTTCACAAGCTTGTACAACTTTCGATAAGAGGCATTGTCCAACTTGCCGCCTGATTTCAGTTCCACCAGCATTCTTCTTTGAGGCCTTACTGTTGATATCCAAACACGCTTGCGCGGAATAATTGCGTACTTTTTACCCTTCCTTCTTCCAGGTCCTTTTCTTCTCTTTTCTCTCGGCATCTTTATCTTTATCTTCGCCGGCAAAGCTTTGATGTCCCCTTTCATAATATGCTTCCTGATGTCCCATTTTGTCAGCGCCTTTTCTATGTCCTTCATTTTCTCTGGATTCATCCATACTTTGGACAGGCCCACCTTCATAACTCTTGCAGCAACTTTTTTCTGAACGCTATGCATAAAATCACTTGCCAGGATTGAGAACCTTTATTTTCATCTCCTCAGATCTCTTTAATATTTCCATTCTTTTCCTCTTGCCGACAGTCGACGATATTCTTGCCGCTTGCTTCAGGGGGTCGATTTTCCCCAAGTCGTTCATATTGCTAATAAGAACTTCCATGTATCCAGATGGATGGAGATATCTCAACTGTCTGGGAGCGCCATAGCTTATAGACGGCATAGGCTGTTTGCCTTTCATCTTGTCGCGAATTTTGCTGTGCGATCCCTGCGGCTTTCTCCACGGAGACTTTAAGCTCGCCACACTCTTCGATGGCCATCTTAAAAACTTTGGTCTTTTTCTTGGATTCACCATTATCATTCCTTGCCCGTTATAAATATACCGTCGTTGAATCTGCGTCTATCGTAGCCCACTATCCTGGTTGCAAGCTCCAAGTTCCCCGCAGTTTGCCCTGTCTCCTCCGGATCTATTCCAGTGACGGTGACATCCTGTCCCTGCACCTTCACTTCAGTCTTGCCTACGATCTTCGCAGTTCTTGTTGTCCTCTCGCCCAGAAAATTCTGAACCACGACTTTGTCGGCTTCCACCTTGACGGTCATCGGAAAATGGCTGTAGACTATCTTCATTTTATAAGTGTATCCACTTGTCACACCTTTAATCATGTTCCTTATATGTGCAATTATGGTCCCGACAAGAGCCTTGGCCTTTCTCTTTTCATATTCTGAAGCAACCCGTATCTTGTCTCCTTCCTTGACGATTTTGATTTCGTATGCGAGCTTGAAAACTCTTTTCAACTCACCTTTCTGGTCAGAGACATTGACCTTGTTTCCGTCAATCTCAATAGAGACGTTTTCAGGCACTTTAATTTCCTTAGAATACATGGCAATCACTCAGTAAACATACGATAGCAATCTTCCGCCTATACTCAATTCCTTGGCATTCGCATGAGACATGACGCCTTTTGACGTAGACAATATCAACAATCCCATATGTCGTGATGGAAGATATCTTTTTTCCCATTTCTCGAACTCGTTCCTGGCAACGGCAAATCTGGGCTTTATCGCCTTGGTCTCAATCACGGTTCCCTTGAGCTCTATCTTGAATTTGCCTCCCTTCCCATCATCAATCCTTTCAAATGACCCTATGTAATTGTTTTTCTGCATGACATTTAGAATATCCTGTAATAGCTTTGAAGATTTGACTATGCAATCTCTTTTGCCTATCCTGTCGGCGTTCTTGATTATGGTCAGCGCATCTGCCAAAGGGTCTTGCAACATAAATTCACTGTTATATCTAAGGAACTGGCATTTAAAAAGTTTAAAAATGATTTCAATTTTCTTATTTTTTAGTATATAACCAAGCCTATTATCTCTTTTCTTCCAAATCTCTATAAATCGTTTTTACTAATATTTAGTTGAGATCCTCTTTGTGGATCATGATAAAAGAGTTCTCCATTAACTTCTAAAGCAATAATTGTGTGGCCTTGATGTATGTCCCATCCCAAATCAAAAATATCTACACTTACAATTACTGGTAGTTCTCTATCAACCAGGCCTTTCAATTCATCAATTGTAGAATTTATCTTAACAAAGAAATTAAGATTCAGACTTTCTGCAGCTTTCTTGGCATCAAGCCATGTGGCACCTCGACCTTCATCAAAGTTACACAACTTTCTTAATTCTCCTTCTTCGATATCGATCCCATGAGATGATAAAATCATCTTCAAACAAGCGGGAAAACAAGAAGATTTCAGTTCCTGTAAGAAAAAGGGAACTTTATCATTTTATTGCCATTAAATTCTTTATGTTATCACTAATTACAGATGGTGAATCAGAAACCCCCTGAATAATTTCCATCGTGTCTATATCAATAAAAAGGCTACCTACTTTGTAGTAGTTCTCATTTAATGTGCACATGACAGGCACTTCGAAAACAATTTTATCCCCCTTTAATAACTCCATAGAAGGGCCTGCCCAAAGCAGATTACCAACAGAATCGTCTAAATAGGAGTTGACTATAGACCCTGCCTTTTCTCGTAATTCACTTCTTGTCGACAAAGCTACAGGCATTTTACCACCTTTTTAATGTTTATTTGGTAATTTTTCTATTACTTTATCAACGTACTCCAAGAATACTGACAACTTTAGTTGACAGATGAATCGGATGAAAGCCTTTTCACTATAGCTTCCCTTCTTTTAAGAAACCGCACCCTTTAGGGTGCGTGTAGTTCATTATCTTATAGCAGATCATATAATTCTTCCATTCTGTCCACAAATTCATCGGCCTTTTTCATTGTCTCCTCAGCAATGCGCCTTGTTGTTTCTTTTGTGACAGAATATTGGGCGACTTCTCTCCTGTTTCTTACCATTTCTAACTGTTCAATCTCCTCCTTCTTTATTTTTATATTTTTCAGAATCTCTAAATACTTTCTCTCCAACATGCTCTTCTTGACAAACAATTCCTCTAATACAACAATAGTGGCTGAATGATTTTTGCTTTTATAACCCAGCTTTGCCAGAACACTCAGAGCTGCCATATACATGGAATAATATGATGTCACTACAATCCATTCATCTGGAGAATAATCTTCTGGGATGCTAAGAATGTCCCTAAAACTATTGGTCTTATCCAAGACCCTCATTGTCACGATATTTTTCCTGGCTTTGTCCAGATAGTTTTCAGACAGGTTTTTCTATAGAGCTGTCCTTAGTCAATAGCCCGTTTTCTAGGAACCACTTAATCGGTTTTGGCATTCCCGTAAACCTCCCCGAAAAAAAATTCCATGCCCTTTAATACAATACCAAATTTGACCAAGTCACTATAAAATATCGGATTGTCCTTTTTAATATCCTTAAAATTATGCGGTTTTACAACAACTGGGCTTATATGCATATTATACTTTGTTTTGAAAGGGCTAACTATTTTATTGACGTCTGTTTTTTCAGAGATTATCAAAGTATCTACATCAGATTCCTTTGTTTCTTTGCCTTTTGCATATGAACCGAATAAAATAACAGAATCTGCTTCCACAGAATTGGCGAATTCTTTGAGTCTTTTGTACAGCAAACGGTTCCTTCCCTTGAATTTGTTTATCCTGTCTGCCATAAAATAAGTGTAAACAAGAAAGGCATCTTCTGTAAAGACAAAATCGTAGACGCTTGTTTTTCCCACCTTCCTCACTTTCAAACACCTGCTGTCCACCAACGACTTTAGAGCCCTGAAAACCGGTTCATGGGATAGCCCTATATGTGTTTCTACTTCCTTTGCTGTTCTCTCTCCTAAATCAGGGAAAAACCCAGCAAGGATTGCAAGCTGTTTACCCGATATCATAGTTGGATTTCCAATTATATAGTTGGATATGCAACTATATAAATCCGAGCATAAGCCACCTACCTGGCTTTGCTAACCCCACTAACCTGATTACAGAATACAGTTTGTAAACGCCAGCTATAGCATATCTGATAATGACAAGAGAAATGTACAAAAGCTATGTAACTTTTGAATAGAGATTGTTTTTCTGGTTGCAAATTTTTCTATTACTTTATCAACGTACTCCAAGAATACTGACAACTTTAGTTGACAGATGAATCGGATGAAAGCCTTTTCACTATAGCTTCCCTTCTTTTAAGAAACCGCACCCTTTAGGGTGCGTGTAGTTCATAACAGATAAAGACTAATGTATGGGACTGGAATTTAAAAACTTTGGGAAAATCCCATATCACCAACAACCATTTAGCAGCCAATCGAATTTAAAAAAGCATGAATCAAATAGAGTTTATGAGATACAAGAAATTTTTCCTGATACCAGTGATCCTTATTGCGCTTACCATAATTTATTCATCGGTCGTAAATTCCCTCGAAGACATTGTGGTAACAGTAAGGCAGGATTCCGAAGCCTCCAAGCAAAACAAGATAGGAGGGGAGGTCATAGGTGTTGGAGATGCAGTGTCTGTTAAAGTGACAAGAGCTACGAAACCTTACTTGCTGGGCCTAGTCAACCTTCCTGCATATGCAAATGGTGTAGGTAATTTAACGGTTATGCACACGATTTTCTTCTGGTTCCTTGGCATATTGGGAGTTTTATTAACAGGAAGCTTCATTATTATTGAGAGGAGTGGTGTTAATATGGTAAAGTTTCAAAGCCCGAAACCAGGTTTCTCCAGTCAGTCCATTTGGCTAAGGCTTTTAAGGTCAGCCGGCATCGGAGTATTGTTCGCGTTAATAGCGTTCATACTATCGAACGATCCTTCAAGCATTGTCTTAGGACTTTTGGTGGGCTATCTGGAATTCAGGCTAGTTTAGGATAGCTATTTAAATACAGAGAGCTAAAAATATAAGTAAGTACAATGTTAGGAAAAGAATTTAAGATTTTAGCTCTTGGAATAACGACTCTGACAATAGGCATTGTTTTGATTGCTACCAATTTCCTGGTAACGCCTTCTACCACAAGTGCAACTTCAGGTGTTGAGGGTGAGACAATAACCTATCATTCTGCCGTATGCAAAAAGGTGACAAGAACAGACGGTAGAGTAGATGATTTTGGATGTTCTAAAAACTTGTTCACTAGAGCTGGGATGAACTATACTAGAGATCAATTATCGGGTCCTAGCGCCAGTGTTACTGACATGAATTATCCTGGAACAGGTGTAATTAGAGTAATAGGAATAGCGAATGCTTCAGGAACACAATGCCTGCCAGGCCAAGGCACGACGAACACAACCCTTTGTGGCGAGTTGACATTATGTGGACTGGGAAGAGGAGCAGCAGATGCAGTAAGAGTAAACGGTAGTTCGCCATTCGGAACAGCTGGAAACTGGTCTATAACCAGAGAATTCACTTATTCATGCGGGGGTACGGCTGACATCAATGCGACAGGATTGTTCAATTCAACCACAGCCAACGACACTAGGGAGGTATTTTTCGCTCAAAACACATTCACTACAGCAACACTAAACCAGAACGACAAGATAAACATAACATGGTTCATCTGGGTCGTCTAGGCGTTCCTTTCTATTTTTAATTACAAATTATGATGCAAGTTATTTCATTACTTTACTAAAAGAGGATAGGATAAATTCCATTTCTTCTTCAAACTCAGGTAGTTTTGTTACAATTAAAGGTTCAAGACTTTTCCATACCAGCCGCTTTTCTAAAATCTTTTTTTGGAATGTCTTTACATTGAACTTTGGTAGTTTTTTCCTAATCAGTTGCATATCTATGCTAGTTCCTAATTTTAGCAGAAGGTATATATCGTGAACATCTCTAGGTTTATTTCTAGCGTATAGTGCAGACACCTTGTTAGCAAGCATCTCTCGAACCGAAAGGATAAGCATATCAACAGGAGGTATGTCAGGATACGGGGAATAAAGCGTTGTCTTTTCTGTTTCTTTTGGCGCAGCAGAAAGAATTTCAACAGACAGAATTATTTCTCGGGGATGAGCAGGAAATGATAAAGCAAATTTAAGGAAAAGCATGTTAGACGTCTTCCTCTTTTTTAATATGTTGCAGTTTATTCCAAGAAGAGCAAATTCCTTTTTCAAAAAATCTGTGATATCTTCAGGTATTGTAGATGAGAATGCATCTATATCCTCTGAAAATCTATCACCTTTCAGCATCTTCCAGATACATGTCCCTCCGGAAAACACCATTTTCGGCAGCTTTCTATAAAGTAGATGAAGCAGTAAATCCTGTAGATAATCTTTCCATATCTGGTCAATTAATTTCAACCTTCGCATGTGAGCATATCTTTTTACTTCTCCTTGGGTAAGCATGCAATCAACCTCTTTAATTTGTCTACGATTTTTTCATTTCCAGTTAATTTTGCATATCTTTTCAAGAGAGGAATATCAGAGTCTTTTATTATCTGTAAGATTTCCTCTTCAGGAATATTGCCTAAATAGATGCAGTCAATAACTATTTTTTCCCGATTCGCGACGGGTATTCTTATGTTTTCTTTCCAGACAATATTTTCATAACCGAACATCATTCTAGGCTTCACAGTATGAAACACGATTGTCGTGCCTTCAAAATCAATCTTTCTTTTGAATCTTTTCCTTGAAGTAACAACTTCAATCCCAAATGGTATTTGTGTGGTCAGATTCCTTATACTCATTGCGGTCCAGAGGGAAAGGTAGCACGGCTGGGTTATATATGCGGCAACAGCTGTCGGATCGTCTAAATTTGTGTACTTCCCCCTTTCGATATGGATTATCCTGCCTGACTTGGCAAGTACGTGAAGAAGTTTTTTAGAATAATTTTTAGGAACCCCTTCGTCATGCAGGTCTTTCAACGTGAATACTGGCTTTTTAAGTGCGCGTTCCAATACAGTCTTGTATTTTATCACAGGCATATTGATTATATATTGATTTATCTTTAAATATGAAGGTTACCAAAGAAGGTAACTAACATAGATTCAGTAATTTCGAAACAGTTTTCTTTGCACAGAACACATTCACTACAGCAACACTAAACCAGAACGACAAGATAAACATAACATGGTCCATCTGGGTCACTTGAGCATTCTTTTCTCTTAAATATCTGAAAATAGCATTAATTTACATGAGGCATTTTCTTCTATCTGCGATTGTTTTAGCAGTTTTTCTGGCCGGATGTACGGGTGAAGTCGTCAGGACTGGGGATGCTGAGAACATTCAAAGTACAGAGCAGCAGACTGACGCAGAGCAGCCTTCTTTGCAGCGGCCCCAGATAACATCTTCGCCAGGTGCAGTTCAGAAAACCGAAATAGACACGACTACTATAGCTGAAGTGATCAAAGCGCCTGAGGAACCTGTGCAGACAAGGGAGAATGCTACAGAGCCTAGGATATTTTACGTGAACATTGCGGAAGGCATCGGAATAAGAGAATCAAACTAACCGTTCAACGCCATTTCCAACGGTGTTTCATTTAAATGCGAAAGTAAACTAGGCATATTCATCGTCTTTTAGCTATTTGTATAGAAGTTGTATATAATATTTAGAGGAAAATGTATAAACTCGGAATTAGAATCCTTATTTTGTTCTCAATAGTATTTGTTTTCCTAGCAGTAGCTGCAGATGCCGCTTTGGAGCTCCGAAACACGTTCATCAGGCTTGTCATGAGCGCTACACAATCGAACATACCCTTTTCAATCGAAGATAATATCAATCGAATAATCTTCCAAGTTAACAGAACCGGCGGAGTAGGTATAAATACATCCAGCCCAAACGCAGTGTTGGATGTGAACGGCACTATCAATGGGACAGCAGTATATCAGGGAAAGAATAGGACAGCGATACCAATAACTTGCTCAGGGACAGATAAGGTATCCGCGATTAATCCAGACGGGACAGTCACTTGTTCTGCAGATCAGACAGGAGCCGGAGGAGGAAGTGTAGGTTTATTAAGATTAGCCAACCTGACACTTAACTCGAATTCTACAAACATGACAGTCAACTTTGCGGCAAAGAAACATCTGGTCGTGGATGCATTCGTCAACACAACGAACGGTACAGCTTTAATTGGCATAATATTCAACAACGACACTACAAGGTCAAACTACATAACAACAGCAATTGTCAATGCGACAATTGTAGTTATCAATAACGCACCGAATGTCAGCTTCGAGAATTTGAGAACTCAGAATCTAAGGCAAATAAGGTGCGACATAAACAATGCAGCAGGTCAGAGAATGAAGACAGGCAGATGTGATGCAATAGTATCCCCAATGCTTGGAACAATTGGGGGAATATCTCCAGCGCCAACAACTACAAGTTTTTCATTCCTCTACCTAAACAACACTTCGACAGTGAACAATACGCAGATAGTATCAATACGTATAGCATCTCATAATGACTCTCAAGCAGCCGTATCAGCTATAACTCTGGGGATAGGAAGCTGGCTAACTGTGTACGGCGAGAATGCGTAAAATCTTTTCAGACAAAAGATAGATTTGTGCTGTTGCAAGATGGCGATGCGACACTGGCCTGGAAAAGAAAACTTAAGCCATAGAAACATATTCATAAACTTTTGCTGATACGGTTTTCATTCGCTCTCTGGCCATGTCTTCAGTAGAATTCGACATCATACAAAGTAAATATGGGCGTTGAGGAACATAAACTATCCCACAATCTTGAAAGAGTTGGCCATCCAATACACCAAATTTATGAGCAACTGGCACCTCTTTTGGCACTCCGGCTACTAATTTATCATTGAACCTAGTTTGCGCCAGCAATTCAAGAATATGTTGCGAATTATCTCTAGTCAATAAAGATGAGAAATACAAAGATTTTAAGATAGATGAATAATGCTTGACAGTAATTATAGTTTGGTTATTTTCAATCGCCAAATCAATGTCCAAACCCTCATAAACTTCAGAAAAATCCTCTTCTGGTATATTGGAAATTAACACACGAGTAGCAGTGTTATCCGATTCCACCAATGCTAATTCTGCCGCTTCTTCTAAACTAATCTTTGTTCCTGAACCTCTTTTCCAAAGGTCCCCAAAACCACTATCCAACTGATTTTCCTGAATTGTAACTGAAGAATTTTCCAGTCCGACCCTTTCATTGTAATGAAAATAAGACATTACAACTGGGACTTTAATTAGCGATGCTGAACCAAACCCAACCTTTTCATTTATCCCAATAGAGCTTCCTGTCGGCAAATATTCGAAATAAAATGCAAACGAGTCGTTAAATGGGTTTGTGTATTTACGCAAGTCGGTTCTAAGAGATAAAAAATTAATTAGAATGTCATTTTGATTATCTTGTAAAATTCTTTTGGAAAGGTAAGGATACTTTTCTGCAAGTTGCTTTTGGCTGAAATTAAAGAAAAACATCAAATTAACAATCAAGCTGGAAGCTAAAACAATGCACAAGATAAGGTTTAACCTCTTCATATAATCATCTATATATTTTATAGTAAATTTACTCTTTCAAAGCTAACCCCAAATTGCATACGAATCGAATTCAGGTCTCGACTAAAGAAACCAATATACAAAAAAACATATTTTCCAGTGGAATTTCTGTTTTTAAGTGGGATTCACCAAATATTATATATCGACATTAAAGTCCATCTTTGATGTTCACCATTAAAGACGATATATAGGGTTAATAACATGCAGGCAGGAGGAAAAATTAAGCAAAGTATATTGAAGCTTCTAGAAAGCCATCCAGAAGGGCTGGCTATAGTGGAGTTGGCTAGGCTCACCAATTTCCACAGACAGACGGTTGCGAAATACTTGCTGTTCTTAGAGGCTCTTGGCGCTGTTGCCAGAAGGGACTTGGGTGCAGTGTCCTTGCACTATCATGCCAAGCATTCCTCTAACTTGAAATCACAACGCCGCAGGGAGGACTTATGAGAAATAATATTTTCATTCTGGCCGTCGTTCTAACGGCTATGTCTCTTACACCAGCTAGTATTGCCCAACTTACCATAGGGGACGGGGTGCATATAACATTAGAGGATTATTCACAGAACATAACCTTCAGCAAAGTTTTTACTTTCGAGAACATAACTGTTAACAGCGATACAACACAGATTAGCAACTATAGCGTTGACTCTCCAATTACTTTCAATTCTACATTTTCTTTCAATAATCTTAACGTGACTCTTTTAGAATATAATTTGGCAAACTATAATGTAACGGTAAATGTTACCACATCGTCTCCGACAAATTTCCTCTTTTTCAATGTATCGCGAAATGACACTGGCTCTTGCAGTGTTAATAAAACAGATATAACAAACGGTCGGCATACGTTTTGCAACAAGGTTTCTGTAGTTTCTGTAAATTCATTGACACTAGCGGCATCATCCGATGATAAAATTGTATATAGAAAATCTATAATTAATCTCTTTGGCGTAACTCAGATTACATCTCGCTTAACGGCCTTTGTACGCTCATCAACCAATGCCATAGACCTGACTGAATCAATCACAGCTATCCTAACCAGACTAAGACAAGTCACCCAAGCCTTGGACATAACAGAGTCAGTCTCAACTCTCTTCAGACGAGTGAGACTGATGGCAAATGCTATCGACCTCACAGAAGCGGTAACAAGACTTGCTTCCTTCGCCAGACGCCTGACAAACTCCATTGATCTAACAGAAAGTGGATTGAGAATGACCGGTATAACCACAACTCAACAAATAATAACCCAAGCGCTGGACATCAACGACAAGTTCACCGCTACCTTGCTCAGATTTAGGAGTTTGACCCAAGCCTTGGACATAACAGAGTCAGTCTCAACTCTCTTCACTAGAGTAAGACTGATGGCAAATGCCATAGATCTGACAGATGCATTCACAGCCACATTACGCCGTCTAAGACAGGCAACTCAAGCACTAGACATAACAGATGCGATAACATCTAGCCTAGGCCGCTTCAGAGCTGTCACTAACGCAATCGACCTCACCGAAACTATCACTCGTCTAGCCTCCTTCACCAGAAGCTTGACCAACGCTGTAGATATTACGGAAGTAATACAAGCTTCAATTGGCAGACTAAGACAAGTAACCAACGCAATCGACCTCACCGAAACAATAACATCTAGCCTAGGCCGCTTCAGACAAGTAGCTCAATCCTTGGATCTGACAGAAGCTATAACAAGATTAGCATCATTCCTACGATTAACAACTTCTCCAATAACATTAACAGAAAATGGACTAAGGATTATTGGGGTTGTTCAGACTTTTGGAAGATTAGTAACAAATGCAATTGACCTGACAGAAACTATAACGTCTTTCACAACTCGTTTAAGAGGGACAACACAAACATTAGATATAACCGACAACATCCAAGCAATTCTCACACGAGTGAGACTAGTAACAAATGCCATAGACCTGACAGAAACTATAACACGTTTAGTGTCTTTCACGAGACGTATAACAAATTCTATTGACCTTACAGATACAATAACCACCAGTATAAATCGTCTAAGACAAGTAACTCAAGCGCTGGACATAACAGAGTCTATTACCACTACAATAGGTCGCTTCCGTTCAGTTGTTCAATCTCTAGATTTAACAGAAGTGACAACAAGAATAACTTCATTCACTAGGGCTCTAACAAATGGAATGGATCTTACCGATGCAATCACAGCTACCCTAACTAGACTAAGACAAGTCACACAAACATTAGATATAACCGACAACATCCAAGCTCTCTTAACCAGAGTCAGACTAGTAACAAATGCCATAGACCTGACTGAATCAATCAGCAGAGTCTTCAATCCATTGCGGACATTAGCTAATGGCATTGACCTGACAGAGTCTATGACAGCCACACTAGGCAGATTAAGGCAGGCAACTCAAGCGCTGGACATCGCTGATGGCATCCAGACATTATTTGTTAGAGTAAGACTGATGGCAAATGCAATCGACCTCACAGAAGCGGTAACAAGACTAGGCTCCTTCACAAGGTCTCTGACAAATGCTATAGATTTGACAGAGTCCATGACAGCCACGTTAGCCAGATTAAAGCAGACCAGCCAAGCGCTGGACATCAACGACAGCATGCAGGCATTATTCGTCAGAGTAAGGATTCTGACAAATGCTATAGACCTCACAGAATCGGTAACAAGACTGTTTATCAGAGTAAGACTTTTAACAGATTCAATAGACCTCACAGAAAGTGGATTGAGAATGACCGGTATAACCACAACTCAACAAATAATAACCCAAGCGCTGGACATCAACGACAAGTTCACCGCTACCTTGCTCAGATTTAGGAGTTTGACCCAAGCCTTGGACATAACAGAGTCAGTCTCAACTCTCTTCACACGCGTTAGACTGATGGCAAATGCTATAGACCTGACAGAAGCAGCCACGCGAATATTCTCACCATTAAGGCAGGCAACCAATGCCATTGATCTGGCAGAGTCCATGACAGCCACGTTAGCCAGATTAAAGCAGACCAGCCAAGCGCTGGAAATAACAGAGTCTATTACACGATTAGCATCATTCACACGTCAGTTGGCCAATGCTATAGACCTCACAGAAACAGCCGCTCGAATATTCTCACCATTAAGGCAGGCAACCAATGCAATCGACCTGACAGAAACAGCCGCTCGAATATTCTCACCATTAAGGCAGGCAACCAATGGCATAGATCTGACAGAAGCAATAACAACATCGTTAACCAGGCTCAGGCAGGTTACT
>CAYJVM010000019.1:0-16788 GCA_964373665.1 uncultured archaeon | reverse complement strand
TTATTTGAGTTAATTGTCAATTATATGTTAGGGGTAGTTAAATTATAATTACCAATTATAAATAACAGATGTTTTCGGGTTATACCATCTAAATTATTTTTTGTGACAAAATATCTAAGCAATGTCGATGATGTAGAAAGAACTCAATATGCTTGCGCTATCAAGTTTTTAACCTACAATTTTATATGTTCGAAATGAAATTATAATGGGACAAGCTTGTACTCGCAAGAAATCGAACTACTACTCAAGAGCAAAAAGATAAAGATTGGAGATAAAATATCTATTGATAAAGGGAAATCCCGGTATACGGGTATACTTATGCCCAGGATAGGGCTGGGTGATACTTCTTCTATTGTCCTGAAACTGGATAATGGCTACAATATAGGCATAAAGCACGGGAAAGACGCCCAAATAAGGCTTGTAGATAGGGGTAGACCAGTTAGGTTCAAGTCTTCTGAACTAGTCTCAAAGAAAGACCCTTCCAAACCAACAGTATCTATACTAGGTTGCGGTGGAACAATTGCAGCCAGGGTAGAATATAGGACAGGAGCTGTTTACCCCGCATTCTCTCCGGCAGACTTGCTATTGGCGTTTCCAAGACTCCAAAATCTGGCAAACATCAAAGGAAGAAAGCTCTTTGATCTGTGGTCCGAAGATATAACAACCGAGCATTGGAAAATAATTGCGAATGAAGTTGCAAAGGAAATTAACCAGAACAATGTAGATGGCGTTGTCCTGATGCACGGAACCGATTTCCTTCATTACACTTCTGCCGCACTGAGTTTTATTTTGCAGAACTTGCCGGTACCAGTTGTTGTTACAGGGGCCCAGAGGAGCAGTGACAGAGGAAGTAGTGATAATGAGATGAACTTGCTTTCCTCAGTTGCTACAGCCGCATCTGACATAGCTCAAGTGACAGTATGCATGCACGCCAGCCAGAATGATGATTATTGCTACGTGAACTCAGGTGTGAAAGTCAGGAAATTGCATACATCTTCAAGGGATGCTTTCAAGAGCGTGAATGTTCTTCCATATGCGAAGATCTCCTATCCAGACAACAAGATTGAATACATAAGGAATGACTTTGCAAAACGAAGCAAAGGCAATGTCAAAGTAGATGACAAGATGAATCCGAATGTAGCTTTGATTTACACGTATCCTGGTATAAAGCCAGAGTTTATAGAAAGCTTGAGAAGCTTTGACGGGGTCGTTATAGCAAGCAGCGGGCTTGGTCAAGTACCAACAGGTTCTCACAATGACAAATTCGCCAAAAATCTGATACCTTCCATAAGAAACCTGATTGACAGCGGCATTCCTGTTGTTGTCGCTCCACAAACAATCCATGGCAGGATTAACTTGAACATCTACGATGCAGGAAGGTTAACTAACGAGGCTGGTGTGATAGGCAACTATGCTGACTGGACACCTGAAACAGCTCTTGTGAAATTGATGTGGGTTGTCGGCCATACAAAGGACATGAAGAAAATCAGGGAAATGATGCTGGCAAATTATGCAGGAGAAATCAGTAGTAGAACTGAAATAAGTTGATATTATGGAAATTAACCGAGAAATAAGAAATTTGGAAAGAAATATAACCAATCACACTCCTATTAACAAAAATCAAGCTTATTTTACCTCCTTCAAGAAACATGTGGGAAATGACCCCCTCAGAAAATCGTATACACCTCTTTTACCAAGTTTAAGAAACATAGAGGTGATGTTAGATGGACAATCTAAAATTAAAGAGTTGACACCTGAAATTGTTAGAAAATTATATTGGGACGAAAAGAAATCTTTACCTGAAATAGCATCAATTTTCAAAGTTCATCATGAAACAATCCGGCGATTTATGCAAAAACACGAAATTTCTTTACGAAGCCGGCTAGATGGTGTCTTGCTTGTGAGAAAAAAGCTGAAAGCAAGTAAAGACGAACTTTATGAACTGTACTGGAAAAGGGAAATGAAACTGGAGGATATTGGAAAATTATTTAGTGTAACAGGTCAAACAATATGGCGAGCTCTCAGAAAACACGGAATTCCTCGAAGAACTTACTCACAAGCGAGAGCTGTTCAAATAAGAAAAATTTCAACAGAAGAACTTAAACGATTGTATCTAGAGGAAAAGAAATCACTTAGAGAATTAGGAAAATATGTCAAAGTCAGACCCAAAGCAATTAAAAAAATGTTGATAGAATCAAATGTCAGGTTAAGAGAACCAGGTGAAGCAATTCTAAAATATGAAAGAAGACCCTTTTCAGGAGATGATATTGAAAAATTTTATATGATAGGTCTAAGAGTAGGGGATTTACACGTTCAAAGAGATAGTAGAATGATAGTAGTTAGCATAAGTTCATCACATCCTTCGATGATTAAATTAATCCATGACCATTTTAGTCGATATGGACATTACTGGAAAATGCCTCATAAAACCAAGTTTGGTTACGATTATCATGTAAAGTACTATTTAGATTCTTCTTTCGAATTTCTTTTAGATAAAAAGAAAATAACCGTACCAGTTCAACCCGAATTATTCCTCTCTTTTCTTGCAGGTTATTCAGACGCGGAAGGATATTGGAAAATAGGTAGTAGTAAAGGGTACATTGAAGTTAGACTTGAAATTGAAAGTCAAGATTATGATATTTTAACTCAGTTATGCAGTATGCTAATGAAACTTGGTTTTAGCCCTAAGTTATATTTAACTAGGAAAAGGGGGACGAAAATAGGTCCGTTTATATTAAAGAAAGATATGTATAGACTCTGTTTAATGAAACGAAAAGAAGTAACAAAACTGGCTAAATTATTACTTCCTTTTGTTAGGCACTTGGAGAAAAAACAAAAAATCAATCTTTTACTCGAATCAGTAGAGTATAAGAAATATAAAGAAATAGAAGAAAGAGTTATCGACTTTCGTAAAAGAATAAAAGAAGATGTTGCAAAATTTACTCATTTAGCCCGAGAAAATCACGACCTAAATTCTAGGAGGTTAACACCATGAATGTTAACTATAAAAGTTTGAGATTAAAAGCAGGTCACGAATTGCATGTACAACTCGACACAAAAAGGAAGCTCTTCTGCAATTGTTCAACACAAATGAAAGAAAAACTGCCCATAATGACAGTTACCAGAAAGTTGCACGCTGTAGCTAGCGAACTTGGCCAGATAGATGTAGCAGCACAATTTGAATTTCTTCGGGACAGGACATTTCATTATAAAGTGTTCAATAACGAAAGTTGCCTAGTTGAGCTTGATGACGAGCCTCCTCATGAACTAAATAAAGAAGCTTTAGAAATAGCATTACAAGTAGCGCTGATGTTTAATTGCGAAATTCCAGACGAACTTCATGTTATGCGAAAAATAGTCATAGACGGATCAGCCATATCTTCGTATCAAAGAACAGTAATCGTTGGAACAAATGGCCATATAAGCTACAAAGGGAACAAAATATCGATAACACAAATTAGCTTGGAAGAAGATGCTTCTGCCATTGCCGGCGAGCAGAACGGGAATGTCACATATCGATTGAACAGGCTAGGTGTGCCTCTAGTCGAAATAGACACGGGAATTCTCGAAGGCTTCAGCCCGGATCAGATACAGGAGATCGCTTATTTAATTGGAATTACAGCTAGATCTACCGGAAAGACGAAGGTAGGAATAGGTTCAATAAGGCAGGACGTCAATGTCAGCATCAGGAACGGCCCGCGGATTGAGGTCAAGGGCGTGCAGGAATTGGGCTTGCTTTCCAAGGTTGTGCAACTTGAAGTGCAAAGACAGATGAAGGAAAAGCCCAAGGAAGAGACGCGGGGTGCAAATCCAGACGGCACCACAAGGTTCTTGAGGCCGTTGCCAGGAAGAGGAAGGATGTATCCCGAATCTGATTTGATGCCGATTTCAATAACGAAAGAACTTTTCGACAGCATTAAAAAGAGCCTGCCAGAGTCTTGGCTATCCAAGACTGAAAGGTTCAAATCCAAATTGAAGATGCCGGATACGCTGGCAAAGGAAATAGTTAATTCAGAATATTTGAACTTGTTTGAAAAAATCGTCGAGCAAACCAAGGTTGATGCAGTAGTTGTCGCAAATACTTTCACTTCGATAATAAAGGACTTGAGAAGGGAAAAGATTGAAGTAGGTCGAATACAAGAACACAGGTTCTTTGAACTTTTCGATGCACTGGCCAAGAAAAAGATTATGAAAGAAGCCATACCGGAGATCGTCAAGTATTTGGCCGCTTACCCGCAGAACAGCGTTTCAGATGCTTTGAAGGAGCTTGACATCAAGCCGATGACTGCGGATGACGTGAGGGCAATAGCGCATGATATTGTCGAGCAGTCCAACATAACTTTCGAAAAAGCCTATGGCATTGTCATGAGCAAAGTAAGGGGAAAGATGGACCCGCAGGAAGTCATGAAGATTGTCAAAAGCATGATGAAAAAGTGATTTAATCTTTTCTACCCGAATAGAATTATGAAATTCGCAAGTTCGCAAATCGACATTGAGGAATCCAATGTTGTCGCATTTGGCGTGCCTATAGGTAAAAACTCTATCAAGTCACTCGAAGCTCTCAGATACGCAAGTCAGTTTGTCGAGCCTATGGACTTGGATGCAGGCGTCAATCTTCTTGAGAACGTTAGGATAAGTGACCTAGGAAATCTGGAAATGGATTCCCTTGAAGAAATTACTCGGAAAACTGAGCATATATTGGCAATGGACAAATTCCCGTTAATTCTTGGCGGCAACCACTTGTTGTCTTACTATTCTCTGAAAGCTTTCAACAACATTAAACTGATTGTTTTCGATGCCCACGGGGATTTCAAGAATTCATATGAGGACGAAAAGATCAGGGATATGGACGCAGTTGACAATATCGACTACAATTCAAAGATAAATGATGCCACATGGCTCAGAAGGGTGTCGGAGTACATAAACCCAGAGAATATCGCACTCGTAGGCGTCAGGTCATGCGACGAGTTCGAGTTCAAAGATCTGAAAAAAAGCGGAATAAAGTTCTTCACAAGCAATGATATGAAAACAAATATAGACCAAGCGTCAAAATTCATCGAACAATTCACCAAAGGCTCCAGAGTTTACATCTCAATGGACGTGGATGTTTTTGATCCAAGTATATGCCCTTCAGTCGATATGCCGGAGCCGGATGGGATTTTCTTCAATGAGTTCAAGAAGGCTGTAAATTCTATAAAGGGCGATATAGTTGGGTTGGATGCATGTTGCCTGAAAAGCTCTTCGAACAGCGAGATAAGTGAATTTCTTGTCACACGATCCATATTTCAAGTTTTGGGTTCAATTAGACCTATTGAACTATAGTGGTTTTATGATAAAGGTAGACGACTTTGGTATAAAGGAAAAAATGACAGTCGGCGAGCTGGTTAAGCAGATGCAAGCATCTGGTGGGTTTACTTCAAAGAAACTGGCTGACGGGATCGATATTGTTGAAAAAATGATAAAAGACGATAACTCGCTCAATTTCCTTTCTTTTCCAGCAGACATAGTTTCGACTGGCACTAGGGGAGTACTGAAGGATATGATAAAGAAAAACTGGTTCGATGTCGTAAGCACGACTTGCGGCACTTTAGATCATGATATAGCGCGAGTTTACAAGGAATATTATCACGGAAGCTTTGAAATGGATGACAATGAACTCAAGAAAAAAAGCATCCACAGACTGGGCAATGTTATCTTCCCGGAAGAGAATTATGGGATGATTATAGAGGAGAAGATGAAAGAATTCCTGAAAGACATCTTTGAAAGCGGTGTAAAAGAGCCTTCGACATACGAGCTTTGCTGGGAGATTGGAAAAAGAATTGATAACGAGGACTCTCTGCTATACTGGTGCTACAAGAACAAAGTGCCTATGGTCGTTCCTGGAATCACGGATGGTGCTGTCGGCTACCAAGTATGGCAATTTTCACAAAATCATGATTTCAAAATCAACGTTTTAAAGGATGAAAAAATGCTAAGCGACTTGGTGTGGAGCGCCGCCAAGTCAGGTGCGCTGATAATTGGCGGTGGTATATCAAAACACCACGTAATCTGGTGGAACCAATTCAAGGAAGGATTGGATTATGCAGTTTACATAACAACAGCTGTCGAATATGATGGAAGCTTATCCGGGGCTAGGCCGCGCGAGGCCATTAGCTGGAATAAAATAAAGGAAAACGCACCTACTATGACAATAGAATCCGACGCGACAATTGCACTGCCTATTTTATATGCATCTTTGCTGGAAAGAATTTAACGCTTTAAAGTTGTCCTTTGCCTTTCGATTATGGGTTTGGCTACTTGGATTTCTTTTGGAAATTCTGTACCCCTAGTTATCAAGTTCTTTTCGACCTTTGTCCCACCAAGTTTGCCAGTCAGATATTCAACGCTTTTCTCAATGTCGAATTCCTTGCAGGAAAATATATCGATAGAAGCGAACTGTTGCTCGACAAAAGTATGAATGGAAATGTGGCTTTCAGCTATAATGACAAAACCTGATATGCCGCCTTTGTCGAAGCTGTCGGGCTTGCCTTCATAGTAGTTCACAGAAGGCTCTACGATTTTAGTCATGTTTAGGATGTCGGGCAACTCGTCTAAAATATCTCGAATAATATCTACATCTCCCAGAGCTTCTCTTTTGCATCCGTATATGTCCAACGTCAAATGAGGTCCGAAAACCATTTAGTATCTTTTATAAAATATGTAATTCCCCCCTTAAAAAAGTATTGCTTACGCCCCTTACCTTCACAAACGCCTCTTCACCCAGCTTAAGGTCGGTATTTTTGATCACTATCGGCTTGTACGCATAGTTCCTGCCAGTGACAAAACCATCATTCATTTCGTCTATCAAGACCTTTCCTTCCCACCCTTTCCAGAACTTGTTCCTTTCGAGACACGTCTTCCTTATAGTTTTCCAAAGTTTTCTACTCCTTACACTTACCACATTCGTCGGAACAAGCCCCATTTTAGCGGCTGCAGTTCCAGGTCTGGCACCAAATTTAGACAAGTTAACCAAGTCAGGACCCACTGCTTTAACAAGCTCCACAGTCTGTTCGAAATCATCTTCCTCTTCACCAGGATGACCAACAATTACATCTGTCATTAATGTCAGCTCTGGAATTTCTTCCCGGAACCGTTCCACATAAGAAACAAAATCTTCCACCGCATAGCCGCGCCGCATCATCTTCAGGACTTTGTTGCTTCCCGACTGGACGCAGAGGTGCAGGAACTTGAATATTTTGTCATTCTTGTAAGCACTTATCAAGTCCTTTATCTCCACTTTTTTGAAATGCAGCGGATTCATCATCCCGACCCGCACCAAAAAATTCCCCTCTATTCCAGATACTGACTCCAATAGAGATGGAAGGTTGGTGCCGATGTCTTTTCCGTATGCACTAGAGTCCTGGGATGTAAGCCATATTTCCTTCACACCTTCCTTGAGAGATTGATTAATCTGCTCTCTTATCGAATGTGGTCTGTAGCTGTAGAGGTCACCTCGCGCTATTTTCGTTGCACAAAACGAGCATTTGGAAAGGCAGCCTCCGCTTATCTCGATTATATCGACAATGGGATTTGCCCTTATACGAGGCAACCCAATTTTCTCCTCGAAAACTCTCTCCAAAGACAAGACGCTTTCTCCGTTCAATGTCGCATGCGCTACATCTACAATTTTCGTTATCGAATCTGGCCCGACAAAACTGGCTTTTGGATTAATCTCTCTGACCAAATTTCTCTCCTTGTCTATCTTTGATAGACAACCAGCAACTATCAAAGGTTTGTTTTCCTTAGTCAGTTCTCTGGACCTGAAAATCATTCTGTTCACCGTCGGAGTCTTAACAGCACAAGTAGTAATTATGTTAATATCAGATTCGTCCATCGAATCAACTATCTCCATACCGGATTTTTTCAAAAGCCCCAGCATCATCTCATGGTCCGCCTTGTTCGCAGAGCAACCGTAAACTTCGCCGTAAACCTTGACCACAAAATCACTCTGCATGAATCTCTACAATATCGTTGTCCTGAAGTTTATAATCCAACCCAACCTTCTTGCCCGAGAATTTAGTAGAATTGAATATCTTCGCATACTTGAATGTCTTCGCAAAGTTCTTGTGTATTTCCTTTGCAAGATCCCCCACAGTAGCATCCTTCTCAAGAGCGAGAGCTCGCACTGCCTTTGGTTTGTTCGGCGATTTAGTATAAACCTTTATCTTTCCCAGTTCTGCCCATATCCTTTCTTTGAGTTCCTCAACGCCAACTCCTGATTTGGCGTCCATGCAAACTATTTCCCTGTCCAATCCGCAGACCCTGCTCTTGTTTTTAGCGAAAATCAGTCTTTTAGTCAAACTATTTTTTTCCAAAATCTCAAGCAACTCGGCCTTTTGCTTCTGGACATCTTGCGTGCTGTCCAAAACTGCCACAATCAAATCGCATGTGTGCAGCAGGCTTAGAAACTCTGGTTCGAATGTAGACGGGATTTCAATCAACTGGAACTGTAGGTCCTCATAATTCATCATACCGACCACAGGATGTTTGGTGGCATATGGATACTCGGCGACCTGGGTTTTGGCGTTTGTAAGCGAGTTCAACAGTGTGCTTTTCCCGGAATTCGCAAGTCCAATGATGCATATTTGCGCGGCACCTTCCTTCCTTATAGAAGTCTTCGGCTTACTTCCCTTCCTTTTTTGTGCTACAGCATCTTTCTTTAGTTTCGACAGCCTTTTCCTTAAATCCGCCAGTAGGTGTTGAGCCCCTTTGTGTTTTGGCGCTACCTTCAACATTGCCTCCAATGCCTTGACTTTTTCTTCTGCAGTTCTAGCATTGTTATACTTTCTTTCAGCTTCAAAATATTCAGCCGACGCATTGACAGGAATTAAAACACCTATGAATTATTACTTCTGCCCAGTTTCTTAAGCTTAACATCTATCTCGATCATCTGCTGCTGGAATTTTTCTATCGTCCTCTCGAACTGCTGCTCGTCTATCTCTCTTTCATAAAAGGAATCCTTTGTTTTCTCTATCATTTCCTCAAGCTCGGCCTTTTTGTTTTCCAAGTCTTTGATGCTGTCCTTGACACTTTCGGTTTTAGGCTCCTTCTCAGTTCTTCCAATCATCTGCAACTGGCCTTCCCTAAGCATGTTGACCCTGTTTTGTATCATACTATGGACCTTGTCCGGATTTCTCACACCTTTCATCACCATGTCACTGCCTGTCTTGAATGAGCTGACGCTTATAGTCCCATAGTCCAGAAACCTTCCAAGAAAGCCCTTCGAGACTCGAATGTCCGCGACTGTAGCATACGGCAGGACAACCTTTTCCCTCCTCAGTATACCCTCTTCCTTAATTACTTCGTTCATCGTGACGTGGAACTTTGTCCTAAACTTTTCCCATTCAGGCTGCTCTATCATCGCGACGGCAATGCCTACAATACCCAAGACGACAAGGGTTGACACTAGCTCAGACTGCGCTTTTGGGAAAAGCGTGAACGTAAGGCCGAATGAAGTGTACGCCAGCACCAGGAAAATTATAGTCAAAAGCGCTATGAAGTAGTTTCCCATGAAATGAATCCTTGATGTTGTCAGGACAAGTCTTCCAGATTCTTCTGGCATATCTTTAATTAGTATTTCTAAGCTTATGTTTTTTAAGGAAGTTTGATGAAAAGCAGTTATTTGCTAGAAATTGAAGATGAGATAAGGAAATGTAGGGAGTGCATGAAAGGCAAGTCTGGATTGCCTGTTCCGGGCGAGGGCGATCCGGACGCGATGATAATGTTCGTGGGAGAAGCGCCAGGAAGGGAGGAAAGCAAGACCGGCAGGCCTTTTGTCGGCAGGGCAGGCAAGCTGTTAACCCGCCTTTTAAAGTCTGCTGGAATAGAACGCGAGAACGTTTTCATAACGAGCCCAGTCAAGTTTTATCCTGGAAAGCGCACGCCGACTAGGAAAGAAATTCTTCACGGAAGAGAGCATCTGGTCAAACAAATCGACGTCATAAAGCCAAAATTGATAGTCGCCCTTGGCAATGTAGCGTTGAAAGCCCTGTTTCCGGAGAGAAAATTAGCTATAACACAAATTCATGGAAAGTTCTTTGAGGAAAACGGAGTGACATATTTCCCTACCTTTCACCCAGCAGCCGGATTAAGGTTTCAAAAATACAAGAAACTGCTGGAAAAAGATTTCAAGAAAATAAAGAAAGAAAAGATGAAAGCGTGCTTAATTACTTTTCTTCGGAATTTTCGTCTCCGCTTTCCATGTCTCCTTCCTCTTGGTCGCCTTCATCCGTTGATATTTCAGGCATCTCGTCTGTAGACGCAGATGAACCATCTGTCTTCTCGGCAACGGCAAACCTTTGTCGCACATCTGTAATTTTGATGTGCGGCTTTTCACCCATAGTGGCGCCTTTGACGAACACAACAAAGTTGTTGACACGGGCTATACCGTCTCCGTTAGAGCCCATTTCCTTGATTTCAACATCAAGCTCGTCGCCGACCTTCACCGGTTTGGGCAAATCGTCATTTCGGTCTCTGAAGTTTCGATCGCGTCCGCCAAATCTAGAGCCTCCGCCGAATCGTCTTCCAGGACCTCTTCCAAATCTCATCATGTAAATTTTACCTCCGTTAATTTTGTTATCGAGAAACGACACAGTTAAAGAACTAGTTTAATGCAAGTCCCCCTGTAGGTACATTTCCCATGGGATAATGTTCTACTGTAAAGTATTTAAATATTACAAGAATAGACTGGCCAAACCCTTTTTCAACCAAGTCGGTGCATGTATCCCAAGTCTATTAGCGGCGCAAGCTGCATTCTCACGCAGCTGGTATAAAACACCAGCGTTCACATCCACACCATAATGGTCAGCGTTTTCCACACCATTGATCTCATTCAAGTAGCCTATCCGGTTAATATGGACATTATCGCCTATGTGCAGTGCTGACTCATCCCTAATTCGCTCTTTCGCAGCCCTGACCTCGTCGTCTGTTGTTTCCGAACCTACAAGCCAAACCATAATCCCCGCATCATCCTGTCCACGCAGCATTGCCAGCTTTTGACTGCCTTCCCTCTGCTTCCTTATCTCGCGAAACAGGTAATCAGTAGCTTCATTGTCACCTATAAGGACAATATTTTCTAATTTGCCGTTATCATACATATCAAGGGCAGCGGCAATCCTCGAGTAAGCAAATGCACCCGGATAAACAACACCATATTTGTAAACCTCTCTTTGCGGACCGTTCCTGACCGGCCGGCAGTTCATATCCCGAAATCCTAGAGCCGCCAAGGAAAGCGCGAGGCACAAGTACAAACCGATTGTGGAAGACCGCATAAAGGACCAATCTTTGTCATTTATATTTGCGCTAAAAAGTTAAATCCTTGAAATGTACGGACGGGTTTCATTTCAGAAGAGCGCCGAGGGTGGGATTTGAACCCACATAGGCTTGCGCTTATTTTACGCCCGCTGGTTGTCTTTCAATCACCAATCATCACAACCTGTTGACTCAAGATTCACCTAGTTAAGCTATCCAGTGCTCCACCAGGTTGAGCGACCTCGGCATACACATCATCTTGTATATCAGCTCTTGAGCCTTACTAGAATATTAGTCGGGGCTGTTATTAATTTAAGAATTTACTTTAGAACTTCCAAGGCACCCGTCTTCGGCAAGTTCAGCTGCATCGTGTCCCTGAATTGGGTGACATAAGCGCCTTTGATGGAAATTGTATCGCCTTCAGAAACTGAATCTATCTGAGCTTCCCATAACGACAATTTGATTTGTCCTGTCTCGTCCTCGATAACAACATCAGCCACGCTTCTAACACCGTACTTGGTGTTGACGTCCCTTCTCTCGCCGACTTCAATAACTTTGGCCTCAACGTTTATCCCGCTCATGCCAGCCTTTATATCAGCAATGTTCATAAAATCTCACTGTATTTTGGATTTATTAAGCTTTGTCCCATTTAGGATATGCTCCCCTCTCCAATAGTACTCTGTCAACTCTAACAGCAATTCCTGTCTTCCTCTTCAATATCTCCTCGCTTTCCATCTTCGCTATTCCTATAGACACCAATTCTTCCTTCAATGTCATCAAAGCTACAGTCTCACCCGGAATAATATCTTCCTGTATTCTAGTGGCGCCATTGGGGTAAAGCGGGGAGCCGTTGCATAAAGCATCAACTGCAGAATCCTTGACAAAAATTTTCTTCACGTTCGGTATGGCGTATTCAGCAGGAATCAGAATACTCTTCAATAACTTTTCATCGCCTCCGCCCCTCCAAAACTCATAAGCATCCCTCACTTCAACTAAAGAGCGTGACTGTTCTTCAATAAAACTTCCGGCTCTAGTCCTTCTCAGTTCAGACATGTGCGCGCCAATACCCAGAGATCTTCCTACATCGTCACACAACTTTCTGATATAAGTTCCGGCTTGACAGCCTACCTTAAACAGGACATCCTTGCCATTAATTTCAACTATGTCGAAAAAATGAATTTCCCTTTCCCTTTCCCTCCTCGCAACCGCGGATTTCTTCGGCGGAGTTTGCTTGATTTTTCCCAAAAAGTTCTCGTTAATAACTTTCCTAAGCAAGTCTTCAGGAACTTCCTTATGTATGTGCATCACGCCAACATATTCCTTGTCCAATCCCGACAACACAGACATTATCTTCGTCGCGTTTCCCAAAGCCACAGGCAAGACACCAGTCACTTGCGGATCAAGCGTCCCAGCATGCCCACTTAACTTTACTTTGAACATGTCTCTTATCCATGCAGACACTTGGTGCGATGTCGGCCCTGCATTCTTGTCCACAACCACAACTGATGACTTGATTAGTTCTTCTATGGTCCTGTCATTTGGCGACTTGCCATATTCAGAATCCGTAGTTTCGTCTGATTTGATCAGCCACATAATTAAAACTAGCGCCCTACTCAGTTTTATTTACCTTGGTTTCCTTTTTCTCTTCCTTCGGCTTTTCCTTCAACTGCCCGGCCGAAGGTTTTTTCAGCCTGAGTTTTGTGATTAGCTTTGCAGTTTCAAAAGCCTTGATAACTTCCTCGTCCGCAGCGTCTGGTGAAATCTCCAGCTTGTAGCTAGTAGGCTCCAAGTGGGAAATGTTGCACTGCCTCCTTTTTATCCCTGTCAAAAGCTTAGGACCCGTGACAAGTACAAAACTATTGTTGACTTTCTTCAGGACCACGCAATACTGACCGGCCTCTCTTCCAGTTATCTTGATGCACACATTCCCAGGTTCTATACTACCCATATCACACACCTCTTGCCTTTTCCCTCAATAATTCTCTAGTGCAGCCGGAGCATAAATATCCACCGTAAATCCTGGAAGGCGTCCTCTCGCTTTTCGCCAACTTGCGCCTTTCGTTCTGCGTCGATTTAGGAATCCCATGCAACTGTCTTTTGCAATTGGCACATTTGGCGACAGACGGCTTTTCCCTTCTGCCGTGAATCTTAACTTTACCGCTCGGTGCCCTTACCTTCACTTTCTTCATCTACTCACCCAGAAACTTCCTCAGCAACCAGCTTGTAGTAATGGAAATCAAAAGATACCAGAATATCCAATGGCCGCTGCTTCCTATGAACGGCATGGAAAACGGCAATTGCGCAACTGCAACATTTTCGAAAGTGTGCGGCACCCATGGAAACAGGAAAACCAACACAATCGACGACACTATCATAACTTTCATCATTTGCTTCATGTACTGGTTGTTGATTTTCATATACTCGCTCAAGAAAGCGTTTATGTCATCCTTCCGGCCTTCCTTCTGCGCCCTGCTCAAGTTCTCCCTTACTTCCGCAAGCTTGTCCTTGACTTCTTTAGCAGACTTTTTGTTTATCATGAGCTTGTTGATGCCGAAGATTACCAGGCTGACGAAAACAGCGAATATCATCAGTGCTATGGCTGAAGGCAGAGCCAGCAGCGGGGAAAATATGGGGCTTGTAAATGCAGCAACCATTGCGAAAAAGCTTTCAAACACCATTCTATGCACCTACAAGCTTTCTTATGATTGGATGCGCTTCGTCCAACTTTTCGCGCTGCAGTTGTTCATAATAGTTATACATGATCATAACAGTTAAAAGTATTCCTGTCCCTGTCCCTATCGAGCCTATCAAGTCTGCGAATGCGGCAAGCAGACCGATTGTAAGGCCACCCAAGACTGCAAGCGACGGGATGTACCTGTTCAACACAGACTCCATTATTCGCTGGTCCCTTCTGTATCCGGATATTTGCATGCCGGCGCTGTCAAGCTGCTTTGCAACCGTGGATGCGCCCATTCCAGCAGTACCCACCCAGAAAACAGAAAATATTATCGCGCCTATAACGAGAAAGATCGTGTAGGTCATCGCCCGGATAACCTCAGTCGAGATTAAAGTCCCTGTGACTATTTCAAGCAAAAAGCTGAAAGTTGTCCCGCTGCCCGGCGCAGAAAGATAATATATGATGCCGCTAACTGCATTGCCTCCTTGGTCAAGGCATCCCATAGGACCGCATGTGAGTCCTTCAGGTGTTATGCTGGTCCCTATCCTAGCCAAAAGCTGAAAGTTTGCAAGCAACGCAGCAGTCAGTATTACAGGAATATTGCTTGTGTAAAGAAGCTTCAGCGACCAAGGCCTTCCAAATCCGCGTATCTTGGAGAACGACAGCGGAATCTCGACGTTGATCCGTTGCACATAAACAACCAGACCGAAGATGAACAGTGTCGTCAGAATTGGAATTATGTATATCATCGCCGAATAAGTATCTCCGGCAAACAGGCTGAAAAAGAATCCCGGCAATCCGCCCGCATACCTTCCGTTAACCGACAATGGGCTTATCAGGCCGATGACGAGTTGAGTTGCTACTCCCGCAGCTATGAACAAGCTTATTCCAGAACCGAATCCCCATTTAGAGACTAGTTCATCCAAGAGGATGACTAGTATGCCCCCAAGCGCAAGCTGTAAAATAACAGCAATCATTATGTAAGTACCGCCCAGAACAGGAAGAGCTCCCGCCAGGACAAAGATTATTGCTTCAACGAACGCTAGAGTTACCGCAAGTAGTTTGTTCCATGTCTGGAATTTCTTCCTTCCTTCAGGCTTTGTCGTGTCCCAATTGATGAGCTTGGATCCAACCAATAACTGCATTATAATACCAGCGGTGACTATAGGGCCTATCCCCAGAGTCATGATGCTTCCGAACTTGGATCCCAGAACTATTTCCAGGAACCTAAACTGCTCGAAAGCGGCCTCTGAGTCGACGCCGAAAACAGGAGTCCACGAAAGCAAAAGATAGCACAAAAGTGCAACTCCAGTCCACTTTAGTCTCGCATTGATACCTTGCTTGTATTCAGGCTTTTGAATTGCAGGGAATATCTTCACGATTCTTGTCGCGAAATCCTTTTTCTCTGGTTTATCTGCTTGGCTCTCATCCATAAGTTCACGTCTATAAATTACTCAAGCTTGACAAGCTCGCCGCCGGCTTGTTTTAATTTCTTCTCGACATTCTTTGAATAGTATTTAACTTCAACAACAAGCGGTTTCGTGACCTTGCCCGCACCTAAAAGTTTGTCATAGCCTATCTTACGCAAGTTTATTTTCACCTTTCCGTTCTCCTCCTGAGCGAGCTTCTTGTCAACAAGCCTGTCCATCATCCTATCCAAGTCCTTCAAGTTGATCGCTTTAATCACTTTCTTGGCAGAATGTCTCGTAAACCCCTTCTTTCCAAAATGCTCTGGATCGTACTTGACAGTGTATGTCCATTCGTGCTTGTGCATGCCTGACTGTCCTCTGCCGCCCCTGTTGCCAGATCCTCTCCAGTTTTTGTGCGATCCATGATAGTGCCTGTTTCCCCTGAATCTCGAATGCTTTTTCCTTTTCCTCACAACCATTCACATCAACCCAACGATAACAAAAACACCGATGCTATAGCTAGAATTATACCCAAACCTTGAAATAAGTTAATTTTTTCATGAAGGATTAAAAAACCCAGAGCCACTCCAACCACTGGATACAGCGCCGTCATCGGTATAATTATGCTGGCTTTGCCTTGGGACAGTGCGATAAAAAATGACAGAGAGCCTATCACTGTCACTCCTGCAAGCATAGCAACCATAGTTCCCGTGTTCCTAAAATCAATTGCAGGCCGAAGGAACAAAGAAACCGCTACTATCAACACAGCGCTGCTCAAGCCTGAAATAACATAAACCTGCTTCCAGTCCAGATGATTCAAGACAATCTTCGACAGAAAGCCGAAAAATCCCCACACAACTAGAGTGATTAAAGAAAGCACTAGCCATGTCTCTGCCATCTAAATCATCCTTTCCAATAACTCTTTAATCTCAGCGCCTCTGTACCCCAAGTCTCCTTTCGGATAGTGCACTTTAGTCGAATTAAACCCCTTGGACGGAGGCGTCAGCCTGAAATTGGGCTGTATGTTCTTAAAACCAGACATTTTTGCATTTCCATGCATTATAGCGTCTGCAATCTCCTCATACGAGCTGAATGCAGTCTCAGCTTTTAACATGCTTTCTTCAATTCTTTTCCCGCCTTTTAGCCTCATTCGTTTCTTCAGCATCTTAATGACAGTCTCCTTGTCAATCTCACCAAACGTTATGAAATCCTTGACTTTATGCAGCATTCCCCTGTATGACGGCGTATTTGGAACTAGCGAGCAATAGTTCGGTTCGTCCAACCTAATCATTTTCAAGGTAGCCCTTATTTTGATGGGCGTATTTACTATGCCCTTTATTCTAACTGCCGCTAGCACAATCTCACTTAGATTCTTTAGGAAATCAATGTTTTTAATGCTTTTCGATTATCACA
>CAYJVM010000018.1:0-20081 GCA_964373665.1 uncultured archaeon | reverse complement strand
AACTCCGGCTGAGGTATACTATGGTAAGCGAGTGTAAGGTATGTTATGAGGAACAGCAATGCCGTTGTCACTAATTGATAGCAGATACTATAAGGAATTTGTAATAAGATAGAACGCAAGCTGCGCAAATAAGATTTAATTTGCTGAAATTAGAATAACCTTTGCAATGTTCAGAGAATATCACCAAATAGATGCTTCAGTTTATTTGAAAGCTATAGAAGATGAGATAAAAGGAAGTTCTGCATTAAGAAGAGAATATATTACAAAGCTGGGCAGAACTTATGGATGCAGTATATCGGTAGTAATTCTTGGTGAAATTGTAAATAAACTATGCAAGAAAGCACAAGATAAAAAAATGAGGGATGAATTCCTTACAGTTCTTGGGGATTTCATTATCAAACAGAAGATAAATATTATCACAATTCTAGAAGAAGACATAAAACTATTTCACGAATTACGAGAGATAGAAACAAGGGCGCACGAGCCGGAATTGTTAGCATTAGCAACAGCAATAAATAAGAAAGCAGATGTTTTCATGACATTTGACGAAGATTTATTGCACAGCTCCCCACTATTTAAAGAGAACTACAGAATTAAGGTGAGAAAACCAATTTAAGGATATACATGTGTACGAGTTTTTCTGGCTAACTCTATCATCTTATTCCATTTTCTTTCTAATTCAGGATCTTTAAATTTACCTACTATTTTAGGCCTCATAAAAATATATAACGGTTCAACTTTAAATAAGCTTTTCTATGGTTGTCACTGGATAGCAGGAATATAGATTGCCCGTAACATTAATCCCTGTATATGTCTTTTGCACCTTTTGCTATCTTGCAACCCATTTCTGACAAATATATTCTGCCACTTTTCGTCTCTTTTACTATCCCGGATTTTAACAATGAGTTTAATATCTTATCTTTCTTCACAGCCGTTCCTGCAGTCTCGGATATAGAGTTTTTATCCAGCAACCTAATCAGCACCTTCTCCTCCGCCGACTGTTCGGGAAAATACGATTTTATCATCTCTCTCCTTTCCATTCGAGACAGTTTCGAAAAATCCTTCTCGGTCCTAACCAGAGTGGTGCCCTCACCTTTTATCAGTTCAATTTGAGGCATTTTTTTTACAGAGTCCATCAATGTTACATACCTCCTTACAGTTGTATAGTGCAAGCCAGTCTTTTTTGCCAGCCTGCTTATGGAAACAGGTCCCTTACTTCCGACCAAAGATTTCTCTATCTTTTCTATAGCGTGCAACGGATCTAGAGGCATACTTATAAATAGCAAGTTTTATATATTTAAATCTTCCATATATTCAGTTAAGTGAATAAATTGTTGAAAGAGTATGAAGACGAGGTTCTAGTAAGGATGTTTGACAAGGGACTTATCGGAATGGACTATACATCGACGGAGATGATAGTGTCGAAAATCAAATGGCATGATATAGCAAACAAATACCGAGTTAAGAAAAGCTTTCAATCCGTAATTCGGGAGTTGGCCAGTAAATTGGTTATTACAGACCATGGCAAGAGCGGTAAAGTAGCGTCGTTAACTAAATTAGGCGTTGATTATGTTCACGGGCTAAAGAAGGAGGCGGAAGTTCCAAAATAAAGCTTTTCTATGCTGTCGCCAGTAGATGGTAAACCTATTAGAACTATCACATACGTGGCAGATAACGCAAGGTACGATGCCAACTTTTATTATACGAAAGCCGATAACAAAATGTGCAGGAGAGTAAATACAGCCTTATATTTGACGAAGTGTGGAAAGAGCAATGGAAAAAGTTGGATAATGCGACTAGACAAAGAATAATGAAAATATTTTCAAGGTTGGAAACGGATCCTCACCATACTGGAAATCCTCTTTTATATACTGGGGGAAAACTCAGGGAAGTCCGGGTTGGACATTACAGATTGTATTTCACAGTAGTTGAAAGGACTGTAGAAGTTCTGAAACTTGTTATAATTTTGGAACTTGGCCATAAAGACGAGCAAATAAAAGTAATACACAAACTTGCTGGGCGACTCGCTTCGAAAATATCTCTAGTATTGGAGAAATTAAATTTAAAGGACTCAAATGCCTAAATCCTTTTTAGTGATAAATTTACCTTTCGATATCCTTTCTAGAGATGCCCTCAGGCTCTTAACCAATTCAGTATTTTTCAATTCCTTTATCTCTTCTTTCAACAATTTATTCTCTTTTTTCAAATTTAGTTTACCATTGTGCATAGACCCACTAAAGTATCTTATTTACGGTATTATATTAAGTTAACCATCTTTAAGCTTTTCTATGCTGTCGCCAGTAGATGGTAGAACCATTCAACTAATTACTTTGATCCTTTTTATCTTCTTGAAGTCTTTATCAAAAGTTGCTATGTTTTCTATTTTATGTTCTTTCATCAAAGATACGGTAGTACAATCCGTAAAGCTGAACTTGGCACTTTTCTGTGTTTTAAAAACTTCCCAACTTTCCTTAAAAACAGGATCCTCGACCTTCAACATTCTGGATGAATTTAGCAAAACCTCCCCAACTAATGCAGTTTTTCCCAAATCTTTCGTCCTGGCGAAAGTAACCGTAATAGTCTCGTCAAAAATATAATCTGATGTGACTGCTTCCCCGAACTCGCCTCTTATAATTTCATCCATTATTTCAACGGCCCTATTGTGGTTCTGGTCGGTTACAACCTCTACGGAAACCAAAAAGCTGGAATCTAAAAAGATCATTTTTCTAACCCGTAAAGAAACTCGTCTATTTCCTCACTCCACATAACTTTCTTACTGGTAGTGATTATACCCTTGATTCTCAAAAGATTTTTAGGATCTTTGCCAGTGTTTGCTCTTTCTTCTTCTAACCAGTGCCTCATGGCTTTGGTCAGTGCATCCCCCAATTTCATCCTTTCCTCAATGGACGTTGCCCTGAACTTTCTAAAGACTTCTTCGTCCACACCTCTGACAGCTACAAACGTCTTTGTCATATGTATAACTTGTTAAACAAGTATATAAAGTTATCACATATTTGGGCTTTGCCTAATAAGTAGCGTCTGCCAAAAAAGTCTATCGTTTTGTTTTTTAGAAGTAGATCAATTATTTTTTCATGATTTTAGTCATGATGGTTAGTTATATTTTACAGCTTTAATAATCTTGCTCCTTTTCGGTTTACCCAATAGCCAATAAGTAACCTCAAGGACAGTCCTCTCTGCACAATATACACCTATAATAGAGTATTCCTTGCCTCCATATAATATTTTTCTATGGTGTTGCTAATAGATGGTAGGATAGTACCATTCGTAGTCTGGATTAATCCGTGATAATTGTCTATTCTAATCTAGCAGAATATATTGTCCCAGTCTTAGTATGACTAGTTGAAAACAGTATCTCATCGCCATTAGGAGAAAATTTAGCATTGTATACAGCGCTTAAAGGAACTTTCAAAGTTGTTTTATCCCGGCTGTTTAATGATTGAAAAATCAGGGTATTGTCGTAGCCAATCAAAAGCTGTCCATAAGGTGATATAGACAAGCTCAAATTTTGTCCTATTCTCTGTGGTGTGATATCCGAGCCTACGCTGGTCGGCGACAAGCCGTTACTGTTAACTCGGACTAGATGTAGTCTTTCTGTGCCTGTATCACCACTCAGGAAATATACTTGACCGTCTGGAGAAACCTGTGGCCGTCCCGCATGACCACTATAAATAGATCTAGAACGCCCGCCCAATGCGTCAGCTAATTTAATATGATCGTTTTTGTATATCGTAGTCCCATAAACAATGTTTTTCGAGTCTGGAGTGAGAGCCATACCACAAATCTGCCCATCAAAATTATGATACTCTGTGTAAAGTTTTCTAACCGCGTTGTCCCTCAGTGACAGGTGGAATATCTCACCACCAGAACCGGGATTTCGATTAAAGACAAGATTTTGATCATCAATCCAGACAATGTCGACGACAGGGCACCAGTAACTAGGTACTGTTTTGTTATAACTGTCATTTGAAATATCTGAATTGTCTGTGCGCAGGTTTGCAACTCTCTTTTCATCTAAAGTAATTGTATCAACAAGCACAATGCTCCTATTCGTATCACGATAGACAGCAAGATATTTACCGTCTGGAGACCAGGAGGCGGAATTGCCTTCGGTTATAGGTCTTATTGCAAGTTTAGTCGGTATACTTCTTAGAGGTATATGAGTTCTGGGTGGCGTCTGTGTTGGTGTGTAAGTAGGCGTTGGTGATTGCGGCGTTATTGCCGGAAGATGTATCGGACCTTTTGTAGCGATAGCTGTTTGAACTGCCGGTTCCATCTGTTTGATAGCTGCCTGGGTAGCCGGATCGGTTATAACTACAGCTGTTCTTGTAGGCGTTGGCGTCTTATACAACTCGATTACTGATCTAGGTGCAGGCTGCGGTTGCTGGCACGCGACTATAAACAGAGACATTGCCATTCCAAACAAAGCTTCGCCAAAACCTTTGAACCTCATCGTAATCTAAAGATGGAAACGGATTTATTTAAATACCGCGAAATAGTGTTATGGGGCATGGAATAATTCGTGGCCTAGTTGGGCTTTTGTTCGCGGGCGGGATGACTGGTGTAACTTTAGTATCTGGAGTCAATCCCACGGAGCTTTATTCTAATGTTGCGACAGCAAGTCAACAGCCTGCTGCAAAAATCGAAAGAAAATCTGCAAGACCATCTTATTTCAACAACCTGTCTGAAGGACAGTACATGAGAGTTCCACTGCACCAGTGGGCTAGCGAGAATTACCGGGTGGACATCCATCATACAGACGCTACATTGAAGGCGACAGATGTTGTTGTTGGACGGCAAAATGGAGTTGACAAAGAATATGTAAGGCTGGTTGACGCGAACAGCAATCCTTATTTCTACACTGCGGGCGTTGACGGTGCCGTGAGAATAGCTGAGACATTGGGCAGGCTGCAAGGAATCAGCGGAGGTATATCTAGTGTGGAAATAAATGAAGGTCAGATTGCAGATATGATAACAGAATCAGCAGACAGGCGTCAGGATCCTGTGCCTAGACTCAATCAGACACTAGGTACGAAAAACCCATTGGTCACAAAAGAGGCAGTCGAGAGGTCTACATCAAACATGTATGTCAGCGCATCCGGCAGGGTTTTTGGTTTTGTCGATTACATAGCAGGAGCGGACAACCAGGGCAACTATGGAATGAAAGTTTCAGCATCACCAGAGCGTTTCTTATACATGGAGGGGCTAAGACAGATTGGCATTGACGGAGGCTCGGAGATTGTTGTGGCAGACTGGATTTTAGACGACAAAGACAAGACGGCGCTTTCCGTAACTTTACAAGGCAACAGAAGCAGAGGTGCCATAACCGACATCAATTTTCAACAAGGGCAGTTGTACAGACTGGGTGAAAGAACAGTCATGATAGCCAAGTCATGGGACTGGAAACAATCGCAACCTAATCAGCAGTATAACGAAAGGAAACCTGATAGGAAAGACATGCTTAATGGCGCATCGCGAACTGCAAGAGAAACCACACCGAACAAACCTACATCACCGTTCACAGATGCAACTCAAAAAGCACAGGACACAGCTAGAGATACTTGGAAGGATGTCAAGAAGGAAGTCGGTGAGATAAAGAAAGATGTCGGCGACAAGCTAAGAGATTCTGCAAGAGATGGCAATAGGCAACAGGATCAAGGACAGCGAGGCAGTCAAACTACCGACAGCACTAGACAGAAAGCGAATAATTTTGTTGACAAGACAAAAGACGCAGTTGATCGCGGAGTAGACAAAGTTACAGACTTTTTCAAAAAGAAATGACTAGGGCCTAATGTACGGCAGAAACTCTTTCCTGATTTTCCTTGTGGAACAATGCAATTGTTTCGACAGCTCCAACAACCTTTCCTTCTCCTCCTTTCTCTCAAACTTGCTCCCGCCTAAAACAATCAAATTGCTGGGATACTGGTATCGCGTGAATTTCTTGTATGCATCCTTCTTGCTTGTTGCGACTCCCGCAGTCATCAAATCAATCATATAAGCCAGCAACTTCCAGTTCTGCCGCGACTTTATTCTCTGTCGGAAAATATCCGCCCTGCTAAGAGCCTCATACGCCGCTGCAATCTCCTTCGGATCTTCGTACTCGTTCAAGATGTTGTTCTCAATCCACCAGAAAATCTCGTCAGGATCCTTGTCCACGCCGTTTATCGAAAGTTTTGCCACAAGCGCCGATTTAGTTTTGAACATAGTCATTAATGCGTTGAAAATGGTCTGCTCCCTTTCTCTGTAGCTCAGATTTCCCAAGTCTTCCTGACCGACTTGTTTTTTGCCGCGGGCAACGGACTCGAAATCAATTACAGCGGCACGCAAGTCGCCTTCCGCCATTTTAGAAATTTGTCTCACTAACTCCCTGTCTATTTGGACTCCCTCTTCATGAGCGATCTGCTTCAATCTCCCGTCAATATCAAATACAGTGAATTTCTTGAACTCAACAGTCGCGCAATATTCCTTTAACGCCCGCAGTTTTTGTTCATAAGGAATGTTGCATGTCAACACTACAGGAAATCTAGATTCCTTCACGACTCTTATTATCGCGCCAACCCCTCCTAAATCTGCTCTGCCTGCCAATCCGTCAATCTCGTCAACCAGGAAAATCTTCTTCCTGCCAAATAGAGAAGCCTGCATCATAGACTGGCCAAGCACGTCCTCAATCTGGCGTTTGCTCCGAAAGTCGGATGCATTAAGTTCTATGAACTCATAGTTGTTTTCCTTGGAGAACGCCTCGATTAAAGACGTCTTGCCGGTTCCAGGAGGTCCGTGAAACAAAATCGACTTGCCTCTCTTCCAACTCTTTATCCACTTGAGAAATTTTTCAACAGCCGGCTTTTGGCCGACGTAATCGCCCAGATCCTTGGGTCTGTATTTCTCTGTCCACATGTCAAACAGCCTCTGCGGCACCTATGGCACCTATCAACAGCACTATACCGCCGACAAACACAAGCGTTGGGAATATGTTTATTAAAAACGCCCTAATTAAACCCACTTTGCCAAATGCGGATATTAGAACAACGTCTACTAGAATCGATATTAAAATCATTGATAACAATGTGGGGGAAAAAATCACCACAAACTTTGAAGCAAGCGAAGCAAGAATGCGAATCACAAACGCAGAAAACAAGCCCAAACTTGAGCCGAAAATTTTGGCGCTTACCCAAAGAACAATAGATGAAGTGAACAAAAGAATCAAATCACCCACACCAAAATTCAAAGTTCCCGCAGCCATAAAACCATTCAATGCTTTATTTGGATTTGGAATGTATTAAAAAACTGGCTAAAAATGCTTCAATTTGGATAACTTCATTCCCACCTTCACTCAGACGGAACTCAAATTCGCCACATTTCTCAATAAGCTGAACTTTCTTATCTTCGGATATACCGTCTAAAGAATAAATCTGGCGGTGAATTTCAGAAATAATGTCGCTACCAGATAATCCTTGCCTCAACAACATTTCTTGTAATTTCTTCCGTGCATCTATGAATTTTCCTTTTAATGCTAAATCTAGCATATCCTTTACATCTGTCGGTTTTGCTTTGCTCGCAATATCATAAACAATATCCTCAGTTATATTCTCTTTCGTCACAGCTGATGCTTGCAGTAGATTCGCAACCTTTCTCAAGTCTCCTTCAGAGAGGTAAACGACAGCGCCGATTGCATCGGGTTCAATCTTCAGTTTTTCCCCCTCAACAATCCTTTCAACATATTGTCTGATGTCAGTGTCCTCTAGAACTTTGAATCTGAAGACGGCGCACCTGGATTGGATGGGCTCGATTATTTTTGATGAGTAATTGCACAAGAGGATGAATCGAGTGGCGCTGGTATAGTTTTCCATAGTCCTCCTTAAAGCGTGCTGCGCCTCTTGAGTAAGTGCGTCCGCTTCGTCCAATATTACAATCTTCCATGGCATGTTGCCGATGGATTTCATCCGGGCAAAATCTTTCACCTTGCCTCTAATAACGTCTATCCCGCGTTCGTCGCTATTATGAAGTAATATGGGTATAGTACCGCCCCAGAACATTTGGCTTCCAGGAACGGAAACGTCATAAACATAATCATCATAGTCTCCAATTTCTATCGATTTTACTTCGACTACAGACAAATCAGAATTCAGAAGTTTTCTGACATTTGATAAAAGTACACTATCTTGATGTTCCAGATTAGAGATAAGTTCTGAAATAATCTTTTTAGACACACGATTACTTTTCTTGGAATAGAGAGAATGGCGCAATAACCGGGTCTCTTTTAATTTAAAATCATGCAATATGCTATGTGCCAAATGAGAAGGTAAAAGCTCAGATTTTATGTATGAAAATTTAGGATTTTCTTTAATTATCCTAACTTCTTTATCAAAACATGACGTTTCTAAATCAGACAATCTACCTAGCCAAGCAACATCAATTAGACATTCATTTGAAACAGAACTAAATCTAGCTACAGAATTCCAGTCACCACTCCCCTCGCCTTCAAAATATCCTTTTAAAAATGCTTGTCTGTTATGCTCGGCTATGTCGAATACAAAGCTAGGTATTCGTTTATGACCAGCTGTATGTATCCGTGAATCATAGAATTTTTCTCTGAAAAATTTCGTAATTTGCGTGTTCAAAATGCGAACTTGTAATGAACTTTCCCTTTTCCTGTCAAAACCAGATTTGCCTTTAAATGTAGTAATAGGCATTCCTAAATTTGTAAAGACATTGGTAACTTTGTTAGCCAGTCTTTCCTCTTCGGGATACCCCACAGTGAATATTGTTTGACCGCTTGTATTATTTCTAAGAGACGTACAACCTTCCGCTAAATATAATCCCATAGTCCATAGCAATTCCTCATTTAAGTCCAGTTTATCAAGGCTGATTTTTATTTTAGGGTTTCTTTGAACTCCACTTTTGAGTCGACTAAAAAGTTTAGGTTGAAAACCTACTTCCACTACATCTTGAGAACTGTTCATAGTAGTTTTAAATGTGATTAAATGATCGCCTATCTTTAATTCTTCGACTCTTTTCGGTACAAGTAAGCCATTTTTATCTATAACAATTAGAGAATGATCGAGACTCGTCTTAATGAGACCACCTTCGTATTTTATATTCGCAATTTTTTCTTTTCTGTGTCTGAAAACATAGCTTACTGGAAGGAATCTTATCTTATATTCGCCGTCAATAGACAATACTTCCAAATCGTCTATAGGCGCCTTTTCTTCATTCTTTGAAAAGTAGATTTTATCTAGTTCGGCGAAATTAGTTCTTCTTACTTTGCCATTTCTTCTTATCAATATTGGAGTATCTGGAGTTACACTAGCATTCAATTCTAGAACACTTTGTCTCCAATTATTCCCATATAATTCTTTTGATATAGCAAGTGCAGTGGTAGTCTTTCCAGTGCCCGCGTGTCCTGCAAAAAGCATATGGGGAATGTTCTTGTCCTTCACAAACGCCTTTATTCTCTCAAGAGCATGGCTCTGGTTGATGACATCGGCCAGCTTTGCTGGCCTGTATTTTTCAGCCCAAACTTGAAAATCCATACTATCCTTTGTCACCTTATTTTTAAATACAGGGTTGGCCCTCAGCAATCGCAAACTTTATTCATCATGACGAACAAATAAAATCATGGAAAGAGCAATATATATCATCTTCATCGTTTTCTTAGCGGGTTGTACGTCGCCGACACCACAACATTCTTTAGAATTGATGGATAGTCCATCTGATGTTAAAGCAGGCGATGAGTTCACGATAACATGGAAGGTTAACGCAGTTCCGGCGACATCGCTGGCGCACACAGCTATCCATTATAGCACAGAATCTAATCCCGGGGAATACAGTCTTGATGCCACTCCAGCACTATCTGGATACCCCTCTTTAACACCAGAGTACGCTTCGGGTAATTTCAGCATACCAGACACGTTTTCAGCAAATGTAACTGCGCCTAACACAAGCAAGATATACTTCCGTGTACATGCAGTAATCGACGGCAAAAATTATTGGACTCTAGAGTATGCGATAAATGTAGAAGGAATGTCTCAACCAATTCCTGGGACGTTGCAGGGAGAAGTGATAGCTCCCCAAGCTGAACGGCCGCCCCAATTGCCTGCCACCAAAGAGTTTTCAATCCAAGCCGATGACAGCGGCTACTATATTAACAACCAGAAGACAACGACGATTTCAGCAGACAGTGGGAATTTGGTCACGATAAATTTCACCGTAAAACAAGCCGGCACATATTACGGTGGCCTGGACTTTAGAGGCTGCGGACATGATACCGATGACATAAAACCGGGAGATTCAGTGTCAATTCAATTCACAGCTTCAAGCGCATGCGGTATAACGTCCTACTGGCCAGTAAGCAATTTCCCCAAATCTACCCTCCAAGTCACCGTGTCATGATCTTTATGTTCCAAAACCATCAATTGATAGCCATAAAGTCTTTTGCGGTTTTGTTCGTAGCTCTGGCGGTTTTTCTGGCAGGATGCACTTCTGGCGGCACAGATACAGCAGGTGATAATGCTGTTGCAGCTGGAACTAACCGTGAGATCGAGATAACCGCCAGCGGCTTTTCGCCGAGCCAGTTGAATATTTCTGCAGGAGACACTGTCACTTTTGCGAATAAGGATATGGAGAAACATTGGCCTGCAAGCGCTATGCATCCTACGCATAGAGTGTATCCGGGATCAGGAATTGAAAAGTGCGGGACTGGAGAACAGGATGGTATTTTCGACTCATGTAGAGGCCTCGAACAAGGTGAGACGTTCGAGTTCACCTTCAACGAAAGGGGCAGATGGTGCTATCACGACCACATGAAGGCTAATCTTTTCGGATGCATAAACGTCGAGTAGATTTGTGTATAAACGATTGGAGAACCATCGTGAATTAAAGAAGGTTGCTAGAATGATTAGAACGGCTGAAAGAGTTAAGAATCTCCGCTCGCCAATCAGGGACAAGATCAAAGTCGCTAAAGAGCTGGAAGCGAACGGGAAGGAGATATTTTACTTCAATGTCGGGGATCCTAACAGATTCGATTTTGACACTCCAGAATACTTGAAACGGGAATTGATTGAAGCAGTCAAAGGACAAGCTGGCTATTATTCCAAATCAGAAGGCGACGAAGATTTGGTGAACGCTATAATTGAAAGGGAGGGAAGGAAAAATTCTGTCAGGCTTTCTAAAGAAGACGTAGTTGTGACTCAAGGTGTTAATGAAGGAATACTTTTCCTTTCAGGCGGGGTGGACGCAGGACATAATGGAGTTTTGCTGCCCGGGCCTGGATATCCCCCTTATATGCAATGGATGCAGTTTTTTGGAACGGGCGCATCCAGTTACAGGACTTCTGAAGAGTCGGATTGGGAGCCAGACATAGATGATATACGAAAGAAGATTACTGATGCGACGCAACTTTTGGTTTTGATAAATCCCAACAATCCAACTGGCGCGGTTTATTCAAAATCTGTTTTGAAGCAAGTTGTTGATGTTGCCGGGGAGCATAACATAGCATTGGTTGCGGATGAAATCTATGATGAAATCGTTTTCGATGGAGACAGCCATATAGGATTGGCGTCTGTTGCGAATGACGTTCCGGTGATTGTTTTGAACGGCTTTTCCAAGCGATATCTAGTTCCAGGTTGGAGAATTGGATACATGTATTTCCATGATCCTTCAGGGGCTTTGACAGGTTTAAAGGAAGGGACAAAAAGCATGGCCAGGCAAAGACAGTCAGCAAGCACGCCGATGCAAAAGGCTTGCGCAAAGGCATTTGGCGGGAGCAATGAGCATATAAAGGATATGAATAAAAAACTGGCGGAAAGAGCAGAGTTTGCGTTTAAAAGGCTGAATGAAATCAATAGGATTACCTCAACTAAGCCAAAGGGCGCCTTTTATATTTTTCCAAAAGTCACTTTAGGCGATAGATGGAAGAATGATGAAGAATTTTGCGATGATGTCTTGAAGAATGCTGGAATAGTTTTTCCACACGGGTCAGGATTTGACGCAGTGTATGGCAAGGGGCATTTCAGGTCTATATTCTTGCCTCCGGTGGAGACGCTGGAAAAGGCGTTTGGCAAGTTGGAAAGCTTCATGAATGATAAAGCTGGTATAAAGCAGTTTTTATAACTATGTTATATTTAAGGTTTTGGCTTCAATAGATACTATGAAAACTTTCTGCCAGACTATGTTTAACAATTCAATACCTGCGGAAGTCAAGTCTATAATAACGAAGGATTTAGTGGAAACTTACGGCTTTACTCAAGAACAAGTTGCGGAGAAACTGAATATAACACAGCCTGCTGTATCACAATATCTAAACGGTCTCAGAGGCAAGAAGGTAAACCAGATCCTGGCCCATAAAGACCTTGTTAATTGGATCAAAAAACTAACAGCAGAAATAGCGCCAGGCAACTTTCGGCTGGGTGAAGCTACTTGCGACCTTTGCGCTAGCACAAGGAACGAAATAAAGGAAAAGGAACTGGGTGGATTGATTTGTCTTCTGGAAATGTACAACTTGAAGGGTGAAAAATGATGGAACTTGAAATAAGGAATCTGCATGCGTCTACAAACGGGAAGAAGATTTTGAAGGGAGTGGATTTGAAAATCAGGCAGGGCGAGATGCACGCTTTGATGGGGCCGAATGGGTCAGGCAAGAGCACATTATCTTATGTTTTGATGGGCCATCCGAAATACACCGTTGATCAGGGAGAAATCTTATTCAACGGTGAGAATATTGTGGGCATGCCAGTCGACAAAAGAGCAAAACTCGGCTTGTTTCTAGGGTTCCAATACCCGGTGGAAGTCCCAGGTGTCACTCTGAAGAATTTCCTGTGGAAAACATACAAGACCCTTAACAACGGCGGTTCGTCCTTTGTGGATTTCAACGAGCTGATGGACGAGCATTTGGAAACTCTGAAGATGGACAAGAGCTTCACAACTAGATATTTGAATGAAGGGTTCTCGGGCGGGGAGAAAAAACGCGCAGAAGTTCTGCAATTGTCTGTGCTTATGCCGAAGATAGCGATCATGGACGAGACTGATTCGGGTCTGGATGTTGACTCGTTGAAACTTGTCTCTGCCGGGATAAACAAACTAGCGCAACAGGGAATGGGAATTTTCATGATCACACACTACCAGCGCATTCTTAATTATGTAAAGCCGGAATTTGTGCATGTGATGATTGATGGCATGATTGCCAAGAGTGGGGATTATAGGCTGGCGAAAGAGATTGAGGAAAGCGGATACGAGGCGATTGCTCATGGATGATATGATGGAATTAAATAGTTTTATCGGCAAGGCAGTCCTAGCCACTTATGCGGGCAGCGGCCCTGAAACAGGCTCTTCGGCATCTGGATTCACTGAACTGGACTTTAGAGAAGGACAGTGGTATTACAAGGATAGTTATACCGGTTTCTTCCGCTCATGGGGTCGTGAAACTGTGTGGCGTGATGAGGAACCACTTTGGACACAGTTATATGGCGGCGGTATGGAAGAAGAGTTTATCGGTAATAAAGATTTTGCACTCCAGACATTTCAATTCTTGAAATCTGCCATGTCGTCAGGCGACAAAATAGGTGCATTCCAGCCAAGAGGACCTAAGAATTTCACAAAAGGAGATTGGTCTTATGAATGCGGTTGGGAAGGAGGCATCAAATCATTCAAAGGTAGCGAGAAGATACACTTCAAAGGCAAGCTGGTTTTTACACACGACTTTTTCGGCGGTCTAGTCAAGGGTGAGTGAATGAGCAATCTACCAATCACTATCGAAAAGGACTATTCTAGATTCGGCTTTAAAGAACCAGACGAATCCGTTTACAAAATGAAGAAGGGGTTGTCCAAGGAAGTTGTAGAAGAGATATCAAGAATCAAGAAAGAGCCTAAATGGATGCTGGATTTCAGACTGAAAGCATTGGAATTCTTTGGAAAAAGACCTGTGCCGTCATGGGGAGCCGATTTGTCTGGATTGAATTTCGATGAAATTGTTTACTATGTAAAACCCACAGAAAAACAGGTCAAATCGTGGGAAGACTTGCCGGAAGGGATAAGAAGAACATTCGAAAAACTGGGGATACCTGAAGCGGAAAGGAAGTTTTTGGCTGGGGTGGGAGGACAATATGACAGCGAAACTGTTTATCACAAGTTGAAAGAAGATTTGGAAAAGCAGGGCGTTATTTTTACTGACATGGATACTGGACTTAGAGACTATTCTGAAATTGTCAAAAAATATTTCGGTACAATTATCCCACCAAACGACAACAAGTTTGCCGCATTGAATTCTTCTGTTTGGAGCGGTGGAAGTTTTGTGTATGTGCCTGAAGGTGTGGAGGTTAAAATGCCTTTGCAAGCTTACTTTAGAATTAACTCTGAGAACATGGGACAGTTTGAAAGGACATTGATAATTGCAGAACCGAACAGCAAAGTTCACTATATCGAAGGATGCACGGCAGCTACTTATCAAGCAGATGCTTTGCACGCTGCTGTAGTTGAAGTGATAGCGTTGCCTGGGTCTCACGTCCGCTATACAACACTGCAAAACTGGTCTACGAACGTTTACAACCTTGTTACTAAACGTGCACGCGCATACGAGAATGCCTTTGTCGAATGGCTGGATGCTAATATAGGGAGCAAATTTACCATGAAATATCCTTCTGTGTTTCTTGTAGGAAGGGGTGCAAGAGCAGAAATTTTATCGATTGCATTCGCAGGTAAGGGGCAAAATCTTGATGCAGGCGCAAAAGCAATCCACATGGCACCAGACACTTCATCCAAGATAGTCAACAAATCAGTCAGCAAGGATGGTGGTCGAACAAACTTTAGAGGATTTGTAAAAATATTTCCAGGTGCAACAAATTCCAAGTCTTACACTAAATGCGACGCCTTGATATTGGATGAAAAATCAAATTCCGGAACGATTCCACAGCTGGATATTGATGAGAACAAAGTGAACGTAGGCCATGAGGCGACAGTCGGTAAAGTCGGAGAGGACCAGTTATTTTATCTAATGTCTCGTGGATTAAGCGAAGACGATGCAATAGCCATGATAGTTAACGGTTTCTTCGAGGCTTTTACTAAGGAATTGCCTTTGGAATATGCCGTTGAATTTAACCGATTGATACAATTGGAAATGACTGGTGCTGTGGGTTGATTTGATGCCGTTGGATGTGGCGAAGATCCGCGAAGACTTTCCTATATTAAAAAGAAAGATAAACAACAGACCGCTGGTTTTTCTTGATTCGGCTTCCACATCACAGAAACCTATGCAAGTGATCGAAGCCATAAAAAACTATTACGAACAGCATAATGCAAATCCGCATAGATCTATATACACACTATGCAATGAAGCGACCCAAATTTATGAAAAATCACGATTGAAAGCCTCGAAATTCATAGGCGCTAAAAGCGAAAAAGAAATAGTTTTTGTAAGGAACACCAACGAAGCAATGAACATCCTTGCATATTCTTACGGAATGAATAATCTGAAAGAAGGCGACGAGATAGTCCTGACGATAATGGAGCACCATGCCAATATAGTACCGTGGCAAATGTTGCAAAAGAACGGAGTGAAGCTCAAATTCGTTGATATAAATGAAGACGGAACTCTGAATCTTGAAAAGATAAATGAATCGATAACGAAAAATACCAAGATAGTTTCTATTACACACAAGTCTAATGTTCTAGGGACTGTGAATCCAGTTAAGGAGATTGGGAAGATCGCTCATGATAACGGGAGCCTTTTTGTCGTGGACGGGGCACAATCTGTTCCCAGCATGCCTATCGACGTACAGGACATTAATTGCGACTTTCTGGCATTCTCTGGCCATAAAATGTTGGCGCCCATGAACATAGGTGTGCTTTATGGGAAAAGCGAAATTCTGGAAAAGACGGAGCCGTTCATGCGAGGAAGTGATATGATAAAGGAAGTTGACTTGAAGGAGAGTGTGTGGAATGATTCGCCTTGGAAATTTGAAGCAGGGACTCCAAATGTAGAAGGTGCTGTTGGAATTTCAGCCGCGATTGACTATTTGGCGAAAATAGGACTGGATAATATACAAAAGCATGAGGATGACTTGACTGGTTACGCTTTTGACAAAATGAACCAAGTAAAAGGAGTTAAGTTTGTTTGTGACGGTAACTCCAACCCAAGGAACGGCATCATATCATTCAGTATGGCAGGTGTGCACTCGCATGATATAGCATATGTTCTAGATGAGTTTGCAGTTGCAATCAGGTCGGGGCATATGTGCGCGCAGCCTCTTTTGCGCAAGCTAGGATTGCAGTCGGTTGCCCGGGCCAGTTTCTACTTGTACAACACAAAAGAGGAGATTGATATTTTAATTGAAGGTCTGGAAAAAGTGAGGACGGTGTTTAAGGCATGAGAATTGGGATTGCTAGAGATGGAAAAAATTGACATAGAATATGATGGTAAATTCTGGCATAAAGATAAATATAAAGACGCAATTAGAGACGAAGAATTGCGGAAAGCAGGATGGAAAGTAATTAGGGTTGATGAAAATAGTTTTGAAAAGTTCTTGGAAGGTGTGAATAATGGAAAATATTTACGTAGAAGAAATAATTAATCGTTACAAACAACCTATAAACTATGGTAATTTAAAAGAATTTGATGTTTCTGTACACGATACGAATACTATATGTGGAGATAATATTGAGATTCAGATTAAATTCACTGACGGAAAGATAGATAAAATAAAGTTCCAAGGTCATGGGTGTGCCATAAGCCAATCTTCTGTGGACATTCTTATAGATTTGGTTAAGAACAAAGATGCCGAATTCGTTAAAAATCTGACAACCGAGGATTTTCTGAAAACTTTGGGGATAGAACTTTCACCATTAAGGGTGAAATGCGCATTGTTGGGATTGAAGACTCTGAAGACCGCCGTATACACTTATTTAGGCCAGTAGACATTTAATTAATTAAATGCGGCATGAAAACATCTTTCGAAGGCCCGATGGCGCTCTTTCCAAGGCAATTACAATCCCAGTTATCATTTTGGTTTTGTTTTCTATAGCCTTTGCGTTGCTTTCGAAAACCAATGGAAACGAGAGATATATAATAAGTACAGATTCGTCGTCGTGCTCAAGCGGGGCAATGGACGAAATAAACATAAGGCCGGAAGGGAGTTCTGTCACAATATTTGTGCCATTGACTACGCCAAATCCATGCTATATTGTCGGCGGGAACGTTAACTTTGTCGATGGTAGGATAGATGTCAATATCTTTCCTGTTCCCAGCAAAGAAAGTACTGTTTGCATCCAATGCATAGGCGAGATCACGGGGAAAGTCTTGATACAAAATCTTGAAAAGGGAAGCTATGTCATTACAATCAAGACTCCTAACAAATCAATCAACGCCACGGTAGTTGTTGAATAAGGTGAGTGCAGGGGGAGAGATTTGAACTCTCGAAGGGACTAACCCACCAGCTTTCCTATAAAGCCCTAAGGCTGGCGCCATTAACCAGACTAGGCGACCCCTGCATCTGGATAATATAGAATTGCATTTTATAAAACTTAAGGAGAATAAGTGCCGAGATATTTTTCCGCAGACTCTATTCCCAGCAATTTCTCAAAATCAACATCCTTCGCATTTTTGTAGTCATACGGAGTTTTCAGCGGATACCAGTCCTTGAACATCTTTGCGGTTCCTAGGCAATGTGCCTTGCCGAAAAGCTCTTTCCCCATGTTCTCCCAGTCCAGTGGAAGCTGGCTCTCATCAATCTTCAGAAACACCTGATTAAGCTTTGCGTCAAAGAATGCGGTTCCAGTGTTCGCGAATTCATTAGGCGGGAGCTTCATAATTCTTTCGCCTTCAACTTTTACAACCCGGTTCATGTCCCCCTCAGTCATGATTCTGTCAAATTGTGCCATACCAGTATAACTTCCAATCAAAGTCGCCAGAAAACCTTGGTTCAGTCCTTCTGTTTGAAACTTGGAAAATTCTTCTAAATTGACATTTACTATATCCGAACCGCCTGCGGTGATTTTGTTCTTCTTGGCGTCCAACGTGCCATTTTCCAAATAATGCTTCATAACGCCAGCCCTTCCTAGCCTCTTCTCCCATTCAATCAGGAAAACAAATTCAATTCCAGACTTTTCAGATATAGTCTTGCAATGCTGAATGATTTTCTCCGGGTCGTGCCACAAGGAGACGAAAATTTTCTTGATGCCAGCCTTGACATAAGGGAGCATAGTCCAGTCGATTATCGGCCGCGGGGTTTTGCCTATCTTTGTCAGCGCTTTCGGGATCTTTCCCTGCGTAACAGGATGCCATCTTTCGCTTATACCGCCGGCATGAATCACTACCTCAGTATTTTCCAGGTAGGATTTCCAGGCCTGATCAACCATGTTCTATCATCGGGAATGAAAGCATAAATAATTAATTGATCAATTCAGTATTTGATACGACGTATGCATCATCTTAATCTCCAGAAGCTGGAGCCTTTGGAACTTGGAAAATGTAAGACTGTTTCTGACATCGTTGACGGCATGCGGCATACGGCTTTTGGCGCCAGGATGCTCGGCGATGTGGCCCACAGCTGGTATGGGATGCTGTCCTCCGGACAGGTGCCTTGCGTTGTTTATGACGGCAAGACTAGGACACCTTTAGGGAATTTACTCGGACAGATGAGGAACGAGAGGATGATTGGGGATATTGTGACTCCGGAAGATTATGCGAATAATGTTGGCTCTAGAAGAGCGATTGTTGTGGGTGATTATTCGGAAAGGCATGAAGACAAGATGTACAAGCGCAGTGAAGAGCCGATTTTCATAAACGCACAAGGGAGGGCAAAGCCAGGGCAGATTCGCGACGGCTACTTTCCAAATGCAGTATTTGCCGATCCGCTGTTTGTAATGCCTGTATTGTATTACACGCTGCGGGAAAGAATGGGTAAAGGAAGGACCACAGTAAGAGATCTTATGGAGAATCTGAAACCTTACGGCGGGATGGCAACTAATGTTGCAGATGGCGCGGAGACTTTACTGGAAATGGTGAGGGATCCTGATTGTAGAGTTTTCTTGACATTGAGCGGCGCTATGACGATGGCGCAGATGGACTATGTTATCTGCGAGATGATAGACAGAGGTTATGTGAATTATATATCAACCACAGGCGCATTGCTTGGGCATGGGCTGGTGAAGAGCATAGGACTTGCACACTATAGGCACGACCCAAGAATGAGTGATGTTGAACTTGCAGCACAAAAGCTGAACAGAGTGACAGACACTTTGGAGCCCGAGACGAACTTGGATACCGTGGAAGCAGTTGTCCGCGCTGTTCTTAATCAATTGCCGGACGGTGCTGTTATCAGCCCGAGCATTTTAAACGAGATGTTGGGCGAGCATCTGGTTAAGACATACCCGAATGAACGCGGCGTTCTAATGTCAGCGCGCAATAGAAGAGTGCCGGTTTTCTCGCCGGCGTTTGTCGATTCAGAGCTGGGCAATGACACTTACATCCACAATCTGATGCGCAGGAAGGAAGGCAGGGATCCTATCCTAATGAATATGGAAATCGACAGCGAAAGGTTGGTTCAAGCTTTCGTGGATTCTGAGAAGATAGGCATTTATACTGTCGGAGGCGGTGTGCCAAGGAACAATACGCAGAATGTCGCGCCATTGATTGAAATAATGGTTGAAAGAGGAGTTGCAGACCTTCCTTTAAGGATGATATCATATGGTGTTAGGACTGCTCCGGATGAGATGTGGTACGGGCACTTGTCTGGCTGCACTTATGATGAGGGAATGTCATGGAGGAAGATGGATCCCAAAGGACGATTTAGTGAAATCCAGGGAGACGCAACTCAAGTGTGGCCTCTGCATGTAAAGTACGTAATGGAAACTGAAGATGCAGAATTCAGAACGGCTTGAACTATATGTGTCTCGGCGAGACCTCCCACATTGGAAGAGTGCTCCCAACGGGAGATGCCAAATTTGTAGGATGCTCCACTTAGAACTTTTGTAATATTATACAATACTATGGTTGTTCTAATATATAAATTTGATACTATTTGGTTCTCTAAAATCTATTGGTCATAATTAACACATAAGTGCACTAATCTCTAACA
>CAYJVM010000017.1:0-20318 GCA_964373665.1 uncultured archaeon | reverse complement strand
TCCGGCTGAGGTATACTATGGTAAGCGAGTGTAAGGTATGTTATGAGGAACAACAAATACTTAGATGGACCGAAACACTTAAAAACTTTGAAATAATATTTAGGATATCAAATCGGCCTCGCGGGGATAGTTATTAATTGGGAGTACACCACACTAGACATCAGAACGCACATGACCTGTTCTTCTGGCCGAGCTGAGGGGTGTTAAGACGAAGGAGATAGACATAACCAAAAACGAGCTCGTGCCGAAGCACATCCTGCTTAATGACGACGAGAAGAAGGTACTGCTTGAAAATTACAAAATCACGCCAAGGCAACTGCCAAGGATTCTAGTGAATGACCCGGTAATCAGCGCGATGGGAGGTAAGATAGGCGACGTCGTCAAGATCACCAGAAAATCGTCTGTCTCTGGCGAGGCCGTGTATTACAGGGTTGTGATAAAAGGTTGATTTTATGAGAGAATCATTCGTCCCACTATTGCAATCTTACATTAAAGAGAGAGGTTTCGTTAGGTTCCAGATTGAATCTTATAACGATTTTATAACAAGGAGGATAAGCAAGGTCCTTAACGAGATAGGCGTCATCAAGCCTGACGTCCCGGATGTGGGCGACATCAAGCTCAAGCTTGGAGACTTTAAGATAGGGGGACCGACAGTGAAGGAAGCTGACGGCAGCGTGAGATCAATTTTACCTTCCGAGGCAAGAATCAGGAATTTGACTTATTCGGCGCCTATGTATGTTGAGATTACACCTGTGATAAACAAGCAGGAAGGTGAGCCTGTAATCGTGAACTTTGGGGACATGCCGGTCATGCTCAAGTCGAAGATATGTCCGCTGTCCCAAATGTCGAGAGATGAGCTTATTGCAGCGGGTGAAGACCCTGACGATCAAGGTGGATACTTTATCGTAAACGGTACAGAAAGGATTTTAGTTCTAGTCGAAGAAATAGCCTCAAATAGAATTATAGTTTCCCGTGTCGGATCTTCAAACATAGCTGAAATCGCTAGAATACATTCGGAAAAGGACGGTTATGTGCAAAGACATCTGCTGGAAAGAAGAGTCGATGGCACAATAACTATGAGCTTTGCCAACGTCACAAAACTGCCTGTAGGAATTTTGCTTAAAGCTTTGGGGCTTGAAAACGACAGGGACATTGTCAACGCTGTGTCTTCCGACGAAGATGTGCAGGAAGAATTTTACATCAACCTTTATGAAAACCAGGCCGTGAACAAAGACGAGGGGCTGGATGAGATTGGGAAGCACTTGAAAATTCCGCAGAAGGAGTATAGGATTCAGCGTGCAGTCAAGATAGTTGACCGCTACCTGCTGCCGCATCTAGGGCAGGAAACTGGAGACAGGCTTTCGAAAGCATTGTTTCTTACCAAAGCAATAGGTAAAGTCATAAGGCTTCACTTGGGCAAGGTTGATGAAGACGATCTGGACCATTATTCGAACAAGAGGCTTAGGCTATCCGGAGATTTATTGGAAATTTTGCTGCGTTCGATTCTTTTGGGCAAGTGGGGACTGATAACAAGAGTCACTTACAATTATCAAAAGCTGACGAAAAGAGGCAGGCTTCCTCCTCTGCAGTCGATCATCGAATCCAATGTGCTGAGCAACCAATTGATTTCAGCCTTGGCAATCGGTTCATGGGTCGGTGGAAGGACTGGTGTCAGCCAAAGGCTTGAAAGAGGAAGCTACATCAAGACCATATCACACATGAGAAATGTTCTCTCGCCGCTGACGTCAACGCAGGAACATTTCGAAGCACGGGAACTTCATCCGACGCATTGGGGCAAGCTATGCACATCGGAAACACCCGAAGGAGCGACAATCGGACTCAGGAAATATCTGGCTTGTATGGCAGAAGTCTCAAGGGGGCTTCAAGAAAAGGACTTGAAACCTGTTATGGAGCTTTTGAAAAAGTGATATTATGACAACTATATTTTTTGACGGCAAGTTTGTTGGAGAATCTGCAGATCCGGAAAAGCTGGTTAAGGATGTTAGAGACAAAAGAAGGGCAGGAGTGATTCCATCCGAAGTCAATGCAGTTTACCACAAACAGCTGGACGAAGTCAGGATATTGTCCGAGTCGGGAAGGGTAAGAAGGCCTTTGATAGTTGTAGAGAACGGGACTCCAAAGCTTACCAAGGAACATGTAGAAAAAGTGAAGGCTGGTGCGTTGAAATGGAGCGACTTGATCAAATCTGGTGTTATAGAATTCTTGGACAGCGAGGAAGAGGAGAATACTTTGATCGCCCTCAAAGATGACGACTTGACACCCGAGCACACTCACTTGGAAATGGATCCTGCAGTTATCCTTGGTTTCTCTGCATCATTCATTCCGTTCCCCGAATTCAACAGAGGGGATAGGGTAAACTATGGCTCTAAAATGGTCGGCCAATCAATAGGCATTTTTGCCACTAACTTTTTGTCCAGGGTCGACACCAAGTCAAATGTGATGGTTTATCCGCAAAGACCGCTTGTCCAAACACACGCTTATGATGTAGTTCCTTACGACTCCCATCCCAACGGCAACAACCTTGTGATTGCAGTCGCTTCCTTCGATGGTTACAACATGGAAGACAGCATTGTAATCAATGCAGGATCGCTGCAAAAAGGTATGCTTTGGTCTTTCATGCACAGGGCTTACGAGTCGGAACAGAAGAGATATTTGGGGGGCCAGGAGGATTTGATAGGTATTCCTGAGGCTGGTGTCAGAGGTTACGCCGGCGAGGAAGCTTACAAACATTTGCATGAAGACGGAATAGCAGGCCCCGAAACAGTACTTGAATCGGACCAAGTTATTATAGGAAGAGTTTCGCCGCTGAGGTTCTTGGGCACGATGGACAGATTCGTGACAGGATTGGAAAATATACGCGAGACTTCTGTAAGGCTGAGGCACGGCGACCACGGAATTGTTGACAGAGTTTTCATAACAGACACTACAGACGGGACCAAGCTGATAAAAGTTGCTGTTCGTGATTTAAAGACACCTGAAATAGGCGACAAGCTCGCATCAAGACACGGCCAGAAAGGTGTTATAGCTCTTATTGTTCCGCCAGAAGACATGCCGTTTACAGAGAATGGCATTGTTCCCGATATAATATTCAATCCTCACGGAATTCCGTCTAGAATGACTATGGGCCAGTTGCTGGAAATTATCGGAGGCAAGGTTGCAGCTTTGACTGGGAAAAAAATCGATGCGCCCGCATTCAGCCCGGTTACAGAAAAGGAGATGAGGGATACATTGATGAGATATGGCTTTAGAAATGACGGGAAGGAGATAATGTACGATGGTAGGACAGGAAAAAGGTATGAAACGCAGATATTTATCGGCAACACGTTCTACCAGAAATTGGATCATCTAGTCTCGAACAAGATACATGCAAGATCCAGAGGACCGGTTACCCTTCTGACTAAACAGCCGACAGAAGGCAGAAGTAAGGAAGGTGGATTGCGATTGGGTGAGATGGAGAAGGACTGCCTGATCGCTCATGGCGCATCATTGGTGTTAAAGGAAAGGTTCGACTCTGACAAGACGACTGTGCCTATTTGCACAGTATGCGGACTTGTTTCCATTCGGGACCATATAAAGAACAAGAAAATCTGCCCGATTCATGGAGAGGTTAAGATTGTTGACGTTGAGATGAGCTATGCGTTCAAACTGATGTTAGACGAGTTGAAGAGCATGCTAATTTATCCGAAGGTTGTAGTCGACGAAAATTTGATGAAGGTGGGCAAGATAGAATTTGGTATAGTCTCGCCGGAAATGGTGAAGAGTATTGCGGCCGCCAAACTGACCAAGACCGAATTGTACGATCAGGAAGGCTATCCTATAGAAGGCGGCTTGATGGATCCGAGACTTGGTGTAATCGACCCTGGTGTAAGATGCAGGACATGCGGCGGTAATGTCGGGGACTGCCACGGCCATTTTGGATATTTGGAGCTGACAAAACCTTTAATGCATGTCCACTATTCGAAGATCGTTTTCGCGCTTTTGAAAATATTCTGCCATAAATGCAGCAGAATCCTGGTTGACCCTAAAGACATGGAAAAGGCCAGGGGAAAGAGACTGAACTTCAAAGACCTGGTAACAATGTCGAAGAAGAAATGTCCTCAGTGTAATGTTGAGCAGAAGAAATTGAAGTTCATCAAACCTTACACTTTTGTAGAAGGTGCGAAAACCCTTAACTTCGGCGAAGTCAGGGAAAGACTTGAAAAAATAGTGCAGGAAGACCTTGACGTTGTCGGGCTTAAAGTAAGGCCAGAATGGCTTGTTTTGACATTGTTGCCAATACCGCCGGTCACAGTAAGGCCATCGATTACTCTTGAGACGGGTGAAAGAAGCGAAGACGATTTGACGCATAAGCTTGTTGACATTGTAAGAATAAATGACAGGCTGAAGGAGAACTTTGATTTGGGGGCCCCTGATTTTATTTTAGAAGACTTGTGGGAATTGCTGCAGTATCATGTGTCTACATACTTTGATAATGATCTGTCTGGAGTTCCGCCGGCAAGGCATAGATCGGGCAGAGTGCTTAAGACTTTGTCGCAACGATTGAAAACAAAGGAAGGGAGATTCAGGGGGAACCTGGCTGGTAAGAGAGTGAACTTTTCGGCAAGAACAGTCATTTCACCAGATCCGATGATTGATATTGATGAAGTTGGGGTACCTGAAGTTATCGCGCGGGAACTTACAATTCCGGTCAAAGTCAACGAGAGTAATTTGGAGGTTGTTAAAAAAATTGTATTACATGGATCGATAAAATGGCCGGGTGCCAACTATGTCCTAAGGCCTGACGGAAGAAGGAAGAAGATAACCGATGTTAACAAGGAGGAGATCTCAAAGGAAATAGTTCCGGGGTACATAGTCGAAAGGCATCTGCAAAACAACGACATTGTGATTTTCAACAGGCAGCCTAGCCTGCACAGGATGAGCCTTATGGGACACAAGGTAAAGGTTATGCCATTCAGGACATTCAGGATGAACCTTAGTGCAACTACGCCTTACAATGCAGACTTTGACGGCGATGAGATGAATCTGCATGTTCCTCAAACAGAGGAGGCGAAGGTGGAGGTGGAGAATCTAATGATGATCCAGAAACATATCCGAAGTCCGAGATTCTCAGGCCCTATCATAGGCGCTATTCGAGATCACATAACAGGTTCCTATCTTTTAACGCAGGACAATGTCAAACTCTCTAGAAAGGACTATATCCAACTGCTGAGAGCAATTGACCAAAAGATTGAATTGCCTGACAAGGATCACCTAAGCGGAAAAGAAGTGTTCAGCCTGTTTTTGCCAAGAGATTTTGACCTCGAGTTCAAATCTAACACGGGGGAGACCGTTCTGATAGAAAAGGGTAAACTCATGAAAGGATCGATTGACAAGGTAGCGATAGGTGCTGAGGCAGGCAAGATAGTTGACAAGATAGAAAAGAGGTACGGAGGAGAAGCCGCCAAAAAATTCATTTACAACATAACAAGGCTTGCGATAGGATACTTGATGTTGATCGGATTTTCAATAAGCCTATCAGATCAGGACCTACCTGAAGTTGCGAAAAGGGATATTAAAGAAATTATTGAGAGACTCAGGAGAGATGTTGATGATACTAATAAGAAGTATGAGAAAGGTGAGCTAAAGCTTCTCGTCGGAAGGTCTCCAAAAGAAAGTTTGGACCACAGTGTAAAGACTATATTGAGAAATGGTTTGAATGATGTGCAGAAAGTTCTTGAGAAGCATATAAAAGACAACTTTACGCTTGCGATGGTAAAGAGCGGCGCAAGAGGTTCCGTGGTTAACATTGTGCAAACAGCTGCAATGGTAGGACAGGAGATGGTTATGGGGGAAAGGATAGAGAAGGGATACTATCAGAGAACATTTCCGCATTTCAAGCCTGGTACATTGAGTTTGGAGGCGACCGGATTTGTTAGTAGAGGATTCAAAGACGGAGTTACGCCTTTTGAATTCTTTTTCGACGCTATCAACAGCAGAGAGTCTCTTATGGACAAGTCGCTGAAGACAAGGCACAGCGGCTATATGGAAAGAAGGTTAGTTGGTGCGCTGCAGGATCTTAAAGTGGAGTATGACGGCACTGTAAGGGATAGTGCAAACAGGATTGTGCAGTTTGTGCCGGGTGAGGATGGCCTTGATCCTTCCAAAATACAGGTTGGAGGTATAAATGTCAGAGAAATCGCAGCCAAGTTTGCATGATGGATTGCCTACAAAGCTGGTTGAAGAAATAGAACTAGTTAGCAAAGAGCTTAGGTTGAGTAATGAGAAGAAGCAAAAGTTATTCGATGAAATTAAGAATGTCTTCGACCAGGGCAGGTTCGAACCTGCAGAAGGCATTGGAATAATCGCAGCACAAAGTATATCTGAGCCAGCCACTCAGATGACGATGCGTACATATCACTTTGCCGGTACAGCAGGTATAAGAGTCACGTACGGTCTGCCTAGATTGATAGAAATTTTTGACGCGAAGAAAACTCCAGAGACTCCAATGATGACGATTTATTTGAAACGGGAGCACAACAATGCAAATGATGCGGCAAAATTGGCAGAGTCTATAATTGAAAAGAAAGTTTTGAATCTGATCAATAGAATTTCCCTAAACTTGAATGAAAACGCCATAGAAATTGAAGTGTCGGACAAGAGGAAGGTGGAACCAATGCAAAAGGCAATTAAGGAGAATGTAAAGAACGTGGGCATCAGGTCGAGGGAGGACAAGATTTCTGTGATTGCAAAAACAGAAAATGTGAAGGAGTTGCAAAAGTTGAAGGAGAAGATTTTGGGATTGCCTGTTAGTGGCATGAAAGGCATAAAGAACGCGCTGGTCAGAAAGGATGAAGAAAACTGGATAATTAACACCATTGGGACCAACTTGAACGATGTGCTGAAGATCAAGGAAGTTGATGAGAGAAGGACTTATACGAATGACATTTATGAAATTGAATCTGTCCTTGGAATTGAAGCTGCGAGAAGCGTTATCATTAGAGAGGCTCTAAAGACTATGCAAGAACAAGCGCTTGATATCGATGCTAGGTATGTCACACTAGTTGCTGATATAATGGTATTCGGGGGTGTTATCGACTCTATTGGAAGGTATGGTGTCGCCGGCGCCAAGACTTCTATATTGGCAAGAGCGGCATTCGAAGAGACTATAAAGCATTTGGTGAGGGCTTCTATAAGGAACGAAGTCGATAACCTGCAAGGAATTTTCGAGAACGTGATGGTCGGACAAATTGTTCCTGCCGGAACTGGAATGTTCGACTTGCTTGTCAGAAGCGAAGAGTGAAAACTTGGTGTGCATATACTAATCGTGGATTGCTGCAAGCATTCTTCACATAATAAAACTTAAAATACCTAAAGTGGTCAAGGGTATTTTAAGCCATACTTTTTGGCAATAGCCATAACTTTATTTGCACTAGTCGTGCCATCTATTTCCCTAAAAAACCTTTCGAAACCACCAGGAAATACCCAGATTAGAAGTTTTGCAGGCTCTTCACTTGTACTTCTAAATGTATGAGCAATACCTTTTGGGGCATGTATAAATGTGCCAGAAGTTCCTGTTATGATTTGGTCGCCAATTCGAAACTCCAACTCACCACTGAGAACGTAAAATGCCTCGTCCTCTTTGCTGTGAATGTGGGGGGAATTCGCCTCTTTTGAGGCGATTGCTTCCACAAGACCATATTGTCCATTTGTCTGACGGGCAGTAGCTAAAATACTGTAGCGCATGCCAAAAATATCGACTTTTGTGCCGCTTTCCGGTTTCAACCCAATGCCTTCTTTTTTATATTCAGCCATGTTTTTCACCAACCCGGATGCCTAAAATTTAAGCGCATATGTTTTGTAATCTTCACCCAAGCTATAAATCTTACTAAACTACCTGTATCCTAATCTAAATATCATATCCAATAAAAACCACACGGCACCAAGTGCTATCAGAAATATTTTAATGCCTTGGTTTCTCATTGAGATTGAAAAGTTCGGATAATTGTCAGCCAACCCGTACATGTAGATATATGCGCTCATGCTCAGGCGAAGTGCGTCTCTCGCAAGTTCGTAAGTGCTTTCAGGATATCTCCCGTTGAACAAAACCGGAAACGATGAAAATGCAACACCTATCAAGGAACCGTAACTCACAACAGATTTGTATATGAAAAATGGTGTCAGCAGCAAAATTCTAGCTAGACCGCCGAACAGTGGAATTGCAAATAGCCTGTTGGGGGATTTTGGAAATTTCAAATTGGCTTTCATGTCCTTTCCAAACTTGCCCTTCCAGACGTTACTGGCAGAACTAGCAAATGGCACGCCTATATATTTGTCTGTTAGACCGAATAGGAAAAACGTTGTCTGCAATTGCCAATTTATGATACCGCGATACAAGCCATAAGCAAATTTCCAGAACTTGCCGTTGAAGAGTACGTAAAACGAGTTGAGAACCATTATTAAAAACGAGAACACATACAGAACTAATAACGCTATGAGTATCGGGATCAGTATAAACAGCTTCGCAAGTATCCCCAAGAGTGGAAATGCATAAAACTTGTTTGGATTGACAGGTTTTTTTATCGACAATGAGAATACTGGAGGATATGACGACACTGTTGATGCTTTTTTAATTTTCGACATTCTAACTTAAAATTGTTGTTAAGTATTTAAATCCCCACTACAATTAGTTTCAGTGACGTAAATGGGATTGGTTGAAGATATACAACAGGCAGTCAAATCCAATAAAATAATACTGGGGTACAAAGAGTCGTTGGGTTATATAATGTCGAACAAACCGAAATTGATTGTGATGTCAAACAACTTGCCTTTCACCAGAAGACAAGAAATCGAGCATAATATAAAAGTTTCAAACATGAAATTAGAGATGTTCGACGGGACAAGCCGAGAGCTTGGAGTTATTTGCGGTAAGCCATTTCCTGTGTCCGCGCTTGCGATAAAAGGATAAAATATGCCCATAGTCTTCGATACAGAAAGTGTAAGATTGGTTGCACTCTTCGAGAAGCTTACGGGAGTTAGCGTCAGAGATTGCATAATAGACAGCAATAACAACTATGTCTATTTTGTGATTGGTGAAGGTGATGTGGGTAAGGCTATAGGGAAGAACGGTAGCAGTGTAAGGAACACTGAAAATTTGATAAAAAAGAACATAAAAATTTTCGAGTTCTCGGATAGCGTAGACAAGTTTGCGAAGAACTTGATTCCACAAGCGAATACCATCAAAGTCAGAATCGAGGAAGGGAAAACTTTCGTTGACATCAGGGTCGATAAAAGGAACAAGGCCATCGTCATAGGACGAGACGGCAGGAATTTAAAGTTATTTAAAGAGCTATTACAAAGAAACCATGACATAAGCGATGTCTTGGTAAGGTGAAAGTATGCCGGGAGAATTTGCAGGTAGAAAATTGAAGCAGATAAGAAAGCATTATAGATGGAAAAAAGTAGAGTATCTGAGGAAAAAGAAAAAGCTTTGGAAGGAAGACCCTCTGCACGGCGCCCCTCAAGCTAAAGGACTTGTTATCAGCAAGAGAACTGTTGAGCAAAAGCAGCCTTCGTCGGGATTGGTGAAAGCTGTTAGAGTGCAGTTGATTAAGAACAATGTCCAGGTGACTGCATTTGTCCCGGGCAATCATGCAATAGATCACATCAACGAGCACGACGAGGTTTTGATTGAAGGAGTTGGGGGCTCTCAAGGCGGCTCCGTGGGAAGCATGTGGGGATTGAAGTACAAGGTGTCCAGTGTCAACGGAGTTGCACTGGATCAGATACTGACGGGAAAGAAGCAAAAACCGTCGAGGTAAGTGAATGGCAGACATAAAACTTTTCGACAAGTGGGATGTTAGTGGAATTCAAGTCAACGATGCTGGATTGAAAAATTACATCAATTTTTCTCCAAGGTTGTTCCCGAAAAGTTCCGGCAGGTTTTCCAAGCAACAGTTCTACAAATCGAAGATGAATATAGTCGAGAGATTGATAAACAAGATGATGGTTCCTGGACATAAAGGTAGGAAGCACTATCATAGTTCAGGAAGAGTAGTTGGCAGGTATATCACAACCTACAAAATTGTCAAGGATGCATTTGATAAAATCTATGAAAAGACGAAAAAGAACCCTATCGAAGTTCTGATAAGAGCGATTGAGAACGCGGCGCTTAGGGAGGAGATAGCTGGATATCAGGTTGGTGGGATAATTGTCAGGAGGGCTGTCATAACATCGCCACAAAGGAGGATTGATATTGCATTGAAGATCATAACTCAAGCATCATACAGGAAGGCGTTTGGCAAGAAGGAAACTATGGTCGATTCTTTAACAAACGAGATTATCGCCACTTACAATAAAGACAACCAGAAGAGTGATGCTATAAGGGAAAGGGAAAGGATAGAGAAGGAAGCTGAAGGCGCGAGGTAAAGGTTTAGAGTGAACTATAAGATAGTCCCGCCATTTGGTTTTAATTTCTTAACACGGTTTTATGATCTGCTAACAGAGTCTATTGGTTTTGGTAAAAAACTTAAAAGAAAAGTATTAAAACTTGCAAAGATTAAAAATGGTCAATCTGTTTTAGATGTAGGCTGTGGTACAGGAGCTTTATTAATTATAGTGAAAGAAATGCATCCAAATTCTGAAGTTGTAGGAATAGATCCTGATAAGACTGTTTTTAACCTTGCGATGAAAAAGATAGGAAAAGTGAAGGCCTCGATTCAGTTGAAAAGAGCTTATGGGGAAAAGCTACCATTTGGAGACTCTAAATTTGATGTTATTACGAATGTGTTAGTTCTCCACCACTTACCGACAAAGATTAAGATAAAAGTTTTAAGTGAAATGCATCGATGTCTGAAACCTAATGGGAAAGTTGTAATAGCCGATTTTGGCAAACCCAAAAATACCTTATGGAAAATTATTCTTTTGTTTGAAAAGGTTTTTGATGAGTTTTTTGATGAAGGGAAATATATACAAGATAATTTGGAAGGTGAAATACCTGCCTTCATGAAACAAGTTGGATTCAAAGTTAAAGTAATTAACAAAAGGTATAGAGGGGTTCAGTTTCTAATTGGAACTAAATAGAAGGTACTGCTACTTAATATAATCAGAGTCATTGTTCATAGTTATAGAAATCTTTAAATAGACACGTGTCTAATTTACCTAAGCTTTTCATTTCGTAAACAGGTGTCTATGATATAGATGTTTACGTGTAGAAATCTTTATAAATAACAAATTCCATACTATGGATAGGTGTCTATGATATGGTTGGTGTTAGAGGTCCGAAAAGACCAGAACTTGTTAAAAAAATATTAAAAGAACTAAGTAAACGTCCAGAAGGTGTATGGAGTAATAAGTTGGCGAGAATAATAAAAGAACCAAGAGCTACAGTACATAAGTATGTAACTACAGCAGAACACGGATATCCAGGAGAAAAGACAGAAATAGTAAAAGAATTACCTCAAGAATTGGGCGGGCACATAATGATAAAATTGAAGAGGAGATGAGAATGAGAGAAGTTAGATTGGCTATACCAGACGAAATATTAGATAAAATACCTGAAGAGTTACGTAAAGATTTAGTTGAGCAAATAGAGAAATCTGAATTAGAAAACAGGAAAAAACTTCAAATTTATAAAGAAGCCATGCAACTACATGATAGTGGATTAGGTAAAAGACGTATATCTAAGATATTGAACTATCCTACAAGTACAGTTGACTCATGGCTACATGCAGGTTCTAAACCAAATCCCAAAACTAACGTTTCAACTACCACTGTATTAGATTTAAAGCAAATTGGTCTAACAAATAAAGAAATTGGTCGACTTTTGTCAATACATCCTTTCACTGTATTACAACGAATGAGGTCTAGAAAAAGCGATAATAAAATCTTTCGAATATCTGAAAAAGTAGAAACTTTTATCAAAACTGAGAAAACCCCGATTAATTTCATAAAATCTTTCTCGTTAAATTGTTCTAAAAAAGAAATCGAAAGCTTTGAAAGATTTTGTAACTTTGTTAAATTGAAAGACAAACTATCACCTCGTGAATTAGCTAGGAAAATCGGGAAAAGTTACATTGTGACCTATAATTGGAAAAAAGGAAAGGATGCTCCGAGATTGGTTAGATGGTTGAAATTACTTCTATGTATCGGGAAACCTGAAAGAGGATTTGTTTGGCTACCTCTTAATCTTGGTTCAAGTGGGATTCCTAAAGCTCCTGTAATACAAGTTCCGAAAAGAGTGAAATCTTGGGTAGATGTAGAGAAAGTTATTCTCCAATTAAAATCTAATGGTACCATGCTACCTGAAATGGGAAAAGACGAGTGTTTCGGTTTTATTTTAGGGATGATAGTAGGAGATACAAGTAAACCTACTGCTAACAGGGATTCGATAGCTTTGAAATTGTCTAAAGTATATGATACAAATAAAAAACTTGGTGATTTCTTCTGTAAATGCATACAAAAACTTGGATTAAATGCACATGAAATAAAAGATGATGTTAATAAGTATAGATGGTCATCGCAAAGTTCACTTCTTCTAAGTTGGATTTATACAATAGCCCTCGGTCTTGAAAAACGTGAGACAACTACTTATAATCCCATAAATGTCAATTGGTTGTTGGACTCCCCTAAGAATGTTCAAAAAAGATTTCTGCAAGGAATTTTTGAATCAGACGGATCAGTCTCGTATGGTGATACAGTAGATTGTAGTGTATATCCTAACAGTGAACTTATAAAAACCCTGCTATCACAATTTGGAATAAAATCATATATAATTCTAGACAGGAAATGGAAAAAGTTGATTATAAACAACTCGGATAATAGTAAATGTCACGACATACTTTTTGCACCTGAAATAAAAACAGAGAGATACAAAAGACTTGAAAGGCTTGTTAATGCTAAAAGACTAAAGAAGGGTGAAAAACTACCTGTCGAAGTAAGAAATGTGATAGAAGAGGCGATAAAGTCAGGTGCAAAAAACTATGAAATAATTAAACAAGTTCTTATTAAAACGGGTTATTTTATTTCACCATTTCGTATCAAATATCATAAGAAAATAGTTTAAATAGTTAAAAACTAAAGTTCGAAGTTAAAAGGAGGTTAAAATGGCTAAAAAAGAGATGACTGAAAGAATCATGGAAGTAATGAAAGATCCGATAAGAATTAGAAATATTGCGACGGCCAGTCATGTTCACCACGGACTGTAACGGGTGGGAACCCTTTGCAGGTGGAAAAAAACAACTTTGACTGATAACCTTCTTAGTGGCGCGGGAATGATAGCCGAACAGATGGCTGGAAAAGCGATGGTCACTTGGATAGATCCAGAAGAACGTAAGCGTGAATTAACTGTCTACGGTTCTGCAGTTTCCATGGTCCATGATTATGAAGGTTCTGGTTTTTTGGTCAATTTGCTAGACACACCGGGTCATGTAGACTTCGGAGGTGACGTAACTCGCAGCATGAGAGCTGTGGACGGTTGTATTGTTTTAATCGACCCTGTTGAGTCCATCATGCCACAAACTGAAACTGTTCTGAGACAAGCCTTAAGAGAGTACGTAAAGCCAGTGCTATTTATCAACAAGGTAGACCGATTTATCCGCGAATTGAAGCTTAGGCCAGAGCAAATGATACAAAGATTTGAAGAAGTTATCCGTGATGTTAATCTTTTAATCCAAAAGTATGCTCCAGAAGAGTACAAAACAAAATGGGTAGTAAGTGTCATGGACGGCTCAGTCGCATTCGGATCAGCCTTCAGAAGGTGGGCTATATCAATTCCTTACATGAAGAAAACTGGGATGACATTCAAGGAAATAATTGATTTGACTATAGAAGGAAAGGAGGATGAACTCGCAAAGAAAGCGCCCATGCACCAAATTGTTCTTGATATGATTATAAGGCACCTACCAAGTCCTATTGAGGCTCAGAAATACAGGATAGTGAAAATATGGAAGGGTGATGTCGACAGTGATGTTGGAAAAGATATGCTTTCCTGCAATCCTAATGGAACTCTTGCGATGATAATGACAAAAATGGTCCCCGATCCTCATGTCGGCTTTGTTGCAACAGGTAGAATTTTTTCTGGAAAGATTTTCAAAGGTAAGGATGTTTATCTAATCTCGCAACACAAAACCCAAAAGCTACAGCAGGTCGTTGTCTATCGTGGTATACAGAGGATACCTATAGAGGAAATTACTGCAGGAAATGTTGTAGGTATTGTTGGCATACCTAATGCATTCACTGGTGAAACTATTACTGATGCGGGAAAGGTTATTGAACCTTTCGAAGAAATCAAGCACTTGTTTGAGCCTGTTGTCACCAAGTCCATTGAGCCAAAAAATCCTATGGAATTGCCCAAACTGGTAGAGATGTTGAAAAGGTTGGGTAGAGAAGATCCTACTCTTATTGTCAAAATCAACCAGGAGACAGGCGAATATCTTGTTTCCGGCCTTGGTGAACTGCATTTGGAGATCAAGATCGAACATAAACTTCGTGACCTGGGAATAGCTGTTGATATGTCAAAGCCTATTGTCGTTTATCGCGAAACATTGTTTGACAAGTCTCCTGAAATAGAAGGCAAGTCACCGAACAAGCACAACAAGTTCGACATCATTGTTGAGCCGTTGGAAGAAGGAGTATACAAGGCGATGCTTGAAGGTGACCTCCCTAGTGAGGGACAGATCAAAAGCAAGAATATAGAGCTGTTCAAAAAATTCAAGAAATATGGGATGGATTATGATCAAGCAAGAAACATCATTTCAATGCACAACAAATGCGTTTTGATTGATCAAACTAAAGGCATTCAGTACCTGAATGAAGTTATCGAAGTGATTAAGGATGCTTTCACTGATGTGATGGACGACGGACCGTTGGCAAGGGAGCCGTGCTCGAAATTGAAAGTGATGCTAATGGATGCAGAATTACATGAAGATCCTGTACACAGGGGTGAAGGGCAGATAAGGCCTGCTGTCAGATGGTCTATCAGACAAGCTATGTTAGTTGCTGGTGCACAGATTTTGGAGCCTAAGCAGGTTATCAGAATCGACATTCCTACGGAATTGATCGGTGATACAATAAAGGAAGTTGAAAATAGAAGAGGACAGATTCTGGACATGAAGGATGAGAGAGGTGCATCTGTAATATCTGCCAAAGTTCCTGTTAGTGACATATTTGGATTTGATGCTTCGCTCAAGTCGGCAACGAGCGGCAGAGGATTCTATTCATTGGTAGAGACGACGTTTGAAAAGGTGCCTAGGGACTTGTTCGAGCCAACTGTTAAATCCATTAGGAAAAGAAAAGGATTGAAAGAAGATGTACCACAACCTGAAGTTTGAATTATTCCCACTTAACGTTATATCCTATTACTTTTCCAGCTTCTTGAATTATATTATAAAGTCTTCTTGAACCACCATGTTCTACACCTATAAGTTTTGTGCGAGGGTATATAGGTACGGAAAACCATCTATCACCGGTGCCATTTAACGAACATGACATATAAACATAATCAAGCTTAAATCTCAATGGTAATGTAAATTCGTCTGGACCTGTTTCAGATAGCGCCGTACCATATCCGTCTTTTCCATCATCCAAGACGTTTATCCTTCGATGAAGTATCCTTGTTTTTGGGTCTATTCTCTCAAGTCTACTACCTATAACTTGTTCTGCTTGGGTTTGGATTTCTTCATCTGCTATGGCATAGTTAAGACTTGGCACAGTATATCTTACATTCTTCTGTCTCAACTGCGATAAAAAACTGTCAAGTTCTTCTTTAAAAGACATAATCTATTAAATGCTATAAATTATTTAAACCTAACTGATGAATAAGATTAAAGCGAAATTTGGTGAATTATGGCTATCAGTAAACCTCATATTAACATAATGACTTCAGGGCACGTAGACGCAGGCAAGTCTACCCTAGTAGGCAGGCTATTGTACGATACTGGTGCCATCAGGGAAGAAGAGATGAGAAAGCTCAAGGAGCTTGCCACTGAATTGAAGAAGGAGACTTTCGAGTTCGCTTTCGTAATGGACAAGGCCAAGGAAGAAAGGGAAAGGGGAGTCACAATTGACATCATGCACAGACCTTTCGAGACGCAGAAGTGGTATTTCACTCTTATCGATGCTCCAGGACACAGGGATTTCGTCAAGAACATGATTACTGGCGCGTCGCAGGCTGATGTTGGTATTCTCGTAGTTTCGGCCAAGCCGGGTGAAGGTGTGCAAGACCAGACAAAGGAACATGTTTGGTTAATGAAAGTTTTGGGAATTAATCAACTGCTTGTCACACTCAACAAGATGGACACAGCAAACTATGACCAAAAGAGATTCGACGAAATAAAGAACGAGGTTACGAATCTGTTGAAAGGCGTAGGCTATAAAATCGAGGAAGTTCCATTCATCCCAGTTTCCGCTTATGTTGGCGACAATGTCGCAAAGAAATCAGACAAGATGGCATGGTATAACGGACCAACACTGACTGAAGCATTGGATCAGCATGTGAGAGAACCTGCCAAGCTGACAGACAAACCATTGAGAATGCCTATTCAGGATGTTTATTCAATTACAGGCGTTGGTACAGTCCCTGTAGGAAAAGTCGCGACAGGAGTCATGAAGCTTAATGACAAGATAGTTTTCGAGCCTTCCGGTATTGTGGGTGAAGTAAAGACTATTGAAATCCATCACCAGCAGTTGACAGAGGCAAAGCCGGGAGACAATGTAGGATTCAACGTTAGAGGTGTCGACAAGTCGCAGATAAAGAAGGGGGATGTTGTGGGCAGTCCTAGTAATCCTCCTACAGTTGTCAAAGAATTCACAGCGCAGATTGTAGTTTTGCAGCATCCTACTGTGATAACGGCTGGTTATACGCCAGTGTTCCACGCACACACTGCAGCGGTTGCATGCACAATTGAAGAAATAATTGCGAAAATAGACCCGAAGACAGGGCAGGTTTCTCAGGAAAAGCCTGATTTCATCAAGACAGGAGATGCTGCGAGGATTAAAGTAAAGCCATTAAAGCCTATGGTTTTGGAAAAACAGGCCGACTTTCCGCAGTTGGCAAGGTTTGCAATCAGAGACATGGGGATGACTGTTGCTGCTGGCGTAGTTATTGATCTAGTCAAGGCCAAGTAACTTTGTTCTAATTCAAACGAAAAGGATTTAAATCACACCAGTCAATTAACTGGTTATGCAAACTGCAAGAATAAAACTCAGTAGCAAAGACTCTCAAGACTTGGATACGATATGTAGTGAGATTAGAGAAATTGCCAAGAAATTTGGTATAGATTATCGTGGTCCAATTCCGTTACCTACAAAGAGAATGAGAATAACAACTCTCAAGACCCCCAGTGGAGCTTGGAACTAGGTCATACCTTATCCAGCCATTTATGGAACTGGTCATGGTAACGCAACTTGGGACAAGTTCGAAATGCGTATTCATAAGAGGGTACTAGATGTCCAAGCTGATGACAGAGCTTTAAGGCAGATAATGAGGGTAAACATTCCACAATCTGTGAAAATAGAAATTCGGCTGTTGGGATAAACTATTTTTCTTACTTGCATATAATCATTATATGAAAAAATTAATTGTAGTGATCTCTGGCCTGCCTGGCGCTGGCAGTTCGACTGTCGCAAAAGCTGTCGCGAAAAAACTGAAATTAAAGCTCTTCTCAGCTGGCGACCTTCACAAGAAAATGTTCGAAGGATGGAAAAACAAGGAAGCTATGGCCGCACTTGAAGTCTGGAAGACAGAGAAAGGCGCTAGTGAAAAAACCCATAAGGACAGGGACAAACTGATTGCTGAAATAGCCAAGGAGAGAGATATAGTCATCTGCGCAAAACTGGGAATCCATTTTCTGAAGAAGTTGAGCAAATACAAGATATGGTTGGATGCGCCGATTAAAATAAGGGCGGAAAGAAGCTCCAAAAGAGACAATGTTCCCATAGATGAAGTGCTAAAACAGCTGTCTATTCGTGAGGATATGGAAAGGGCGAACTGGAAAAGAATCTACGGCTTTGATTATTTTGACCAGAAGAAGGGCGCAGACTTGGCAATCGACACCTCAAACTTGACAGTAGACCAGACTGTAGAGAAGATTTTAAAGTTTATCAAGTCCAATAAGAGTTGATCGGTGACGCTATATGCTGATACTTGGGCATGCTGGAATAACAGCATTGATTGCGTCGATGATATATTTACCTGCGCTTGCAGCGATATTCGGTACCTTGCTGCCTGATATAATAGACAAGGGACTTTACCTGATCGGCGTTTTTCCATGTTCAAGGTTTTTGGCGCACACTATATTCTTCTTACCGTTGGCCGGAATCGTCGCTTACTTGATGACAAGAAACAAGAAGATTGCCATAGCTGTGACGCTGGGTGTGATTTTCCATTTGATAGAGGACTTGAATGGTGAGGTGCCTCTCTTTTATCCCTTTAAACAATATGCTTTCCTGGACACATGCACGCTTGTTGTCCAGTTAACGCCGTATCTAATAATTTCCGAGATAGTGGGCGCGCTTTTGCTAATATACATTTTCGGCTTTAGCAAACACTTTGTAGGCTTTAGGTCTAAATTCTGGAAACGCATTAAGGGCGATTGAATGAAGGAACATGAACTTTTAGAGTTGTACACATTAAAAGCAAACGATATTAGGAAAAGATTGGATGATTTCAAGTCAGTAATTGGAAGTACTGACGAAGAGATTTTCGCAGAACTTGCGTTCTGCATATGCACTCCGCAGTCGAAAGCAACGAGTGCATGGAAAGCTATAACCAGTCTTGTTGAGAACAGATTGCTCTTTACAGGGGATGAGAAACAGATAAAACCTTTTTTGAATGCGGTAAGGTTCAATGACCAAAAATCATCGCGTATAGTTGAAGCGAGAAAAAGGTTCACATCCAATGGGAAATTAAATCTGAAAGGAGAAATCATGAAATTCGCGGCAGATCCCATGGCATTAAGGGACTGGCTTGATGAGAATGTTAAAGGCTACGGACTTAAGGAAAGTTCCCACTTTATCAGAAATATAGGCTTGAGCAAAAGTCAATTGGCGATACTTGATGTTCATATTCTGAAAAACCTCGAGGAGATTGGAGTGATTGATGAAATTCCAAAATCTCTGACAAAAAAGAAATACTTGGAGATTGAGGGGAAAATGAAGGCATTCGCAAATAAGCTCGGAATAACTTTGGATGAATTGGATATTGTTCTTTGGTCTAAAGAGACCGGAATGATTTTTAAATAGTTGAATCTTAATCTAAATTTAGATCGGCCATGGGACATTTTGTTAAGATTGTTGGTAATGACATCTATTTCCGTCTTGTGTGTGCTGAAGCTCATTTTGCTTTGGAGAACTGGCTAATAAACAATGGTTATGACGCCTATCTTAAATTAAAATGTCCTATTGGACCAGATATTTTCGAAATAAAGAGCACTCGATACTACAATATGAGGAGGATGGCATCCCAACTTGGTTCGGTTTTGGCACGGTCTTCGAGTTACCAAGAACCTGTGATAACCAGGGAGAGAAAGTGAATCTAATTAAACATATAGTTTATTCATTTGCTATACTGTTTGGCTCTTTTCCCAGCATCGTACTTGCCACCAAAAATCGCATAGGCAATATCCTTCAATCCGCTTGCATAACCACTACCGTTTCTAGTATTGGAATAGGAGCCTGGACCCTGTGAATATCCTTTGCCTGCACGCATGCCTTTTCCATAAGCGAATTTGAAACCTTCCATCTGTTCTTTTGTTTTATCTATCAGGGTGCCGAGTGCAACTGCCCTCCATTTTCTAATTTGAGGCAATTTAGTTCCTAAGCGACTAATGCCTTCTCTAAAATCTTCTTCGCTTACCTCGCTTACCGTGTAAAAAACTTTGTGCATCGTTGCGTTCTTAAATTCAGCTGCACTATGGTTAGAGTCGAAAAATGGACACCAGCTTATATCAGCGTTTGTAAAGTCAGTCTTATCTAGATTCGCATTCATAAAGCCTGTTAATTCTATCTTGCAATCAATGAACTTGGCATTCACAAGCTTAGAGTTGCTAAAACCGCACACATCAATATAAGACTTGGAAAAGTCGGCGTCTGTAAGATCGGAGTGCAGAAATGTCACATCCGTCAAAATACAATCCCTGAAAATTATTCCAGATAGGTTAAGACCATCAAAGTTCCCACCTACTACTTTCTTTCCTGAAAAGTCTTTCTCTCCTTCTTGAAACCTCTTTATTATGTCGGTGTAAAGTATTGTTTCTTTCATATAATCATTAGCCTTGTAGAAAAGTTATGGTAACGCACACCCATATAGTTAATTGCAGAACAGG
>CAYJVM010000016.1:0-20849 GCA_964373665.1 uncultured archaeon | reverse complement strand
GGAATTAATACAGAAGCAGACTTCTGTAATGACCTATTTATTTAAGAGAACCACACTAGATAATCTTAAATACTCTTCGAAACAAACTTTATAGGTAATTATGGAACTGAAAAAAGTGGAAGAAAGCGACAAGCGGCTAATTGTCGAGTTTGAAGACGAGTCCATAGCATTTGTGAACATGGTCAAGGACAAGCTCTGGGAAGATCCTTCTGTCAAGGAAGCGGCAACCATAAGGGAGCATCCTTATTTGTCCAAGCCGAAAATCTTGGTGGAGACTTCGCGCGGAACTCCAGAGTCTGCTTTGGAAAAGGCGAGCAAGAAGCTGTTGGAAGAGGCAGAGGAATTTGGGGAAAAGTTCAAGGCTTCTTTAAAGAAATAGAATTTGTCTCCGGCACTATTTTGCATACATTTTTGAAGTGCAGAAAAGTCTTATATAATGTAACACGTGTTACGGACAAACGATTGAAATGAAAGAAAAATAGACCGTTCTTCTATTTATAAAGTTTATGGCTTTACTCTCTGTCGCAATAACGGGTGATGATTCTTAAGTCGAATGCGGGTGATGGTCCATAAGATTTAAATACTTGCAGTTTTTAAAGTTTAAAATGTTAGGAATGTAAATTCCGTAAGAAATGTGAGGTAATTAATATGGTTGAAGAAAATGAGATTTTGAAAAAACTGTTAGTAGAAGAGAAAGACATAACAAAAGAGATGGAAAAGCTAGTTGAAGAAGCATCGAAACATTTCAGAATCGAAAAACCTTCTGGAAAAATAATCTTCCAGAATTTTGGTTCATTAAACGACAAGCAGAGGATAGCAATAGTCTTATTAGGCAAATATTACGCTAACAGAATGAAAATGATAGAAAATCCTTCGCTAAGCATATCAGAAATAGCAAAGGAAATTGGTCGGCCAATGACAACTCTTTCCGGAAACATGAAGGAGCTAGTAACTAAAGGTTATGTTGAGTATCTTCCCGGTAAGAAGTATAGAGTTGCTTATCATAGAATTAAAGAAATATTTGACGATATTTTGAATACAAAACAAAAGAAATGAGCTATATGGACGAAGAAACAAAACAAATTCTCGATAATCACGAAAGAAGAATAAGGGCATTGGAAGGAATGCCTAAACCCGAAGCAAAAGGTGGAAAGAAACAGATTTCCATAAAGGAGTTTCTTCTTTCTAAAAAACCTAAAGATGATGTTCAAAGAACATTGGTAATTTGCTACTATCTTGAAAAATATAAAGGCATGAGTAACTTCAATGCTAAAGATATCGAAGATTGTTTTAGGGACGCAAAAGAGAAAGTACCAGACAATGTAAATTATAAAGTTATTCAGAACATTAAAAGCGGTTATATGATGGAAGCAAAAGAAAAGAAAGATAAGTTTAAAGCATGGACTTTAACTAGCACTGGAGAAAGGTTCGTTGAAAATGACCTCAAAAAAGAAAAGTGACTCTAAAGTAGAGATTCCGCCAGAAATGTCTGGATTAATACAGAAGCATCACGATACACTTATCGTGGACGATTCTCTTACTGACTTAGATGTTATTCTAATTTCTATTTATTTGATAGAAAATGCAAAGCAAGAAGCCGGAGCAAATTATAATGAAGTTAAAGATTTGTTTGTATCTTTTGGTAAAAAAGATGATAATTTCAAAGTAAATGTATATCAAGCCAAAAAGAAATCTATTCTAAAAGAAAAGGACAAAAATCTTTATTTCTTAAGCGGCGGGCTGAAAAGAATAAGAAGTATTTTAGGCCAAGTTGGTAAATCTCCCGTTTATGTAATAAAATCTGGCGAGAACTTTACTGCCATAAAATTATTTGAAGAATTTTTAACGTCCCAGTTTGATGGTGAAGAAATATTGCTATGCGACTCTCATGTCTCACATTCTACGCTATTTCCATTCTCTGTACTAAAAGGAAGGATAAAGTCCCTAAAGTTATTAACTACAAACATCTACGACCATGATAAATTCGAAGACTATAAGAAAAAACTAAGCAAGGAACTTGGAATACAAATAGAAGTGAAAGTCAATCAGAAAATTCATGATAGGTTTATTATTAACGGGGATAAATGTTGGTCAATTGGAAGCAGTATTAAGGACCTCGGTAATAAAGACGCTACAATTAGGGAGATTAGTGAGGTTGCGTCTTCAATGAAAGATTTGTTTTCAGAGAGATGGAAAGAAGCTAAATAAGTGTTAAATCTGTAAAAACTTCCATCCTTTCAAGTTAGTTTCATCATAAATGTAAACTTCGTTGTCGTTGTATCTCCAACTGCCGTTTATGTTGATGACTATTCCGCCCCAGAGTTTCTTTCCCTTTTTGTTCTGCTCTTTAATGTATTTTTGCAATCCTTCGGCTCTCGTCTTTGCATCTTTTGCAGTCATTCCGCTCTTTGTATCAAACAAGCCTATTGTGCCGTCTTCAAACTGCACGACAAAGTCAACATAGAACGCTCTTTCGATTCCGGCTTCGTCTTTGTACAAGACTGCAAAATACTTTATTTCGCTTTCGCCGTTCTTGAACCACCATTTGACTTTCTTTGAACCTTCCAGTAATTCTATAAACAACCTTTCCGGCTCGCTTGGTTTCTTCGTATAGAATGGCTTCATGATTGACTTTGATTTTTCTTCTTTGTTGTATCTGCTATTGTAGCTTATGATGACAGGAACTTCCCACTTTGGAACTTCCTGCAATTCTCTTTTCTCGTTGAGTTGCTCGACTACCTTTTCCTTATATTGCTCTTTTGCCAGATTGATGGCATCAACCATTGCCTGAACGTTCTCTTTACCTAAGACAATCCTTTGGACTTGCGGACTGTATCTTTCAATTTTGAATTTTTCTTCAAAGAATTTGTAGATTGCTGTCTTCATTCTGTCGCTTGAGTCTGATGGTGCATAAGGCGTGCAATTCTGTGATATGAAATTATCAAATCTCTGCTGTAATTCCATTTCATTCAACTGCACTTCTATTGTGCCTTTGTGTTCTATTTCACCGGGCTTGTCAATATCAATAATTTTGCCATCAGCTATAATTGGGCTTACAACTTTTGATGGCGTGACAGTTATTTTCTTTTTCAGATTCATTTCTTCTGCCACTTTTTGGAATATCTGAACAAACTTGCTTGATAATCTTGTTTTTTCTCTCTGTCTTTTCAGATAAATTGAATGAAGAGCAATTGGTTTATAGAGTGCATTGTCTCTTTTTGCTTCGAAGACAGTAACGTAGTCTTTTGCATAATCTTCTGTAATTTCAATGTTTGGCAGATTCGTGAACACAAAGCCTTTGTTTAATTCCGGATCGTTGTAATACTTCAACTCCGGCATTCTCATGATTCTACCGATGGTTTGAATGGTGAAAGTGAAGCTCTTCGATTCTCTGAATATCACAAGAATCTGAGCTCTCGGGCAGTCCCAGCCCAGTGCAGGAGCTTGTTTGAAAACCAAGACTTCGACTTCATTGTCGTTTTTTTCTATATTGGCCAGAGTATCGGTTTTTTCTTCTGAAAGCCACACCGCCAGCTTTCCGCTCTCTTCGGTTATCTTGAATTTGTCTTTGAGTATTTTTAGAACATCATCTTTCTTGTTGATTAGATTGCTCTTTTGGTCTGGCAATTGAATAAGGACAAGAGGGTTAATGTTTGCCCCTTCCTTTTCATAGAGTTTTGCTAACTCTTCTCTCTTCTTCAAAGCATGTTCAATAACTATTTCATCAGAGCTTTTTGAGCCTGTTTTTATGTTGAGAAATTCCGGATTTACTGCTATTTCTGATTTAATCATTTCCTCTGCTTTAACATCTGACAGATATACTTTCTCGATTTCAGAAACATTTTCTTTCAAGTGTGGCGTGGCAGAAACTTCTATTGTGACTTTGGGGCCAATGACTTCAATTAATTCCTTTGATTTTTCAGAACTTGCTGTATGATGGCTCTCGTCAATAATTAGAATTATTTCTCTTCCTTCTTCTTTAGTGTTTGCGATTATCGAATTAAGGTTGTTGTCCTGCTCATTCTCTCTGACATAGATGTTGATGTCTTTCTTGTTTATGCTGTGCCAGTTTATGAAGAGAATCTCATTCTCGCCGATTTTTCTGTCTTCCAAATCCTCGAAATAAGAGCACTGGAGTAGTCTGTCGTCTTCATAGTATTTTTCTAATTTCTCTTTGCTCTGCTCGTGCAACATTCGTACAGAAACCCAGACAAATGAAAACTTTTTGTCGTCTTTCCTGTTTTTTACCAATTCTTTCAGTAATTCAGAAACCATGACTGTTTTTCCAGAGCCTGTTGGTGATTGAAATATGACGACTCCGTTCTCATGGCTACGCAAGACGTTCTCTACTTTCAATTTAAGATTGTCTACTGCTCTCCTTTGATAATCCCGTAATGCTATCATTTTTATTCCTCTAATTTTATGGTATTCTTAAATTTACTTCTATTATATCCGATTATGGCATTATCAATAAGTTTTGGTATTGAGGTATCCCATTTATTTTTCAAATCCTGTTCTCGTAAATTAAGCTTGTTTGCTATTTCTTGAAATTCCTTTAAGGTATCGATAAATAGTTTTTCTTCATCTTTAATTATGGGGATTACTTTAACCACTTTTCCTTTCTTCGTGGTTCTATCTTTTCCATAGAAAAAATAAATTATATGTCCTTTATCCATGGGTGGAATTAAATTTGGAAGTAAAAAATGCATAATTTTTGAGTGGGCAACAAATCTTGGAGAATCATCCCTTGACATTATTTTTAGATTCCTATATATCTTTAGAATTTTATCTTTTTTATCTTCTATATTAGTTTCTCTTAACCTTTCATTTGAAAGCTCTATAAAAAAGACTTTACTTTTAATAACAGAATTCTTAAATATATCAAATTCTGTCATTCTTGTGTTTTTGTCCATTCTATGCATTCCCCAGCAGGCAAGAGTCGCGTATAAGTATTCAATAAAAGAGTTATCTGAGAATAAATTTTCGTATGGGTTTTCTCTTATTTTCTTTATTAATTGCAAATAAAAATAAGAAGATGGTCCACCAAACGTGTCTTCGATTCCTTTACTGAATTTTAAAAAAGATTCTTTATTTTTTGTTAAATCCATTATATTCTTTTCATTTATTTTTATCATTTGAAAATCCTCTTGTACACGTTTAATATGACTGCCGGTATCGGCTTCAATTCCACTAAATCCTCCACATCCTCAAACTCATCTTCTCGCGCGCTTTCATCGAGAGAGAACACATACACGACAAACTTTTTCTTCATCTTTTTTGCTTCTTTCTTGAACGGCTCAATGCCGTCATCATCATAGATAATTCCCAAAAACTTGCCCTGACTATTGGTAAATATCTTGAATTTGTGGCCTTCCTTGACTTCATCAAAACAATCTTCCTTCAAACAAAGCATTTCCGTTGACTTCGCAACCATTTTTCTCTTGTTCTTGTCAGAAGGATCAGCGTCTACAAAGTCGGTTTTGAAGTATTTGAGATTTCCCGGCATATTTTTAACAAGTTTGCCCTTTGATTCTTTTACCAGATTTTGAATAACCTTTTTTACACGTGGATAACATACTTCTGTGCAGATGTTGTTTTCGTTGTTTGTGCAAAGAATAAATTTTCTATTTCCTTTATCTTCTTTATTCAGTTCCAGAACAGCGTGACCTGTTGTTCCCGAACCTGCGAAGAAATCTAAAATGATAGCGTTTTTATTTTTGGCACCTATTTCGATACAACGTTTTATCAAACCTGTTGGTTTTGGACTTAGGAAAGAATCTCTCGACAAAATTCCAGCTAATTCGCCAGTAGCAGTCGCATTGAAACCGACTTCCGAACCATCCCAAAAGGTGCTAGGTGGCACCCCTTCTTGAACTCTAGAAAGATATCTTTTAGCTTTAGGCTCTTTCCAGCCCGGTTTCCAAACAATTTCACCAGCTTCATACATTTTCTTTAATGTTTCTTGTGAATATCTCGGATAACTTCCCTTTGGTGCTTTCCATTTTAATTTCCATTTGTCAAAATAAAATTCATACTCAATATTTTTGTTACGTGCAGATAAAGGATCTAATTTATATTTCCCTTTACCATCGTTATCGTCATAAGTATAAGATTCAGATTTATCCAATGGTTGCCTAAGTCTATCTATACTCTCAATATTTTTTGCATAAACTAGCAAATATTCTGTATTTTTACTGAAATACTTGGCGACATTCTTAACCGTATGTAATTGTCTCCATGTTATGCAAGCTACAAAATTTTTTTCGCCAAAAATCTCATCGCATAATAATTTCAATTGAGCGAATTCGTTTTCATCAATAGAAATAAATATTAATCCTGTTCTTCTGAGTACACCTTTTGCTAGTTCTAATCTTTTACTCATGAAGGATATCCATTTGCTATGACGATAAGGGTCTTCTTCGTCTACAATTTTATCATTGTACTTGAATCCTTCATTTCCTCTATTATACGGCGGATCAATGTAGATGATGTCAATCTTTCCTTTGTGCGTGTAATTCAGGACAGAGAGAGCATGATAATTATCTCCTTCGATAAGAATGTTAACTGGTTTTTCTTTGTCTGTTACAATTTCCTTGCTTTTGTCTTCTGCAAGAACAGGCAGTTTTTCTTTGCAGAGTAATGCTACTTGTTCTGGTTTGTCTTCCCAAACTATGCCATACTTCTTTCTCTTCTCAACTTTTTTTAATTCTCTGATTAGTTCTTCTTTTGACCAGCTTGAGTAATCTTTTTTTGCCATATTCTAACCTTTATTTTTTCATTATGATTTCTTTTCGTTCTTTCTTGGTGTATTCCAGTAAGGTGATTTGCATTTAGGACAGACTTTTGGCTCATCAGTTGTTGTTTCCCGAGGAACCCATTTATGTCCACAACGTTCGCAAACATAGCCTTCTAGTTTAACTTTTCCCATATTAATCAGTTATATTCACTTTAGTATATAAGCTTTGCTATAATACCAACCGAAAGATTTAAATACTTAATAGTATATTACTATTAGGTATATAGGTAGTGCTTATGGAACAACCACAACCTTTCAGAAAAAAGAAAAGAATCTCAGATAAAAACCTTTCTCTCAGTCGCAAGATTAGAGGTTATGCTATTCTAGCAAAGGGTGATATGCCGATAGCAATAAGCGAAGAAGAATTTTTAGTGCCTTCTCAAAGCTCTGATAAGAAGTATAAAGTAACCAATATTTCTGGATGGAATTGTGAATGCCCTGATTTTCAGAACAGACACGCAGATTGCAAACACATTCATGCCATAAAACTTTGGATTAAATTAAGAGCTAAGCCGGAAATAGAGGAATTAGATATAGACACAAGCGAAGAGAAATGTGTCTATTGTAATTCGCTTAACATTGTAAGGAATGGCTCAAGAAAAACATCTATAGAGAATAAACAAAGATTCAAATGCAAGGATTGTGGAAAAAGATTTGTTCTTGATCCTGTAAAGAAAATCAAAGGCAATGGAAAGATTGTTACTTTAGCTATGGATTTGTATTTCAAAGGTCTTTCATTAAGAGATATTTCAGATACGCTTTATCAGTTCTACAATTTACGAGTTCATTTTGATACAATCAGAAGATGGATTAACAAATATACTCAAATCATGGACAATTATACAAGAAATTTTAAGCCAGAATTAAGCGACAAATGGCATATTGATGAGCAAATGGTCAAATCAAGAAAGGATTGGGTCTGGTGCTGGAATGTATTGGACAGCGAAACAAGATTTTTGATAGCTAATAACGTAACAAGAGGTAGAGAAATTACAGATGCCCGGCAAGTTTTGAAAATAGCAAAAGAGAACATAAAAGAAAATCCAAAAGAAATTGTGACTGATGGTTTGTGGTCATATGAGAAAGCTATCAGAAAAGAATTCATTACGAAAAGAACAAGCCCAAATGCAGTTATTCATTCAAGAAATGCCGGAATAGCTAAAAAGATTCTGAATAACAACAAAGTAGAACGGTATCACAATGAATTCAGAGAATTTGACAAAGTAAGAAGAGGCTTCAAGTCTGATGAAACTGCACAGCAATGGAATAGCGCATTTAGACTTTATCACAATTTCATCAAGAAACACATGGCTCTTAATGGAGCGACTCCTTCTCAGATAGCAGAAATCGATGTAGAATTAGGCAGAAACAGGTGGTTGAGCTTACTAAGACAAAGTCTCAATCACCCGAATGCGACAAAAAAGGAGGTGATTTTAAAATGACCCTTTAATACGACAGAGAGTGGCTTTATGATATTTATGCCAGCACGAAAAAAATCAGAAAAACGACAGGTAACTAATCCAGGTCGAAGAAGATTACTAGGTTATGGTGCTGCATTTGTTGGCGGTGCAGCGAGTGGATTTATTGGAGGATACAATTATCAGCCTCCTGGTACAACAACTGATCCATTTGAAATAACAAGCGAGCCATATAATTTGCAAATTGCACGATTTGAACATTTACTTAGTTCTGAAGATCTTGCCCACCCAGCAGTTAGAAGTAATTACATATGGTTGCTATCCTTATGGTACGGACTTGACAAGACTTTCGGTATATTTACCAAAAGAGATACACCTTATGCGGCTGCTGAAAGAATATATTCTGCGGTGAGGTGGATAGACAGCGAAGAGGACGAAGCTTTGAAAAGCAATGGAAATTCTATGGGATGGGCTGTACCGCAAGAATACCTTGTCTTAAATCTTACACATTACGGTTTCGAAAGAGGGAAGAGTTTTAATTCATCAGGGGCTCCTCTCCCACCAATTACAACATTAAGGGATGTAGCAACGCATGAATTTACTCATTTGATTGTTGTGCCTCAAGAGAGAGCAGAGAGTTTTTCTGTGATTAAAGAAATGAAAAATGAATATTTTCAAATGGCAAATGTCTCTATACAAGGATTTAGAATCTATTTAGATCCTGATCCTTCTGATGAAAAAGTACCTCTTGTAGAGGTGTATGATGATTTTGATGAAGCAGCAACTGAAGTTATCACGAAACATTGGCAAACTACTTCAGGAATAGGACCGGGTTTACCTGCATATTCTGAATATGCAATACCTGGAATAGAAAGAACGATTCGTGTTCTTCGGGGCACATTAGATCTACTGGACATTCCGGTTGAAACATTCGCCCTCTATCATGCTTACTCCAATCTTGATGGCCTGGCTATGGAATTTGCAGAAAGGGCAAATCGCAGAAATACTAGGAGAGAAGAAATTCGTTTTGGTATGTCTCTAATAGAAGCTATAAGAGCAGGAGATACGTCAATAATAGGTGAATACTTAAAGACAAGTAAAGCAAGTTAGATTTGCTTTTTAAATCTATTTACATATACTAGGAAAATGAAAATTTACCATCCTTCTTACTTGGGTAGAGTAATCGACCAAAGAGAAAAAGACCCAAATCTGCCTTATGCAATATTCGTTGGCGACAATCACGGTTCGCATGCTGCACAGCAAAATATTACAAGATTATACTACCATCATGCACAAAATAATAACCTTGTGCTTGTAGGATGTGAAGGCGGAGACCCCGTTTATAGGCCTCCCAATCACGATGGCTCAAAAATTAAGAGCCTGGAACTAGAAGTCGGGAGAAAAATTAGCGAAACCTTTCGGAAAAAAACGCTCGATGAGCTCGTAAAGCCAAGGCCAACAGACGTTTTTGATAAAAACACTTACCATACCTACATAGAGGCGGCAGCCCTGTTCTTTGGGTACGAACTGGACAGTTTCAATATAGCTCCGTCCAATAGAGTTGAAAGGGTGAAGGACGCATTTTATAGCGCACCTGCCGAACAAGCCAAGTCACGATTTTTTGATGCCGTCGTATCACCAGACGTATCAACGGAAATGCTGCAAACATTCATGGAAAGGTTATATGTCAGCAGAAAACAAATTGGGATGTTTATTGCAGGCTACAGACATCTTGAGCATATAAAGGGACAGCTGCCTGAACTGCCAATCAATTATGCTATAGTCTATCCACAGGGCCTCATGTCAGTTGTTCCATGGTTAGAAAAGCTATACAGAGATGATTTTGTAGAACTTTTAAGGCGTGATAGTGGGCCATTAAATCCATAACATTTTCCTCCTACAAATTAACTAACTGCTCAGCAAATATTCTTTCCTTGCGCCTTCAACAACTCATTCTCTATATAGACAGGAGCGCCTGCCCTAACCGCAACAGCAATCCCGTCGCTGGGCCGCGAGTCCAAGCTGGCAATCCTCTCACCCTGCCTTAGAATAAGACGTCCTATGAAATTGTTGTCCTGTATATCTACTATTTTCACCATCACGACATCAACTCCCAATACGTCAAAACCGTCGCTCATCAAATCATGCGTATTTGGTCTTGTCCCTATAATTCCTTCCAAACCGTTTGCAATTGACTGCGCCTGTCCAGGCTCCGTCGATGCCGTTATCTGGTAGCAATCCCCCGTAATCACAACCGTCCCAACATCCCCTGCTGCAAAAGCCTGCACTTCAATCTCAGTATAGCCCTGCGTTGTCAGTTCAGAAATCGGCACCAAGTCGGTCGGTATAGCTGTAGGATTCATCCACAGCTGCGCAAACGCAAACAATGCAATTCCAATCGCCACCACCGCAACCAGCTTGTATACAATCACATCATCCTTCTTGTGCGCCCTAGCCATAAACTACTTTGGTAGTCATAGGTAATAAATTTTACCGAAAGGCATATTTATCTGGTCGAAATCACTAATTCTATTAGAAAGGCATGAAAGGAATTTCCCCTATAGTAGCGGCGGTTTTATTGATAGCGATAACAATGACGATAGCAGGAGTGCTTGCATACTGGAGCTCCACCTTTGTCGAAAAGGGGCTCCCTGTTGAAAACCAGACAACGGCAGACTGTAGGATCGCGCAGTTCGAGTTCCTGAGATGCAGCTATAATTCAACAGGAGGAAATCTGGTGTTCTCAGTCAACAATGTCAGGGGCATTCCGCTGGAACTTGTCGCTTATGTCGAATATGTGAACGGGACGATCACCGAGAATCCGTTAAATGCGACTTTGAACGGGAACTCTATAAGGGCATATTCAGTCACTGGAGTGTCGCCTGGATTTTCCCGTCTCCTTATAAAAACCTCTTGCCCCGAGCTTAGCAGGGCAAGCGTGTGCGGATGATAAAATATGAAAGGACTTTCGCCGCTAATCGCAACGGTTCTTCTGATAGCATTCACTATCGGCGTTGGCGGACTGATAAGCATATGGATTACAGGCTTTACGCAAACTTCCACGGGCATTGTCAGGAAGGAAGGGGAATACCAGATAGTCTGCAGCAACGGAGCTTTGGATGTGTCAAACCTCAGATATTGCAACAACAACATATCTGGAATAATAAAAAACAACGGCAATATAATTCTCGGCAACATAACCCTTCAAGTGGTTTTCCTTAACGCAAGCCAGATATCTTATGCGTTGAACGACAGCAACGGCTTTATGTTGCTGAAGGCAGGCCAGCTAGGAACGTTCAACCAAAGCATAGGTGGGACCAACTACGACAAGATATGGGTGTATTCAAACTGCAGCACTGTGAACGACTTGGCAGAATCCAGCGACGTCACTAGATGCTAGCCGAATATAAGGAATACGGCTACGCCAACGACTATCATGAAGACGCTGTGCTTTATCCCTGACACAAGCGTGCCCTCAGACATCTTCCCTACAGTCAGTCCAGCAAACAAACCTTGCATGACAATTAAATTCCTGAAAAGCTGTTGGTATTCCTGAGCGATGTTCGACTGGGCTGAAGGACTGCTCGTGCTGAGGCCGGTCGTCGGCACTTGGCCCAAGCTCGGCACCAGGTATTTCTCCAGACCGATTATGACTCCGAGAAAGACAAAGAAAATTATATAGCCGGTCACTATCTGGGAATTCAGGTAAAGCCTTCTTTCTGCCCTGAGTCTCTCCACTTGAATGGCCGTGCCACTGAGAGCCTCGAACGTTTCCGTAAGCTTGCCGCCGAACTTGTGGCTTTCCATAACAGTCGACACCACGCGCGATATTATCTTCGACTTGGTCGACTTGGCAAAGTTTAGCAGCACAGTCTCCACAGGTATTCCCCAGTCAAGCTGCGCGGCCATCTTCTTCACCAGCGGCGTAAGCGCGCCATACTGGTTGTTCGATATCGCCTTGAAACTCTGGGGTACTGACATGCCGCCTCTTGTTGCTTCAACAAAATCCTGGAGAAAAATCGGAAAGTTCTGCTCATAGTCCTTCACCCTCCTGTTCTCAATGTACTTTGTCAGAATCAAAGGCGCTGCCACTATGACTCCTGCGATGATGTAAAGAGTGGACGCGAACTCGTACCTTGGGGAGATGTAAAAGTAATTAAGTGCAGCAAATGCGGCGTAAACCGCGACAGAAATTACCACCATGATTCTGTAGCTTGCCATTACATCTCCACCTCGACTCCCTTGAGGAACAGGATAAATCCTATGTTTAGAATCGGCACAAGCCCGTAAATGCTGAGCTTGGTCAGTGTCAGTATGTCATAGCCGCCTATGTTCGGCTGTATCATGTTCATGACGGCAAAAAGAGAGATGATGAACAATGGTGCCGCAATCAATATTCCTGTGTAAAACTCCGCGTACGCCGACAGCTGCTGCATGAACTTTTCCCTCTTTAGCTTCCAATTGAAGAGCGCTTGTTCGCCGGCGTTCTTTATGTACGTCTTTACATCGCCGCCGCTTTCCGTGCTACTGATGATGCCCAAAAGAATCTGCTTGAACTCGTTGCTCGGAGTCTTGTCGGCAAGCTCCCTCATCGCCGTCAGAGGATCCACACCAAACGTGTCAATGTTCCTCACAAGCACCTTCGCTTCCCTTGCTATCTCACCATATTCATCAAACCCGCTTAGCAGCTTGAATATCATGTAGGGCGGGACTCCAGATTCCGCAATCGCTCCCATGTGAGTAAGCGCGAATGGAAGGTTGATATCGATATTCTTCCTCCTGCTGTTGGTCTTCTGGTAGGGGTAGAGAACTCCTCCGGCAAAAACCAGTACGGCGAAGAGAATCGGTATATAGGCGATAAGGGCAATTCTCATGAGATTGCTGAACTCGAATGCCATAACAGCAATTGTTGCGGCGACTATGGATGAAAGAAAGCCGACGATGGATGATAGAATTACGAGGCTGAGATAGCTCCTGAATGGAATCTTGATGTCGGCTTTTGGAAGGCTTTCCCTGAGAAAATTGAAATACTTGCCGTACTTGTCCACCAGGCCGCTAAACAGCACAGTGGCGACTGTTGTGTAGCTTACCATCTTGACTAGATATATTATGGTTTTCCTTCCAGGTAAAGGTTAATGGGGGCGCTCTCTCACAACTTTTAGGCCGAGCAGGCCTAGGATGGACTCCTTCCTTCTTGGTCTTTCCGATACAGCAACAGGAACTTGCTGCAATTCGACCTTCTTTGACTCTGCAGGCTTGTCCACTTTCACTTTGGGCTTTTCCTCTTTCTTCTCCCACTCCTTGCCGATTTTTTGGAACAACTTTTCAGGTTCTTTGTAATACATGTTTATGTACTTCACGACTTGTATGTACTCTTTTACATTATTCGCGTGCAGCCACTCGAGTACCGTGCGCCGCTGATCCAGCTCGCGCTTGGCGTCTTCGGCATTTCCCCCTTTGCCTTCTAGAAGCTTTGGTATGATCTGGCTTTCGTTCACCTTCTCGAAAGTGTCAGTGGAAGGGTTCCACAAAAAAATCAAGTTTGTCTTCACCTCTTCAGTCTTCGGATCCACGGAAATTATTTCCACTACCTCCCTCACACGCCTGGCCGCGCCCCCATGTTCTTTCGAATGCGACATTATTGCAATCACGTTCAAGCTTTCAATCAATACAGGCGACAGCTCTATCGGCGGCGATGTCAGTCTTTTGACGACCGCGTCAACAGAACCTGCGTGGAATGTGCTCAATGAACTATGTCCTGACGCCATTCCTTGGAACATTACATAAGCCTCCTTGCCTCTCGTCTCCCCCACTATGACATAATCTGGATTCTGCCTGAAGCTTTCCCTGAGCAAGTCGTACATCGTGATCTCTCCGTACTTTTCGCCTGTGGGCAGCGGGATGCCAAAGCCTGTTCTAGTCAGGCCCGAAACCCAGTGCTCGTGTGGAACTCGGATTTCCTTCGTGTCTTCAATAGACACGATTTTCTTTTCAGGCGGTATGAACATGCAGACGCTGTTCAGCAGTGTAGTCTTGCCAGTCGCAGTGCCCCCTACGAAAAGCATGTTGGCGCCATGTTCGATCAAGTACCAAAAGTATGCAAGCATCTCGGGTGACAGCGTCTTGAGATCTATCTGTTCAACAGGCGACATGGGATTGTCACCGAATTTTCTTATGGTGAATGTTGGCCCTCTGGTGGCGACGTCGCCTGCCAATGTCGCGGAAACTCTAGAGCCAGTTGGAAGAGTGCCGTCAAGTATAGGCTCTGCATAGCTGACATACCTTCCGCACCGCTCGGCAAGCTTTATTATAAACTTCCTGAGATTCTCCATATCCTTGAAAGCTATATCGGTTTTTATCGAGCCGTATTTTCTATGGACAATATAAACGGGTGTATTCACGCCGTCGCAGCTAATGTCCTCGATGTTAGGGTCGTTCATCAGCGAGTCTATCTCGTTGTAGCCGAGAAAGTCCCTGTACACAAAGTACATGAGCTTGATATACTGGTTGGGCTTTAGCTGCATGCCGAAATCTTTGAGCACTTTGTTAAGCTGCTTCTGCAGGTATTCGATGGCTTTTGCCATGTCTTTCATGCCGCCCATCTCCACCTCGACCAACTGGATCAGCGCATCGACAATCTTGTCCAATAATTTCCTTTCATTCTCGTTGAGGACAGGCTCGATAAGAGTATACACAATCTCCTTGTTCTCAGGCTCCCATTTTATGTGCGCATAAGAAAATGGCTCTATCAAAGGATATATGATATTAGCCCGCGACACATCCTCAAACGTAGGGAGTTCAACTATTCTTGTCGTCTTTTCAAACCTCAGTCCAGGCAGCGACTCGTCGGGCTTTTCCTCGGCCTGCAACTTTCTGTAGAACATCCCCCTTAGCTTCCTTATCTTGTCGAGAACCATGGGCTTACCTCATGCCCTTTTTCCTCACGCTCTTCCCGGGCTGGGATATCCTTCTGAACCTTGCGCAGCTCGGACAGTATCTCATAATTCTTGTCATCATGTGTATCATCCTTCTGTCTATCTGCTGCATAATAACAGGATCATTGATTCTCATGCCTCGTCTGACCGGGAAAGTCTTGTACCTGGGCACCTGCCTGCCGCAGCCGTCGCAGACGACAACTGATTCCCTGCCTCTTGAAGCGACGTGCTTGTAAGTTCTTTTATAAGGAGCTGTGCTTATTGGCATTGTATCTAAATAGAGTTGTGATTCAATCGTAATAAAGGTTTAAAGAAACTAGGCAGATACATAGAGTTTAGACTACATAATAGACGCATCAAACTCCTAGAACGGCTATGAATATTTTAACCAAATCCCAAATAATATCATGCCACTTTTGGACAACCTCACATGGTTCGGCCATGCCAGCTTTCTGCTTACTACAAGGAACAACCAGAAATTTTACCATGTGGATCCATTCGACCTTAAAATGGTGCCGAAGACAAAGGCCGACGCAATTTTCATAACGCATGCCCACTATGACCATTGGAGCACAACCGATTTGCGCAGGCTGATCGGTGACAAGACTGTTATAGTCGTAGTAAACGGCTGCGACACAAGAAACTTTCCGGGAAACAGGTTCATCATCACTGAGCCGAACAAGACGTTAAAGATGGAAGGAGTGGAAATCAGGACAGTGCCGGCGTACAACATCAAGCAGGAAAGGCTTGGCTATCATCCAAGACAGAACAAGTGGGTGGGCTACATCTTCACTATAGACGGGAAGAGGATTTACCATGCGGGCGACACGGACTTTGTCCCAGAGATGAGGACTTTGGGCGAGATAGACATTGCTTTATTGCCCATAGGCGGGACTTATACCATGGATGCAAAGGAGGCAGCGGAAGCGGCGAATGCCATAAACGCGAAAACAACTATCCCAATACATTACAAGAGGCTGCTGGGCGACAAGTCCAAGGCTGCAGAGGAAGCATTTGCAGCCGCCGTAAAAGGCCAAGTGCTATTTATAGATGAATTTTCATAAATTTTTTTCATAAAGTCCAAGTCGGCCAAAGACACGCATGCAATAAGGCTCTTCAAGGGCGAAAAGGTGATAGAGTCAATTAAAAAATTCTGCATTGACAACAACATCACCAGCGCGAGCTTTAGCGGCATAGGCACTGTCTTGGACGGCGAGATAGGCGTCTATGATTTGGAAAACAAGAAATATTTGTGGAAGGAGATTAAAGAGCCGATGGAACCAGTCAGCATAAACGGAAATGTGTCATTGCTGAATGACGGACAGGTTTTGCACGCCCACGCAGTCTTGTCTGACGACGAAACCAAAACTATTGGCGGGCATGTGAAGGAGCTTACAGTCGGACCGATTTGCGAGATAGTTCTTACAGAGCTTGAGATGGCGTTAGAGAGAGTATGATGAAGAGATAGGACTGAATCTGCTGAAGCTTTAATAAGTTTTCCTGTTGTATATGATTATGGCTGAAGAAGTTGGAGTTTATGATCTCGTAGAGGAGTTAAGAACTAATAATTACTGGATAAGAGAAGAATATGTGAAAGGGCAGCACGAAACTGCAGAGGGAATCGCCAAGAGGTTCGGGTACGATTACATAGGCGGATTGTCTGGATTAGAGATTCTGCCGGCCTATGATTCACACATAGTTTTTCTTAATAGAGGAAGATCTTATAGCCACGCCCAAGTTGGAGAGGAAATGGACAGAGTAAGAAACGACGGATACTCGACAAGCAATTTCAGAGCAGCGCCAAACGGCGTTTATGTAAATGGTTTTATTGTGACTAGAGGATACGAACCTAGAGGAACCGTGCTTCTAGAAGGGGACCCAGGAGAAAAACCTATTTTGGTGGTTGGGTATTCTCCATCTGGATTGGCAATAGGCCTGTACACAGACACTTCACCACAGCATTTTTCCGTGGTTGATGATTTGTTGGGGAGCCTTGGGATGCGACCTACTTCAAGGGTATTGTTAGACGTGGGTAAAAATAATGAAAATTGGTTAAATGATCTTTTGAAAAACTTTGAATAACTGCTTAACCAAAAACCACTTATTTGTAATTGCTTAATTCAATATAAAGAGGTGAAAGATAGAAATGGGATTTGGAAATAGAGAATTCAAGAAGCCAGAATTTAAGAAAGTGTCAGATGTAATCTGGGAAATACCCACGAGCTTCAAGCAGGGGATGAAAGTTCCCGTTAGGGCATACGCTACCAAAAAGCTTGTGGATCAGATGGACTTGCAGGTATATGACCAAGCATCAAATGTCGCAACATTACCCGGCATTCAAAAATATTCATTTATCATGCCGGATGGTCATAGTGGATACGGTTTCTGTGTCTCCCCGGAAACTAAAGTATCGTCTGAGTTCGGTTGCTTTATGCAAATAAAAGATTTTGAAAGCAATTGGAAGAGCACGCAGGTAAAATGTTATAATGAAGATAGTAAAAAGATAGAAGAAACAAGTATCAAACAATTTCTCAAAATTAAACCAAGAAATAAAGTTTTGGGAGTACTTACAAAATCTGGACAAAGATTAACAGCTACAGAAGACCACCCGTTCTTTACACAAGATGGAATGAAATCTTTAAACAGCATTAGTATTGGCGAAAAAGTCGCCGTTTGTCCTTTCGAGGGGGTTCAATATGAAGTTCCACAAAGCGATGTAATTATTTCGGAGGATAGAATGAAAGACAAGTTGCTTAAATTAGGCATGACAACTGATAGCAAACGATTCCAAATAATACTCAATAAATTAAACAAAAGAAGCCTTTTGCCGTTAACCTTTGACAGTCCAAAATTACCTTATATACTCAAAATAATGGGCTTCCTACTTGGAGACGGGACCATGAACTTTATTGGAAAGAAATCAGATGGTATTCTGGCCTTTTTTGGTAGAAAGGAGGACTTGGAGGATGCAAGAAGAGACATAATTAAAATTGGATACACACCATCTAAGGTTTATGTAAGAAAAAGAGGTGAGTACGAAGTAGCTTCCTTTTATGTAAACGCTTCAACTCTGCTCATATTGTTTGAAACACTGGGTGTACCAAGAGGAAGAAAAACCAATCAAGCATTCAGCATACCGAAATGGATATATGACTGCAAACTTTGGCAAAAGAGATTATTTTTAGCCGCCTTATTTGGTTCTGAACTTAGAGCGCCACACCCGAGAGTTAATAGAAAAGGTAATTTCGGTTCACCGGTATTTTATACCGCTAAAATTAAAAGTTTGGAGTGGAACGCAATTGAATACCTAAGCGACATAACAAGATTATTATATGAGTTTGGAGTTAGAATAACAAAGATTCAAAAACATAGAGAAATTATTACTTCCAGAGGCGAGATTTCTTCACAGCTAGAATTAGTAATTTCATCAGCGGCAGAAAACCTAATTAGCTTGTGGAGTAAGATAGGATTCGAATATAATAATAAAAGAAAACTGCTCTCTAACATTTCTCTGCAGTATTTGAAACTAAAAAAAGAGACGATAAAACAAAAGAGACTTACTATTAAAAAAATGACTGAACTCAAAAAAAACGGTTTGACCTATGCTGAAATCTCAAAAGAAGTTGGGTTATCAGAAAGAATGGCAAAATATTATTATCTAAAGTCATTGAGAAATGGGGAACTTGTCCTCTCCATACCAAGAAAAAGTTTTCCGTCATTCGTTGATTTTGCTGTTGAGAGCATCAAAAATTTAAGTAAATCTGGATTTGTTTGGGATGAAATAAAAGAAATCAGAGAGGATAATTATGGTGGCTATGTTTATGATTTCACAGTTTCTCATAAAGGACATAATTTTATTGCCAATAATTTTTTAGTTTCGAATTGCATAGGTGGAGTAGCAGCAGTTGACATAAACGAAGGTGGTGTAATTTCGCCAGGTGGAATAGGATTTGATGTGAACTGTGGTATGAGGTTACTTCTTACAAATTTAACTTATGACCAAGTTAAACCATATTTGAAACCCTTGGTGGATAAGTTATTCGAAAAAATTCCTGCCGGTGTGGGGGGGAGAGGATTTGTTAAACTGCGAAAACAAGATTTCATAAAAGTTCTTGAAGAAGGTGGTCAGTGGGCTGTGAATAATGGATACGGGTGGAAAGAAGATCTGGAAAGGACCGAACTAAACGGGCTAGCAGAATGGGCGGATGTAAGCAAAGTTTCATCGAAAGCGATAGAAAGAGGTTATAATCAAATTGGCACTCTTGGATCGGGAAATCATTACGTTGAGATTCAAGTGGTTAAGCCTGAAAATATTTTTGATGAGAAACTGGCAAAAAAATGGGGAATTTTTCCTAATCAGGTTGTTATAATGTTCCATACTGGTTCTCGTGGGGAAGGGCATCAGATTGCTACAGATTATTTGCAAATTTTCTTAAACGTTATGAAAAGAAAATACGGAATAAAAATTTCAGACAGAGAACTTGCATGTGCGCCCTTTAACTCCCCTGAAGGTCAAGATTATTGGAAGGCAATGGCTTGTGCCGTCAATTTTAGTTTTGCCAATAGGCAGACAATTGCCCATAGAATAAGAGAAGCCTTTTCTGAAGTACTTAAACAAGACGCTGAGAGTTTAGGAATGCACCAAGTTTTCGACATCGCACACAACAGGGCTACGCTCGAGAAACATAAAGTTGACGGTGAACTAAAAGAGCTATTAATTCACCGGAAAGGTGCGACAGGTTCTTATCCTGCAGGAAGGGTGGAGATTCCAAAGTTGTATCGCGATGACGGAAGCCCGGTCATAATTGGGGGAAGTATGGAGACTGGATCATACCTGTTGGTTGGCGGCGATAAAGCGCCAGAGACTTTCTGCAGCACGGCGCACGGCAGCGGAAGGACGATGAGCCGAACAAGAGCCAGAGGCCTTTTCCGCGGCGAACAACTGCAGAAGGACATGATGAAACAGGGGATTTATGTCAAGTCAGTTTCTTTTTCAGGTCTTGCGGAAGAAGCCGGTGCGAGCTATAAAGATATAGAATCGGTTGTTGAGGCAACTCATACAGCTGGAATATCAAGACGCGTGGTAAAATTCTTACCAATTGGTAATGTAAAAGGGTAGTTTAGTTTTCTGATTGTAGACTGCTAATTAAATCTAAAAAGCGTTTTCCTTTTTCTAATGCATGGTATGTGGTTTCTTTAGTAGCATAACTGGATGCTATAAATCCTCTTTTCTTGTTTCTAAGCAAATACGTCTGAGCAGAATTTGGCTTTAAATTAATCATTTGTGCAAATTTATTAATCGAGTTAGGTGAGTTCAAGACTGCCAGTCTTTCGCATAAAGTGTTGAAATAGTAGTTGTGTTTAATATATCTAAGCAGTTTTTCTCTATTCTTTTTGTGTTCAACAAACAGCTTGTTGTCTAAAAACCAAATTAATGAATCGAAGTTTGTTGATATGTCTATTCTATTTTTATGAGGCTTAGAATGAATACCGAATAAATTCAGCATTCTTATTATATCTTCTTGGGCGAGGAGATTTTCTTCAGAAAGTATTATATCTAAACGGGTCATATCTTTATTTAATGTAACTGTACCATCACCTAACAAATCTTTAATTAAAAATCCTTTACAAAACTCTAAAAGACGCGCCTTGTAGAAAAGTTATGGTAACGCACACCCATATAGTTAATTACACAACAGG
>CAYJVM010000015.1:0-21622 GCA_964373665.1 uncultured archaeon | reverse complement strand
CTTATGCAACGGCTTTATATACTGGGATTTACGGGGTTATTTTATGCTGGTTGTAAGACACAGAGTGAACAAAATTGCTGATTTGAAGCAGGTTGACCCCAAATACGGCGTGGAAATCGACATCAGACACGACAACAGGACTGGAGGGCTCTACCTGAACCATGATCCCGGGCTTGGCGACGACTTTGAGGAGTATATGAAGATCTTTGCAAGTCAGGGTAATACGTTTGTCATTTTCAATACGAAAGAGGCTGGCTTGGAAAAGCGAATTATAGAGACCGCCAAGAGGCTGGGAATAGAGGATTATTTCCTGCTTGATGTGGAGTTCCCGTTCATTTACAGCGCATCCTTTGGCGCTGGCGTCCCAGGGCTTGACGGCAGGATGGCTATAAGATATTCCGAAGCTGAGCCTATAGAACAGGCTTTAATGCTTAAAGGAAAGTTCAAATGGGTCTGGGTAGATACCAATACAAGGCTCCCTCTGGACCCCAAAAGCTATCAGCGATTGAAGGATGCGGGATTCAAGCTGGCTCTAGTGTGCCCTGAAAGATGGGGCAGACCGGAAGATATCCCAAAATTCATAGTGCAAATGAAAAGGGATGGGATAAAGATTGATGCTGTCATGACTGCGGCCCCCTATGTTACTCAGTGGGAGCAAAGTGATGTTTAATTCTGAAAGCTATCTCATTTTCTTGTTAATGAAAATGTAGCCAAGATAAAAGGTGACAAGTGAAATTACCAAAGACAATATAGTTCCCCAGACCAGTCCTAAAAGAGGGTATGTATATCTAACAGTGATTACGAATGCTACCACGTTGATTGTGCCTGTAATTATGAAATTTTTAAGAAGCGCTTCTGTATATGCCGCCTCATGATGCAACCGAGTGATTACAATCAAAGCGACTGTTAGCGCAGGGAAGGATGCAAAATCCCGCCGATTAACGGACCGCCTACTTTTGCCATCAGAACGGCGGAAAATACCAAAAAGCCGCCGATGAACGATCTTAACGCAAGCTGAGGTATAGTATACTTTAGAATCCTTTTGCCTTGCGAATGAATCACCATCTTCTTCTCAAGCAAATAATATGAGATTATGACCAAAATAAAATAACCTGCCAGGGAAACAAGAAAGTTATTCAAACCGCTTAGAACGAGAACCAGTGATGCCAACGTCCATGAAAAGATAGCCAAGAAGAGCGCGTAGGAAAATTGCATTCGCCTTCCAAAATAAATGTAAAGACCGTAAATAGAGCATTAAGTCCTACTACTAACGGCACAAGAGTTGTTGCTTGTGAAGCCATTTCAGCAGATTGTGTAATTCCTATGAATAGAAGGGCGACCACCATTGTGGCTGGAATTCCTGCTATGGCTCCACCAATTTTTGTTCCAAACCTTTCAGCTACAACAGTCAGGAGCGTTATCCAGAAAAACCCTGTTACAAAGGACAATAACAATCTAACAAAAAATGGATCTATCATATTAATTACTTTATTCCAAGTTTAATTACTGAGTAAGGCTTTATCCAAAACGAAATATCCTGTATCCCGTTCAAAATCTCTTGCAAACTGAGCCATCAGCTGATGCAGGTTTGAACCGCGCGCGGAATAAAGATAGCCATTCAGATGCCATGCGTCCGGCGTTAGTTTCGCATACGCCGCATTGGCTCTGAGTCTATTTCCGTAAACATCAGTAGGTTCGCTGGCCCCCAGTTTTCTATAAATAGCAAGCACAGGATCCAAGTCCCAAGTTTTATGGTCGGTCTGGCAGTTGAAGAAAACGTCTATGGCTGTATCATCCCAATCTTCTGGCACGGCGGTTTTAGGAACATCCATATTGGCTCGAAACAACTGCTCTGCAGCCCTTCCAGCGCCACCTGTTGGAACAATTATCAACTCCCTTTTCTTCTCGTCTCGCAGATATTTCAAGAACTCGTCAAACCCTTCATGAGGGTAAGCGAAACGTTTTCCAATCCTTATAGGCTGACCTGGCCTATATGGACGCTGCTTTACTCTGTAAGGAACCTTTTCCATGTTTGCTTCATCTACCCTATAAATCTCAACTGTCTCGCTGTCACCCAGAATAACAATCCCGTCTACAAAATCGAATATCATGCCCGCAACCGGTTTGAACCTGTGCTGTATAGACGGTCTTTTTAGCTTCGATGCCAAATTCGTCGCGCCATATGGCTTGCCTTTGTCAGCAAAGAATTTCAAGTCGCCAGTCCCATCAATTGGATCTAATTGTACCAACTCTAAAGCGTTAGTTCTTTCTGGACTGTCCATCTCCTCTGAAAAAGACCCTGGGTAAGTTTTCTGTACACTATCGAAATGGTAGCTTGGATATAACCTGTAACTGGGTCCAAGTTGAGAACTTTTCTGGGGACGTTCGGTGATGGAGTAAACATCTATCCCCTCTTGCAGAAACAGCCTGCTTATATCATTGTCTTCTGCCGTAACTATGCTTGAAATATCAAGTGAGTCTCCTACTGTTTGTAAAAACAAGCCACGATAGAAAACCTTATGGTTAACAGCGTTCATAAAGTTCGCGTAATGCAACATTTCCTCCAAGTCATTCATAATTCTTACATACCCGCAAACGTCTTAAGTTTTGCTTTTCTATTCCTCTAAAGAGGCTATGACAAATCTGATCCCAATGGCAGGGGAAGGCAAGAGATTCAAGGATGCTGGCTATACTACTCCAAAACCTTTAATTCCAGTTTCCGGCAAGCCTATGATAATTCAAGCTTTAAATGGTATGCCACAGTCGGACAAATGGATTTTCGTCTGCAGAAAAGAGCACGTAGACAATTACAAGATAGATGAAGTCCTAAGGAAAGAAATTCCTAATGCACAAATAATTACAGTTGACGAGACAACAGAAGGCCAGGCTGTCACTTGCCTGCTTGCTAAAGATCTTATAGACAAGAACGAACCTTTGTACATAGGCGCTTGTGATGCGACTAACGTATGGGACAAGAACAAATGGAATTCGATTGTATCCGACAAAAAAATAGACGCTATCCTTTGGACATTTGCCAAGCAGCCGAATCTTGCGGCAAACCCGACCGCTTGGGGGTGGGTAGATGTCGATGGTAATGATTTTGTAAAGAGTGTGTCTGTTAAAGTTCCTATAAGCGACAATCCTTTCAACGACCAAGCAATCATAGGCGCATTCTGGTTCAGAACGGGACAATTGTTCATAGATATGGCTGAGGAACTGGTTGCGAGAAATATCCGGGTAAATAACGAGTTTTATGTCGATTCGATACCGAGTGTGTTGCTGGAGCACAAGAAGAAAGTTGCTGCGTTTACTGTTGACAAATACATAGGCTGGGGGACGCCAAACGACCTGAAGACGTACGAATATTGGGAAGGATACTTCAGGAAAGCGCGTTCTTAAATGGCTTGCCAAAAAGCCTTTAAAAAGCTAAACAAGTGATTCTTTAGTGAGTAGAATGTCATTGCCTTCTGTGTTTAGGTCCAAGCTTTTCGTAAGCATATTTATAGTAAAGGTAGTGGCCGCGTTCGTCTTCGGCTCGGATTTCATAGTCGAGGGATTTGTTCCTTTCATCAAGTATTTCGTCGAGTCGGGGTTCCAGAACCCATACGAGCACTTTGCAGATATTGGCCAGGTTAAGGCATTTCCTTATCCGACGGTAATGCTTCTTATCCTTACGCTGCCTTACGCATTTCTAGCTGGCATATCTTCCCTCTGGACTCCTGACATTTTTCTCAATCTCTTCGTCCTTCGACTGCCGTTGCTGGCCGCCGACCTGTTCATCTTTTACGTCCTCACGCGCTGGCTTAGAACAAAAGAGGACAAGATCCTGAACTACTACTGGGCATCACCCATACTCTTCTACATAACATACTTCCACGGCCAGCTCGATGTCGTTCCTATTGCACTACTTTTCGTGTCTCTTGTCTTCTTGTTCAGGAACAAAATAACTCTGTCTTCTCTGGCTTTAGGTGTTGGAATTGCGACAAAAACCAACATCCTTTTGACATTGCCCTTTATGGCTCTATACATATGGAAGAACAGGTCACTGAAAGACGCCTTGCAATTTACAGCAATATCCGTGATAAGTTATGCCGTATTGATCTCGCCCTTCATAACCTCATCCGGATTTGTCAGCATGGTGTTTGGCGCATCGGAGCAATTCAGAGTCCTTGATCTCGCCATACCCCTCGGTTACCATGACATAGTCCTGCTTCTGGCACCTGCAGCGTACTTGATTCTACTGTTCAATTTTTCATCCTACGAGAAACTGAACAAGGATGCATTGATGATGATGCTCGCGCTAGTCTTCACAATAGTCGTCACGCTTGTCCCTCCTTCACAAGGATGGTACTACTGGGCTGTCCCGTTCCTGATATACTTTTTTGTCAAGCAGGAGAAAGTCCCGATGTTAAGCTTCTGGGCGATCAACATTCTTTACCTTTCATACTTTCTTTTCAACCAGAACTCCGACATTTTCCAATCTTTCCAGGTGATATCTCCTCAGATTGCGGCATTGCCGGCTCCTTACCAAATTGTAGAAAGCTACGGCTTTAATCCGCTGATAATCTCGAACATGCTCTTCACAGGTCTTGCCGCATCTATGATCATGACAGCATTCTGGACTTGGACTATTGGTGTTCGATCGAACTTGGAGTACAAGCTGAGAGAAAAGCCTGTAATAATTGGGATCGGTGGAGACTCTGGATCGGGTAAGAGCACGAACGCTGATCTGCTTAGGGACATCTTTGGACACGACAATTCCTTGGTTGTCAATGGCGACGATATGCACAAGTGGGAGAGGGGAAATGAGAACTGGCATGTATTCACCCACCTGAACCCAAGCGCGAACAAGCTTCATGAAGACTTGGGGCAGTCTATTGCATTAAGTGAGGGCAACAGTATAAAACGGGTAACATATAATCACAGCACAGGTAAATTCACCGATTCTGTTGAAGTAGAACCTAGCAAGTTCATATTTTTTGTCGGTCTGCACCCGTTCTACTTGAAAAGGATGAGGGACCTTTACGATGTCAAAGTCTATATGCATCCGTCTGAAGACTTGAAGCTTCATTGGAAAATACTGCGCGACATGACTGAGAGAGGTCATGCAAAAAAGCAAATTATTCAGCAGCTGAAAAGAAGGCGAGGTGACAAGATAAAGTTCATAGATCCGCAAAAGCAATTCGCGGACATAGTTGTGAGCTATTCAACGAAGAAAAAGATTGGAAAGATAGGATCACCGAACAGCAAAGCAGATTTGTATCTCAAGATCTGGCTGGATAATAGCATTGATATGGAGCGTTTTGCCAAGGTGCTATCTTCCATAAAGACACTGAAAGTTCTTAATTATCCAGAAGACGACTTGAAGACACAATGCTGCGAGTTTTACGGAACTATAACCCAAAGTGAGCTCGAGGAGAGTATGTACAAACTGGTTCCTAACTTTGAAGAACTTATCCACAACCAATCACCTAAATTCAGGAAAGGCTACGATGGAATTTATCAATTGTTTTTCATTTACTATTTAAGCGAGATATCAAAATTTAGAGGCAAATGATGAAGGAAGTATCTGAACTTGTAAGAATTACAAACAAAATAGGCGAATTCAAAGCATTGGTTCAAGCAGGCGGTGGGAATGCTTCAATAAAGGCCAATGGGGAGATGGTCATAAAGGCATCTGGATTTACGTTTTCCGAAATGACAGAAGAGTCTGGGTTTTCAATCTTAGACCGCAATAGAATAAACGATTTTTTCAGGAGTCATAAAGACAGTGGTAATGCAACCGGTAATGAAACCATGTACAACTCGGCTTTGGCAGGCAGTATGCTTAATCCAACTCTTCCTAAACCTTCTATGGAGGCGGGCATGCACATTTTTCTCGACAGAGTTGTAATTCACACGCATCCTGTAATGGCGAACATCCTTAATTGCGCAGCCAATGGTGAAAAAATGGCGAAAGAGTTGTTTTCCAACATGATTCCTGAAATTTTATGGGTTGATTACGCAAATCCTGGATACAGCCTAGCAAAAGAGATAAAATATGCTGTTGAATCATACGAAAGAAGAAATGGCGTAAAGCCGCAAGTAATATTCCTAAAGAACCATGGACTAATAGTTTCAGATAATGACTCGGAAATGTGTGTAGATCTTACAATTTCCATCAACAAAGCAATATACGAATACCTAAAAACTAATTTCAAGATAAACGATTTTCCAGAGCCGGAGCTGGATTTTAGAGACGGCCTTTTTGTAAATGACAGCGAACTCGTAAGAGAGTTCTACGAACATTTTCCTGAAAACAAAGCTCTCTTGCACAAATTCCTAATACCCGATGATGCTGTATACTGCTCGCAATTCTCGATAGTCGATACACAAGATGAGATAGAAGGTAAGATGGCATTTGTCAACGGGAAAAGCGTTGTCTTTCCTTGGGGTGAGAGAAAGTCTATTAAAGCGAACGAGATGTTAGTCGCCAAGATTTACATGCTAATGGCATTAAAAGGTATTGGAGATATAAACTTCCTTAAGGATGAGGACGTTAATTATGTACTTGGCATGGAAAGTGAAAAGTACAGGCAGTCTTTGGACAGTGGTTGAATGAAAATTGTTGTGCCTATGGCAGGTATGGGGGCAAGGTTTGAAAAAGCCGGTTACAAAGAACCAAAACCTTTGATAAAGATAGACGGCAAGCCAATGATAGAGCACGTTGTGAATATGTTTCCGGGTGAGGAAGACTTCGTTTTTGTATGCAATAACGATCACTTGAGAAGGAGCGATATGAAAGCTGTGCTGAAAGGGATAAAGCCGGACAGTCTAGTTGTAGGGATATCTTATCATGAACTTGGTGCGGCTTGGAGCCTGCTGGAGGCTTTAAAGACTATTGACTTTCTAAAGGACAACGAACCTGTTATTGTAACATATTGTGACTTTGGTGCTTGGTGGGATTACCAAGACTTCAAGAGGCGTCTTGAAGCCACAAAATGCGATTTGGCAGTCACTGCTTACAAGGGATTTCACCCTCACCTTCTTGGATCCCAGTTATACGCGTCCATGCTGGTTGATGAAAACAATTGGATGATGGAATGCCGAGAAAAGTTCAGCTTTACGGAAAACAAGATGGATTGCTTCCAGCAGGCTGGCACATTTTACTTTTCGTCAGGTGCAATGCTGAAAAAGTACTTGATGGAAGTGATAAAGCGGGGTATGATAGTGAAGGGCGAATATTACATGAGTATGGTTACAGAAGCTGCTAGGCTGGATGGTCTTAAAGTGCATGTCTATCCGTTGGGGCACTTTCTTCAGTGGGGTACTCCGGAAGACTTGAAATCATACCAATTTTGGTCAGACTATTTCAAATTAAAATCGAATAGATAATTATGAAGCGGCCTGAACTCTCTCTAGTCCTGCCTTGTTACAACGAAGCGAAAAGCATTCCGTTCATCTTGAAGAGGCTTGCAGAGGTTGTAGGAAAACGCAATGCGGAAGTTGTTCTGGTGAACAATGGTTCTTTCGACGACACTGAAGCTGTTCTGAAGACAGAACTCGCAAAATCTAAATACAAGTTCGTGCGAGTAGTTACGATTCCGGAAAACAAAGGTTATGGTTACGGTATTCTTTTCGGCCTGAAGCACTGCAAAGGGGAAGTGCTTGCTTATACCCATGCGGACCAGCAGTGCGATCCTTTGGATGTTATACGCGCTCATGATGAGTTGATTAAATATCCTGACATGAAAAGAGTTCTGTTGAAGGGTCATAGAATTACCAGGGTAATGAGCGAACTCATAATTACAAAAGCTATGCACATTATAACTACCGCTTTGTTTTTAAGAAAATTCGACGACATAAACGGCCAACCCAAGGTTTTCCACAAGTCGTTCCTGGACAAGCTGTCAAAAGCTCCGTATGACTTTAAGTTTGACTTTTATGTCCAATACATGGCATTCAAAAGCGGTATGAGAATTGAAAGCATACCAGTCCATTTCGGGAGGAGAAAACACGGTGAATCACACTGGGCATACAGCATGGTTTCGAAAATAAAGACCTATTGGAACTTTTTTGCATACATGTTGAAGCTAAGCACCACAGACCTATTCAGATAGTGATGTGAATGCGCGCGCATACAAAAGGAATGGTCCTTATTGTCGTTTGCACTGTGCTTGCAACTATTGCACAGCTGTCCTTCAAATTAAGTTCTGCTTCAATCGATTTGTCATTGGCCTCTCTAATTAATCCATATCTGGTCGTCGGGCTGCTGGCTTATGGAGTGACATCATTGCTTTTTGTCGCCGCATTGAAATTCGGCGAGCTGTCGGTTCTCTACCCGATATGGTCATTGAGTTTCGTTTGGATAACTATTGCATCGATATTTTTGCTGGATGAAAGCGTGACCTTGCTGAATTGGGCAGGAATTGGCCTCATCATCAGCGGCATTTCCATGATAGGATTGGGTGCTAGAAATGGTTGATGTCTTGCCTTTGTCATTGGCTGTCGTATCAACAATTTTCGGAGCATTAGCAACCCTGCTTTTCAAGCTTGCTTCTAAGAAAGTTAAAATCGTAAAGGAAATTATTGTAAGCAAAGAGTTCCTCGCCGGCGCTGCGCTTTTCTTGATTGCCACCTCATTCATGATAGCCGCATTGAAATTCGGCGAGCTGTCGGAAATATTCCCATTGACTGCTTTGACATATGTATGGGTCGCCATACTCTCGTTCAAGGTGCTTAAAGAAAAGGTGACTGCAACCAAAATTGTCGGTTTTTTGCTCATATTTGCTGGGATTATCCTCATTGCCGTTTAGTATTTATAGGACAAAATCATTTTTAATTGTGGGCAAGTGGCTTTAGGACTGTTGAAAAAAATTCCTCTTTTGGAAGTTTCCCTGGTAATCTTGATTCTTTTCGGCGTGTTTTTCCGCTTTTATAACCTTAACGTGCCCTTGAACGGTGACGAAGTCATTTTTGGCATAAGTGCGATCAAAACGCATCAGCAGAGCTTTGAAGCTGGTAAAGATTACGTGAAGGAGCACCCCCCTCTGGGGAAGTTCATAATCGGACTGCCTTCGATCTTCATCGAAGCGGATTATGAGCCATTGAAGCTTCTGGGGCCTGACATGTTTGTTTGGGGATATGCAGCTTATGATGCGCTGTCGAAAAACTATGTAGCAATTCGTGTAATGGAAGCTGTTGAAGGTGTTGCCGCGCTCTTTCTTATATTTCTCATAGGCAATCGATTGTTCGGATTAAGGGCAGCAATTTGGAGCACTGTTGTGGCATCGCTTTCATTTGAAATGGTCGGGTATAGCAGGGTTATTTTCTTGGAGAATTCTCTTGTTGTATTTGCTCTTCTCACGCTATTGCTCTATCTAAACTACATCAAGTCAGCTGGTAAGAAAAGGTTTTTGTATCTCGGATTGTTTTTCGTCTCTATCACAGCAACCTTGCTGACTCGTCACATACAGCCGCTTTTCATGCTCCCCATATTCGCCATCTCCCAATTTGTTGTCAACAAGGACATAAAAGAAAACATTTATTTCTTGATTCTTCTTGGAGCCGCGTATTATTTGGTTTTCACCATCATCTTCCCGCAGGACATTATAGGGTTCGGGCAAAGCAGGTTCGGTTTTTCAAATGCCCTTGGATTTTTCTCCTTCAGAATGCATACTGTAATGGGGCACCTGATTCTGAGAAATTCGTTTTTATTTTTGGCGGCTCTAGTAGCTTCGTCTTATCTTGTTTATCGCCATGCAAGTAAAAAGGAGAAGTTCGATGTGCATCCAACTATCATCGTGTTTTTCATTCTGTCATTCATCATATTCTCTGTTCTAAGCTTCACACTGCCCCGGCATTACATATTCATGTTCCTTCCCCTCTACCTGATTAGCGGCTATGCGCTGGACAAGATAACGGCACACAAAATTCTATTGTGGTTGGTCTTGGCCATAGCTGCATTTAATGTCGTGCAGCTTGCCCAAACATCCCCCTACTTCCTCACCTACTCAAACTTCGGGTTTGAACAGTTCCAAAGTTTCCCGAATGAAGAAGCGGCTTTGCTGGAAAAAAGGCTGGAAATACTTAATTCCGAAGGTACAACATTCGTGATTTCGAACGACTTTAACACACTCGCCTTTTTCAAAGGCGACAAAGCCGCGCTTCCGCCGTCATTAGGGGAAACTTGCAGTAACGAAACTATGAACTCGTTGAATGTCGGCGGCGCCACTGTTCTTTATGTATCGTCTGGAAAAGGTTTGAATTTTGATAACGACCCTTACATTTGCCCATTATTCAAAGAAAAGGTGGCTGCAAGCAATGTGAAGATCATAGAAGGTTAGGGAAAATGACGACCTTATATTTAACCACCACGAAACTCTTTTAAGCATTTGGATTTTCCGAGTTAAATAGTGATTTAGCGATTGTATCTTTTTTTACCCGCGTCCCAACCAGGCTTGCCCATTATTTTATCCAAGACGCCAGTTTTCATGATAAGGAAAATGCCCCCAGCTGCTACAACTGCCACTATCACAATTACTAACCAAAAGTTCGAACCTCCTATAGGAAGGGTCTCCTCGCCAGTTTCTGGAGGCTGTTCCGCGGGCGGCTGCTCGGTAGACGGCGGTGTGGGTGAAACTGACGCAGCTTCGCCGGCTACAGCGAATACAGACAACCCCGGTGACACCGCATCGTAATATATAACATCCGTCTCGCTGCCTAGCTCGCCTATTTTTGTCGTCTCCAATTTGTTCCAAGTGTTATTTTCATAACGATGCAAAGCAACTGTCGACTCGTTTACATTGTTCGAGGTCAACCAGCTTTTCTCCACCTTAAACCGTATGTCCGTCTTGTTTACCGCCGTGTCGACGGCTGTACTGTTCTTGTCGATCTGGATATAATGATAGACTTTGCCGGAGATTTCCTGGGTCACTTCTGCCGGCTTGTCTGCAAGCTTTGTGACCGTGACTTGGATGCGGTTGACAGAGTTATTGACATAAATGGTAATCTGGCTCACAGCTACATCCTCTGTCTTGTTTATATTAACAGTGGCTGATTTTCCAATCGCTATGGACGGAATAGCTATAGTCGCCTTGCCCTTTTCTGTGGTGACTTTGACACCAGGCGTCGTTGGTGTAGTTGTTGTGGTTGTCGTGGTGGTAGTGGTAGTCGTGGTGGTGGTTGACGGCACTGTGACCGAGGTTGAAAATGCACTAGTGCCACCAATCGACAGAGTTATTGGGCCTGAACTTGATCCTGTTGTAATCGTCCATGTCAATGCGGTTGTGGTCCCTGCAGCGACTGTTACCGCTGTGCTTGATGTAGAGTCGCCGCTTGCTGAATACCCGGAAGGTAAGGATAACGAGTATGATGTTGTTATTGCAGCTGCTTGCGAATTTTGGAGGTTGACGGTTAATATAAATGTCTCGCCGGAAGCGCTTACGCTCTTTGAAGTCGGCGTCCCTGTAACTGTTAAAGCGCTAGGATCAACGAATACTATAGTAGCATCGCCAGTAACACCACCGGATTGTCCCTGGCATGTGTATGTGTTGGCCGTGCCTGCCGTAAATGTAAAATCAAAAGTTGCAGGTGTCGACGATAATGCTGAATTATACGATCCGGATGAAGGATCAGATATAGTGACACCTGACGGGGTGCACACTAGTTGTATGCTTCCGCTTTCAGAGCCTGTTGCTGTGACTGTAACGGTCCCTGTAACGCTAGTGCCTGTTGTTGCCCTGCTAGTTGACATGCTTGTAGAAACTGTTGATACAGACGCAAATGCCACTTGCGACAACAGTAGAACGCCGAAAATTGAAAGGGCAATTATAGATTTTGTGTTCATAACTTATCATCCTATGGTCTGAAAACATCCCCCACGTATACAAATTCGGAGCTTCCACCTGTTTTTGTCACAGTCCCTTCGATGAAAACTGGGGGCTTTCCTGCTGACGCAGATGGCCATGATCCAAGTTGACCAGGACCAATTCTAACCAGTACGCATCCTACCGGACTTGTGACTATCGGGTTGGACTGGCTTCCCTTGGAACCGTCAGATATCTTGAATATATCCAGATACTTTACAGCGGGCGGAAACGAAGACCAATCTGTAACTGAGACGTTTACTGTAGCGTTCTCGACTGGTATTGCAGTCGGTTTTTCAAATCCTTGGGCGCATATCAAAGATGTGACGTTTTCAGCTGCTGATGACACTGAGTATCTTCCCGGCGAACCGCTGGCGTCTGTATAGAAAACTGCTGTTATATTGTTAGAGCTGTTTGTCCATTCGGACAGCTTCAATCTTGTATTGCTAGCGGACACAGATGACCCCACATTTATCAACGTTGTTATGGTTTCATTGTAGAAGAATGAAGTCGGAATAGCCCATATAACCGATGAAGCTGTTGTATTCACGATCCTAGTTCTGTTGTTGCTTGCATTAAATGCAACCGTCCACGAGTCTGCTACACCGTTTGAAACAAAGTCTCCGTCAGATGATTCTGTAAGAGTGGCGTTCAATATTCTATTGTTAGGAGCCAGGCCCACTAGTCCAGTTCTATTAAATGTGTCATTCATCAATGTCATCTTGCCACTCGTCAATGAAGTAATGGATTGTGCGGACGTGGAAAATCCTTTAATCTCGAGTGTTGTTGCGGTGCTCATGTCAGCTGAGTCGGTTTCGCTGGCAACTGTTGTAGTCCAGAACATAATGAATCTTCCGCTGCTGCCTACGCTTACATTCACAAATCCTATGCCGTCAGCATTTGTAGTCGCGCCACTGGAGTTAAACTGGCTCGTCGCCAGTTTCCCTTCAAAACCAAATCCTCTGTTATCCTGTTTTGCAACGGACTTTACATTGATTGGCACGCTGCTCTGCGCTACTCCCCCAGAAAATACTACATATGGCACTGTGAAATAAGTGCCTGCCTGGTGCGCGCCACCATTCGTGTTGCTTATGAAGCTTCCTTGCGACTGTATTGCGCTCATAGACGCATTCACTATAGTCAAAAAGCCGCACTCTCTGATTTCCCATAGGTATGCCTGAGATCCGATGGATCTCGCATTTAGGCTACTTACATTAAGTATAGTGATGGTATTAGAGCGGTTCAATAAAACAGTGTCGTAAACTCCGGCTGTTTTACTGTCCAGAATGAGCATTCTTGTCCCTGTCCCATTAATATTCAAAGCTTGCTGTCCCTGCTGTGTTATTCTCGTAACATTAAACTCATTTTTAATGCAAACCCTGCCGCTTGTTGAGTTAATCCCGGTTAACAGCGTGAAATTGGTCAAGTTCCATTGGTAAGTTGCCGTGCTTACCGAGTCTGGATGTCCAGGTGCATTGTCAGATTTGACAAAGTAAGCATCCATTGGCGAATAGGTTGGATCTCCAATCATCTCTTCAAACGGCAAAACTATATTGAATTTTGTTACACTGACAAATAGAGGAACGTCCACTGTATCGAAACTTGACAAGCTGTTGGTCATATTACCTGCTGTGCCATTCACTGTCACTGTGACCATAGTTCCTCCTTTGCTCAAGGTCGAAGGAACAGCATAAGTAACATTCCATCTTTCAAATGTCACATTGTCATAAGTCGAGTTTCCAAAATTGTCTGATAATTTTGTCGCATTAACATTTGTTAATGTTACGAGCGAGCCTTCCCACGGTCTGCCCATTTTTATTGTAAATGCCGTGTTATTGTCAAAGGAACTAGTTTTGACATAGTTGTTGTTGCTGGTACCATTCCCTGCGTTAGCTCTAACATTTATAACCATCGACTGGACTGATCCTGCCGCAACTTGGCCGAATCCGAAGTTTTCTGTAAATGCATCGAATGAAACAACCATAAAGCCGCCAAAGCCCGTATCTGTTCCAAAGTCCGATGCTACACGCGGTCTCAAGTCGAAGAAACCGTTGGGCCACTTTGTCAATGCGACTCCGCTTATGCTATAGTTCTCTGGGTATAATGTAAGATTTGCCTTGTTGTAGGTGGAGCTAGCTGTAAACCTAACTTGCATTGGAGTGTTGTTCTTCAGTACCTGCATTGTTCCTGCGGATGGATTGAAGTTGAATATCTGTGTGATTGAGAATACGCTAGTGCTGCCTAGCACTGATCCGTTCATATGCGTGACATTTGTTAAAGTAACATTCAATGCTGAAGTTGGGGAAATTTGCCAGCTGAATTGTTGGTCGGAGCCTAGCACCCTCATTAACGGGAATCCTATATTCAATGTCCTGCATGTGAAGAATGAGGGTATGCCTGTGGTCTTGCCTTTGTATGATGCATTGAAAATTACAAAGTAATTGCCTGAGAAGCTATAGCCGCCGCTTGGCGAATATGTTACATTTACTGTCAATGATCCGCTTGAATCGCTAGCTGTAGTGCCTGCAATCGACAGGAAGCTGCTAACATCCTTCCCTGTTTCTTCTTCCCTTGCCTGGATTATACCTATAACTGTAGCTCCTTGTGCTGCGGTGCTTGTGTTGACATCTGTTATTCTGCCTGTAAATCTTTGTGTCCCTGAACACTGGGCATCTGCATTGAACCCTCCGGAACTTTCTCCTTCACGAGTGGACAAGCTTTCGCCTTTCTGAGGACCCAAGAATCCTTCCAGATAGTTTGAAATTATAAATGCTGTTCCTGTGACACTTTCGGATATAAACGCAGTGCCATTTTTAGAAGAATTCACTGTAGAAGACACCTCTATAAGTACAGGACCTTGTATTGTGGTCGGCAACGTAAATGTTATGTTCGGGTCGCTAGTACCCCTACCGTCCATCGACGACTGTGTAATAGTTGTTACCTCCGATGCACCGCTGATGAACTCCAGCGGAACTATTTTCGTGATTGTCTGGCTGCTTATGTTTTTAGTTTCAACATTACCCGACACATTGATTGCTTTTAGTGTCAATGTTACATTGGTTCCTGGCGCAAACACTGTGTGGAATCCTTCGAATCCTCCGACATCAAGCACAGGAGTAACCTTCAAGAAATGATTTGACACGGAGAAAAATCCTTCCAATGTTTTGGTTTCTGTACCGAAAGTTACATTGTACCTGATGTTGTATGTTCCGCTATCAGCAGGGGCTTTGAAAGTTACTTTGCAAACATTTACACTCGGCAAGTACTGTTCAGTTCCTAAAGTAACGCTTGCGTTCCCGAGTGTTGTGTTAACGCCATTCACAAAAGTGATGCTCACAAAAGTATAATTTCCCCCTGTACAAGCGTTCCAATTTATAGTTTCTCCGTTGGTCAGGTTTATCGGAACCAAATTCAGTGAAATTGATTCTCCAGGTTTGAATGCGCTCTTGCCTCCCCACTCGAAGAAGAATGCATCCTTTACAGGCTCTATTCTACCGCTGAAAGTGGACGTGCTAAACGTGGTAGAGCCTGTTATGTCATTCCCTGATTTGAGAGCCCCCACCTTTACTGTGTATGTTCCCCGAAGGCCTGATTCTGTTGTGAATGTATTGTTGTAGAATCCTTCGGAGGAAGGATGAGCTGACAACGTAATATTCTTTGTGGTCGTGCCATTCGGATATGTAATCAAAGCCGTGACTGTGGCGCCTGTTACAGGATTGCCACTTGCCCTTAGCTTTGATAAAATAGTTACGTTCGAGCCTGGTGTAAAGCTTGGTGTGACTTCATCATTGCTTGTCAATGTATTGACTGCTATTTGGAAAGTAGAGCCGACACTGAAAATTGAAAACGCCCTGCCAAAATCAATCGATATCCCGTACTCACCCATAGTAGCATCTGCTGGAACTGTAATGTTGTAGGCTATCGAGCCGCTGTTGTTGGTCTGTGTCGAGCCTACGTTTGTAACTGTCCACGACACGTTTTGGCCATTAGCCTGATAGATATGCACACGGGGTGTATAGTTTGCAAGTGCTGAAGTTCCATTGTTCAGCGTCACGTTTAACGTAAAAGTCGTGCCGTTTGTGAATGGAGGCGTTTTCCCTCCGATAAAGTTTATCGAGCCTGATGTCGCATTGCTTACAAAGATGCCGAATCTTTTGCTAGGCAAGCTTGAGTGATTTGTCGTCACGTTTAGTGCATACTCGCCTGCCACCGTCGGCGCTGTGACATTGAAGCTGAAGCTCCCGTTGTTTAATGTGAGCGTCGAATAAAAGTTATTGCTTATGCTGGCGCTGACATTTATGAAAGTGATGTTGTCGCTAGCTGTGGTATTGACGATGGAGCCTGTTATCAGAATGCTTGAGCTTGCAACTCCTCCCGCCACGCTTGACTGCACAACTGGTGTTGTTGAGACGTTCAAGGATATTGATGCAAATGCTGGAGCTGATAAGACGATAGTAGATAATACTAAGACTATAGCTGTTGAAATAAGTTTAAAACTATTACCACCCACGTATATCTTTAGAAAAATTGAATTTTCTGTTAAATAAACCTTTCTTTTTTGAAAGTTTCGCCTGAATTTATAATATAACAGTTCAAGACTCGACTTTTTTTTTCTTCGGCTCTTCCCGGAGGAAAAGGAACCAAAACAGAATTATCAATGCTATCGCGACTACTATTGCAACTCCAAGGTAAGTCAGGTTCCTGCTCAGGGTAAAAGCGCCTGTAGGATTCTCGGCAACCGCTGCCTCTGTGAAGTTCAATTTTACTATCTTTTGTGCACTGAACACGTCACTGGACAAGTCCTTTGAAACAACAAGGAATTGCACTTCAGCCGGATCCATCTTTTCGGCGACGAAAACCGTGGCTGTGAACCTCTGTGTTCTATCTTTGCCTATGTTCACGAGGGATGGTGACACATTCATGAGATTTTCTGGGAAACCGCTGAAAACTATGCTTACATTTCCCAAGTCGACCTCGCCTGTGTTTTCTACGTTTATGTTAAAGCTCTTTGTGCTATTGACCTGGACTTGAATTACATCATCTACTATAATCTCCGCCGAAGCTTCAATCGGAGCCTGCGGCTCACGCTCTTCGGGTTCTGGCTCCGGCTCAGGTTGAATCGGCCTAGTCGAAACCATTAACAGATGCCCGCCTGAGAACTTTTTTGGCCCCGCCATGTAGCTGGCAGTCAGAGTCCAATTGCCTTCTACTTCGCTTTTGTAAGTGTTGTTTGCGAACGTTCCTTTGGCCTCTTTGTCTATTTCAAAAGTAGAACTGGTTGTCACATCCCAACTATTGTTGTATACATCGTGAGCGATGACCGCCATCGCTACAATCTCTTTCGGAGTTACTGTCGATGGAGTTGCATAGAAATCAACGTCCACTATTTCTGCAGGGACGACTTTGACTTTCATAGTCTTGACTATATCATCCGCTTTCACTGTCATTTCATGCTCACCGGCCGTCTTTAGCTTTACCTTGAAAATCTTTGATCCGCCATCGCTGGGTTTGAATTCGTATGAAGGCGGTAAAATTGCATAGATGTCTGTGGAAGAAAAGCTCACTGTCCCAACATAATCGACCTTTCGGTTGCCACTAGCATCAATTGCAGATATTGTCAAGTCAAAGGGGGTTCCCGCGACAGCAGAATTTGGCATTGCTACTTGCAGATTGGAGAATGCTTGCTGGACACTTTTTACTTGAATTTCCCCTGAATCTATCCCCCCTTGGAAATCGCTAGTCTTCCATGAGAATGGAAACGATCCCTGATCATTCGACGATAATACGACTTTGAATGTCAATGACTTGCCTGTTTCTATGCCAGCGCCGGCTGTGCTCCAAGCGATCTGGAAAGGCGATGAAGCTCCAACTGTATACCTTGTTTCAAATGTCCACTCGGCAGGGGCAGTTATTTGTTTTGCAATAAATATCGGGCTAGTATCAATTTGCGGCAAGTTCAGCTCGACGCGGTTTATAGCAGAGGCTTTGTTGTTGGTTACTGCAAGCGAAAACTCTGTATTCTCACCTTGAACATAAGATGCTGGTTTCAAGCCGATGTCAACATTCGCCGCCATGATGGCAGTTGACAGCACGATTCCGAGTACTGCAAATAAAAAAACAAAGTGCCTTTTACGTAAATGCATATCTATCATACGTGTAAAAAAGATTTAAGATTGAAAATAGAAAACATTTAAATAGGATAGCGAAAGGGATAAAAAGACTAGTGATTTGACGTATTTTTAGGTGTTGGACTCGGATTTATCGTATAGTCCGCTAAATTGTCGTTAGTGTCTATCAACCCTACTCTTTCCAGGCTTTTTCCAGTTTCTGGAGCTGGAGCAGGTGATTTTTCGTAGACAAAATCAGGATTTCCCCATCCTATGGCATCTACTCTTCCAACTTTAGCCTCTTCGATGGTCTTGCTGTTTGGATTGAAGGAAAATATTGCAATCGAGCCGTTTGTGCTGATTTGCCCTGATGAGTAAGGTGTTCCGCTTGCTGTCACTACTGTCCAGTCTGCACCGGACGTGTTGAAAATATTTATCAAAAAGTATTTCCCAGATGCTATCTTGGTGCTTGGAAACGCCCAGTTTCTGTGTGTGTCGTTCCAGCCTTTCTTCGATGAAAAGTAGGAAAGATACCATCCTGTTGTGTCAATGCTTGCTGATGTGGGATTGTAAAGCTCGATGAATTCATTGCTGCCTATCTGGACTTCGCTTATTACTAAGTTAGCTGCTGAAGATGGTTGGATTGCGTCTGAGCTGGGTGTGGTATTTGCAGTCACCTGTTGTTTTGGTTCCGAATTATTTGCTGTTGGTTCGACAATCGCTTGAGTAGGCCGTTGGGAAGGTTGTTGTTCAGTTTCAGTGCACTCACAATCCTGAGGGCAATTGTAGCACGCTTCATCGACCTCGCATTTCTTATTTCCGCAACAGTCGTCTTTCTGCGCCAGAATGCATTTGCCGGCTGAGCAGGTGTTGTAAACGCAAGATCCCAAGCTGTTACATCCATTCACGACTCCATCCAAGGGGCTATGCACGCAAACATTCCCAGTAGTTTCATTGCAATAGTCTAAAGTGCAGGGATTGCCGTCGTCGCAGGAAAGTGGACAAGATGAGGTGGTTTCTTCTGAGGTATTAGAACCTATGTCTTTCTGGGCAGTGGAGGTTAGCAATCCTGTCAAATTTGTAAAGCTAACTGCTGCTATGGTTAGAGCTATAACAGCTGCGACAGAGGCCAAAGCTATAAGGTTCATTAATCTTTATTTGTAGGTATAATAATTACCTTTGCCTTTATGTCCCGCTGCATCTTAGAACATATACCGTTCCTGGTTAGAGGTTATTCTCATGGTCTTTAAGCAACTGTCCCCGAAGATGCAGAAGGTGATAGAGAAGAGATTTAAGAAAGCTACATTGCCTCAGGAGATGGCGATACCTTACATAGCATCCGGCTTGAATGTGATGGTGATAGCGCCCACAGGCAGCGGAAAGACTGAGAGCGCGTTGCTGAAGATATTTGACAGGATTATGGGGGGAACGCCGAAGCAGATAAATACACTTTACATAACACCGATGAAGTCATTGAACCGTGACATGCTCGACCGTATACTTTGGTGGGGCAAGGAGCTGGGATTGGAAGTTGCGGTAAGGCACGGAGACACTACACAACATGAAAGGAAAATGCATACAGAGTTCCCGCCGGACATAATGATAACTACCCTGGAGCAATTGCAGCCCATGCTTACGGGTAAGAATATGAGAGAGATTCTGAGGAATGTAAAGCATGTCGTGCTCGACGAAGTGCATGAAGTCGTTGATTCAAAGAGGGGTGTGCAGCTTTCGGTTGCTCTTGAAAGACTCAAGGAGTTGTGCGGCGATTTCCAGCTTATAATGCTTTCAGCGACAGTTGCGAACCCTGAGCACGTTGCAGAATTCTTTGCGGGAGGAAAGAACACGAAAATAGTCAAGGCTGACATTGAGAAAAAATTTGACATTAAAGTCGTTTACCCCAGGCCGACTGCGCTGGACGAGGGGATAGCATCGAAAATATCTTCCACAAAAGATACGGCAGCTAGGCTGAGGCTGATTATGGGATTGATAAAGGACGCCAGCTCCACGCTGACATTCACCAACACAAGGGACTTTGCGGAGATACTTGCATCCAGGATAAGGCTTGTGGACAGCAAGTTCCCTGTGGCAATCCACCATGGGTCATTGAGCAAGGAAGTCAGGATAAAGGCTGAGAAAGATTTCAAGGGGCAGGATGTAAAATCTCTTATTTCGACGAGCAGCCTCCAGCTCGGCATAGACATAGGATCCGTTGACTTGGTAATACAGTACATGTCGCCTAGGCAGGTGAGCCAGCTTGTCCAGAGGGTGGGCAGGAGCGGCCATCAGCTATCCAAAGTCAGCAAAGGCATCGTCATTACGACCGATGAGGATGACATATTCGAATCCGCGGTTATAGCAAGAAAGTCATTGGCGGGCGAGATAGAAGAGTCGGAGTTCCATGAGAATTCTTATGACGTGCTTGCGCACCAGCTTGTAGGCCTTACTTTCGGTGCAGGAACTATTGAAATGGACAAGGCTTTTGATATAGTAAGGCGTGCCTATCCTTACAAGAATCTCAGTCATCAAGAATTTCTTGATGTGTGCAAACAGCTGGAACGATTGGGACTGATTTGGATAAATGAATAAGTTAATTTTGACCTTTTAAAACGCTGAGAGAATATTCATAAGGATAAGATCTACAACCTTTCCCAGAAACTCTCTTTAGATAACCAAATCTAACTAATTTTCTCAACCATATGTTTGTCATATGTGGACCTCTATTAATTTCTTTTGATAATTCACTACACGATATGATTCTCCCTTCTGAATTTAATTTAAGAACCTCATTATAAACAATGTCAAAGGCTCTTTTTGTTGAGAAATGATTTTCCTTAATATTAGAAATGATTTTATCCAATTTATTATTTTTTCTATCTTGGGTAAATCCTATTTGATTTCTAAAAAGTTCTAAATTATCTTTACTAGAAATGTTTATTTCCCATGAATGTATAATATGCAAGTTGTTTTCTTTATCGTTGTAGTTGTATTCTTTTTCTAGTCTTGGTCCATTAACATAAATTCCAACCTTTTCAAGTAAAAATTTCAAATCTTTCAATAGATTTGGAGCGTGTTGTATATAATTAGACGAATTTTGTTTAATCTTTTTTCTTAATTCTTTAGACAGATGCGTTACCTCAGTTACCAGTCTTAATTTAACTTCACTACTACTAACAGTTCCTTCGTCACTAAATGCTTGTCGCAAGAAAGTATAAATGAATTTTTTGTTGTTATTTTTGAGAATTATATCAGAAATTCCAGGATTATTCGTGCTTCTCTTACCAGGAGTATAATCAAACCCGCATAATAGAATATAGCCTATTATTTTTGGCAAATTTATATCACATGAATTATAAACTCTATAATCAAAATCACCAAAAATTTCTTTACAAGCATTAATAAAATTAGTTCGCATAATTTCATCTTTATTGCTGTAAAAACAACAACCAAAATTACTATCAAAGCCACCATCAAAATAAAAACTTGATAGTATAGTTGCTCCAGCTTCAGAATCGAATTCAAATGGTATTTTCGGGTTTCTTATTGGATTCCCTATCCAATTTACTTGTATTTTAACGATTTTATCTTCAATGTCTTTAAGGGATAATTTAAGTTTAGGTAATTATAATTTAACTACCCCTAACATATAATTGACAATTAACTCAAATA
>CAYJVM010000014.1:0-23290 GCA_964373665.1 uncultured archaeon | reverse complement strand
TGAATACATATTTGTTGCCCTGTGATATCAAGGGGCAGTAGGATTATAATCACCTTATAATTTATCAGCTTATTATTATTGTGAGTATATCTAGATACGTCAAAAGCGCTGCAAGAACCCTGACGGCTTTTGCCATGTCTCTTACTATAGCTTCTCCTACTTACGCTGACAACAAGAGTATAGATGAAGTAATCAGGGATACAGCACCCAGAGACGGCTCGTACTTGGTATTCATAGGAGATGCTACCGGCGACGGGATTCCAGACATTGCTTACCAAGGTAGTGACAAGGAAAAGATGGTGTTTTTCAAGCTGGTTGACGGTGCAACAGGAAAGATGCTGAGAGAAGGCAAGTATAATGAAAGCATAGACTATATGGCACCTGTTCCAGATGATTATTTGCCACAAATTTTGCGCGCACTTAAAAAACATACCGGAAATGCAAGAGCTAAGGCTCCGGGCAACAATAGCGATTATTGGAACGTTATGGATGAGTACGACTATACAAGAGACGGCATGCCTGATGTCGCGATAGAAGAGCTTGACTGGGCAAGATCTCGAAAGAAAATGCTAGCGTTTGATGGGAAAGGAAACAGAAGAATTCTCGATTACCCGCTTAACACAGATTATTACTATGTCTCATATAACTTTGGAGACGATTTTTTTGCCCTTAAATTCCTGAACGTTGAGAGACAAGGGTCCCAATGCAAAACAGATTCGCTTACTGATTGGTTCTCTTATGACGGTCGAAACTTGGTTCTTTCAGGAAGAGAAGGGCCGAAACAATCAACTGGTCCATGTGGCACTGCTGGAATAGCCCTTTAACATATTTTAATATTTCGACTTTTTATCTATCTTCAAACGTTTCCAGTATTTGTTCATGTTAGTTTTCTCCCAGACAGCCCTGAAGTTCTTGAGACCCTGCTTTACCTTGTGGAACCTCTGTTTCAGAATCACCATAGTATATATTGCTTTCTTGTTAATTTATTTGCGGACTTCAGTCATTTCACACAAGCCTGTACAAAGCCTATGAACAACGGATTCGGCGTCAACGGTCTGGATGTGAATTCACCGTGCGCCTGAGTGGCAAGAAAGAACTTGTTTTTCGGAATTTCAATGAACTCGACCAAATTTCTCTTTTCATAGATTCCGGACATTATCATTCCGTTTTTCTCAAGAGTTTCCCTATAGCTGTTTTGCACTTCCCACCTGTGCCGATGCCTTTCCGAAATAACATCTTTGCCATAAAGCTTCCTCACCAAGGACCCTTGTTTCAACTTTGCCGGATAGCTGCCAAGTCTCATCGTCCCGCCCATTTCAGATTTCTCCAGCCTGTCTTTCTGCTCGGGTATGATGTCGATGATGGGACATGTTGTATTGGGGTCTACTTCGGTCGTATGCGCTGTTTTTAATCCGCAAACGTTCCTTGCAAATTCAACTACTGCCAATTGCATACCATAGCACAGACCCAAATAAGGAATATTTTTCTTCCTAACATATTCAATAGCTTTGATCTTGCCCTCAATGCCTCTTTTACCAAAGCCGCCGGGAACAATTACTCCATCAACGCCAGATAAAGCCTTTTCGACGCTTACTTTCCCGTCTTCAATGGAAGTGGCCTCTATCCACTTTATCTTCACATTAACTCCGTGATAAGGAGCGGCGTGCTCGAGTGATTTAAGTATGCTGAGATAAGAATCGTGCACATTCGTGTACTTGCCGACTATGCCTATTGTGACTTGCTTCTGCGCTTTCTTCACCTTGCCTACAAAGCTTTCCCAGTTCTTGAAATTCAGGAGATCATTGCCGTTTTTCTTCGGAGAGATTTTAAGTGTGGAGAATGTTTCCTTGTCCAACCCCAAGTCGCGGAGAATTATCGGTATCTCATAGATGTTTGTGAAATTGTAAAGATTGTAAACGCGGTTCATGGGAACGTTGCCGAAGACGCTTATCTTTTCCTTGATGGAGTTTGGGACTGGATTCTGTGACCTGCATATTATCATGTCCGGTTGGACTCCCAGAGCCATCATCTGCCTGAGGCCGATTTGGGCAGCCTTGCTCTTGTACTCGTTCAGCGAACCAGGCTCAATCACATAAGTGACATTAACGAACATTACGTTGTCCTTGCCTTCCTCATAGCGGAGTTCGCGCATTGCTTCCACGAAATAGTTGTTCTCCAAGTCCCCGACCGTGCCTCCAACTTCCACAAGAACAATGTCCGCATTTGATTTCATAGCAAGCTCGCGCAGAAAGTGCTTTATTTCGCCCGTCACGTGCGGAATGAACATGACATCCCGTCCAAGATATTTGCCTGCCCTTTCCTTGTCTATTATTATTTTGAATATCTTCCCTCCTGTCAGGTAGTTGTCCTTTGTCATGTTTCTGTGCAAAGCCCTCTCGTACGAACCCAAATCAAGGTCGCATTCGGTCCCGTCATCCAACACAAAAACTTCGCCGTGCCGGAACGGATTCATAGTGCCGCTGTCGTAATTCAGATAGCCGTCGAACTTTACAGGAGACACATTAAGGCCGTGGCAGCTCAACAACGTGGTCATGGCGCCTGAAAATGTGCCTTTGCCGACGCCAGACATCACGCTTCCTGTGACGATGATGTATTTAGTTTTGCCGGGCTTGTATCCGTCGGGAGAAGAAGAATAGTGTTCGTGTTCTATCGTGCTATCAGCCAATGTTTTTCCTTTAGCAGGCGACACTACAAAGTAGGGTTCTAGCATTTATAAAGATTTTATTTTTTAAACAACTTTCCAATAGTTCATAAACGAGTCATTTGGAAAAGTCTGTATCCAAAAAAAACAAATATGAATCACCACCTACCTGTGGTATTCTCCATTTAAATACCAAATACAATTGCAAACTATGGCTCCATTGACTTGTGAAAGAAGGGAAGAATTAGCACCCCTGTTTCTGGACGAATCTCGAAGAATATTTGGGCTCAGGAAATCTGGTGACTACCTCTCGAGTAGAGGGGAAATTTATAACGAGGGTTTTTTGGGTCGGAAAATGCCTGATTTTATGGAGTCGGGAAACTATGCCTCGTATAAGGTTCAAGGTATGTTATGTGCGGCTATGTATATGTTAATGAGAGACAAGGGGTATCAACCTGATGATTCAGAATATCTTTTCGGTGTTGGAAAATATGCTGCACACATGTATAGGAGTACACGAAACATAAGATGGCTTCTGGTTCCTAGTGCATTTGAGGAGAGCAATTTTGAGAAATAATAACTGACTTCTGTATAATTATCTACCGAAAATTATTGATACTACATCCCTATTTTTCAATTCATGTTCAGCCGACAATCTCATTTTCGTCCTCGCATCAACGCCTGTGATGAACTTTTCGCCTAATTGCGTGTGGACTTTGAATGCAAACTCCTTCATCGTGGTTCCTTTTGGAACCAGGAATACATCGGGCAGTACGTTCCTGTCCTTATCGGTAAGCTTCCTGGCGTCAGCAACAGGATAAACTGCAATGTAATTTAGTACTTCGAAAACCGCTTTGTTCAAGCATTCCTGCACTCCAGTCGAGCCAAATTTGTCCAACACCTCTCTTTTGACAAATTCAAGCGCTTTCCTCTTTCCTTCATCCAAATCACCGATTATGTGAAAATCATTGCCATGATAATACACCAGTTTCTTTTCATGTGCTTTCTTTAACGCAATTTCAGACTCTGCACTTGTTGGAATTACTAGTTTGTAATCTTGCTTCAATTTTTCCAGATTTTCCTGAGCTGTCGGCAAGTCAATTTTGTTCGCTGCGATTATTATCGGCTTGGACAATTCCCTCAGAATGCGCGAAAACTTTTCTATATCATTTAAGGAACTTCTATCCAATGCCTGCGAAATCTGTTCCTTAGTTACTTCCAAACCGCTTAGTTTTTCATGCGATAAATTTATCAAATCTGATTTCCCCGTGGGAAGTTTCAATTTTTCCAAATTCCTTCTAATGACATATTCGAACCACGAATTAATCTCGCTTTCGAGAAATTCTATCTCCCTAATCGGGTTGAATTTTTCTGTTGGTTTGCCTTCCTCGTCTGTCAATCCTGATGCATCAACAACCTGGATCATAACAGACGCTTGTCTGATATCGTCGAGAAAACGGTTTCCAATCCCCCGCCCTTCATGCGAGCCAGGAATTAGTCCGCCGACATCGACCAGTTTTACAGGGACGAACCTTTTCCCGTCTTTGCAATGGCCGTGCTTTGGCTTGCATGTTAAATTGAACTCCCTGCAGACGCAATCTATTGTCACATAAGCGGTTCCCATATTCGGTTCGATCGTTGTGAATGGTATCGGCGAAGTTTTTACGTCAATCATTGTCGCCGCTTTGAAGAAGCTTGACTTGCCAGAACTAGGCTTACCCACCAAACCGATTATCATATCAATCAAATGATTCTCTGTAACATTAAAATATTCATGTGCTCTCTTAACGAGCTTTTATATACTAATCAACTCAAATCCCTCTTCAAGAACTTTTTTATTATAAAGGGTTCTTTTGAATGCTTTTAACAATGGTGCAAAGCTCTTATCTTTGCCTACCTTTTTCTCAATCGTCATATAGTCTTTCTTCGATTTGTACAGTCCTATGTTGATCATTGATATGTGGGATTTACCCTCTTTAATCAGCCATAACCATTCTTTGCACTTGTCCCCATGCTTCTTGTATAATGTGTCTGCTTTCCTCATTGTTTTTTTCCATTCCACCAAAGAAGATTTTTTGATTTTATAGTGGTATACAACAGCATACATAAGAAATCTTTGGTCTTTGAGTTTCTTAAACGCATATTACAGAGTTAGAGTTCTTCTAATCAACTCTTAGCTATCATGTAGATTTCCCTGATCATCCTTTCCATGTTCTGTATTCTCTGGTCAAGTGCTTCATATTCAAGCTTCAAGCTGTCCATCTGCGCCATCATCATGTCCATCTTTGCCCTCATGTTGTCCATCACCGCATCGCCGGGCATACTCGTCCTGGATTGTGTGTATTGCGGCGCTTCCGGCGGCAACTCGCTGGACTCTTTGCGTTTCCCGAAAATCAACTTGAAAGGAAATGCAATTATGCCCCCGATTACTCCGAAAATTCCCATTGAATCATCTCGTGACAACTTCTGGCGATATGCCCAGCACTCTCCTTATCTCGTTGGACAAGTCGCCAATCCTGATCGCGCACTCGTCTATAAGATTTCGCCTTACGTCGTTATATAGGCTCCTGAAATAAAGCCATCTGAAGGATTTGTAAATGCTGCTCCTTTGAAATATCGTATTGTTCGGCGATTCAGTCCTCAGTATTCCCTTTATTGTGATGGTCACCTCGCCTTCTTTGTTGGGATCAGAATGCTGCTTGCCCTGCATTATAATCTCCATATAGACCTTTGACCAGTTGTCATACGTCTTTCTCGCAATGAACCTGGAAAAGAACATTCTTGGGTCATCCTCCGAACCCCACCTAAACTCTCTTTCCCAGACATCTTTCCCTCTGATTTCCCATATCGCTCTAAGCAATTGCGGCACTATCGCGTAAAGCCTGAATGGATTCGGTCCCTTGTAGTCTATCCTTATCTGCCTGTCGGGTACCAGGCAGTCGTCTTCTAAAACCCAGCTCGCCATTCAATCACGATTGCGGCAGTACATTGAAGAACTGCTTCATCTCATCTCCGAACTGCAATAAAAGCGCCCTGCATTCTTCCACGTACTTTTTCCTTATGCCTTGGTAGATGAGCTTGTGGTACATAGTTCTGAACATCTCGTACAGAAGGCTCCTTTGCCACACAGTGTCCTGCGGATATTCCGTCCTTATCTTGCCTTCAAAACTAATCTTGACTGATCCTTCTTTGCCGAACTCCTTGCTTGAATGCGCGGTCCCGTCGATGGTGATAGTTATGTCTTGGTATGTGAACGTGTCTAAATCTTTTATTGTCTCGAACCTTATATGGAAGCTCTCTCCGCCAGCCACCCTATCCCACCTAAAGTCCCTTTCCTGTATCTCCTTCTCCGTTATCCCGAAAAGGCTTGCAAAGAGCTTGCGTATGTATTCATAGGCTCGCTGCGGATTTGGCCCTGTGTATTCCATTGTGGCGACAGGCCGCGGTATCAGACAATAGTCATGTATCAATATCCTTGCTCTTGCGAATACTGGCAAACAATCACTAATAAATTATGTTAATCTAAAAGTATAAAGTATATTATGGTGCTGTCAAAGCTTGTTGGCTGGGCGCTGGTAATAGCCGGTCTGTTTTTCGTGATAGCTTTTCCGGCCATACAGTCCGGCTGGGGAAGAGGCTACATGCCAGACGAATTCGCGACTGTCATAATCTTCATAGGAATTCTAATGATAGGCGCTGGGATTTTCCTTCTGGTTAAAACTTAATCTGGGAGAAAGCGAAATAATATTATGTCGAAAGTCGTATTGGAAGAGATTTACGATAAGCATCCTGGGTTGGGATTGAATGCAAACCCTTTCGAGGGCGAGATGTACGTCGACATATCCGGTCCGATGGGCTCTTTGTCAGGCCTTTATTATGGTCTGCTATTCCAGCTCCGTAGGGTAGGATTTGAGACTGTGAAGATAGACGAATGGATCAGCGTCACGCCATCATTCAAGCAGTATTACGACTTGACCGTTCACCAGAAAGAGCAGCTTGAAGCGCAGATCAAGGCCGGCCTGGGACAGATAGCGACAGCCATACACGACTTTGAACTGATCTCGCACGACCAAAGGAAGTATGTAGAGTACATGGACTATTTCACGAAGATTGAAAAGGGCAAGATGATGTTCAAATCGAAGAAGAAGGATGAAAAGGAAGATGGCGAGAAAATGATGAAGGAAGGTGGACAGCTGCTGAGGGCTGTTTTCATCGATCAAGTGGATGCGCATACAGGAGAAGGCATTGCACTAAGGACGATAACTAGCAGATGGCCCACAATAATTGTCGACTTTATGAGGCTGGGTGACGATGACACGGATCAGAAAAAGACAGCGCAAAAATACCACTTTACAGAAGCTGAGGGCGCGGTGCTTTCCACCAAGAACAAACTTTTCATAGAGTGGAGAGACAGGCTGTTCAAGCCGACATTGACCGACAGGTACCAGAATGTGAGAAGGCTTGTGGAAGCAAGAAGGACTTCTATTAAAAGATACACGGAGATGCTAAAGCCAACTGTCGCAAGATACAAGCTGATCAATGATGGGATGGAAAATAAAAATTGGAGGGGCTTTAGCACTAGGGGATTTTTCCAGCCGGGTTCGCAGGCATTCTCTTTTGACTTTACTGAAATATGGGCATTTATGCCATTTGCGCCTGCAGAGAAATACAAGATCACCCGCGAGTTTTACGACACCGTCTCGCTTTCGGAAGCAGGCTTTACCGGCAGGGAAATAGACATACTTGAGAAAACAAAAGAGAATTTCGATCCAAAACAAAAGGTTCCTGCGCTGCCTGTGGAAAAGTCGATCGACAAGCTGATCAGGGACTATATGCCCAAAGTTCAACAAAAATACGGAGTTGAGATAACTATAGCGGATGTGTTCGATGCTCGTAAGAGGCTGTCTGACAGATTCAGGACGAAAGCTATGCAGATGCTTGGCGGAACTCCTGCAAGGGAGGATCTGCCAACAATGGCAGGCAGCTCCTGGATGTTCAGCCCCTACTTTATATTTCTGGACATACCTTACCTGAGAAATGTCATCAGGCTGCCAAACGGCACAGAAATAGAAGACCTCATGTTCGACACCATGACCGTGCAGACTAGGACGCAGAACGTCATTATAGTCAATTTCCTGGAAATCATCGCAAGGGAAAAGCAACTGGAGAACTATATAAACCAGCTTTTGGGCGAATATGCAGGATCGGACATGAACCTGAAGAAAATCGAGGATATTGTAAAGGAAGAGTATCCTGAAGTTTATGGAGTTGAGAAGAAAGAGGAAAAGGAGAAGAAAGATCTTGCAGAGCCGTTAAAGAAAGTATCGAAATCGTTTGGAGACCTTATGGATGCAATTGGAAACAGCTTTGGTGTGCGCTTTGACTGGCTCAGGGCAAGGGGGCCGTACGAGTTCGCGATGGACGACAGGATTGCGGAAATGTTCCAAGTCGAGTCGATGGTGCAAGGCTATCTTTATACTTTGCGATACCTTCAGCAGGGTGTGAAAGTTCCCGGAATAAGGATTTAGCATGGCTTATCACCTGACCGTATCGAGTGGTTTGGGCAGCATAGGAAGGGATCCCAACTTGATGGGGTTGGGGAAGAAGGTTCCTTCTATTCTTACATACGGCGTTGACACAGTGCAGGCTGATATGGAAACTTATACTTCCGCGGAATTGTTCGAGCCGGAAGTTGAGCACTTGATAAAGAGATTCATCGACGACCTGGGAATTAAATGGGTGATGCACGGAGAGATAGGACAGACTGTCGCTTTCGAGACTGCCTTGCAGCAGGTTTGGAGGCAAGCGCACAGAAGATTGCACCAGTACATGGATGCGCTGTACGGCAAGTTCATCAAGCCTAAGAAAATGAGCGGTTATCTGCCAGGCTATATTGATTTCCACATTTCGAACATGATGTCCATCGGCTACTTTGCAGAAAGATACAGGCTTGCGGGCATTCCTATGCTGGACTTTAAGGGAAGGAACTCGTGGTCGCACCTGCTGGACGAGAACCCTGACTTGAAGCAGTGGTTCAAGAGGGACATACTGCTTTTTGTCTATGGAAGGGAAGTCCCGATTGCAATAACCAGTACGGAGGAGGTTTTCAACAGGTTCCGTGAGAGATTGACGGTGGATAACGTTCAGAGATATATGGATGTGCACAAGGAGGAGGTAAACAAGATTGCAGAAGAATTAGCTTCTGGCGGCATCCAGCCTACATTCGAGGCTTTGATGCGCGAACTCGTAAAAAGGCATCCAGAATTGGTGCCCGGAAATGATCAGATACTGGACGGAATTTACAGGGAGTGGGAGCAAGCGACCGCAATAAGGTTCGTAAAGGGTGCGATAACAGACGAGGAGTTGGCGTATGCAGTAATAGCAAAGTACCTTGAACTGAAAAAAAACGATCCCAATGAGCCTTTATGGAAAATGTATTTCCAAGATAGGTCGATGGCTGATTTGGAAGAAAAATGGGCGCCCAAGAAGCTTATAGACAGGGCTACAGGTGAGATTTACCTTGACCCGGAAATAGTTGCGATGGTCGCGACAAGATATGTGCTCGGCCATTTTGAAGTCGGACCATTGAGGGAGTATACTGCAGAAATGATCAAGAAATTCCCTGAGAGAGAAGGGGATTCTTTTTATGAAAAGACTGGCATTGATAAATTGAAGACTATAAATGTGCAGCTTGTTTTCGAGAATCCCGAGCTGAGCGAAGGGCAGATAGAAGGTCTGCAAAGAATCATAAGGGCGGAGCACATGTACTATTTCGCCAAGGCGGCCGAGCAGATTTTTAAGACAGGTTTGCTGAAACTGTTGATAGACTTTAATCACTGGCTACACAATGCAATGGATCCTGGGAAAGAATTCGAGCAGATGAAAAGGAATGCGCCTGATTTCGGAAAGTATGTCAAAGCCGTTCACATTTATGAGCCACTACCAATACATCATCATAATCCTTTTGAGATACCATCAGACCAGCAGTTCAAGATTTACAAATGGATGTTCCAGTTGCGCGACTTGGGATTCAAAGACGGTTATCTTGTTTTCGAACGTGGCGGTGGACAGAACCCATTTGAAATCACAAGGACTGCTGTGCTTGCATTAAGGCAAATAATTGAGAACTTGGAAAAGAGCATTGATCCGCAAAAACTGCCGATAGAGTTCTACGGAATCTCGCCAGAGGGTATTCTGTCGGAACAGAGGCAGATGGTTATTATAACTGAGCATGCAAGAGATCCTTTGCAGGGATTGATTATCGCGCCTGAAGAAACTCATACAGCATTGGGCAAGGAAGCTTTGGCAAAGCCTGGTATGACGCCTGAGAAATGGAAGAAGGAAGAGCTAAGATAGTCTTGTTTCTATAATGTTTGTCTAAGTATGAAGCTATTTTCGTCTATATAGATAATGGAAAAGTCTTGTGAAAGTTTCCAGCCTGATGATTAGAGTGGATTTTAAGAAAACGTAAGTGTGAAAAATATGCTCGTCTAACGACATACAAAATTTCTATATTTTATCACTCAAAAGTGACAGTAAGCTTTATATATAAACAATTCAAGTGATATTTATGACTTTCGATACTTTGGAACAAGAGCTGGAAGACGTTGAACTGGCCAAGAAACAGGTTTCTCAGACAAAATCGCAGCCACAACTGGTGGACCAGAAGGAAATCATAGAAAAAGTCGTCCAGTATACCAACACCATCAGGAAACAGTACGGGGAATTGATCAAGTCTGCCCTTATTTTCGGTTCTGCAGTCAAAGGAACGATGGTAAAGGGCTCTGATGTGGACATTTGGATAATCGTTGACGATACTGCAACGAAAGCCAGCGACGATTTGAACAGGGTAATCGACCATCTTTATCTTATAGCCAGTGAGGACAAGACAATGCATCTGCAAGTCCACACCCTAACCGAGTTCTGGCAGTCGATCAGAGTGGGCTCGCCTGAATTCTCCAACTTTCTCAGGTATGGTCTGCCGATTTATGACACCGGCTTCATCAAGCCCATACAGAGAATGCTACAAATGGGATTGATACCTCCGAGTGACGAGACTGTTAGCTTGAAGGCAAGGGCAGCGAATGCCAGATACAAAAAGATAAGGATGGATATAAAATCGATGATTTTCGAGCTGAGATACACTGCATTGGATATTATCCAGGCTGTTGTCATGTATCATTACAAGCAAACTCCAGACTACAAAAAGGCACCTGAATTTTTAAGGAAGCTCGTCGTAGAGAAGAATCTGGAAAGCGAATATGTGGACAAGTTTATTGAGTTGGACAAGCTATGGAAAGACATAGATCATGGGGACATTAAAGAAGTCACCACGCAGCATTTCGAGCATGCGCTTCAACTGTCTAAATCTATAATTGAAGGTATGAAGAAATTATTGCCAAAGGATTTTGTGGGTGAGGAAATAGGTGTGTGATTTATGGGTGACGATCTGGGTGAAAGGAAGAAGCCACGTGAAGCAGGAAACGAAACTCCGATTGTCCCTTCCGTTCCTCAGCCTGCTGGTATAGGCTTGAAGGAACAGAGAATAGACATTGTTAAAAAGTACGCGAAGAAAGTCCTGGACAAGTATGGTCAGTACATCAAAGCGATTGTCATGATGGGCTCTGTTGTCCGCGAAGAATTCAAACCGAAGAGTGACATTGACGTTTTCATTGTTGTCGACGATGCCACTTTCAACCTTACAAATGAGATGCTGGACAAGATGGACGCGGATCTTATCAAGATGTCGGACGACATATCAGAAGCTTGGATAACTGTAAAGAACGAGCTGGGTAAGGACGAGAAGATTTGCCTGCTTTCAATACAGCCCGTCTACACTCTTACGGAATTCTGGGATTACGCCAGGGTTGCTCATCCGATAATTTACAACTTCATCAAGGAGGGTGTTCCAATTTACGACACCGGTTTCTTCACACCGATCAAAAGACTGCTTGATATGGGAAAGATTCCTGCGACAAGAGAGGCCATAGAAAGCTACATGGAGGGCGCGCCGAAGAAGCTGAACCGTGCGAAAACTGTAAAGCTATTGATGCTTGCGGAGGATTGCTATTATGCCATGCTTAATGCATCACAGGCAGTCCTAATGTTCATGGGATTGGCGCCGCCTGTTCCCAGCAAAGCTTATGACGAATTAACGACTCACCTTGTCAAACCTGGTATTCTTGAAAAAGAGTATGCTGAATCGCTGAAGGACATAATCGAGATAAGAAAGAAGATCGAGCACAAGGAGATGATGGACGTATCGGGGGCCTTTGTTGACGAGTGGATTACCAAAGCTGAAAAATTTGTTGACAAGATGTTTGGCCTGTTGAACGCGTTGGAAGTCAGGAAGAAGGAGAAGATACTTGAGAGGACGCACGAGGTCATGTACAAGGCAGCGATAACTGCTTTGAAGAGCTTGAAGAAAATGCCTGAGAACACAAGAAACGAGGAAGTTTTAAATAAAGTTGGCGATTTATCAAAGGCGTTCAGAAAGGAGTTCATCGATTCGAAATTGCTGGAGAACTATTATGCAGACATATGGGACAGGATTGAAAAGATGAGGGTCTTGTCAGGGGAAAAGAAGATAATGGAAATTCCTGACCGCGATGTTTATGAGATGCGGGAACATGTGAGGAAGCTTATCAGGGATTTGGCAAAGGTATTGAAGGACAAAGGAATAGACTCGAAAGAACCGATTGAATAAACTTAAAATGTATATTCTCGAATAGATAACTTATGGCAATCAAATTTGGAATTTTGACGAATCCCCAGTTCAGCATCCTGCAGGAAATAAAAACCATAAAAAACTACAGCGTCGATTATGTGGAAGTCGGAATAGAATGGCCTGGTGGATCTCCCCAGTTCATATCTGCCAACAAAGTGAAAATTCTTAGGTTGCTGGAAAAGTTTAACCATCCGCCTGTCGGACATACGGCCTGGTGGATAGACCTCGGGAACACTTATGACTCTGTGAGGAACAGCTGGATTGAGGAATCAAAAAAATCGATTGACGCCGCAAGAGATTTGAAACTTTCCGTCATTAACTTCCACTTTTACTCATCTAGAATAACCGAGACTTACAAAGACTATCACAAGGAGATGATGGACAACATCATCGAGAGCCTGCGGGAGCTTGTTGCATACGCCAAGAAATACAAAATTACCTTGATGTATGAGAATGCGCCGCTGAAGAAGGACATTGTTGGAATAAAAGAGTACAAGTATATTCTAGATAAAGTGCCGGGATTGAAGGTGCATCTTGACATTGGGCACGCGTTTATTGAGAATGGTATGAAAGGGATTAAGGAGTATCTTTTTGCATTCACGGATAGACTGCAACACATACATATACATGACAACAGCGGCGAAGGTGATGAGCATTTGCCGTTAGGCGATGGCGACATAGATTTCCAACAAGTTGCCAAATGGGTGAAAGAAATAAAGTATGACAAGACTATGACATTTGAGGTTTTTACGAGCAAGGACGATGCAAAAGACTCTATACTTAAATTCAGTCAGCTACTAGAACTCGACCTATGACTTATCTGAAGAAGTATACTATGCCCTTTTGCGCCAGGAAAATTAGTGAAATCGTGTTAATGATGTCATTCGAGAAAATTCCCAGTACAGGCAAAATTAAGTAAAGACCTGCTAAGGTGTCTATTAAACTAAGTGGATTTCTTTTCATTAACGTGAACAAGACCCCCTTAACTATGAAATAAGAGACGGCTACTAGTGCAACAGACTGCGTGAATGTAGTAAGATACAGGTGTGCAGCAACAATCGAAACGGCAGCTAACTGCAATCCTCCAGTTGCTTTATATTCTATGCCCATAAGATCAGACTATCTGGAAATCCATTCTTTCTCTTTTGTGCTCGCTTGCTTATTAGAATATCGTGCAAGTGTGAATAACAAGTCAGATAAGCGGTTGATGTAAGGAATGGTATTTTCATCCAAATGTTTCTCTTTTGATAGTGTGACAATGCTGCGCTCCGCTCTTCTGCAGATAGTTCGTGCTACATGCAGTAAAGAAGCAAGTTGAGTTCCATTTGGCAGGATAAAGCGCTTTAGTTCTGGCAAATCTTTTTCAAATCTTAAAATATTCTCCTCGAGGAACTTCACGCTTTCTTTTGTCAATTTTGGTAGTTTTGGGTTTTCGACTGCGGTTGCCAAATGCGAGCCTAGAACAAATATATTTTCCTGAATTTTTTCCAATAATTGGTCAAGTTCTTTCAAATTATTGACTGAACGAATTAAACCGATATAAGAATTAAATTCATCTACATCACCGTAAGCTTGAACCTGGCATTCGTCTTTCCTGATTTTCTTACCGCCAAATAAAGAAGTTTCTCCTTTGTCGCCTTGACCAATGTTGGGTTTCATACACTTTTATTTAGACTGAATTAAATAAAAAGTCGATAAACAACCTTATAAAATTTTAAGTATGTGCATTTTCAAGTTATTGAAAAGATTTGATAAATTCAAAGGAAAAAGTTTAGTTGGAAAATTCAGAAATGATAGAAATATTTTCTGGGGATTAATTGACACTGGTCGTTGTTCTATAGTTGTCAGGTGTATAGTACAAATCCAATGCACCTTTATATCCTCTCTGAGTAAGCCGTGCTTTTAATCCGAATCTTGTTGCAACCTGTGATAAGAAATTAGCTCGAGCATCCCAGATGCGTTCCATTATCGCTTGGCCATAGATATTTCTTGCAGGTATGTCGTCAAAATCGACTGCTATTAAAGTTGGGTTTTCGCTAATTTTCAGGGTGTAAGGCGTTTCATTTATTACTAACACTTCTTTCCTATCTATAGTAATCCTAAGATCTTGCAAACCTTCATCTATAGCTTGTTTAACATCGGGAAAGACAGCCTGCAAATCGGAGTACATTCTTTTCCAGTCAACTGGAGCATAAGGATATCGCCTTCTGGCAAATGACATTTAATCTTCCTTAGCTTTCTTTTCCAACTCGTCTTCCAAACTCAATTTCTTAACCAATTCGGTGTACCTATTCCTAATTGTAACCTCAGTAATATTTGTCGTGTCTGCAACTTCTCTCTGAGTTCTCTTCTCGCCAATAAGAACGCATGCTATGTATATAGACGCTGCAGCAACTCCTGTCGGCCCTTTTCCTGAAGTAATTTCGTACTTTTTAGCTTTCTTCAAAATCTCAATGGCTTTTGCCTGGACTCTGTCGCTCAAACCAAGCATCGAGCAGAATCTCGGTACATAAGTCGCTGGGTCTGCAGGCAATATCCTGATGTTCAATTCCCTTGAGATATAACGATAAGTCCTTCCTATTTCTCTCTTGTCTTCTCCAGAAGCTTCAGCAATCTCATCCAAAGTTCTCGGGCTGCCGAATTCCCTTGAGACTGCATAAGTCAAAGCTGCAATAACGCTTTCAATTGACCTTCCTCTGACCAGTCCCTTGTTGACAGCCTGTTCGTAATAACGAGCAATCCTTTCGTGAACGCTTCTCGACAAGTTCAAAAACGAAACGATTCTTTGAAGTTCAGACAATGCAAAAGAAAGATTTCTGTCCTTGCTCTTGATAAGCCTCTTGTGCCACTTGGTCAGTCTGTAATACTGCGCCCTCTTCTTTGTCGGAACCTTGTAAAGCTCTCCGACGCCCTTGCCAATCTCCGTAGTCATACCCTTGTCGTGCTTTGTGAACGTCAGCGGAGCTCCAGTCCTAGCCCTTCTTGACATCTGTTCGGTGTCGAAAGCTCTCCATTCCTGGCCTGTGTCGATCATCTCTTCCTCCATGACAAGACCGCACTTGTTGCAAACAAGCTCGCCCCTTGTTGGATCTTCTACAAAACTAGTGCTGCGACATTCAGGGCATTCTCTTGGTGCTTTTCCGCTTCTGGCCTTTTGCATTTTTTGCATTATTTATCACTTTTGAGTGAAGTCAAATATGTTATCTTATCTATTAACAGTAAAGTATTTAAATCTTTCGATTTTTATATTTTTCGCTTCATTTCCATGATTTTAAAGGGCCTTTTAGTTAAGGCACTACCGCATCTGGGACATGATGTTTTGTTATCGTAGAACCTCCTGCAACTGCTGCAGTAGCTCCTCCAATGAATCTGTTTGGTGATTCTCGGATTGAATACAGAAATAAACTCTATCCCAAGTCTATCAGCAGTGTTCTGGACATTGTAATCATCGGAAATAATTGTCAGTTTGTTCTCCTTGGCAATCGCCAGAATCTTGATGTCTGTTTTTGACAGTTTTAACATGTCTCCAGTCCCTTTCGCAGCAGATTTTACAAACTTTACAAAGTCTTCACCCGGCTCCAAAATTTTTATATCCATTCCAGACAGCTTTAGCGTGCTGACCTTGTCTTTGACTTCATCTATAACTTCCGGCACGGTAAACATTTCCATATCCCGAAAGTTATTCAAGTAGATTATCGCGCTAGTATCCAATGCAACTTTCATAACAACACTTTATATTGGTTTGATAGCAAATAATGAGTATGGTAAAGGATTTCCCTTTATTGCCTTTGGAGAAGGTTGCGCGCCAAGCCGGCGCCCAGAGAGTTGCCCGTTCTGCCCTGATAACTTTGAAGGAAATCTTATTGGAAGAGGCTGAAGACATCTCCAGAAAAGCCGTAAAGTTTACTGAACATGCAAAAAGGACTACTGTCAAGAGAGAGGACATAATACTGGCCAGCAGAAGGTAATTATGCGTTTATCACCTGCGCTCGTATTCAACATTTTATTACGCTTACTTATGCTTTACCTTCTTTTGGAAACTCTTCTTTTGCCAAATGATCCGAGATTTGTCGGGAAGGCTATACCTGTACGAAATTTCATAATCGTCGGTAGTTTGAGCTTAGTTGTCCCTTTAATTTACTTTCTAAATAAAAGACGAAAAGGTTATCCGTTCTTGCTGGATTTCGTCTACCTCTCCATTTTTACATTTGATATGCTAGGAAACTCACTTAATCTTTACGACACGGTTTGGTATTTTGATATCATATCTCACTTCCACGGAACTGGTGCCTTTGCTGCGGTTGCTTATCTGATAGTCCTTAGCCGTCGGCAAAAGAACGTGATTAAATTGTCTGACTTTGAACTTGTGTTATATGTATTTGCAATTTCGACGCTAATCCACGTTGCACTCGAATTGCAGGAGTATTATACCGATGTTTTCTTTGGAACTCGTAACGTTATTGGTAAGAACGCGGACATTATTCAAGGGATGGCTGATACAGCACATGATTTGGTGGCAGGATTTGTTGGTTCCTTTGTCTATATGGGATTGGTAAAAGTCTTGTTTTCAATTAACCCGATGTACAAACGAAAAATGCTTGACTCGATAGGCGTGCTTTTCACGCGGAGAAGCTTTAAATAAAAATAAGTGGAAATAAGTTAAAATGGCTGAGACAAGCAGGGCTGCATTGAAGGATTTGAAGTCTGGAAGTTTTGTGGTTATAGAAGATGAGCCTTGCAGAGTGGAGAAGGTTCAGGTGTCCACATCTGGAAAGCATGGTGCAAGCAAGGTCAGGATTGAGGCATTGGGCTTGATGGATGGTAGGAGACGGAGTTTGCTCGGCCCTTCAAGCGACGAGGTGGTTGTTCCGATAATCCTAAGGAAGCAGGGTCAGATTCTTGCGGTGACTGGCAATAAAGCTCAACTTATGGACCTAGAAACTTATGAGACACTTGAATTGGAGGTGCCCGAAGAATTGAAAGACAAAGCGCTACCTGGTGCAGATGTTACTTATTATGAAATTCTTGGGATCAAGACATTGAAGCAACTGAAATAGGAAAATTGAGTTCTGACTATTCTCTATCGATTGTAAACTCTTTTCAGAATGGTGTCATATCTGTATGAATCCAATAGTTTATTTGCATTTTCTCTAGCAGAATCTGTTAATTTGTCCAGATTTTCGAGTGAATGATTAAGGGTGTTGCTCCAACTCGTCACATTATCATTAACTATTACTCCGAGTTTGTTTTTTTCCACCAAATCACTGCTTTCTCCTATGTCAGTTATTATCACTGGTTTTTTGAAAATTATACACTCTGTCAAAACTGTGCTAGCTGTTCTGGATTTTTTGTAAACCGCACTTATATATGGTTGTATGATTAAATCTGCCGAATTAAAATAATGAAACTTTTCTTTGGTATCTACGAACTTGTTCCTTAAGATGATCTTGTTTTTTAAATTAAGTGTTCCAATAACATTGCTTGTTTTGTCATTGAAACTTGTACTCAAATGTCCGACAAGGACTAGCTTATAGTTGCCTTTGATATATGGGAGTGCTTTCAAAAGGTTGTCAATCGATTTCCCTTTCGAATCCGGTGAGAATGCAAGCAACAAAGGAGCTTCTTTCGGAAGCTCTAGTATCTCTCTTGAGTATTCATTGCTGTATTTAAAATTCTCGTAATCGAAGGCTATTGGCAGAGGTGTTTTCAATATTTTGTCCGAAGGAATATACTTGGATAAAAAACTCTTTATCGAATCTGCACAGACAACAATCTTTTGAATTCTGTTGATTTCAATGAGGTGCCTAAGAATCATAATTGAAAGTATAGCAAATCTGTTGCTTAGGAACTTTTTGATGTTATGTGTAACTTTGTCGTCGACGCTAAAATTGTGTATGGTTATTATGAGTGGGATTTTGGATTTATGATAGAGCATTGAGAAAAATAATGTTATAGCATCGTAAGTAGCAAAAGAGAGTATGTTTACCAGCTTGACATTTGACCTTTCTGCTATCTGGAATACTTTTATAAAGCGTATTATGTCAAATAAAAATGATGCAACGGATTTGAAGTACTGTGGTATTTTGCTTTTCCGGTTAAATCTAGGCAACGATATTTTATGATATTTTACTTCTGATTGTCTCAAAGAGTCGGCCAAATTGTCTCCACCAGATTCCAAAACAAAGGCCTGTTCAATATCAACTTCCTTTAGAAACCTTGAATGTGCTAAAGCATGGTCGTATGGATGACCGCCGAGACCTGTGTCGGAAAGTTCAACCAGAAGATATTTATCATTAGTCATTTTATTCTTCCTGTAATTGACTCGAATTCTGTCGCAACAATATTAATTTTAAGCTATTAAACCTTTAACAGCACGAATAATTTCAAGGTAATTCGGGAAAGGTGATATGTTGAAGGTCAAATCAAAGTACTCCGTATTGATAGTTGCACTGCTATGCGGATTCATTTTCTCTTCCCACCACTTGCTGTCCACTATTTTGTTGGGCGGTGCATATTATACACCGCTTGTGTCTCGTGATGTAAACTTTTACACACTGGAGGAAACGATGTACGCATCAAACATCCGGGATGTATACGATGGCCATTTGATAGTTACAGACTCTCAAATATACGAGAACAAGGATCAACCCAACGTGCTTACTCCTTGGTTTACCTACTTTGTACTGGGTTTGATGGCTATGCTAACCGGTTCTGTTGAAAACACATTTATCATAGGCGATTTTGTATTCCCTGCGCTGACTTTTCTAGTGTTATACTTTACAATCAACAGGGCCACTCAAAACCATTTGGTAGGTATACTAGGGGGAGTCGCAGTTTTATTCATTTCATACGCATTCGCTCTCCAGTCTCCTGAATTCTACACCCAGAATCTTATACCATTCAACTTCACCAGACTTCCTTATTACTTGGGAAGGTTGCCGTTTACGGAATTCACTTTTCTGCTGCTTATTTCAACGATATTATTCACGTATCTTTCTATTGAGACCAGGAAAAAGCGTTTTGTTCTGATTGCGGGCTTGTTGGGCGGTATGCAGTTCTACACTTACGTATTCAACATTTTTGCAATTGCAATAGGGCTGGTTTTCCTATTCTTATTCTATTTAATCAGAAAGGATTTGGGGAACGCGAAAATTATTTTTTCCATTGGCCTGATTGCATTTCTGATAGGCTTGCCTTATATAATCCAATTTGTGACAATCAGATTATCTGAAGGTTACTCCGAATTTTTATACAAAACAGGGGTCTATTACGGAAGATTTAATCCATTATTCATGTTGCGGACCATCTTTTATGGATTCATGATTATCCCATTTCTGATGCTGAAGGAGAAGAAACCGGTACATACCATACTTCTGCTCTTTTATGCCACAGGTCTTATAGGGCTGAACCTACAGCTCTTGGTAGGGTACACCATACAACCGACACACTATTGGTTTGTCATATTGGAACCGCTAGGTGTGATTCTAGGTGTAATTTACTTCTACGAACTCTTTTACAAGAAAAACATTGTAAAAGCGCTTTCTACGAATTTCGTGAATAAATTAGTTTCACCCATCCACAACAATTTCAAAACTATTACAATAGTCCTCACAGCAGGACTTCTTTTGCATGGTATACTTATGCATGCAAGCTATGCCATCCTAACATATAAAGACTTTACACTATCTGAATCTCAAAGAGAGCTGTTTGCATGGTTAGACAACAACACGGAGAAAGACACCGTTGTAATGACATTAAATCCAGAAAACAATATACTGCTCCCAGTCTATACACACAACAACGTGTTTTTGCCCAATGCACTGAACTCAATGACGCCTGTTAACGAGACTTTCGAAAGAATGTTGATAGCATTCAAGACCTTTGGTGTGACTCCAGAATACTTGGAGTGGTTGCTGAGCAACGAATACACCAACGGCAGCCTTCGAATGTACACATCTCTAAAGCCAGAAAATTACGACAAGGCCGTACTTCACTATTACCTGTTCCATTTCAGGCACATATTTGATGTGAAGAAACTTGCATATGACACCAACCTGCCTAGAGAATATGTTCTGAATGATATTCAAGCTAGAGGGTTGGACTTGAATTCGATAGAGGCGATCATCTTTATTCCCGCCGATTTCAGAAGCAAAATGTTGTCAGACTATCTAAATTATCCTGACGATGTTGTTGAGCTGTCGGAAAGCTATAGGGTGGATTATGTTGTCGGAGGGCCGTATGAAAATTCTGTAGGCCATAGGGATTTTGAGCAGTCTGGATTGGTTAAAGTATGGTCTAATGGGGAATATGCAGTGTATAGGATTCCAAACTAAGAAAATAGTTTCCACTATCCATAGGATCAGGTTGTTTATCAAAGTCAGTCAATCTTAGGCGATTAGTAAGAGAGCAAAAATTTGAAGAAACTTTAAATATATGGAGAAAATGAATATAACTAGTGACATTATGGAACTACAAACTGTCATATGGAAAGAAGAGGATATGTACGTGATTAAAGAAGTTGTTACTGGTGTGACTACTCAAGGAAAGACTATCGAAAAGGCTATTGAGAATATTAAAGAAGCTGTAGAACTTTACCTGGAAGAAATGCCCGAAATAAGAAAAGAATTGAAAGACATGAAAGCAATTGGTGCAGTTAGTGTCGAAATTACCTAGGATTTCTGGTAATGAAATAATTAAAATTCTGATAAAAGAGTTTGGATTTGAAACCGTTAGACAAAAAGGTTCTCACGTTATTCTAAGAAAAATTTTAGAAGGAAAGAAGATAGTTACAGTTGTCCCATTACATAAGGAAGTTAAAACAGGTACATTGATAGGGATATTAGAATTAGCGAAAATTAGTAGAGACAAATTTCTTGAAAAGTTGAAATAGTTTCTACTATCCATAGGATCAGGTTGTTTATCAAGGCCTGTCAATCTCAGGCGATTATTTCTTTAATATGTCAACACGAATCTCTTTTCCTTTACTTTCAAAATATGCCAAATCTCCAGATTTTATTCCAACATCCCTAGCCAAATTTTTGGGTATTCCAATAACAATAGAATTCCCTACCTTTCTAATCTCTCTTACATTCCTCTTTCCAGATAATACCTCATATCTAAATATTTCAGATGATGAAAATACAACCTCACCACATTTCTTGCACTTGAATCCATGCAATTTAATTCCCTTACGGATAACTGTAGTTTCCTCTAAACCAGATTCGCATATTGGGCACACTGTCAATTCTTTCTTCTCTTCTATTTTCAGCAACAGTTTAAGTTTTGATATCATACTCTTTTCACTCCAAAGTGGATTATTGTACAAACATTATCAGTTATCCTATATGCTGTTTCCCAAATCATCTTACCACCTTTCAGTTTTGCAATCATCTTTTGTTCCTTCTTTGACTCAAGCTTGTGTTCACCTTTATCCAATACTTCGCACACAAAGTCTATTGTCTTATCAAATTCCTCCAGTTCATCTAGCGCATGTAATGTCATATATAGTTTCTTATCATTCCACCAGTAATTTAGGAACTCATCCCTATACCACATCTCATCAGCGTATATACAAATATAGAAAAGATATACATATAAACTTTTTCTTGGACGAACTGTTTCTGATAATCAACTTTATCGCAACGATTTAAGAAAGCTTCCACCTTAGAGCTGAAATATACACAATTAAAAAGTTGATGTATAATAGAAAGATATATATATCGTGTTATTATATTGTAATTGATGGACAAAAGAATTATTTTTAGTGTCTTAGGTAGTTTGTTTATTATTCACGCCATACAATTGGCTGTAGCGCAAATTGTCGTAGAAATGACTGGTAGCCGGGATATATTTGAGGATACTTTTATGCCGGTTCTTTCACCCTTAATGTCACTTTTAGCTGGTATATTATTGATATCATTGCTTTTTTATAAAAACTCGAGGCTTGAGAAGGCAGTTCTTTTTTATGTTGCGGGCAGATCATTGCATGGATTGGTAGTAGGTTTGGTTTTCTTTGGGAGTATGCTTTTTAATTTGCCACAACTAAGAAGCGTTATTGTTGTTTGGCCATGGCTCATTTTTATGGCCACTATTTATTTTTCACACGGATATTTATTTAAACTTATGGTTGGCAAATCGAAACTTGAAAAAATCGTTAAAATGTATGCGATAATAGTTGGAATAGCACTAGTTATATTTGTCCTATTAGTTTCGAGTATGCGATAATAGTTGGAATAGCACTAGCTATATTTTTCATATCAGGTCGGGTTGCAGCCCCTTTCATGAACATAGGTTAGCAAAATCCACAGGTGTAATCGGAATTAGGCTAGGACATTTTTCCTCAAATCGAACATAACGAGTAATGTTATGAATCACCACCGGTCAAAGACCGGTGGTATCTTATTAGATAAGATGATTGGCCGTGCCTTTTGCTACATGTGGTTATGCAACCACCAGCCACAGACTGGTGGAATTCTTTCTTTAAATAGGTTTTAACAGGTTGTTTGTTCCAGTGACTTTGTACAAAATTATTCTGAAATAAATGGTTTGACAATCTATCAAAGTCAAATAAAATAGTTTCCACTATTCATAAGATCAGGTTGTTTATCAAAGTCAGTCAATCTTAGGCGATTAGTAAGAGCCAGCTGAAAACCTCGGTCGAAACCTTGGTTCTTACACCGCTCTCCTATCAAAGCCATCGTCTATGGCAGCCTTCGTCCAACTACCGACATTGCTGCCAGCAGTCAGATCGGTTGTCTATTTTTCCGGATGATTTCGTCCTTAGATGCCTTCAGGACTTATCCATGTATGGCTTAGCTGCCCGGCGATGCTTTTAACAACCGGTACACCAGAGGCCACGGAGGGATGTTCCTTTCGTACTTAACCCTCCTTCCGGTCAGACA
>CAYJVM010000013.1:0-25841 GCA_964373665.1 uncultured archaeon | reverse complement strand
GTAATTAACTATATGGGTGTGCGTTACCATAACTTTTCTACAAGGCGAATCTTTTAATTAAATATGAATATGCCGCATGTTCCGAAGATAATATTCGTAATGATTGTGAGAATTAGCAATACTTGTTAATACACAAAATTTCTGCCCGTTTACCACAAAATAGTTATCTGGAATTAGGTACGTCCCATAAATAGTTTGAAGTATTTTCTTACCAAATGGATTTAACCCGAGTTCAGATAGTTTATCATGAATATCTTTTTCTAAATTATTTTTAACTGCAAGACTCTCTCTTTTAGCAGCTGTGAATGCTATCTTTAAATTTTCTTCTATACTTTTCTTAATGGAATCTTTTAAATTTTCAAGATAATTTTGAATATTGGTGCTATCGTTTATGCAAGCTTCTATTAGCAGCATTCTATTTTTCGAGTCTAATATCGGAACTATTCCTTCTTCAAGAAGTAACAAGACCATATCGAGTCTTTTAGGCATATTTTTAAATGTCACAACTAAAGGTATACCGAACTCATTTTTTAACCACTTATTTCTCTCTATAAAGTCTAGAGTCTGAGACTTTTTATGGTAATTTGCATTTGTTACTTCTTCTGCTAAAACAGGCTCAGAATTCAGATAATAAACGAAATCAAAACATCTCCACTCATTAATAGTCTCGAGGTTTTTTTGGAAATCAAACTCAAAATTATTAGCTAAATTCTCATTAATTATTTCCTTTTCTTGGACAGTGGGTTTTTGATTAATTAATGAACTTCGACAAGCTTTTAAAAGATCTATTTTAAGTAAATTTAATTTCCTTATTTCAATTAATTCTTCCCTGTTATGCTTTTTCTTTTGAGGTGTTGAATTTTTTCTTTTATACTTACTGCCTGATTTACCTTGTTCTTGCAATATATTTTCTTTTGGGATGACTTTAGAAACCCAATTTTCTAATATGTAAGTTAACCGAAGTCCTGTCACTTCTGATAAAGTTTTAACTTGAGTTATAGATAATCTAGAAGACTCATCCATATATTTCAAAACCATTCTTTTTGTTACATGAAAAACCTTATCCGATAGCTCGCCTAACGTGTAATTAAATTTGTCTGGGGTTAATTCCAATAATTTTCTTTGAAAACCTTTTTTAAAATGTATTCTATCCTCCTTAGTAATGTGGTAGATTTCCCCTTTAGGCATTTACATCACTCGTCTATTTAATTTCTAGATATTAAATTAGTAGAACTAGTATATAAAGCTATCGGAGTTTCATTTCATTCGACTATAGAATAGTCAGCACGCCTTTACTTATTCCAGTCCCAGCTCCATCGGCTGTGCCAATGCGTCCGTTAGAATCTTAACCAGCTCCGCATTTGTTATTATCGGGATGCCAAACTCGACAGCCTTTCTCCTTATCAGATAGTCATTCGTCAATTCCTTCTCTTCATAGCTTTTTGGTATGTTAATTACAAGGTCTATCTTTCCGGACGAGATGTATGCGGAAGTGTTGGGTTCCTTCGCATCTAGTGGCCAATGTAGCACGGAAATTTTGATTCCATGTTCTTCCAGAAATTTGGCGGTGCCTTGGGTAGCGTAAAGATCGAATCCCATCCCAGCCAGCTTTCTCACACTTTCAAGCAGGTAATTCTTTGTCTTGGGCGAACCTGTTGACAACAATATCGTCTTTTTCGGCAGCTTGAACCCGGATGCAATTAATGATTTCAAGAATGCCTCTTTGAAGCTTTTTCCGAAACATGCAACCTCCCCGGTCGACACCATATCCACGCTGGTAACAGGATCGGCACCCTTTAATCTCATAAAGGAGAATTGCGGGAACTTGACTGCGAAGATATTCGGAACGGCTTCACCGTCTTCAACACTGCTTCCCAGAAATACATCAGCCGACAAGTCCATCAAGTTTACACCGACTGTCTTGGAAACAAACGGCACGCTTCTGCTTGCTCTCAGATTGCATTCTATCACATATACGTCCCCGCTCTTAACCATGTATTGTATATTAAACGGCCCTTTGATATTCAGTGCTTTTGCAATTTTCCTTGTGTAATCACGAATTTCACTTTTGATATCCTCGCTTATGGTTATGGTAGGGATGGATATAGTAGCATCTCCCGAATGGACCCCAGCTTCCTCTAAATGCTCGAGTATAGATCCTATAAAGACATTGCTACCGTCACTCACAGCATCAACTTCCACCTCCTGCGCTTCCGTCAAAAATTTTGACATCACAACTGGATGATCGTGTGATATGTTGATTTCGATTTTCAGGCGCTTCTCCAGCTCATTTTCGTCGTTTGCCAGCTGCATCTTGGAGCCTGCCAAAACATAAGAAGGTCTTATCATCACCGGATAACCGATTTCGTTTGCGAACTTTTTCGCATTTTCCAAGGTGTCCAATTTGCTCCATCGGGGTTGCGGTATTTTTAATTCATCCAAAATCGCGCTGAACTTGGCCCTATCCTCGGCTCTGTCAACATTCTCTGCGGAAGTCCCGAGTATTGTAACAGCATTCGCCGCGAGCTTCAATGCGAGATTATTCGGTATCTGGCCGCCCACACTCACTACCACTCCGCTCGCGTTCTCCTTCTCAATTATGTCTAAGACCGTCTCCAAGGTTATCTCTTCGAAGTAAAGCTTGTCCGAGATGTCGTAGTCCGTCGAAACAGTTTCAGGATTGTAATTTATCATTATTATCTCGTCCACGTTTCTATTCTTCAACGCCCAAGCCATGTTGACGCAGCACCAGTCAAATTCGACGCTGCTTCCGATTTTGTAACATCCAGAGCCGAGAACTATTATTTTATTCCTTTTCTCAAATATCAAATCGTCAGAATCGCCGTTGTAAGTCAAGTAAAGATAGTTTGTCACGGCCGGCCACTCTGCTGACAGCGTATCGATTTGCTTAACTACAGGAACTATTCCATATGACTTTCTCAATCTCCTGATTTCGTTTTCGCTTTTTTGGACAAGTTTTCCTATTCTTGCATCAGAGAAGCCAAACTGTTTCAGCTTTTTCATCATCTCAGAAGTCATGCTCTGGGACTTGAGCTTGTTCTCCAAGTCGACTATGTTTTTTATTTTGTGCAGAAACCATTTGTCTATTCCGGATAATTTATTTATCTCATCTATAGCAACACCTAGTTGCAGGGCCTTGACTATGTAGAAAATTCTTTTGTCTGTGGGGTATTCTATCTCGTATTCGATTTTTTTAATGTCGTTTTTCATGCTGTCAACATCGGTCAGCTCTTTACCAATGTCAAGCATTCTCACGGCCTTCTGCATAGCCTCTTCGAACGTCCTGCCTATCGCCATCACTTCCCCGACCGACTTCATCTGCGTATCTATCCTCCAACTGACATTTTTAAATTTTTGGAAATCCCACCTTGGAATCTTGATTGTCACGTAATCCAGAGCTGGCTCAAAGAAGGCTGTAGTCATACCAGTCACTTTGTTTGTGAGTTCTGGGAGCATGTATCCGATTGAAAGCTTCGCCGCCGTATATGCGATGGGGTATCCTGTAGCTTTGCTTGCTAATGCAGAACTTCTGGACAGCCTTGAGTTGACTTCTATCACGAGATACTCTTCCTTTTCCGGATGTACTGCGAACTGTATGTTGCATTCGCCAACTATCTCGAGTGCATTGATTGCTTTAAAGGCAATCATCCTGAGTGCATGGTACTCTCGATTCGTCAGTGTCTGCGATGGGGCTACGACTATGCTCTCTCCAGTATGAATCCCCAAAGGATCAAAATTTTCCATGTTGCACACTATAGTGCAGTTGCCTTCCCCATCCCTCATCACCTCGTATTCAATTTCTTTCCATTTATCGAGGTATTCCTCTACTAGCACTTGGTTTATCCTGCTTTGCGCCAGACCTTTTGACGCGATTTCTATTAATTCCTTATAGTCACGCGCGATACCGGACCCTTGTCCGCCTAAAGTGTATGCGACTCTGACAATTACAGGATATCCTATTTCTTCCGCGGCTGACAGGGCTTCGTCTATAGAATTGGCCTTTTTGCTTTTTGGCACAGGTATGTCATTTCGAACCATCATGGACCGGAACTTTTCTCTATTGTCGCAAGTCTCTATTGCATCAATTCCAGTCCCGAAGACTTTTACAGAATATCTGTCCAATATTCCTTTTTCATATAGTTCCATCCCCAAATTCAACGCAGTCTGCCCTCCAAATCCGAGAAGAATCCCATCAGGCCTTTCCTTCTCAAGGATTTTTTCCAAGAACTCGGTGTTGAGAGGGACTGAATATACTTTGTCCACAAATTTTGTGTCCGTTTGTATCGTGGCTATGTTGGGATTTGCCAAAACTACCTTTATTCCATCCTCTTTCAATGCTTTGATTGCCTGGGCTCCAGAGTAGTCAAATTCACCTGCCTCCCCAATTTTGAAATCGCGTGTTTTAACACTTTGCGCCGCTACCGAGGATTAAAACTTTCTTAATATTCACATCCCTGGGAATTCAATCACCTCCTTCAAGAACTTATCGAACAAAAATCCTGTTTCGTAAGGCCCGGGCGATGCTTCCGGATGGAATTGTACGCCAAATACAGGCTTGCCTTTATGCTTAATACCCTCGACAGTTTTATCATTGGCGTTAATGAAATTCACTGTGAAATTTGTTTTGTCCAAAGATTTTGGAGCGACTGTATATCCGTGATTTTGCGTGGTGATGTAGGCTCGCTTGGTTTCCAAGTCCACGCAAGGATGGTTTTGCGCCCGATGCCCGAATTTCAACTTGAAAGTATCGCCGCCAACTGCCAAGCCTAAAATCTGGCTGCCAAGGCAGATGCCCATGACCGGTATCCCAGTCTCCAACAATTCCTTTACTGCATTTATAGTCTTCGCACATATCTTCGGATCTCCAGGACCGTTGGAAATCACGACTCCTGACGGGTCATGCCGTAAAATCTCCTTGGCGGAAAAGTCATAAGGAACTCTCATCACGCTGGCATTTCTAGCAAGAAGGTTTCTCAGTATGCCGAACTTGACCCCGCAGTCTATCAAAGCAACTTTAGGAGAATTCCCGGGGCCATATTCAATTGGCTTGTCTACGCTGACTGATTTCACCAAATCAGACGCATTCGGATCTTGTATTGACTTGGCTTTTGCTTTCAACCTCTCGATGTCAATATCTTCAGCGACTTGGAGTATTCCGAGCATCGTCCCACTGATTCTCAGTCTCTTTGTCAGCTCACGTGTATCTATGCCGCATATGCCAGGTACCTTTTTCTCCCTGAACCATTCGTCGAGAGTTTTCTCGCTTGACCAGTGGCTCGGGCTAGCCTGCAATTCCGAAATACAATAGCCTGTCACCTGTATCCTGTCAGACTCGAAATGCAGGGGTATGCCGAAATTGTCAGCAATGCTGATTGAAGGGACTCCGTATGTGCCAACCAGCGGCCATGTAGGAACCAGTATCTGCCCAAAATAAGATGGATCTGTCAAGGATTCTGGATAGCCGACCATGCCAGTGTTGAAAACGACTTCACCAGACACCTCTGTTGGATGGCCAAAGCCAGTACCAGTCAATATTGCACCGTCTTCAAGCGCTAAAGCAGCTTTGATTCAAACCCCCTTTTAGGTTGCTTTTTTAGACTTAAAAAGTTGGTGTTTACCTAGCTAACGGGTATCTGAAATTACTGCTTCTGCCCTCACGATATGGAACTTTTGCAAGGCTGCCGTAATCCACCAATCCATTTACGACAGTGCGAAGCTGACTTTCTTTTAGTCCAGTTCTGGCATCAGATAACATTTCTTTTATGGTCGGCCCTCTCCCGTCAGTTTTGCAGTATATTCCTACGTACCTTAAGACTCTTTGCGACTTGGTGCCTCGCGGCTTGCGCTTCGGCTGTCTCTCAGGCTGATTGTATTGCGCAAGCGCCTCGCTAGCGGCTTCCTGTGAGTAGCCTTCAACTAGTCCAAGCATTTGTCGAACAGCTGAATCTGTAAAGTCATGCGGCTGGAACCCGGTGCTTCCCAAAGCATCAAGAATCTCACGATTCCTAGCTGAATACACTCTTCTAGTCTCCCTCAAACCCCTCCAAAGCCTCCCCATAGTTCGGGAAATGTATATAGAATCTCCGTCTTCCGCCTTTCTCATGTCAGTATCCAGCAACTCTTCAGCATCGTCCAAGTGCCTGAGGATGTGCGCCAGTTTGTCTTCAATAAATTGCGACTCGCCGACTAACTGGGCAAGCTCCAAGAGCCTTTTAAATTCGCTGCTTAACTCTTTGTCGTTCATAATGGAAGATAATGACTGAAGATATTTAAGCGTGATTAACAGCCTAACAATGCAAAGAATCAGTTTATATAAGAGTATGTCTTTCAATTGTATATGGGCAGGAAGACAAGAATTGCTTTAGCTGCATGCGCCCTAGTTTTAGGGCTGAATTATGGAAGCGACTGGTTGAAGACCGTGTATAACGACTTGTCATCAAGAGCTGGGACGACGCTAGGGCCTTTCCGGTACTTGCCAGGCTATATGTTCGATACCACCCAGTATGCGATAGGCTATCTGGCAGAAGGCAGGCATATTATAGATTCATTTGCCAAGGCAGGCGATGATGCAAGGAATGGGCGCCGCCAAAGCTCTGGGGAAGAGTAGCTAGTTTATAAACCTTCTCCCCTGTTCCAGTTCCAAGTATATCTTTATAAGTCGTTTTCTGGAAATTAATTTAGGTGGTATGAATCGATAGTATACAAAAAATGTACGCTATGGTCATTGGTGCCGTCCTGGCGCTGGTAGGCCTTCTTGGATTCGTAGGCAATCCAATAGTGTATGAGACTGGTGCCATCTTTTCGGTTAACATGGCACAGAACGTATTGCACCTCGTAGGGGGGGCAGTAGGCATCTGGTTAGGAATGCAAGGAATGGGAGCTGCCAAGAACTACAACATGGTTCTTGGAATAATAGCTGCTGTTCTAGGCGTCCTATGGTTTATACCTGGGATTGGCGGTGGAGCAGGCATATTTGCTTCAACATTGAACATTAGCCAGAACATAAGCCTGTTGCATGTCGCTATAGGCGCTGTCTCCTTGGGAGTTGCATTCGGGGTTAAGCAGTAACCCCATTTCTTTCTTTATTGGTTTTATGAAGCCGAACAAGTCTTTGGACATTGCAGGTACTTTGCTGCTGGCTGTAGGACTATTGCTTGCCTTTTTGCCGCATGCTGCCCATGTTGCCGTTGGGTTGGGGGACCAGGAACATTCAGAATATGTTATAGTTGGCCTATTTTTGACGGTTGTAGCGTTGGGAATCTTGATTTACAACAACAATGCGCTGAAGAAGTGAAAATGTCAAGATGATCGAATCTGCTGGGCGTATTGCCTTAAGCTTTGTATTCTCTCCCTTTCATATGGTATTTTGCTTCTTGCTGGTCTTTCTGGGAGTTCATCGATTTTGCCATGTATATATCGTATGTCTGCACCAAGGTCTTCTCCATCATGCCGACCAAGATGGCCAGACACCACTAAAGAACCGGGATGTTTCCAAAAGTCATGGTCCTTTGTTATGATGATCCCGCCATAGTAATCACCGACTTTTCTTATTGTATCGTCTGGCACAGCATAAACGCTGGGTGCCCTAGCAATCCTGATGCCGTCTGCTTCCAAAGCATCTGCCAACCACACAGGGCCGAAACTTTGATCAAATATTACAGTTGGTCCATTCCTAGCGTGGCTGAAATCGCCGTGAAGATGCCAGTATCTCAGCAAATAGTCGGGCCCGTTTACTGACATTGATACATTATTGAATTTAAAGGATTTAACTTTTTCCATTATTCTTCAATTTGGAAAATATTGACAAAACTTATGACGGCAACTGGGGAGGCGTTACATCGCTTTCTTCGAATACTCCACTGAGGTCAGGAGTTTCTTGTTCGCCCTGTCCGAGAAAGCCTTGGTCTAATTCATCTGAAAAGAACAGCAAATAGCCTATAACTGCAACTAGGGCAAGGACGACTATAACCAGCACCATAATCATTGCATTCATTCAATCACTCCGGGAACGGCGGCGGTGATACCACGGTATTACCAAGCTCGCAATAATTATTACTTTTTACGGCCAGTCCCTTATAGATTTGCTTTTCAGAAAATGTCTGCTCTGGTGTTACGCTCTCCCATTTCTGGGTATCCGCATTCCAAAAGTATATCTTGGCTATATCGCAATTTTCGGACACATCTTTAAAGCTCTTTCCGACAAGTTCTACTGTTATAGGCACTAGGTTCCATCCTTCAACTATGTTCATGCTGTCGTAAGAGACTTGAGAGTCGACCTTGGCAACAATACTGCAATCGGACTTGGAATATACCCAGAAAGCATGCTTTGATAGATAGTCGAAGACTTTGTCGCCTAGTATTCTCTGCGCCTCCTGCAAGCTTACGAATCTCTTTTCTTCAGCAATATAGACGTATCCGACGAGCTTGTCGCATCCTCCCAGCCTTACATCCCTTGGTTTGCCTGGGAATGTCACCAGGTTCCAACCTTTTTTCAGGGAAATCTCGATCGTATCGGAAGGAGTTGGCGGCGTATCTTCTGGGGCAACCAACAATGCGGCATAAGCAACATCAATCTCGTTCGATTCGCCTACGACTCTTACGGCAAATTTATATGGTCTCACTCTTTGTGATGGATCCGGAAGCTTGCCCACATCCACAGTACCTACTTCTTCAACTACATCCGTCTCTCCAGTGCTTTCCACTGTCTCCTGCTTTGATATCTGCTTTGAGATTAAGCACTCTTCATAGTTTACATTGGTAGCCAGGCATTTCTTCTGTATGTTTGCAACTGCCTTTCCTCTGATCGGGACTGAAACTCTTTGGGATGTAGTTTGACCAACGTCAGTGACCGGTATTGTTTCTTCAGCCGGTTCCTCCGACACGGCCGTATTGACTGTGAGTATGACTTTCTTCCTTTCACCACTCTCTAAAACAACTTCACTAGGGACATCTTTTCCAAATGGCAGACCTATCACCTGTAATCTGTAAGTATATTTTGGCTGTGTTGGCTGAGGACATTCTTGCCCTATTTCACATATTACAGCTATCTTCGGGTGCTTGTCAACTATGGTAAGTTCGTATTCTACCTTATCCCCCTGCACAACTTTCTGCTCCCGTGGTTCTATTCCTATGTCGACAGTATCGGAGATTGTTTCCACTCTTTCGAATGCAAATAGACCTGCCTTGGCTTTGCCTGTCGGAGCGGTGTTATCATCAACATCAATTATATCAATTAAGCTGAGTCTAACACCAAATATTTCTCGACTCTCTCCTATAGCGATGTTAAGGTTCTGTGTCTGCTCCCAACCGCTAGGCGAGACCCTATAAGTTATGTCAACATTTACATAATGAGTTCCGGGGACTCGCTCTCCCTGCTGCAGCGGTATTGATGCTGCAGTTTCCGTGATAACAGAAGTTTCTACTATATGATTAAGCTTCATCTGTATTGTTTTGAACTCTGTCAGCACAGCTATTTGATTTTCTTTCAAAAGAAACTTCTCATTGAGCGGCACATAAGTAACACCTTCTATGCACACGTACCTGATTTGTGAGGGATATGAAAGCAGTTCTATAATGCTCTTGGTGCCGCTCCTGCAAACGCAGTTGGCATCAGTAGGATTATCCTCGCAGTAGACAACGTCGTTCTTTTCCACTCTTATCGTCACGCTCTTCCAGTCTCTAGAAAGGCTTTTCAATGTCAGTTCTGTATCAAACACTTCCACGCTCCCGCCTTCCTTCAGGTTGATTAATGAAACCACGCTCTGGCGTTTATCATTGTTAATTTCTTCGGCGGAGACCTCCAGCTGGACATAGTCAGGCGGACATGGTGTTATCGCCTTTATGCAAACCGTGCGGACGAACTTGACTTTCATGTTCTTGTAATCGACAATATGAGCCTCCTGACCAAGGTCTAACGTAAAGTCTTGGTTGAGTTTCGTGTATATTGGCTCCTGTTTTGCCTTTGTCACAATAAATGTGGCACTATCATCTGCAAGCTTGACCAATGTTATGTTCGTGCCGTAGAGTTCAGCGCTAGATCCTTGGATAAGTCTCAGTTCAGTTCCATAATCAATTGATTTGTAAAAACTGGTAGGAGCAAAAATAATCAACTTTGCCACGTCTGGCGGGCATGGCGCTGTAAAACAACGAAAGGTTTCTATGGACTTGAGTTGAATCCTCATGTCGCCATACTCACTGATAACTGCTTCTTGTTTAGCAAATAAATTGAATGGTATCCCGAGTCTGGCAACGACAACCGGATAAGTCGTGTTTGCCGTACCCACATTGGGATAAAAGATTGTAATTGAAGGCTTGGATACAGTTGTATTTGTTTCGTTAGTTGTTGTGTTCACTGACTGCGCAATTACCGATGTCAAAATTATCAAAATGCTAACCAATGCTGATGCTTGTGCAACTGTTCTCATACGATAAATATTGCCAAACACGTTAATATGGCTTTTCATTATGTTCGGCTTTCGCCGAATTAAGTCTCTTTCAAGAAAGTTTTAAGAACTATATAGTCAATTAGTTTTATGGTAAAGAAGGATTCCAAAGTCTACATGCCTTCGGGGGTAGGAGGCCTCATCAGATACCCTGAGGAAGAGAAGGATGTCCTGAAGATCAAGCCCACACATGTAATATTCATTTCTGTCGCTATCGCCGTGTTCGAGTTCGCACTTCATTTTTTGTTCTGAAAGTAACTTGCAAGCGTTTCTTTACTCCTTTCCAGTAAAGATGTCTTTCTTCTGACCCTTTCCAGAGACTTTTCCACCGTCATCTTGTACTTGACAGGGTGTGACTTGAAGAATTCGATTATTTGCTTTTCGTATTTCCTCCCAACGTAGGAGCTGGCCGCGGATTCTATTATGTTTATGAAAATCTTCCCGCTGTTCTTATAGCGTTCAATCTTCTTCCAATTCTTCCTTAACCACTCCAAAAGAATCGGTCTTGAAAACGGATTGGAAGCAACCGAAGAGAATGCTATAGGCAAGTCCTGCGTCCTCACATTGTCTGTGACTGAAAAGTCTAGAAATCTCTTGATCGTTCGAGCGCTCTTGAACTGCCCCAGAGCCTGCATGCACACGACTCTTTCCTCCGGGCTTTTGGTTTCCAAATACAGCTTTTCAAGTTGGTCGTATATCTTCTCGTTGTCGGTGGAAGCCGCTATGAGGAAGACAGGCGGCTTTAAATCAGGATGCAGTTCTGCCCTGCCGTTTATGTAATCGTCGAACTTTCTAATGCCTGCTTCAACTACTTGAGGCTCCTCTATGAAGGCCAGATACCTGATTGCAAGGCTTCTCAAGAGCGAGTCTGACTGGCTCTCGTCCTGCCTAGGCTCCCATCCAAGATTCTCCATTGCTTTCTTGAAGGCCAGTGTGAAATGTTTCCTGAACTCCGGCCATATTTCCGGCCAGAAATCTTCCTGAGAGAAAACAAAGTATATGCTGCGAAGATTTGAGTAGATTCCGCTGAGAACAATGTAATTGCTTTCATTGTCATAAGACTTGACAAAGTCCAAATAATTGTCCAGCTTGTCGCCACCGATCACAGAAAGCTGGAACAAGTCGTCCTGGACGCTCCATCTGTTCAAGGGCGGCATGGTTTTGGATGATATATCTGATTTTAATTGCGACAGCATTCTGCTGGAGTATTTCACGCGATAAAAGCCGCTCTGATTATAGTTGACAAGCGGTGTTTCACTTGTTTTGAACCGCATTTTCTTTTCTTTCTTATCAATAATAGATGTGTATTTTTCTGGTCCAAGTTTGACTACCAAAGGTATTTTCCATTTTGTGCTGTCCTTAGGATTGTTGAACATGAATTTTTTCTGTTTCAGTGTTAGATATGCTCCTGTAAGGTCGACTTCGACCATTGGATAGCCTGACTGCTTTATCCAGCTTTCCATCACACCTTTAACTGGCTTGTTCGACACCTTTGCCAGCGATTTCCATAGGTCTTCGGAAGTGGCATTGCCATACTTGTATTCTGACAAGTACCTGCTGACGCCTTTCCTGAAAATCTCCTCGCCCAGATAGTTGTCCAGCATCCTCAATATGCTCCCGCCCTTGGAGTAGCTTATGGTGTCGAAGATTTCTTCGATGACATGCGGGTCTGTGACTTTGACTTCAATTGGGTGTGTTGTTCTCAACGAGTCGTCGCTGAACGCCCTGTCGGTCTCATCCCTTACGAAATCCTCCCACATGTTCCACTCGGGAAATAAAGAATCGACGGCCTTGTATGCCATGTAGGTGGCAAAGCTTTCATTCAACCAAAGATCGTTCCACCATTTCATCGTCACCAGATTTCCGGACCACTGGTGCCACAGTTCATGAGCTATAATCATCGCTATCCTTTTTTTGACTGTTGTTGATGTCAGTTTTGGATCGAACAGCAGGTAAATCTCTCGGAAGGTTATCGCTCCCCAGTTTTCCATGGCGCCTGACGCAAAGTCGGGCAATGCTATCATGTCCAATTTTGGCAGCGCATACTTGATGCCGGAGTATTTCTCGAACCATTCCAGGAACTTTTTTGTCAAGTCCAAAGCGAATCCAACCTGAGCTTTCTTTCCAGGTGTGGTGACCAGTCTTATGGGAATGCGACCTGAATTGTCCTCAAGGAACTCGAACTCCCCGACGCCGATGTACAGCAGGTATGTGGACATCCTAGGAGTCCTGCCGAACTTGACGATCTTCTTGTCGCCCTCCATAGTTTCGCTTTTTATATGCATATTGGAAAGCGTCTGCAGGGTTCTCTTGACCTTCAATGTCACGTCGAACGTTGATTTGTATTCAGGTTCGTCAAAGCACGGGAACGCGTATCTCGCATAAACCGACTCAAACTGCGTCGTGGCCAAATACTTTGTCTTGCCATCGTGTGTATACTTGCTCCTGTAAAGGCCCAATAGGTTGTCATTCAATGTGCCTTCGAACTCCAATACCAGCTTTACAGCACCTTTTACATTGCCAGTCCAAGACAGCGTAACAGTCTCCTTATTGTTATCCACAGTTACATTGAGCTCTTTGATGTTTCTTTTGGACACCAGCCTTGCGCTTTTTACCGCCAAATCTTTTGAATTGAGGACCAGCTTTGACACGGGCTTGACTATGTCAACATCCACGATCTCTTTGCCGAAGAATTTGAAGGTCTCTAGATTGATTTCGAAAAAGAGGTCATAATTCTTTGGGTATGCAACTTTGGGCAGGCGGAAGCTTTCCTTTTTCATCTCTATTTATTAGAAAATCTGGAAATAAAAATACAGGTTGTTTCATGAAAGTCAGTCGTAAATTGGTCGTTATAGGAATTGTTGCTGTAATTGTGCTTGCCGCTTACGGACCTGCCAGCCTTAGCGTGAGGTCTGCAAAACTGCTGTCGGGGCTTTTCAGCAGCGAAGAAAGCGATTATTTCCAGCTGCATGCGCCTAAAGTTTTCGTTCTTGACGAGAACACAAACGTCTACATCTTCAAGCCAGAGACAGGTGATGGGAAGTATCCTGCGATGATTTTCTCTCTTGGGTTGTGGGAGAACGCCACCGATCCCAGGCTGCAAAACGCAGTCCACACATTCGTCGATAACGGTTTTGTGGTGGAGCTTGTAGAGTCAAGGGACACTTTGGACGGATACCTGACTGCAAATGGGAGCAAAAGTCTGGTGACTGCTTTCAAGCACTTGCAGAGGCAGGATTATGTACAAGACGACAAGATAGGATTCTTTGGCATCTCGGTCGGCTCATCCTTGGCGTACATTGCCGCATCCGACCCAGAAATAAAGGACGACGCGCTTTTCATTCTCTGGTTGGGCGGCTATTATGATTCTGATACTTACTTGGCAGACGTCTTGTCAGGCACCACTGTCCATAACGGGCAGGTAATAGAATATGATGCTGATCCGCGTGTGGTGGGGGCTGCAATGGACAACATAGAACACATAGACCCAGAGCTTGGGGAGATGGTTGCGTCAACTGCGGATAGGGAAAAGATTATCGCTTTGCTGGGGAATGCTTCCGCGAAATCCAGGGAAAAGCTGAACGACATATCTCCAAAGCTTTACGACATCGACGCGAAAGTTTTCGTTATCCACGACATCAGCGACCAATATGTGCCGTTCACGCAGTCAATCGAGCTGGACGAGAAGAAGAGTGTTGACGCATACGTACAGACTGAGATAATCAGGCATGCCGTACCGAGGGTCGATGTCCAGTTTGTCCAGTTCGCCAAAGAGTTCTCCAAGCTTATTTTGCTGACGAACGCAGTGCTAGCGTTGGTGGATAGATGAAAGAACTTGAGCAATTGAAAGAGATGGATAGGCTTGGTTTCACAATGAGGCTTGCAGCAGAAGAATGGAGAGTCCCGTGGAAAACATTGATTGCAATCATTCTGTCCGCAAGGACAAGGGACGAGAAAACTATACCGGTTGCCCACATGTTTTTCAGAAAATACAAAACACTTCAAAAATTGGCTTGTGCACGTTTGAACCGGTTGAGAAAAATATTGAGACCGATAAATTTTTACAAGACAAAATCAAAAAATGTTCTTGGGTGCGCCAAAATGCTTGTCAAAGACTATAATGGAAGGGTGCCGACGGAATTTGAACTCTTAATAAAACTTCCTGGGGTCGGTAGAAAGACTGCAAATGTATTCTTGTCGGAGATGGGGGCGGATGCTATTGCAGTCGACACTCACGTCGCATATATTTCCCAAAAGCTTGGCTGGACGATAAACAAGGACCCGAAGAAGATTGAAGAGGACTTGAAGAAGCTCTTTCCTTCCAAATACTGGAAAAGAATTAACCCTATATTGGTCAGGTTCGGCAAGACTTATACCAGCAGAAAAAGGAAGGACGAAATTCTGGGCAGATTAAAGAAGTTAACTTAATACTACCCGATTAATTTCTGTCAAATCGCCGATATCGTTCATCTTTATCATTTTATTCGATATCGTGTAAAGCACATCGCCTATGTAAAGTGATCTTCTGACTTCATACTCGTAGTCGTAGTAAAAGTTGTCTGTGGTCCCTGTATCGTTTCTGTGTGTTATTTTACCCTTTAGCACGAAACCGTTCAAGTCAACATTAAACACATAAGCCCCTTGGAAAGCGTTCCAGTCATTTTCTTCAGCAACTCTTACAGGTATAACCAAAAGATTCTTTGATCTGTCGAACAAGAAAGCTTTGTGGTCTCTGAGAACTTCAGAATCAGTGCCTCTGCTGCCTATTATAACTTTGGAAACTTCTTTCGGATTTTGGACATCGCTTACATCGAATAAAGATAGTTTCATTCCTGTTATCATGCCTTGTTCAGTCGCGTCTCTACCAACTCCTATGATGTGGTCTTCATCGTAAGGATGCAAATAGTCAGAAACTCCTGGTATCTTCAAATAGCCCAGCACTTTAGGATTGTTAGGATCTTTCAAATCTATTACAAATAACGGGTCTATCTGCCTAAAGGTTACCATGTAGGCTTTATCGCCTATGAATCTGACGGAGTATATCCTCTCTCCTGATGCCAAGTTCTCCAATCTGCCAACAATGTCAAGATTTTCATCAAGTACATAGACATGATTTTGGGAAGTTAGTCTCACCGGCTCTACTGGCTCTATTATTTGTTGCTCAGGCGCTGGTGTAGTCGCCCGCTTGGGTACTGCAACTTGAGTTTCACCAGCTATTTCAGAAGGTTCTATAACTGTCTTTGACTCGATAACTTGCATTTCCCTTGCTGATGTAACAATAACTTGCGACATTTCTTGCGATAAGCCACCTCCCCAAGAGTTGAATGGATTGGTTGTCGTGGCTATTCTGAAATAGCCATTATGTTCGTCCATCGAAAATTGGTTTAGCACCTGGCCCGGAACCTCACCCTTTGTTCTGTATTCTATCTTTCCGTTGTCTATGGAAATTTTATGCACAACAGTTTTATAGGTTTCTTTGTAGATGTCGACATATACGTTCATGATTCTACGTTCCGCGACTCTCATCAAATTGGCTGCTTTCTCTGGATCCAATGACTCCAAATAGGTTTGCAAAATCTTACCTATCTCGTCCATCTTCTGGTAACTGGTCAGGTTAGAGTTTCTTACTTGATTAATATCACCCTTTACATCCGACGGGACAATGGGTACAACCGCCTCGTCTAGAACTCTCTCAAGTATCTCATACTGGTTAACTCTTTTTTGGTAGGTGATGTAAAGGTTGTCTTTTGAGACAAAAATATTTTGCGTATATCCAAGCAGGAATACCTTTGTAGAAAAGTCTTCATCGTCATCCTGCGTATTGACAGAAATTATGTTGGTGTAAATGTAGGAACTGTCAGGATAATCAAAGTAGTATACATCTGTAGCGGAAACCTCTCTTGCTTCACCATTCTGATAAATCATCGGCAATGGTACGGGGTCTTGATAATAATATACCGGCTGGTTTATTACAGCGTAAACATAATCCCCAACCATCCTAGATTCATAATAGTTCCCGTCAAAATACAGTTCTCTTGCTATGACTGGTTTTTCTCTATTTGAGATATCATAAACTTTGATGAATGACTTGGAAGAGTAATATGGTACAATTGCAGTACTTTCAAGCACCGATGATTTTCTCAAGTCTTCATATGGATAGTCAAATCTGCTACCGAAAACAACAAGCTTGTCCCCATTTATGAAAATCTCTTGCGGTGTTCCGTTGATGTCTGTTTCTGACAGAATATTTGACGTCTCGGCTGGATACGCGTCTACAATAACAATTTTGTTTCCTGAAACAAGGTATATGTATTTCCCGTCGTTTTTGACAATGTCTGCTTCGTCAACACCTTCGACTTGAATATTCGTTTTTGAAAAATCAGGGGCTTGGGGTTGTGGGGCTGTGGATTCTGTTATAGCTGTAGTTCTCATCGCTCCAAAACTACCATAGTCACCTATGTAAGCACCACCTTGCGAACTTGATTGCAAGAAACTCTTTAGTTCCTCATAAGATGAGAATCTTTTTATTTGATCTTGGTCGTTTCCTACATCAACTAATACCCTCGCCACCAAGGCAACACTTAGTACAATCAGCGCTGCAAAAAGAGCTTTAGACATTATACATCACCTTTGTTCGAGACTTGAGGTTCATGTAAATCGTCAAACCCACAAGTGATACTGCTATCAACGCTATTGAAAGATAGAGAAACCATGGGGTTTGTGAAATTGCTGCTACAGGTGCTGTTTTTCCCACAGCTGGCATAACTTCACGTGTTTGAGACAAGGTTTTTGCACCATAATAAGCTCCTTGATTAAAGAGATACGCGCCGAATGTCCCCAGTCCAGCTACGCCGGATAAAATTGATGTTCCTAAAATTATGACAAGCTTCCTTGACTTACTCGCAATTATGCCCTCGCCTCTTTCTGTTAGCGTATAGAATATCCACTTTTTACCTGGCTGACTAATTTTCTTAACCAGCCCGGCCTTGCACAAGACTTCTAGATGCTCTACAATTGTCGCATCGCTTTTCTTCAATCTTTTGCTTAAATCCGACGGCGTTCTATTCCCTTGCGAAAGCTCTTTAATTATATCCATCCTCGTGTCTGCCGACAGAACTTTTAGCACATTCCTGTCAACTATTGTAACTGGCTCGTCTTCCATATCCGAGATTAAAGAAAACCAAGTTAATAAGACTGTCTATTACGTTAGGTGAAGGCCTAATGAATAATTTAATAGAGTAAATAATATTATGAAGACTTTCGAAATAGCTAAAATTCTTTATCACATTGCATTCTACTTGGAAATGGAAGAAGAGCAATTCAAGCCAAGAGCTTATGAAAAGGCCGCTCGTTCAATAGAAGCTTTGACAGAGGATGTCTCTGAAATCTACAAACGTGGTGGCATCAAGGCATTGATGGAAATCCCAGGCGTTGGACAGAGCATAGCAGAAAAGATTGAAGAGATGATCAAAACGGGCAAGCTAGAGTACTATGATAAACTCAAGAAAAAAATTCCAGTAGACATTGAAAGTTTAACTGCAATTGAAGGTGTGGGCCCAAAAACTGTCAAAATACTCTACAAGAAATTGAAGATAAGAAATGTTGAACAGTTGGAAAAGGTTGCTAAAGAAGGGAAGATAAGAAAATTGCAGGGATTTGGCGCGAAAAGTGAGGAAGATATCTTACGTGGTATAGAGTTTTTGAAAAGAAGCAAAGGCAGATTCGTCTTGGGCTACGTCATGCAGTCATTAAGAGATATTGAAATTAGCTTAAAGAAACTTCCTGGAGTAAAGAAGGTGGACATAGGTGGAAGCGCTAGAAGGATGAAAGAAACTATAGGAGACGCCGACTTTCTCGTGGCCTCAAAACAGTCACAAAAGGTAATGAACTTTTTCACGACAATGCCGGAGGTAGCTCATGTGTTGAGCAAAGGTCCGACAAAATCAATGGTTAAGTTAAAGAGCGGTTTGGATGCTGACATTCGAGTTATACCTGAGGAAAGTTATGGAGCGGCACTTCAATATTTCACCGGCAACAAAGACCATAATATTGCGTTGAGGAAGATAGCTATAGAAAAAGGTTGGAAATTGAACGAGTACGGCATTTTCGACAAGAAAAACAGGCGGTTGGCAGGAAATGCAGAAGAGCAAGTTTATAAGAAGTTGGGAATGGTGTGGATACCTCCTGAATTGAGAGAGAACACAGGCGAGATAGATGCTGCTATGAAGAATAAACTGCCTAATCTGATAGGTTATAATGATCTGAAAGGCGACTTGCAGATACAGACAAAATGGACCGACGGAGTGAATTCAATAAAGGAAATGGCGGAAGAAGCGAAGAAATTAGGCTTGGGTTATATAGCAATAACTGACCACACAAAAAGTCTGGCGTTTGCCGGAGGTTTAGATGAAAGGAAATTGAAGGGTCAAATGAAAGAAGTGGGGAGAATCGATAAGGAATTGGATGGCATAAAAGTTTTGTCTGGTGCTGAAGTCAACATTCTAAAGGACGGCAGCTTGGACATAAACAACAAAACACTGTCAGAGTTGGATGTTGTAGGAATTTCCGTCCATTCCAATTTTAACTTGTCCAAGGCTGAGCAGACTGACAGAATAATTAAAGCCATGGAAAATGAGCACGTCGACATCTTGTACCATCCGACTGGCAGGCTTGTAAAACAGCGGGAGCCTTACGATGTTGATATCGAAAAGATAATTCAAGCCGCCAAAGACACTGGCACGATTCTTGAAGTTAACGCATTGCCAGAGAGACTTGATTTAAAAGACGAGCACATCAAACTAGCTGTGAAACAAGGCGCCAACTTGATAATAAACTCGGATGCACATAACAAAAATCAAATTCGCTTTCTTGAATTCGGAATTGCGCAGGCAAGAAGGGGTTGGGCAGAGGCCAAGGACGTGGTCAACACAAGACCATTGAAAGACTTCTTAAGACTTTTAAAATAATATATGGGGATTTTCTTAGGTACGGCAGGATTGCCAGGCTCTGCTAAAGGCAGTTCGACAATAGAAGGTCTTAAAGAAGTGGCTACTCTGGGACTCAATGCGATGGAGATTGAATTTGTTCGCTCAATATATCTCAAAGAGAAACCGGCGCAAGAAGTCGGGGAACTTGCAAAGAGTTTGGGGATCAGATTGTCAGTTCATGCCCCATACTACATCAACCTCTGCTCCAAGGACGACCAAGTCGTCCAAGCTTCGAGGATGAGAATCCTAAACACTGCGTTGATCGGAGAAATAATGGGTGCTGATGCGGTTGCCATCCATGCTGCATACTATTCAAGCGATAACACTTTCGACATGCTTGTCTACCACTTCCAGCATCTGCTTGACTCTATGAAGGCGGGCAGCATGAACAAAATAAAGCTAGGTGTGGAGGTGATGGGTAGGGAAAAAATGTTCGGGGACTTGGACGAAGTTGTCCGATTGTGCAAGGAAGTTAACAGCAAGCAGATAGTCCCTTACATTGACTTTGGGCATCTGTATGTCCGTGGCAAAGGCAAAATTGATTATGCTGAGATCTTCGACACGCTCAAGCCATTAAAGCTCGATCACATTAACTCCCACTTTGAAGGCGTTGCAAAAAACAAGAAAGGTGAATTTGTTGATGTGCATGAACCTGTTGGTAAGCACCCTCCTTTCGAACCATTGGCCGAAGAAATCATAAAAAGAAAGTTGGACATTACAATAATTTCAGAAAGCCCCATACTGGAGATTGACAGTCTGAAGATGAAGCAAACCTTCGAACACCTAGGCTATAACGGGTTCGGTTAACACCAGCGCTTCTTTGATTTTCGCTATCGATTGTTTTGCATCTTTCCTTCCAATGTCCATCAGCTTTTTCCTCTGCTTCGTATCGTCTATAGCTATTAGCGAATAATCGGGTACGAAATATTCTTCCAACAGTACGGTGGGCGGTGTTTTGGTCAGTCGTTCGTTTCTTATTCTGTTGCCCATAATTCTTACTGTCTCGTACAGGCTCTCAAACAAGTAATTCTTTTTCAGTATCGCGGCCAAAAGAGGGTTTTTAGTCGTTTCAATTATTCTCTTAGCTGCAGGATTAAGCGTCTTCTTGAGGTCGAACACGCTTTTGCCGAAATTCGAGACGTCAATAGCTATAGTCACTTCCGCACCCATGGAGTAGGCCACATCCACAGGCAGCACGTTCAAGACGCCTCCGTCAACCAAAAGTCTGCCATCAAACTTAACTGGAGGGAAAACTGTCGGTATGCAGGTGGTGGCCTTTACCGCCTTGACAGCAGATCCCTTGTTGATTATAATCTCCTCTCCAGTCCAGAGATCCACGGCGGTGACAGCGAACTTTTTGGGCAGATCTTCTATGTTCTTGTCGCCAAGCAACTTCTCCAGTTTTTTGAACGCAACGGAAGGATCGTAAATAGAATAGGGATCTGATGAAGTCCCTTTAAAGTCCTGTTCCCGGATAATATCCGATTTTTTGATAAGTTTCTTTACCGTAAGACCGGTTGCAAGCCCCCATCCTATCAGCCCACCTACGCTTGTGCCGACTATTATGTCAAATGGTATCTTGTTTTCCTCCAATACTTGGAGAGCTCCTAGCTGTACCCATCCTCCTTGCCCCCCGCCGCTCAAAACCAATCCTATCTTCTTTCTCTGCATAATCGCCACTGTTATATAGCCTTCCTGATTTTATCCAGAGACTTTAGCACAGTATCGCGCCCCACTTCAATCAATTTTGCTCTCTGCTTTTTGTTGTCTATCTGTATCTTACCGCTAAGCTTCAGCGGATCAGACAGCTCAAGCAATACTGTAGGCGGATATTTTTCCAGTTTCTCATTCCTTACCTTGTTTCCTATGAGCCTGAAAGCATTCCACATCGTGCTCATGAGATAGTCCCGCTTGAACCACATATAGAGGTACATGTTTCTTGTTGACTCGAGCAGTCTTTTTTGGAACCTGTTCATGTTCCTGCCCTTAAAGTCGAAATTCATCTTACTCCTTGCCTCGATAACAATTGTTGACGTAGCGCCCATGTTTATCGCAACATCAATTGGTAGGGGATTGAGTATACCGCCGTCGACCAGGAACTTGCCGTCATATTCAACAGGTGGGAATATTCCAGGTATGGACATTGTAGCCTGAACCGCCTTTAGGACAGGGCCTTTGTTGAGCACAACCTCGTCGCCGGTGATTACATCTACCGCCACGACCGCGAACTTTTTGGGCAGGTCTTCTATGTTCTTATCGCCGCCTAGGACCTTCTTCAACTTGTTTATCGCCTGCGAAGGATCGAATAGAGCGCCATGAGAAATAGTCATCTTCTTAAAATCGCTTTCCTTGAAGCTCTGTGCTTTTTTGATTATTTCAGACACAGGTATCTGGTTCGCCAGGCCTAATCCTATGAGGCCTCCGACGCTCACTCCTGTTATAATGTCGAACTCTATGCCTTCCTCTTCAAGAACCTGCAGGGCGCCTAGTTGCATCCAGCCTGCATATGCCCCACCGCTAAGAACCAGGCCAATTTTCTTTTTAGTTTCAGTCATGTGACTCTTAATTAATAATGAAGATGTTTAGATAAAGTTTACAGGAATGGTATTTGATATTTCGTATTATAAACTGTCATCGATAAACTCTGGTTACTATGCCAGTTAAATAAGGAGTTTCTTTGGTTATATTCCCAAAATGTCTTACTGCAACGAAATCACCTTCTAATATACCTCTAGTATTTCCAGGATCCGCGTAAACGATTGTTCCATGGCCAACTGTTTTTGCTAGATACGGCGTACGATGATTGCGAATTACGCGTGCGATTACCTCTCCTTCACGAGGCACGTAGGTTGCCCCAAAAGTTATCCTTATTATTGCGTCTACAGCACTCTCGGCGACATTTTCCACACCAAATAAACGCTCACTTGCTCTACTCAATTCATTTCTAAATTCATCCATTTCCTTACCTTTTGGCCTACCACAATTGGGTAGTAACATTTAAAAGCTTATTGTCAGACATCAAGAATAACTTCTGCTCGCCATCCAGACCTTGTTTTCAGAACTTTGAACTTATGCAAACTGACTGCCTTTACATCTACTAATAATTCATGCTTATTCATGTCCAGCTTCTCCCCGCTAGCGATGGCCTTTAGTTTGTATTTTCCAGTCGCCTGCGTTATTTTTATTTTGAATTTGTTGAAAATAAGGAGCTTTGCATCTTTAAGGAAAATTAATTCCTGAAGAAAGTTGAACAAGAGCATTTCCATGCTGTCAGCGTCAATAGATATGTTCATTTTCTTTTTATCCTTGATCGATTTGAGATCCTTCACCTGAGTGTTTGTCACAGCTAGCGCTGCAGATTCGAACATTTCCTCTAAAGTCTTACCAGTGGCTTCGAATGCCACGTCGGCTATCGCCAAATCCTCTATGAACTCATATGGCATTTTTATCCTCTCTGCTAAGTTTGTATACTATTTCATCACCAAATTCTACTCTTTGTACCAAATTTCTATTCATTAAGTTTTTAAGATGCCAAAGGATAAGACTACTACTCCAAGTATGTGCGGGGTATATCTGTTTCAACTGAGTGGAGATATCTTTACGTTTCAGATAATTATTTTCGTGTAATAGTTGTAGAATTAGTTTTTTAGTTTCGGTTTTTCTTAAATGTTGTTTAGAACTTTTTTCTAGGGTTGATAGCATTTCTCTTAGCGTTTCGACTTTCTTCGAGGAAACAAACCCTATTTTATCATGAAATTTCAGACAATTATAAAATCCGGTTATAGAGAAATAATAGTGCCTTTTATTATTTTTAAATTGCCAATGCACTTTATTTGGCTCTATATTAAACTCGAAGAGAATTTTCCTTAGTTTTTCTAAAACACTTTTTTTATTTTGAGATACTTTAATAGATAGAACATTTTTATCGACAGAACCTTCTGAATCAAAAAATGCTCTAATTAATCCAATTTTAAACTTCGGGCTCGTATTTGAAATTTCTTCTGTAATTTCTTTATGTTTTCCAAAAGAAAATCTATCAAAAATGCTTATTAAAATCTTTCCTGTCATTTTAGGATAAATCAGCTGTCCACAAAATCCTTCAGGTATTTCTCCAATGCTATTCACTCGTTTAACCCAAATAGATTTTACTTTCATTTTTTTTGTAGGTTGATAACGAACTAATGGTTTAACTCCAAAAGTCCCAAACATTTTATTTTCGAAATCGTTTAGAAGTTCCCTGTTCGTATTTGCGAAGGATATTTGTAATCCATTTTTATATATAGAACCGTCGCCTAAGATATATCCTATAACTGAGCCTAATTTTTCATCTATTTTTATAGGAAATTTAGGATAAACTCCACCATTTGGTTGACCTGTTCCTGATCTTATAAATATAGTATTCTTTTCAATATCATGCCACCTATAGCCAGACAATTTAAGTATCATATCCAAGTGGTGTATACCTATATTGTTTTCTCCCTTAAACCATGAGCGAATAGTTGAAGAAACTTTATGCTTATTATTCCATTTAACACCTAGCTTTTGTGAAAATTCTTTATAAGTATGCGGCGTTCTGAAACTAGAAGCTTCTATAAGCAATTTTTGAATAAATTCTAAATTCAGCTTTATATAACATTTTTTTAGATGTGGTACTAGATGTTCTAAATGAATCTCTTCTTGAACAATTATCACACTCTTTCCAGTTCATTTTCTATGAATTTTTCTACTCTACGAGAAATCACTAGACCTTGCTCTTTACAATATTTTTTATACTTTCTTAACAACTGTTCATCCACAGATAATGTTAATTTTACTTTCAAGCTCATACGTATATATACGTATTCAGAAGTATTTAAGATCTACTCTTACAAAAACTTGTAAGGCATATAATATTTTGATTGCATTGTATTCAAACCTTTGGCTTTAGTGCCATATACTCTCCTACACCGTCATATGTGTCTGCAAACAATCTATTGTAAGCCCTCTGCCCATCTTGAACGCGCATAATTGCAATAAACCTCCACAATAGCAACTCCCTTTCAGCTTCTCTTAGATTTCTTTCCGCAGGCTCGTTCGAACCTCTTGGATAATAAAGCTTTATCACCTGTTCCCTTAATCTTTGGTCAAAAGTCGCGAGCATTCTCGAAGGAATTAAAAATGGTCTATTAATCAACGGATCTGAAGTTTGGCTTCTTGTAATCTCGAGTGCCGTATGCGCACCTACAATATGGTCGTCCATGAAATAGCCTTCTGTTCTTAGCTTGTACTCCTTGTCTTCACAGGCATGGCTGGGTATCAGCATGTACCAAGGCAGACCTGATTCTCTAGTTGAGACATCTCTAAAACCGATTGTGTATCTCTTTACCTCTTCCATTGATCTGGAAGGTATTTTCACAACTGTTTCAGACCCGTAACTATCAATATCCACTCTATCTCTTATGCCTAATTCTGGAAATGTATGCGTAACGGTAAAATACAAATTACGACCGTCTATTAAGGCTGTCAGTGGAACATAAATTCTCGGTCCTGCTGCCTTCCAACTATATGCACGAACACAATCTTCAGCTGACAATAGTAGCATCCGAGATTGAAAGCTTTGTGCAGGACTTACTCCAGTATTCAGCGTCAATATCTCTGCACGTTTCCAAAATTTCCTATAATCATTATCTAACCTTTTTCTACCAAATAATCGTGTTTCTATAGTAGTTGGTATTATATCATAATCTATAGGAATGATAAACAAATCCTCGTCAAAGGATGAAGCAATTCTTCTAGGTAAACCGGCATCTGTAAGGTCTTCGCCTGAGAGAACTATGTGGTTGGGATATACCCTCCTCATTCCAGCCGGAGTAGGTTTATCGAATATCCGTACTCTTATATCAGCCATATAAATAACTTGTTCACAAATTTTAAATTGTTGTTATGTGGATCACGAAAACTATGGGATTAAAGAGTCGTTTAATAAGCTATTACCAACATTTTTATATTACTAGCCTTTCACATTCCCGACAGGAGCAAACTTTACTACTTTTCTCGATATATAATGATAAAAATATGAGACAAATTAAAGAACTTCTGGTTGAAACAGGACTATTATTACTTTTGTTGAACTAAGGGAGTTCTAAATTAGCTTCTTCTCTAAACATGTGGGAAATGAACCTCCGATAACTTTATATACTAGTTCTACTATAGTGTATATATATAAGAAGATAGGGATAGTTATGTTATGTAAAATTGATTTAGACAAAGATTATAGGATGACGATTCCGATAGAATTAATTCGAGCTATAAATCCTAAACCTGAGGACTATCTTAAAGTTACTCTTAGAAAGGATGAGCCTTGTAGAAAAGTTATTATTAACTGATTGATTTCCTTATAAACATTGTAGCA
>CAYJVM010000012.1:27894-28011 GCA_964373665.1 uncultured archaeon | reverse complement strand
TGGATTAACCCTTTGTCTTGCTCGATAGTCTCTCAATTCTGTTAATGACTTGAACAGCTGTCCTGTTTCTGGATTAACCCTTTGTCTTGCTCGATAGTCTCTCAATTCTGTTAATGA
>CAYJVM010000012.1:0-27794 GCA_964373665.1 uncultured archaeon | reverse complement strand
CTTGAACGGCTGTCCTGTTTCTGGATTAACCCTTTGTCTTACTTGATAGTCTTGCAATTCACTTAATGACTTGAACGGCTGTCCTGTTTCTGGATTAACCCTTTGTCTTACTCTTGTATAACCATAAGTAGTTGAATAAGCGGTACCTGTTCTTCTAGATATTTCTCGAACAGACAAACCGCCATCATATAATTCTCCCATTAATTCCCTTGTCTCGTCCGGTATTTTTCTAGGCATTTTTAAATATATTGAGTTGGACTTTAAATAGCTTTCTAATTTAACCATTTCCTAGTAATAACTACTATGCCGCTTGCCAATACTTGCTTATGTTAAAAATAAGAGACATTGTGAACATTTCTCTATTGTATACGATCTATAAAAATCACCAACAGAAACTTAACAAATTTTGATTTTTATAATTTCCAACAATTAAATTAACAATGCATTAACAACGTATATATTTAAGCTTTTCTATTCTTCACTACATATAAGTGATAACAAGTTCAATGCGTCGCCAGATATTCCTTGATATGGCTTATCACGTTGATGCTGTACGAATCGGTATTGTTCTTCTCCGCAAGGCATCGGCTTGGAAGCTTTATATATCACTACTAGTGATAATATTATCATAAAAAGTGATATTATGGACCTGCGTTTGAAAATAGTCGATTTACTGTCCAAAAACATGGAGAAGATCTTTACGATTAATGAAATAGCCAAGTCTCTCGGAGAATACTATTCATTCGTGCATAGAACAGTGGGCAAACTGACCAAAGAAGGAATAGTCATACAAACCAAGGCGGGTAAATCGCATCTTTGTTCGCTGAATTTGGAAAATGAAAAAACAATGGCATTAATACAGCTAAGCGAGATCGAGAGCAGGGATGAGTTTTACAGAAAAAACAAAGAGCTAAAACTAATTTTCGATGATTTTGTGAAAGGGGCGGACAATGAAAAAACAATCGCAATTATTCTATTCGGTTCTTATGCTAAAGGGACTGCAAATAAGGAAAGTGACATAGACATTCTGATTGTGGCCGCAAGAAAATTCAACATAGACAAGATAGCAAAAGAAATCCATGCGAAATATGGAAAGGAGATAAGCACAGTTTTGATCACTCCTGAAGAGTTTAGAAAGCAAAAGGACAAGGCGATAATCAAAGAGATAATAAAAGACCACTTTGTTTTGTATGGGGCAGAGAGTTTTGTAAAGATGGCGGTTGGAAAATGAAGTCCAGAAACATAATTTTTAACGCTTTGAAGAGGGCAAAAGACCAAAGAGGTTTGAGAATAACAAGGAGAAACGATAATCTCAATCGCAGCCATCTCAATAAAGCGGACCACAATCTTATCGTGATGACAGATTTGAATAAACTGGGGTACGATGATTGGACAGTCATCGCAGCTTATTATGCCATGTACCATTCAGCATCAGGTCTTCTTGCAAAGATAGGATTGGAAAGCAAGGATCATGCAACGACTGTTGCAATTTTAGAATATTTTTTCGGTGAACATATAAGCAGGGAGTTTCTAGGGAAATTCGACCAAGTTAAGGAAAGGAAAGACACGATAGAAGCTGTGACTATAGAAGAAAAGTATATTGACTATATTTGGAAGGCCAAAAGGGCAAGAGAAACTGTTCAATATGGGATTTCTATAAACTATAAAGAGAAGGATATTATTTTGAATAACGCGAGGGAATTTGTGAGCAAGATAAAGTTAGTTATAAACGAGTTGGATGAAGAGATGTTAAAAATTATAGGTAAAAAGATAAGTGAATTGCACAAGTCTACGTTATAACCGAATCCGTTCTGGATATTCTTCATGAAGAAAGTCACGCAGGCAGACTTTAAAAAGTATTCAATCGAACTGCCGCAATTGTCTGGCGGTGGAAAGTACAGTTACAAGCCTAAAAAATAAGTTCGACTCAGCCCAGAAATAAGATCACTCTACAAAATTCTATTAATGCGTCGCCAAATACTCTTTGATCTGGCTTATCACGTTGATGCCGTACGGGTCGGTCTTGTTCTTCTCTGCAAGATAATAAGAAACAAAGTCGGCGTAAACTATCATGTGCATCAGCCTCTCCAGCCTGCTGGCGCCCTCGCCGAACACCTCGTAAACGTTCGTCTTTCCAGTTAGCAGCTTCTTCTCAACGTCAAAGCTGTTCCTGACGTCCTTGTCTTCATCAGCCTCCCTGAGGAAGATAACCGAAAACTTTTTATCCATCTGCCTCCAGGACTCGACGTCGTTGTGATGTATCTCCGGGACTAGTTCAGCCTTGGCCATCCATTTCGAATTCTCGTTCAATTGGGTCTTGAATCTGAATGCCGGCGATGGATAGTGCGAAAAAATAATAGGCATCGTCCCGTTGATATTGCTTGCCAGACTCCTAGCTTCGTTCTCTATCTTGCCAAGGTTCTTCGACAATGCTTTGAATTCCGGAATTTCCACAAGCTTCAACGACTGGAAAACAGCCAATGACGCTGCAAGAATGTATGGGAAAGCGACCCTTGGCATCATGCCTTCCTTGAGTTTGACAAGCGGAAGCCCCTTCTTCTCTGCAATATCTTTCATCTTTCCGCCAGAAGCAATGCATACAACCTTGCACTTTTTCCTCAAAGCCTGCTCCAGCTGCGCCAAAGTTTCCCATGTGTTGCCAGAATAGCTTGTGCAAACAACCAAAGTCCTGCTTCCGGCATAGCCAGGCAGCTTGTGACTCCTCGAAACTTCAATCGGCAGCTGCAGAGTGTCCCTGAAAGAGTCTTTTACGACATCACCAGCAATAGCCGAGCCACCCATACCGCATATAACAACGTAGTCGACTTGCCTATAGCCTGCAGGCAATTTTACCCCGGCGCCCAAAACTTCCTTCATATACTTGACAGAATTCCTTATGTCTGCGAGCATCAAACTTAATTACAAGCGCATCCTTTTAAATTAATGATGACCATGAGGAAGGTATCCGCCAGGATTTACGGCATAGTACAGCATGTAGGCTATAGAAATTTTGTCCGGGGGAGTGCCAGGAAGCTTGGCGTCACAGGCTGGGTGAAGAACAACTTCGACGGTTCGGTCGAGGCAATCTTTGAGGGCGCTGACCAGGCCGTGAACGAGCTAATAGAAAGGTGCAAAACCGGGCCCATGCTCGCAATGGTCGAAAAGGTGGATATAGTGGATCAGGAACCCCAAAAAGAGTTCGAGGAATTCGTTGTCCTTAAATAAAAAGCTTTCCTCTGCACATTTTCCCTACCGTAACCTTTAATAGGCGGTTTTTTTAAATACTTTTATGGCACAAGCTAAAGGAAAGGCCGGCGTCCCAAGAGTGGGCGAATGGTCGTTCCTTGTGGGAGTATTGCTAGCAATAGTTCTTGGACTGTTTCCGCAGCCTGGATGGCAGGCTACAGTGACTTTAATCCTAGTCGTTCTAGGTATCATAGTCGCTCTAGTTAATGTCACATCCAAGGAAACATCCACTTTCCTAATAGCTGCGATAGCACTCTTAGTTGCAGCTTCAGCAGGAGCTGCTGGGGGCTTTGGAGCCTTGCCGGCAGTTGGAACATACTTGCTGAATGTCTTTGACAACTTGGTGGTGTTTGTCGCACCTGCCGCGGTAATCGTGGCACTAAAGGGAGTATACCAGCTAGCAAAGGATTAGGGTTACCTTTTCTTTTGTTTTTTCCTTTCTTCTTTCTTATACAGCTTTTTGTAACCTATCCATATCACGATAAGCAGTTCTGCGAATACAATCAAAACCCTCAAGGTCTTGTCGGCATCCCCAAAGTATCTGACCGTGCCGTAGAACAGGAGGAATATACCGCCGAACATTAGGCCTGTCCCGAGGAATTCAATTCTCCACAAAGTCCCGGCGAAAATGGCGATTATGCCTATGATGCCGACGATTATGAAAATGTTCCGGCTGTAGGACTTTTGCGCCTCGTCAAACTCCTTGTTGCAGAAGTTGCAGCTTTCGTACACAGGGCAGCCCGTTTGATTGTAGTCGAATACAGGCGTCGCGCCGTCCATCAGGCATTGATTATAGGCTGAATTGTTCTGGTAGTCATAGTCGCATCTGCCCGGAGGCTCGATGTATGGGCGCGGGTATTTGCCGTAAACATCAGCAGCACAAAAAGCGTCATATCTGGGCTCCGGGTATATGAGATCCACCAATAGCGCTACGAATACGGCGAAAAGGATTGCCACTGCAGCCGCGACTGCTATCTGCTTGAGGCCGGGCATATATGTTATTCTCCGATAAAGGTTAAATTACAAACTCAATGCCTTTCTAACGTCATTCTGCAGTCCTTGTTCCAAATAAGTATCAAAATATGGCATGTGACCATTATACCGCCTAAGTCTTTTCAGCATTTTGGCTTTGCTGTACGGTCCACTCTCCGTTTTTTCCGTGTCGGACTTGATAAAGTACATGTCAGATCCTTTTGATCTTTCCCTTCTCAAATGAACATATGTAGTTGGCATAATCAGAATATTTCGCGTAAAATATTTAAGGCTTGTTGACTTCCTTGTTCAACTGCTCAGAAAGATAGTGTCCTCTCATACTCAGCTTCACCGACTTTACACCCGGAATATGAGAAACAACCTCCTTCATGTCAAATGCCATCTTTAATGCAAGCATAGGCGGGCAATATGGCGCGGTCAAATGGAAATCTATCGAAATATCGCCGTCCTTAATCTCTATCTTGTCCACAAGCTCCAGTTCCGTTATCGAGACATTCAGCTCTGGATCTATTACCTTCTCCAGCTCTTTCATTATAATCTTTTTCGTAATCACGAGATCACTTATTTATACAATAACCCACAAATTATTTATAATGGCTAAAGTTCTAGGCTGGAAAGAGACCAAGCTGGAAAAATGTTACGAGTGCGGCAAGATACTGCACCCCGCAAAAAAGGTGCATCTGCACAAGAGGCTCTTCTGCTGCGAGAAATGCGTAGAGCATTACAAGAAGCACAAGGGAAAGAAAAAGAAAGCCGAGATATGCGAGTTATGTTGAATTTTATGAACCGCGCCGTTATACTAGCAGTCATTTTGCTAATTGTGCCGGGTGCTGTTGCCCACGAGGAGGAGCCGCATCTTAACTTCTACCAGAGTCTTGCACATTACCTGAATGTGCCTGAAATCCTTTTGCTGTCCCCGCTGGTTATTGCGGGCAGTATCGTTGCGGCGGTGGCATACGGCAATAGATTGGACGAGAGCAAGAAAACCATCATATTCGCCATCATAGTCATCGTCAGCATCCTCACAACAGCCTTCCTCGTAGGGCAGACAATAGCATTGTCTACGACTTCGTGGAGCAAGGGTCTTGTGCATTGGCATGCCGATTTTGAGATATGGACATGCGGGGAAAAGCAGACATTGCCAGAGCCTACAGGCCTTTGGAGCAGGGTGGGGACTGGAGATCTGCACCACCATGGCGATTACAGGATGCATGTGGAAGGCGTTATTAAAGAAAGGGAGGATGCTACATTGGGCAAGTTCTTCGACACAATCGACGTTCCGTTCGGCAACGACATGTTAATGGGAATGATGAATGGCGACATGTGTCCAAGCGGCGGCCAGGGCACTGTGAAGATGTACGTAAACGGCGACCTTTACCAAGGAGATTACAGGGATTACGTTATAGCCCCATATTCAAACGTCCCTCCGGGTGATTACATAAAGATAGTTTTCGAGTGATGTTATGGCGGTGGAAGCGAGCTTACCTGCATTGGGAGTTGTGGTAACGACCGGTCTTATAGATTCCATAAATCCCTGCGCGATAGGAGTAATGATTCTTCTGATGTCCACTCTTCTCGTGATGAGGTATGACAAGAAAAGGATGCTTATACTGGGCCTTGCGTACATAGGCGCGGTTTTCGTAGCCTATCTTCTTGCGGGTCTCGGCCTGATATTTTTCCTGCAGCAGATACCGCTCATGGTTGCCGTCTACATTTCAATCACAGTGGCATCACTGCTTACATTGGCGGGCCTGATTGAGATAAAGGACTTTTTCTGGTACGGCAGGTGGTTTTCACTCAGCATCTCAGGAGCGAACGCGAAGAGGATTGAAAGATACGCGAAGAATATCTCAGTGTCAAGCTTTGTACTCCTTGGTTTCTTTGTGGCAGCAGTGGAGCTGCCGTGCACCGGCGGGCCCTATCTTGCGATAACGCTTTTGCTGTCGCAGAATTTCAACATTCAAGCCTTCGCCTTGCTCGTCCTTTACAATCTCATCTTTGTCATGCCCCTAGTGGTAATTCTCCTTGTGGTTATTTTGGGGACTGGAATCAAAAGGGTCAAGGCATGGAAGCAGAATTTCCGCCCGTACATGAGACTGCTGACAGGTGTGACACTGATACTGCTTAGCTGGCTGCTGATACTGATAGCTAACGGGACTATAAACTTTGGATAACATCAGAAATACTTTGACAATCCTTTCTTTTTCGCCACGTATTCACGAACCTTAATAAACAGCCAAGTCGCCAATGCGGCATATGCAACGGTTTCAGCAAATCCTACTACCATGTAGATACCGACAGGCCTGATGTCAAATGAGTGTAATATTGGCCTCCACAAAAAGTCGAACGTATCATTCGGCAACACTATATACGCCGCCGCACACACCAAGTATATCAAGGCTATCCACACAACCACGGTTTTAATCACTAGCCTGTCCTTGCCAGCTAATCTTTCCATAATATTGGTTTGGCATCTCCGACTTATAACCTTTCAAGCGGAAAAAAGAATATTTGTTTATATGAGACAATTAAGTTATGGTAATAAATAAAATACTTCTGCCAACTGACGGTTCTGCATTCTCGCAGAGCCCCACGGATTTGGCAATTGAAATTGCAAAAGCTACAAATTCTATAATCATAGCAATCCATGTTATTGAAGTCGGGACAACTCAACTCCTTGAAACTAAAAATATTGAAAAGTTGAAAGCAAGACGAGCGGAGACGTGTTTTAAAGATTTTGAAGAAATGGCAAAAAGCAGTGGAGTTAGTTATCAAACAAAGATGCTTGTTTCCAGAAGCGTAAAGCAGACAATTATGGAGGGGGTTGAGGCAGAAAGCCCGACCTTATTGTGATGGGTTCACATGGCTTAACGGGGTTGCAAAAGATACTTCTTGGAAGTGTTACCACAGAAGTAGTAGAAAAATCACTAGTGCCGATTCTTGTAGTCAAATAACTGAAGGCTTCTTGACATCCTTTAAATACAGCCTGGAACTAAATTCAATTACAATGTATATTACCAACCAACCTAAAAAGTGAGTTGAATGTACGATCTTATCATTGTCGGTGCCGGTCCAGCTGGAATTTCAGCAGCCTTGTACGCCGCTCGGCAGAAGTTAAACTTCATAGTGATAACCAAAGACATCGGCGGGCTTGCCAACTTTATCCCCACGCTTGAGACTTATCTAGGCATTTACTATATCACCGGCTACGAATTAGTTAAAAAATTCACCGAGCATATGGAGAATTTCAAAGTACCGATAAAAGAAAACGAGGAAGCGAGAAACATTAAAAACACCAAAGACGGTTTTCTGGTTGTTACAAGCAAACGTGAGTATAAAACGAAGGCTGTCATAGTGGCCAGCGGTAGAAGGTTCAAGAAGCTAGGGATTAAAGGCGCGGAAAGATTTGAGAACAAGGGTCTGAGCTATTGTGCGGCGTGTGATGGCCCATTATTCAAGGATAAAACAATAGCTATAATCGGTGGCGGCCGTTCTGGTCTATTTTCTACACTTTACATGTTGTCAATTGCAAAGAAGATCTATCTTATAGAAAAGGAGGAAGACATAAAAGAAGGGGGTGTGCTGAAAGAAGTCGCACGTATAATCAAGTCAAACAAAAAAGTCGAAATCCTTAGAGGAACAGAACCCACGGAGGTGCTAGGCAACAAAGCTGTTGCAGGATTGCGCACAACTATGGGAGGTAAAATAAAAGACATAAAATTAGATGGCATCTTTGTGGAGATTGGATACGATCCTAATACTGATTTCGTCAAAGACATTGTTGAATTAAACGGCCGGAGAGAGATAATAATCGATAAGAACAATATGTCTGATGCGGCGGGGATTTTTGCCGCAGGCGATGTTACGGACTTGCATGAAAAGCAGGTTATTGTAGCAATAGGGGAGGGCGCAAAAACCGCATTATCCTTAATAAACTATTTGGAGAAGGTTGAGAAACACTAGTTCAGAACTTCATTATCACCGTATTTTCGGCTTGTAGTTTCTCATTAGCAAAGAATTCCCTACAACTGAAAAAGAGCTGAATGCCATGGCGGCGCCGGCTATTATTGGAGACAATAACAGTCCGTAGAATGGATACAGCACACCTGCAGCTATCGGTATCCCGATAGTGTTGTAAGCAAATGCCCAAAATAGATTTTGTTTGATTTTCCTAACTGTATACCTGCTCAAATCAATCGAAGTAATCACATCTCGAATGTCACTCTTAATCAAGACTATTTTGCAAGTCTCAAGTGCGACATCTGTCCCTGATCCGATGGCAATACCTAAATCAGCTTGTGCAAGCATTGGAGCATCATTTATCCCGTCGCCAACTGCAGCAACTATCTTTTTTTGTCCCTGCAGTTCCTTGACCTTCTTGGCTTTCTCATCTGGCAAAATTTGAGCCATCACGTTGTCTATACCAAGCACCTCTGCAATACCATTTGCAGTTCTTTCATTATCGCCTGTAATCATCCACACATCTATACCCATCTTTTTCAATCGTTCGACAGCTTCTTTAGAAAATTCCTTTAATGTATCGGCAACTGCAATCAACCCAACAGGCTCTTGACCATATCCAACTATTACAGTCGTTTTGCCTTCGTTTTCCAACTTTTGCATACTCTGTTCCAGCTTGCCAGCATCAATCCCATTGTCCTTCATGAAGCTTCTTGTACCAACAAAGATCTGTTTTTTGAGGTAAGTCGCTTTAATTCCCCTACCTGATACAGTCTGGTGCTTTTCAGCGGCAGGAACCCTCAACTTCAATTCTTTGGCCTTTTGCACTATAGCATCTCCAATAGGGTGCTCAGAACCAGCTTCTGCTGCAGCCGCCAACCGTAGTATCTCTTTCTCTTTGACGTCAGACAAGCGAACGATGTCAGTAACAGAAGGTTCACCTCTTGTCAGTGTCCCTGTTTTGTCAAGGACTATGGTGTCGATTTTGTGCGCTGTCTCCAGAGCTTCACCACCCTTGATAAGAATGCCATTCCTAGCTCCAATGCCAGTTCCCATTAAAATAGCAGTCGGTGTAGCTATTCCCAGTGCGCATGGACATGCGATAATAAGAACTGTGATGAAAATCGTCAACGCGAAAATAAAATTCTGCCCCAGAAAATACCATATGATTGCTGACAAGACAGCGACGACAATGACGGTAGGCGTGAAGACAGCAGAAACATTGTCGACCATTCTCTGAATAGGCGCTTTTCCAGTTTGGGCTTCTTGCACAACTTTTATTATCTGCTGCAGAACCGTGTCACTACCCACCTTTGTGGCCTTGAACTTTATCAATCCAGTCTTGTTGATTGTAGAACCTATGACTTCATCTCCAGCTCTCTTGGTTATCGGTATCGATTCTCCAGTTATCATGCTTTCATCAACAGAAGACCCGCCTTCGATTATGATTCCATCTACAGGAAACTTTCCTCCAGGTCTAACAACTATGATGTCATCGACTTGAATTTCCTCAATCGGAACTTCGACCTCCTTTTCATTTTTAACAACAATCGCAGTTTTAGGCTGCAGACCCATCAACGCTTTAATGGACTCGGAAACTTTCGCTTTAGCAGTCTGTTCCAAGAACTTTCCCAATAGTACGAGAGCTATAATAATTACGGAGGCATCGAAGTAAGTCTCACCAGCGAAAGTTGCCGGAAAGAATGTGACAAGAGCGCTGTAAAGCCATGCAGCGGAAGTCCCTATCGCTATCAATGTATCCATGTTTGCGCTTTTGGCTCTTAGGCCGTCCCATGTTCCTTTGTAGAACCTCCACCCTGCATAGAACTGGACAGGAGTCGCCAGTAAGAGCAATATCAAATTATTGTTCGGCAGTTTGTAAAAGAATGAAAGGACTACGACTGGTACAGCTATCAAAACGCTAAATATGCTTAAAAACCTCAATTTTTTGAGTTCTACCTCAGGCGCCTCGTAGGTCTTCAGGCAAACTTCACTGCAAAAGTAAACAATCTTACCGTCAACCTCTTTCTTGTAGACAGCATTCTTCTCATCTACATGCATGCCGCAAACAGGATCTATTGACATAATAGTAGATCGAAGTTATTTAACAAATCTATTGGGATTTGCGTTGAACTGGTTAAGGCAGTGGTTGTTGCAGAAGTAATAAGTGTTTCCTTTATAAGTTGTTTTAAGCGATGTTGCTTCATTAGCTTGCATTCCACACACTAAATCTTTCGCCATCTTAATCTTCCTTTAAACCATCGTAAATTAAGTATGCTCCTAAAACTACGAGGGCGACTGATATTAAAGAACCATAAAGGCCAAATCCGTAGCCCAGCATTTCCCATCCCATCATAGGCATTACACCAAATCCAGACAGACCGATCAATAGAAGAATCACCCCTACAATCAACCTCAAACCCTTGTCTTTACTTTCATTACGTCTTCTTACCATACTAACAATGATATATCGAAATTTGATATATTTAACCTTTTGTGTATATAACCAACTATGAAAGGACCTAAAATTTCAAGCCTAATAAAGCTATCAGTACTGTTGTTACTCTTACATCAAGGAGGGAAGCACGGATATCAGATAATAAAAGATTTGGGAAAAAGAACAGGTAAAAAAATTAGCCCAGGAGAAATATATCCCTTCCTGAAAAACCTTGAGAAATATGATTTAGTTGTAACTAAAAAAGTTGGATCAAGAGATAAGAAAATATATTTTCTGACAGCCTCTGGTAAAACATTTGTACGGGGAATAACAGATAAGTTCAATTCATTAATAGATGCTGCTGTAAAAGCAAAACTTTCTATATGTGCGCATTGTGGATGTGAAGTATATAGGGGTGCTTATCATAAAATTATAAAAGGAAGGAAAACGACATTTTGCTGTATCGCATGTGCCCAAGCATTTAAATCATTATCTTCTTAAAACCATGCTTTATTAGTTTTTAACTTTCTACCGCAAACATCACAAGAGACTTTTCCATAACAATTCTATTATTAGTTAAGATTTAAACCCTGTACTAGGATTTTAGGCAAATAGTCCGAAAGCAATTTTGATACCTCCTGGGGATATAGAGAAGAAAGTGTCAAAAGTATAGCTACAATAATCAGAATAATTCCGCTGACCTTTCTTATACTAGTCAAAGATGCTCTTAATTTATTTATTAATTCTTCTTTTGCGTATGCTGAAAGTAAAGATACAAAAATCATCAGCAGAGCCATTGTAAATGAATATACTAAAAGTATGAATAAAGCTACTGTAAAGCTACCAGAAGCAAATGCAGAAATAAGTACGAAGGCTAAAATCGGGCCAGTACAAGCCACTCCAATCATGTTATATCCAAAACCATAAACGAACATAGAAGCGCTGGCAGATTCTGTTTTCAATCTTCCAAATATCCTTCCTATATTCTCAAATAAAGGATAGTGAAACCCTTTGCCAACAAGATACATTAGACCAAGAATTAAAAGTATTAGACCGACACCACCTCTAAAAGCTCTCACTAAAGGATGACTTAAAGCAAATGACTTGACAAAACCTTCCCCAAGTAATCCCATAACTATTCCTAGAATCAGGTTAAATGTCAGAAGACCTATTGCAGCAAGAGCTCCGTAATAAACAATTCTTTCTCTTTTCGATTTCTTTTCCTTCTTCAAAAGCACCCCTGTAATATATGCAGGCAATACTACAAACGAGCAAGGATTAAAGAATGCGGCAATACCAGCAACTATTGCTACAATGAATAAACTTAAAGATATGCCAGGCACGACTTTTACAACAAAATAGCTGAATATTATATAACCTAATATTGCTACTAAAATCAAGACGGTTAATAAAAATCTAAATTTATTTATTTGTTTCATTATTTACCACACAAATGCTTGCAATATTTGCTAGTGTGTTTGTCGATGAGTTTTAACAGAGGAAGAATAGTTTCTTTATTTAGCGAGTAAATGCTATATTTGCCTTTTCTACTATTATGGACAAAATCACACATTTCTAAGCGCTTAAGGTTTTTAGAAATCGTTGTTTGATCAAAACCCAACTCATTTGTCAACTCGGTTACATTTTTGGATTTTTTAATTAAAGCATGAAGAATCTTTAATCGCATATCATTGCCTAATGTACTAAAGAACAATTTATATGGCGTTTTTATCATATGCTATATATGTCATACATCTATTTAAAGCTTTCTAACTTGTTTTTGATGTAACTAAAGAAACCGATCCCTACTAAAATACCACCAATAGCCCAAAAACACGAATTTTATTACTTCTAATGACAGCAAGCTTTCATTTTCTTCGAAGATTTTCTATAGTTGTCTTTACAGGTATGAGAACAAAATCTCTTTTCATCGTTTTCGTAAACAGTTTCACTCAAGATATTTCCACACCAATTGCATTTAGATTTTCCAAATCCAAACATTTTATCACCTCTTATTCGTAGACGATTTGAATTTTATCACCATCTCTGACAATGTATTTCTCAAAGTCATAATTTGGGTTTCCATTCACAAACATTTTTACACTTCCTTCAAGACCATTACAATATTCGAAAATACAATTGCTATTAAATGCCTTGTCCCAGACTTGAAAGAAATTGCCAAGATACAGATCCGCTGGCTTTGGAACTCTCATAACCTCCCAATGAAGCTTGCCGGTGGAATCGTGGGTGTGTATATTTGTCATTCTCATCATTGGATCATAATGTGGGCTGCTTGAATACTGTAAACCTATTCCTATGTTTGCTGGAATAGTGATCTTGCCGTCATTAACTATTATTTCAAGATTAGGATGCCAATGTATTGGTGCATTAGGCAAACCTAATGACGTGGCAACTGCTTTAGCTGTATAAGTCGCCGACACTAAACTGTAAATTCCGTAAGCAATTCCAACTATAACTAAAGATAATATTGCGTATAATGCTGGCTTTCGAAAAGTTTTCATACTCAATTTATTCACATTAATTTTAACGTGCTTTGAATTGTTATGTTGATTTAACCCGCTTTCAGTATCAAATCTTTTATTACAGTTTTCGCATTCGTATTGATTTTCCATCGGATCACTCTAAATTTAACTTCCTTCTTAAGAATAGGATAACGCTAGTTAATATAAACATTCCTCCAATGACCCAAAAAATCACGCGATAAGATTGTAAATCAGCAAAAGGCACAGCAACTATAACTATTCCTATGTTAGCTAGTATCAAGTTCTTTGACATATGTTTCCTATTTTCCCAGTACATTACAAGAGTTGGTATTAAGAGCAATACCGCAGCCGACCAGAAGTATACCGCATATTGAGTGAGGAATAATAGCGGCATGCCGACTATTGTTATTCCTATCAAGGACAAAGCAGCTACAATACCAAAACATAAATTATGGCATACTTGCCAACCACCAAAAAAACTTAAACCTCCTGAAATACCAGAAAAGAAATTCATAAACTTTCCTTTACTCATCTTATTTTTGTTTACCTTTTTTCTTTCCACTAACAACACCTTTAGCTCCTTTTAAAATAAAGTATGTTATCACTCCTCCAATAACTAGACCAATTACGAATGTTACTGCGCTAAAACTGTTAAACTCTGGTACCGAAACATTTCCAACAACTTTGATAAGTTCTGCTGCAGATATCTGGGTCATCTTTGGAATATCTTCTACACCATACACACAAATTTCACCAGTTGATAAAGAACAAAATCTCTCTGGTGGACAATTTGTTAGTATCTGTTGTTTGGCACCAACACCGCATTTAATACCAGCTCTTTAAGTATCTGCAACACAATCTCGGAATACTTCGTAACAATTTCTGGCACTTAATCACATCAATGGTTTTTAAGAGACCATCTAACCAGTGGCATTAATGAAGAATACAATTCTTTCCCATTCTTAGTTAAACTGTAATCAACCTTAACTGGCATTTCGTTATATTGTCTTCTCTTTACAAAATTCATTCTTTCCAATTCCTTTAACCTATCAGAAAGAGTTTTTGGATTGAGATTGGACATCCTTTTGAGAATTTCATTGAATCTTATACTGCTAAAATTTCCAATCGTTACAATCAATGAAATAGCCCACTTTTTGCCTATGGTGTTCATTAATCCATCCAAGACACAAGGACAGTAATCAGTATCTCCCTTTCTCATGTTACACTTTTCAATAACTTTTATACCACTTACCATTTTCACATCAACTTTATCATACACTACTGCTATATATTTTAACCCCTACACTATAATAAATTAAGTTACTATAAAAAGTTAATGATAATGATATTATGAAAAAACTAAAATATACTTGCCCAAAATGTAAGTGCACATATGAAGTTAAGAAAGGAAGAAAACAGGTTTGTCATTGTAATGAGAAAAGATGTTCATGTTGTCAATAGGAGGTGATATGAAAAATGTGTTTAGAAATGGCTCCACTGCATGTAGTGAATAGTGGAATAGGAGGAACTGCTTTAGTTGTTGGTGGAGTTGTTTTAACTAGTATCGGAGCATTTATGTATGCAGTAAGGGACCGCATTAGAAATATCTTTAGTGGTGAATAGTGAATACAAAAACAAGAGTCGTCTGGACAGCGATTGGCATAATAGCTTTAGTTATCACAATTGGTATAGTCGGGTTCATTTACGTTTCGCCTGAACAAAATATTTTTCCACATGAAAGAGGCATCGGCACCCAAGAAGCACAAACAACCCAAGAGCAAACAGCTAAAGAACAATTAACAGTTAGATTTTCAAGCACTGGAGCTGTACACAATGCACAAATGACTGTCTCAGGCAGTTACGCAACCTCTTACTTGTGGGATTTTGGTGATGGAACGACGAGTACAGAGAGAGATCCTGTGCACGCGTATGAAAAGTCAGGAACGTACCAAGTGACTTTAACAATTGTTTTAGAAACAGGAGAAAAATATACAGAATCAACAGAAATTAAAGTAGGTTGAGATTATGGGTGTTATTCAAAGAGGACTAAGGAATGTTTACAGGAACAAGATTAGAACTATCGTAGTAATCCTTATTCTTTCTTCAAGTCTTGGTATCTTTATTGCGATGTTTCAGGCTACTAACGCAATTCAACAACAAACTAAAATTCTTTCGTCTGCTATCGAAACAACAATAGAAGTAAGAAATGCTGGGGCGAGTGGGATGGGTTTTGGCGCAGAGCTAATACCAGAATCTGAATTAGAAAAAATACAGAATATCGACAATATAGTTAGAACAGAAAAGCAATTGTTGGTGAGAAATGTTTATTCTGAATATTTTCCAACTACTTCTATAACCGTTGGGAACGAACCTGGAAAACCAATAAGAGTAGCCAGTCATGGTGAACCAGCTGTAGTTAGAATAATTGAGGGAAGAACTTTCGTTCCTGAAGATGCAGGGAAAAATGTGGCAATTGTAGGTCAGATATATGCCGAAAATCGAGATTTGAAAGTCGGATCGAAATTTATAGAAAAAGGCACTCAAGCTCAAGCGGGAATTGAAGGAGTAAACGTTACTCCTGTAGAACTCGAGGTAATAGGAGTTTTCACAAGTGGGTTTTCATTTGGCGACAATCAAATTATTGTTCCATTTGATGTAGCGCAGAAAATCTACGGCCTTAAAAATAAACTAACAATACTTTGGCTTCAAATTGATTCTGTTGAAAATGTAGAAAGTGTTAGAAGTAAGTTACAAACCATTTTTGGAAATTCAAGGGACATTTTAACAGGGCAAGCAAAAACAATATTTATTGCTCAAACATTTGGTAGAATTCTTACCATCGGCACGATAGGCACAATATTAGCCATTTTGATAGGAGGCTTAGTTGTTTTATTCACAATGATCTTAACAACAATTGAGAGAACAAAGGAAATTGGCGTATTGAAAGCAATTGGTGCATCTGATAAAGATGTAGCAAAACAATTTGTAGTTGAAACGTTTGCATTAGCTTTTATTTCTGGAATTCTTAGTTTGGCAATTTTTGGTGCGATAGGTCCAAGTGTTGTAAATAATTTGCTTGGTTTGGATAGATATACAGGAGCACAACCAGGCATAGAGATGGGTATTGCACCTCCAACAGCATTGCTTGATGTAAGCTATACCTTATCATTTAACACTATTCTTACCGTGTTTGGTGTAGCTTTTGTTTTGGGAATTGTTGGAAGTTTGTATCCAGTTTACAGAGCTGTTAAAATGAGACCGGCGGAGGCATTGAGATATGAGTAAAATTATCGAGTTTGAGAATGTAACAAAGGAGTATAAATCGGGAAACAAAATAATAAAACCTGTTGATAATGTTACGTTATCCATTTCAGATTCCGGTGGATTAATAACTATTGCAGGTCCAAGTGGCAGTGGGAAAACAACGCTTCTTAATTTGATAGGAACCTTAGACAAACCAGACAAAGGTAAAGTATTGATTGAAGGAATTGATGTTACAACTTTGGGTGATAAAAGGCTCACAGACTTACGAAAGAAAAAGATAGGTTTCATTTTCCAGACTTATAATTTAATCCCGAATTTGACCGCATTGGAAAATGTTATGTTGCCTATGGAATTTATTAGCACGAATAAAAAGGATACAGAGAATAAAGCGATAAAGTTATTAGAAGAAGTTAAAATGTCGCATCGGGCAAATCACTTTCCGAATAAATTAAGTGGTGGTGAATCTCAAAGAGTAGCAATTGCAAGAGCTTTAGCAAATGATCCTGAGATTGTATTGGCTGATGAACCAACGGGAAATCTCGATACAACAACTGGAAAAGAAATTGTTAGCTTATTAAAAAAACTAGCTCATGAGAAGAAAAAGACAATTATTATTGTTACACATGATGAGAGGATTGTAAAGATCGCCGATGTTCGGTATAAAATAAGGGATGGTAGAATAACAAAATAAATCTATTGTTAATCATCAATGGTTATTTGCAAAATCAGTAATTAAATTTAATTGTTGTACCAAATCACTTTCATTACCGTAAGAAATCAGAATTTTGTCCAAATCCTTGAACACATAATTTTCCCATTCGTCATTTGGTTTGCCGTTGACATAGAATTTCAGAGTATTTTTCCCATCATTGCAGAACTTTTGATTTGGCAAAGTTAGGCAATTTCTATCAAAGTCCATGCCAACGCTTTTGAAAAATATCCACAAAGGAACTCCTGTGGCATGCATGTGCAAAACATCCCCTGCCTTTTCTGGAAGAGGCGCACCTTTATCCAAATGAATGAAGCTGCTCGTTATAGGACTATCCATTTTTGGCATATCCATCGCCAATGACTCAAGGAAATTCCCGTCCAATTCCTTACCATTAATATAGATCTTCCAGTCTGTATGAATGTGCTGTGAACCTAAAACACCGATAGTTGATTTAGAATCCATATTGCATTGTATCTGACCGCTGTCCATGCACAGTTCTACGTCCATGCCACACACATCACACCTTCCATCATTGTTGCTATCCATAAATTTAATTGCAAGCTGTTTATCATAAACAGTTAATCCCATTTTAGATAGTCTTGGCACTGAATTACTCGCATCAGAAGAAGGGTTGGTGAAAACTAATTTGCTAACAGAAAAAATAGAAACTGATAAAATTACGAATGCGAATGCAAGGAATCCGTATAAAATCAACTTGTTATAGTCTCTTTCTTTCTTCATCGCATCATCTAACAAAAGACGGAAGTCTTTTAACATACTCTGTGTACCCATTAACATCACAAAAGTGGCTATCGGCAATCATACAACCAAAACACTTGGCGTCTGACGTTGGTTTGCCTTTGCGAGTTTCTTCCATCTCCATCCATTGGTCGCCATTTCTTTTGCACAATTCTTCGAAAGTATAATCTCCTAATTCAATAATTCTATGCTCTCGAAAGACAGAGAACCATAAGATTAAGGACACCAACAGAATACCTATTATAACTCCTGTTATCATCAATTTGTTTAATTCCATTTTTGCACCAGATTAAGAAGTATCTATATTCTCACCATATGGATGTATAAGCTTCCACCCCGGAATTATGTCCCCCTGCCTGAATTTCAAACTAAACTTATCACTGAAATTTTGTTTTCTACCATCAGGCAAAGTAAATTCAACGGAATAAGCAACAACTGCTGTTCTTCCGTCATTAGATTCTTCTTTTATGCTAATTATTTTGACGTCTTCTATGCCTTGTGAGCTTGCGAAACTCCTGAATGTTGCCAGATTCTTGGCATCAGGGTCTATTTTTTTAAAGCCATCGGAAATAGCAGCGTACATGTTTGGGTAGTCTTCCTTGTCCCATGATTCGAAATACTGCCTTACAACCTCTTCGGGCTTTTTGATAGTATAGTCTGATGGCTGGTTGACTTCTTCCGGTCCGAATAAACTAAATCGAGGCAAATTAACATCCTGTGAATTTTGAGTTATAATTAAAGATAAAGCTATTAAAAAAATTGCTACTGAAGCGAATAAAAATACTGGCCTTCTTTTACCCTTTTGTTTCATATTACTCACCCTGCTGTCTAGGTTGGACTATTTGGTTTGTCCTCAAATCTTTGTAAGTGCCTAAAACTTCAGGGTTCCTCATTACATACCATCCATCATTTTCTACAGTGCCAACTTGAGTCCAAACTTGATCAAATGAGGTATAAACCTCAGCTTCGGGCGACAGAATAATTACCGGGACTTTTGTTATTTTATACTTCTTTATCAAACCTTTACCTTCATCCGAATTGATGTCATACGAAAATTCTTTATCTATGGCAATTCCGAATCTTGCCAGTACCCGCTTGTTTACTAGAACATCGTAGCATACATCACAAGATTTATCGTCGAGCATGATCAAGTTGACCAGCCCAACAACCTTATCAGTAGAAACATCTATGTACGGCGGAAATGTGGAATGTAGTGCATAAAATCCTTCTTTTTCTGTTGTGTTGAACTGGCTCCATACCTGCTTAACAGAATCGTAATCCAGGATATCTTTAGAGATTATCAAAGCTGGAATTTCCCTTACACCGAATTTATTTATCAACTGCTTTCCTTCCCCACTGTTATATTCAACAGTCTTCTCCTCAACTATCTTAACTCCCGATTGCTTGAAAGCATTAACAAATCCGCTTAATGATACACATTCGTCGCAAGAAGAATCGACTAAATTCGTTATAGATACTCTTCCTATAACTCTTCCTTCAAACATGTCGTAGTACGGTGGAACAATATTAGTGTAAAGAACGGTTTCATAATTGTAACCTCTCTGCTCACCAACATAGTCCCAATATCTCTGCAATTGTTCAGTTTTATTCATCTCACCTTTAGTAACACCTTGGATAATCAAAATAGGAAGCCTTTCTACTCTATACAATTCAACAAGTTGTTTTCCTTTGTCAGATTCATAATTAAAAGTTTCTTCTTTAGTGATGTTTACATTTTGCTTTTTCAAATCTTCTAAAGCAGTGTTTATGTCATAACATTCCTTGCATTTAGAAAGAGTTATGGCCGTAACTTCTATTTCTGAAGGCCTTGACTTTTCTTTCGCTTCAGAAATCCTCTCGGTTATCAGACCAGTTAGATTTGAAAGAAGCGTTGTATTTATCAAAGAAAAAATTATGAACAGTGAGAACAGTACAATTATAAGATTCCTAGGATTAGCAATCTGGCTAAAGCGACTAGTATTTTTCTTCATTTTTTACCAACTGTTCAACAGCCGCCGACCATGCTCGGCAAGTTTTCTAGGCTACCAGCACTTGCAGAAGCGCTACTAGACGCCAAAGGGGCACTTGCCACGGCAATACCAGTTCCTACAGCAACTCTTCCGCTTGAAAGTGCATTTGTTAGACTAAAAAGCTGCAGTGTCTGCAGTCCAGAGACTAGCACCATAGCTCCTATTAGCACGGCCAACAGGATATTTGTGTTAAATATTTTCATTTTTTACCTCCTGTCATTTTATAACAATTAACTTTTAATATCATATACTTGCCTCCTGAACTATTCTCTTTATTGTCGGCCCGGGATACCAAACAGCATACCATCTTGCCATCTCTCCATAAATTTCCTCATCAGAATACTTATCTCCATAATTTTTGACAAACCATTTTGCCATACCCTGTGCAGCGGCAGAATGAGCACAGCCACATCTTGTTATTATAGTGGGATTTTGCGGTGAGCCACAGCAATAGTCGCATGTGAATGAGTTTACAATCCTTTCCCATCTTTCTTCTTGTGCTGCGTCAAGCTGTATTGCTCTTCCTTTAGCCCACAAATTTTGTGCAGTTATCGGGTCGTCAAAGCTCACACCAGCTTCTGAGCCATACCAAGGCGTTCCCTTTGGAATAACATTATTCAGCAAATCCTGTGCCAAATCACCTGTTGAAGAAGACATTTGTAATTCACTTATTGTAGGGAGGGATTTTACTTTTGTCTTATACCCAGCAATAACCGGCTGTTCACCTGCAGCTAATGGCATCGGCTTTAACGTTACCTTTGAACCGTATTCTAATTTTACCGAGCCTGAACTAATAGAAACTGTTTCACCCGACGAAGACGAAGAAATTAACGAACCAAATACAGACATGGTGAAGAATTGGTTTATTAAAACTATCGCAACTAATGCGACAAGAGCTATTACAACTAGTCTGCTTTTTAGGAAAGGAAAGAGTTCGTCTGGTTGTGGTAGAGGCGATTTTACCCCCTTCGATTCTATTTTAGTATCAATCTTACAATAAGGACAAGTTTTTACATAAAGCGAATATGCAACAGAATATAAACCAAAAGTTAACAGGGCAAGCCCTAGCATTCTAATTATAGGTACATAAGGTATCAAAAATCCTGTTGGTATCGACAGAATAGTTGATCCTGCAGCCGCGATGCTTAGAGTTTGACAAACAGGACAAACAGCAGAAATAAACCCAGCTAAAAGGCCGCTTGCCCCACCAGTTCCCTTGGCTTTTAAAGGAACTGCACCAATTCTATATTTCAACAATGTAATCAAAACTGCCAGCAAAGATATTGTAGCGAGAAGATAGAGAATGTCAGCAATTGCTATTGGGGTCATCCTTACTATACCAAAATCGATAAAAGGTATTCTCCACATTCCATACAAGAATGAAAACAAAACAAAAAGTAAAAGTGCAGTGCCTACTGCAGTATTTCTATATCTGCTTTCCTTCAATATAGAGAGGTTATAACCAACTATGTCCTTCAATATCTTAAAGTTCAACCAATCACTCGTAAAATACTATTAGTTATCCGCTTTAAAAAGCTTTTCAAAAGTTGTAAAGGTTTATATATAGAATTAGCATATAACTATTTGTGAAAAGAATAGATTTGGAAAATAAGAGCATAAACTCTTTATTCAATGAACTGGAAACTGACATTCTAAAATATATGTGGGCCAAAAGTTACGGAAGTACAAATATCTTATATAAATTACTGGGGGAAAAACATAATGTAACACACTCTACTGTCTCAGTTACTTTAGGCAGGCTATATGAGAAGGGTATTTTAAAAAGAAAGCCTGAAACAGGTAGAGGTGGAGTAAGGTTTATCTATTTTCCCAAGTTCACCAAAGAAGAATTTGGAAATAATCTGGCCAATGAGTTCGTCGAGTTTCTAAGAAAAAGTTTTGGTGAAGCATGTGTTGCAAATCTTAAGAAAAAGATAAAGTGAATTTATGTCAAGTTCATGCCTTTATTGTCTATCACAACTGAATGATGTTGCCAGCTGTACCAATTCCTGCTTAGTAATCTCAAATATACCACCAGTATATCCAGAAAGCATACTTTTTGTTAGTATTACTCTTTCAGTTGCCTTATTCTTTGCAGCATTTTACTTCAAAAACGATTTGAAAAGATTAATAGGATTTAGGCTTGCCAGCATAGCATTTTTGTCTACAGCATTGTTTACACTTGGTTTAATTTTCAACGGTCATTTTATTTTGAAAAACTTACCCTTCATTATACCTGGAATCGGAATAGGTTCTTATTTGTTGTCATATCTTTTTTCATTTTACTTGGTAAAATTCTCTTACAAACCAATATCATTTGAAAATAAAACTTATCGAAGGTTTCTATCTAGAATTTCAAAAAGACTGAAGATAAAAGTTCCTAGCCTGTATATTTTTCTTTCAAAGGAGCCCAAAGCATTCGTAGTTGACGGATTTAGAAAAGCTATATTCCTATCCGACAGTCTAGTAGAAAGATTGGATAAAAATTCTCTTAATGCAGTATTGCTTCATGAAGTTTACCATTTAAAAAGAGGTACAGGCGTTGTAAAGAATCTTATAAACTCTCTCGCAACTCTCGACTTCAAAATAATACCTGTGCCTATAAAAGAATTGGAGAGATATGAAGAGGAAGAGATAGACAAAATATTGCTGAGAAAGCACAAGGTGAATATAGAAAGAGTCAAATCGAAATTGTGGGGTTAATAGAAGCTATTTTTCAAGTCTTTTGTCTGTAGAATCAGACAACTATTTTCTCAATACCATGCTTCTTCCAGAATTTTCTATAGCAAAGTCAGTGACGTTATTTTGTTGTGACACAATTTCATCACCAGTTTCGTCACCATAAGTTATCAGTATCTTGTCCAAGTCCTTGAACGCATATTTCTCGTATTCAAGATTCTGCCCCCACGTGCTATTTTCATGTTTAACATACATCTTCAAAGTTGCCGCACCGCTGTTGCAGTATCTGGTCCCTCCTGAGAATTCGAAGCATTCGGAGTTGAACCTAATTCCTACGCTGTCAAAGAACATCTTTAATGGCACATTAGTTGCGTGTATGTGGATAACGCTGCCCGCGCCAGGCCCTTCTTCAATATGGACATAAGCGCTTCTAACATACATCTGGGGCGGGAGTGGAGTGATCTCTTCTCCGTTGAGATAAATCGCAAGATCGGTGTGTATATGCTGTGAGCCTATCGGACCAACGTTCGTGGCGCTTGTCACAGCCCAATAAATACCGTAAGCTATCACAGCTGTAATAAGAACAGGGATTAAAACCGTCAATATCTTGCCCTTGCTTATCTTCTTTCTGTTAGGATGATGCTCGACGCTTTGCACCTTATGCGCATCATTCTTATGCTGGCTCAACGCATCTTCAGTTTTGAATCTTTTCCCGCACACATCGCAACTGACTTTTTCCATAACATTTTATCCAGATTTATATTCATTTAAGCTTTACCTTACAGTCTAATGTAAGATTTTTCACTGTATAATAAAAATGAAACAGCGAGAACAGACTTATTCACCTAAGCTAGAATGTAATCTATTTTAGGTCTTTAAATAAATATCGTTTATATGGCAGATAAAAAAGAGTGGATAGAGCCCAAGCAGTCGCCGAAAGTTTTTATAGACGTCATAGTGGAAAAGGGCGACAGCATAGTTTTAGTCAGCCGTGCAATAGAGCCTTTCAAAGGGAAGCTTGTTGTCATAGGCGGTTTTGTTGAATATGACGAGACTGTAGAAAACGCTGCAGTTAGGGAGGTGAAGGAGGAGACAGGCTTGGACATTAGTTTGACAGACATACTAGGTGTGTACTCCGACAAGAACAGAGATACCAGATTCCATACCATTTCAGTGGCTTTCATAGCAAAGCCGGTGGGCGGGAAGCTGAGAGAAAGCTTTGAAGGAAGTCCGGAATGGGTAAAGACCAGCAAAATTGCTTTCAGGAACCTCGGGTTTGATCATGGAAAAATCGTGAGCGACTATATAAGATGGAAAAAGCGGAAAGGAACCTATTGGTCAACTAGATGACTAGATTTTTCTGTCGATTTCCTTCTGCACTCTTTTTGCACATCTCCCAGCAATTTCATCCGGATTGTCGTTGGCATCAATGTATTCGACATTGAACTCATTCACCAGCTCCTTGGGAAGGTTGTAATAGACCTTCAACTCCTGCTCCAGGTGCTCGGCGGTTTCAAACTTGTCGAACTCCCTCTTCTCTATCCTGCTTCTCCTGTGGACTTCATTTGCCATCACCTTCAAGATAATCGTCAAGTCGGGTATGTTGTAAGTGAACTTGTTGAGATTTCTTATCCACTTTATGTCGGCTTTGCCTATGATACCTTGATATATGTATGCAGTCATCAAAGACCTTTCTTGGATGATTACGAAATTATTTTGCGATTCTTTCATCGGTTTTATTATAGTCTCGTAATGGTGCAAATGGTCTGCGGCAAATGCAAGCGCGAAGACGTTCGACGAGACTTTATCTGACGAATTGGCAAGTATTCTTGTGAAAAACCCTGTCGACAGCGTGCTCGGTATTTCCGTCCTCTTGAAAATAATGTTTTTGTTGTTCCTTCTCAGGGCTTCCACGAGCAGGTTTGCTATGGTCGACTTGCCCGCAAAATCGGGGCCATCAATGCTGATTACTAGAGCTGGCATAATTGATTACTGGGAACCCCTATTTAAATTAAAAGTTTATTGCAAATTGCTAGGAAGTGCATCGGCTGCACATGCGTCGCCAGACAATTCTAGATGTGGCTCACCTTTCTTAAATCGAAAGCTTTTATGATAAACCCCCTCCGGGTTTTGCAAGCACACGTAAAATTCGTCAGATCGAACACTTACTTTAACCTCCCTCCTCATTGAGGCCTCTGAACCCCGTTTGTAGCCCTCGCTGTACCCGCGTTCAAAGCCGCGACTTTCCGCTTGATTGTTAACTAAAAATCCTGCAATTGGAATTGAAACCGCCGCAATCATGGGAAGTAAATATCGCCTTAGCATACAAGCTTTATCAACAATCAGCTTTATAAGATTTACACCGCCCAGAATCTCTTTGTCCTTGCAAACTGCTTCTCCGCTTCTAGAATGTCCCGCAAGAACATGCCATCATCCTTGTGGTATCTGGCAAGAATTCTTTTCGCAGTTGCTGCACCCACCCCCTTGCCTGCAAGCGCTTGCACAGCCTTTGACTTGTGATACATGAACAAGTCCGCCCTGGTCCTCATGTTCTCATACCTCTTTTCATCCTCTTCCATCAACCCACTTTTCCTCAAAGCTTTCTTTACAATCTTTCCCGCGCCAACCCATTCCTTGTTCAACGAAGCCAAAAGCTTCGAGTCGCATTTGCTGCACTTGAGATTGTCACTAACATCCTTCACAAAATACACCTGTTCCCAATCGCCGCAATTGACGCAAACCATTCTAGTCTGGGTATTCATCAGTCTTTGCTTGAACAATTCGAAAATCTCCATCTCAGGCTTTGCAGGTCCGACAACTTCCCCGTACTTGTGCTTCAATCCTATATTGCCTAGAGGAGACATCCCGTTCTTGAAGACAACATTTATTTCCTTCTTCTGCATCCGCCTCAACATCTCAACCGCCCTTTTGACGTCGAACTTTTCCGTCAGCAATTCCTTCATGGTTTCCCTGTAAATCGGCGTGTCTGCATAGTCCTCAATGACCTTTTTCATCCTCACCTTGCCGAAATCCGCGTCCCTTGTTATAGCCCCAAATCTTTTCGCCACATGCACAAACTTCCAGGCAAACAGTTCACTGTTGCCCAGCGAAAGCTCAAGATAGCTCTTCAAATACTCTGGCTTGGTGTTGAACAATATCTCCTTCAGCAGTTCAATGTTCTTCTGCTGGAACTCTATCATTATCCTGTAAGGGTCCGTCTTGAATCCGACAGAGCCTATCCTGCTCGTGAGCAGGGAAACAATAAAGCGGCCGAGAGTTTCGTTCACGGTATTGCCGGCGCATGTGTGTATGACAACCATGTTGTCCATGTCTTCTATAAGCACTGTCTTGTCGTCAGGAACAACGCCGAATTCCTTCTGCTTCTTGATAACTTCAACCATCTCTTCGGCGGAACTGTCGTCGACTGGATATTTTTCCTGAACACGCTTCATAATAGTTTTTGCACTTTCCTTTCCGAGCTTTTGTGAAATAAGCCTCCTAAGAGATCCGACCTCCTGCGTTACGTCAGACAAAACTGGAATTAATTCACCTTCCCAGCCGGGCACCGCCGCCTCCATATCCTCCACAGGTTCTACCATGACCTTGTCTCCATCTACAGTCACTATCTTCCATGGCTGTCCCTTGACTATGAATGTAGTGCCAGGCTCCCCATGGACAGCAATGAACTCCTCGTCGAGAGTGCCGACAAAAGAATTCTCGAACATGTTAAACACCCTGAATTGTTTTATGTTAGGGATAGTACTGAGTTGCTGAAAATAATATTCAAAAGCTCTCTCCCTTTTTTTAATAAACACTTAACCACTTATTATTTGTGAACATATAAAGGATAAAAACATTTTCATATTAGATATAAAAAGCCTAAATGAGACATAAAATTATGGGAGTGTACAAATGCCCTATTTATTATGATATAGCTTTCAGTTTTAGAGACATAAAGAAAGAAGTAGATTTTATTGAGAAATGCGTAAGAAAATTCTCAAAGATTAAAGTCAAGAATATATTGGAAATAGGATGCGGAAATTCTCCTTATCTTGAGGAATTGCATAAAAGAGGATACAAATTTACTGGCTTGGATCTAAGTCAGGAGATGCTTGAATTTACCAAAAAGAAGGCATGTAAAAAGAACATACCTGTGGAACTGATCAAAGCAGATATGAGAAACTTTCATCTTAAAAAGAAATACGATTTAGCTTTCGTAATGTTAGGTTCTATCTTTCACTCTGAAAATAAAGAGTTTTTATTGCATTTAGATTCCGTATCAAACTCTCTAAGAAAAGGAGCATTGTATATAATCGATGTTAGCATAAAATTTGATTTATTCAAGCCTTATGGTGATGAATGGACAAGAAAAAGAAATGGGATAAAGGTAAAAACAATCTATTACGCAAAAACTCTAAACAATGTAAAACAAACATTTTTAGAGAAATTTATCTTTGAAGTAGATGATAAGAGAAAGAAAAAAACAATAAGCAGCGAGACTATTCGTAAATATGTGTTTCCACAAGAGTTTTTAACATTAGTCACTCTTAATAAAAAGTTTGAATTTGTAGGTTGGTTTAATAATTTCAATCTGAAACAGCCTATGGAAAGAGCAAAAAAAGTAGATAGACCACTAACTGTCCTCAGAAGGATATAAAAAGTGATTTTACTTCCAAATTCTGACAAATGGTTTCTTAAAACCTTTTTCGTCACCAAAGATATACTGTGGACACGTGTCCATAATTAAAATAGCAAGACAAAAGAAAGAATTTCTAGCGGAAAGGCAATGTATATTGCCTATAATAACTAAAATAAGGCGATTATTACCTTCTCTATAAATTATGTGGGAAATGAACCTCCGATAGCTTTATATACTAGTTCTAACAATAATAGTCTAGACATTAGGAAGTAGTGATAAAGATGAAACCAATAGGTGTCCAAGATTTACTTAAAGAAAAAGTTTGGATTAGTTTAGACAATGGATTGCAAACCAAACTAATTCTAAAAGGACATGAAATAGCACATACTTTTAGAGACTTGGCTCGACTAACAGGCATAACTGTTAATCAGTTATACAACCCAACAGCCAGAGAAAGACCTAAATCTATCAAGTTTTTCGAAAATTTACTTAGCTTACTAAAAGAAAATAATAAACTTAGGTGATTATAATCCTACTGCCCCTTGATATCACAGGGCAACAAATATGTATT
>CAYJVM010000011.1:0-29129 GCA_964373665.1 uncultured archaeon | reverse complement strand
AATACATATTTGTTGCCCTGTGATATCAAGGGGCAGTAGGATTATAATCACCTAATATATTATTGGGTCTAGAAGGGTTTAAATGCTTTTATTAACGCACCCCGAAAATACTGACATCTTTAGCTGGCAGGTGAATCGGGTGAAAGCCTTTGCCCTATAGCTTCCTTTCTTTTAAGATACCGCGCCCTTTAGGGTGCGTGTAGTTCATCTCAACGCCAGAAAGTCTAGGCAATTTCGACACTAACTGCATCCATAGTCTTCATTTTCTTCAGATATTCAACCGCTTCAGGCAGTTCTTCTAGATAGAGCTCCACAGCTTCTTTAATATTATGTATAGCATCTTCAATGGTTTTTCCTTGGGTGGTTACGCCAGTAACAAATTCCTTAATTATGTAACATGTCTTCTTCCTTCCACACAACAGTCTGCAATTGCATAATTCCACTAAAGTAATTACAGCTACTGTTTATAAGTTTACCGACACGAAACCGACTTTAACTCAGCATGCAGCCAGTTAGAGCACTCAGAGCTTCCGCTGTTTGAACACCCGGATAGCCCTTGCCTTGATAGACGGTGGTAGGAACCTGCGTTATGCCTGCGTCAATGCACTGCTGCGCCCTCTCGCCGCCGTCACAGCTCCCGTAAAGCTTCGTCGCGTAACTGCCCCCCAATGCGTTAAACTGGAAAGAAGTTGCCGTGTGGTTAACAAGCCCGAATATCCTCATGCCCTTGCCGTCCATGCAGTCCACGAAATCCCTCATCTTTGTCATCCTGTTTATCGAGTCCGACACCAAAATCATGTTCTCGCTCATGAGCCCGCCGTCCATGCTAACGTAAACCTCCCGATAAGTGATCGCACCAGACGCGTCCACAGCCTTCAAAAGAAGCTTGTACATCCCATTGGCTTCCTCAACCTTTACAACACTCACATCCACGCCGGCATTCACAAGCTCGTAAAGTTTTTCCACCTTGCCCGATATTTCATTCTGGTTGCTGAACAAGCCCGTCACGCTTCCTGGTTTGAGAAGATTAAGCCCGAAAGCAACCAAGCCGGCAACGACAACCACCGACAAAATGAAAAACAGAACCTTGTCCCTAGCCATTATTATTTCTTATCCCGTAAAACTTATAAGGTTTAATTTCACGAAACTCCAAATAAGAATATGAAGGTTTACGTAATTTTTGCCGTGCTGCTGTTTTCTTTTGTCGCATTTGCGACATTGTCAATCGCCATTCCTACATGCACCTTCAGGGCCAGCGCTTGCAGCGGCGGCGAGACATGCATATTGTCAGTGCTTCAGGAAAACAACACGCATGTAGGAAGCTGCTCCGCATACAACACAAAGGTGTGCTGCACAGAGATAACCACCGCGACTGTAAGGTCAGCATGCAACAGCGGCGAGGGCGGTGCGGTCTCGATGTACCAGACCAGCAACTCTCACGCTGGAAGACATGAGTATTACAGCAACATCGTCTGCGCAAAGACGGCAAGCAATCCAATACTAGCCAACGTAAGATCCAGCTGCCTGGCAAGGGAGAACTGCCTAATATCAGTTTTCCAGCAGAACAACACGCATGCAGGCACTTGCAGCTATTACGGCACAAAGATATGCATACAGGAGCTGTTCAACGTAACGACGACCATAAAATTGAACAACACATCGCCAAACTGGAACGACTGGGTGAACGTCCAGGGAGTTGCCAACAGGAGCGACGGAAGCTCCATCGACACTTCCGCAGACCCGGAAGACGTGAAAATCTACGTAAACTCAAGCCTTAGGTGCACCATAGATACAAACTCATCCGGCGGCTATTCCTGCAACTTCAGGGCGCCGTCTTCATTGGGTTTGTACGAAGTAAATGTAACCATCACAGACCCGACAACAGGCAAGTCATGGTGGAATTCAACCACGTTCAACGTGCAGCAACAGATAGGACAGCCTATCGAGGAGGGAGCGAGTGAAGAGGATGAGGCCGAGTCAGTAGCATGTTATGAAGAGCCCAGACTCGTGCAGAATCCTGACGGCACTTTGGCGGTCTCAATCGTCCGCATCTGCGTGTGGAGATAATAATTACAATCACCAAATGATAACATGAAAATATTTTTGTTCGCCGCAGTCTTGGCTGGGGTTTCACTCATTGGAGCATCATTGGGCGCGCCTTTCCTTCACGATTACCAGCCTGCCAACAACAGCTACATCGGCGGAGGGGCAAGAGCGTTCTCCATAAACATAACAGAAGCTAGTTTGGACACGAATTCCGCGCGTGTGCATATAATATCCTTGAACGCCTATCAGCAGGGGGAGAGCTGGGACACCCATGCAATGTCATGCACGGGATCCGGAGCCGAGTGGAACTGCACAGTTTCCATTTCGTTTGTGATTGCAGGCTCGGACACGGCAGAGCTGTTCTACTTTACCGCGAACGACAGCTCCGGATCAGCCGGAAGCAATGGAACAAGCAGCAACCCCCTCAGGTTCACGCTTGACAGAAATCCGCCCACGATATCATTTTCGAGTCCAACGAACAACAGCTACGTTAAAGGGAATAGCACGGTAATCGCAAATGCCGCCGACGGCTCGTCAGGCGTTGACAGCGGAAAAGTCCAGTTCTCACTGGACCAGTCCCAATGGACAAACATGAGCAACTCTACACCGCAAACATTCCAAGGAACATGGAACACGACTAGCCTGGCAAACAACCAGACTGTCACGCTGTATGTCAGGGCATACGATATGATGGGCAATATAGGAACAAACAACATTAATGTGACAGTAGACAACGAAGTGCCAAAAATTACTATACTGTCAAGCCTGTCTGGAAAACAAATGGGCGGCGTGCCTTTGCAAATAGTCGCAAACGATTCGTTCTCCGGCATAGCTTCGGTGTCTTACAGCGCCGGTTCTTTGACCGGGACTTTGGGCTGCACAGGCGGCGCATACAACTCGACATGCAGCGCTGTTCTGAACACCGCCAGCCTGTCAGACGGGAACTATACGCTTTACTTCACTGCCACTGACAACGCAGGAAACTCGAACACGTCATCTATTCCACTGGAGACCTACAATACGAAACCTTCAATCTCGATTTCACAGCCTGCAAAGAACGCCTTTCTAAAGGGTACTTTGTCAATCAAGGCCGCACTGGCAAACACGGCAGATGTCAAATATGTCAACATATCATTCTCACCGCAGGCCATACCGGCGCAGAACATGACATGCGATTCCGGTTTCACAGAATGCACTTATAACTTGGATACAACCACACTTTCCGACGGGGGGTATACGATCAAAGTTGCTGTCGCGAACACACTAAACTTGGACGTAAGTGCAAGCATATCCATTACTGTCGACAATACGAAACCTTCCATTACCAACATCAAGCCGGACTCTGACATCAAAGGCGATTTCTATATCGACGCCGAAATCTCAGATGCAAATATGAACCAGAACTCGGCCAAATTCAAATTAGATACGGTTGTCGGGAATCTGACATGCGCACCGCAAACGCCTTCTAAATACATGTGTTCTACCGCATACGATTCGCGCAAGATACCGGATGGTAAATACAAATTGAATGTCACGGCCGAGGACAAGGCCGGCAATCTTGCGTCGGCAGAGAAGCAGGTGATAATTTTGAACCAAGGAAGATATTTCAACAACTCTGGTTCTGGCGGAGCCGGTTCTGGTTCAGGAGGCAGCAGTTCGTCAGAAGATGTTGCCAATAACCAGTCAAGTGAAGGGTCAAATGCAAACACGCGCGGCATAATACCATTCAAAGAGGAGTATGTAATGATAGCCGTCATAGCCGGAGCGGTCATCACGGTCATAATCATACTGCTTCTCGTGGCCGTGCACAGGCTGGGAAAACCTATAATTACAGAATAACAAAGTATAACTATGGATGTATCGTTCATTGTAGCAGTCTCGATATTTTTGCTGTTTATCTCCCTTATCCTAGTCTCGGCCATCAACTACTTTACGCGCGTTCCCGAGTCCGCGACAATCCTTGAGCTCAGGGACAAAGTCAAGAACATTTTCGATACCTTTTTTGGCAGCCGCGGGATAGCGACAAATGAAAGGCTCACCACACAGTTGTACAGGGTACCTATTCTCCTCGAAGACACCAACGGGACTGTAAGAACAAATGAAGTGATTGCTCTAACCATCGAGCATGATTACGACTGCGACCAGAAATCTTCCTGGAACAACACGATAAGAGTCTACGACCAAGAGTTCAAGGAACTGGCTTCAAGAGTGTCCTATCAGGAGTTTTGCTCCAGCCAGTGGATCAACACGTCCATATTGACTTTTTTTGTAAACACGTCCGCGAATGAAAAGAAAAGGGTTTACGTTTACTGGATCAACAACACCAATACATCCTCACCCAAACACAACACCACGCTTACTGGATACTGGAAGTTTGACGAGGCGGGTGGCACTCTTGCAAAGGACTTTTCAGGATACCAGAACAATGGCACGCTTACGAACGTGGATTTCAATGCATCATCCGGCTGGTACAATGGCAGCAGTTGCAGGTACGGCAGCTGTCTCAGGGCAGACGGCGTGAACGATTACGTCGCGGTGCCGGACGACAGGAATGTAAGGGGCAACACGGATTTTGCTCTAGCAGCCTGGATAAATCCTAATTCGGTGTCAGGGACGCGGAGATTGATTTGGAAAAGCGACGGGAACGCTAACTTCAACGGATATTACTTGGGACTCTCCGGCTCAAGTGCTGCATGCGGTTTTGGAGACGGCACGAATGGCGTGGAACCCACTGGCGGAACGGTGGCTGTGAGCAATTGGTACAGCATAATATGCGTGAGGAACTCGTCTGCAGACACCATCACGCTTTACGTCAACGGCATCAACGTCGCCAGCAATACAGACACATTGACAGGCACTATCTCGTATACTGGCCAGCTGGAAATGGGCGGCCGCTCCAGTTCGTCAGAATTTTTCAACGGGACAGTGGACGACATCAGAATATACAATAAATCTTTAAGCACGTCTGAGATAACATCGATTTCCAATGCAACTCTTTTTACGGTAAGCGCATTCCCGCAGGAAAACATAACTGCAATAGACGCGTCCAAGGTGAAGAACCTGGGGGACAGAAATTACGAGGACATAAGGAGTGTTTTGGGCGGCGACTATAACTTTAGGATTGAAATCAGGGAGAAAAGATGAAGGGTTCATACTATACCATAGAGGCCGCGCTTGCAATACTGTTGGTCGTAAGCATTTTCTTTATTCTGTTCATAACGCCCCAGGAAAATCCGGAGATAGAAAGATCAAACATAAAAACAGATATTCATGGAGGATTGGAGACGCTTGATTTAAAGGGTTCTTTAAGAGACCAAGCCATCAAGAACAACGCTACCGCAATAAAGAATGACCTTGACGATTTCCTTCCTTTGGGCATCCAAATACACGTGGCCATCTATAACGAGTCCTTAAGCAACCTGACAGCGGAGGCCTCAGACCAGTCGGGCGACATCGTTGCGGTCAGTTATTACATCGCTGGCGACGTCGGGAACTATACACCAAAGGAAATCAGGGTGCATGCGTGGGAGTTTGAATGAAAGCACAAGTCTTTCTGTTGACAGCAGCAATTGTAGTTGGAGTCCTGGTAGCCTTGAAAGGATATTCGATAGTATCCCAGATAACAACTGAAAGGGAGATCCTGGACGTTTCGCTGGAAACCTTGGAGTTCGAAAACATTGACAACGAGGTAAAGAAAGTTGCAGTGATTTCCGCGTCCACCCCGAACAATATGTCTAATAACGCCATAGGTTTCTTGAATTTCACAAGAAGAATCACCAGCGGACATACTAATGACCTTAGAGTTCTGTTCGTCGGTGCTTTGGCGAACTCGACCAACCAGACAATGAATATTACAGTTTTCAATTTCCTGAGGGAGAACGACCTAAACATCACAATCACGTTAAACACCTCGCCCCAGCAGAGAAATTCAACATTCCTTGACGACGGCGACACATGGTACAACAACTTCACTTTCACCCGTGGTGAGACTTACGATTTGACGATATCGTTGCCGGACAAGAGCTACCAAGAAAACATAACTGTCCGAACAAGGGGAAACAAGGATGATTACACTGCATTCTACGACCTTTCGCTAGTAACCCCAAGGGCGACACACGCAAGCAAATTCCAGCAGAGGATCAAGATATCATGAACGAGCTTATTTTACAGAAATTCAAATTAAAACCTATGAAAGGTGTTTCACCACTCATCTCTATGGTCCTTGTCATAGCCTTCGGATTTGCGGCAATGGGCATAGTGCTCACGGTTGTGAATCCTCTTCTTGACAGGGCGAAAGACTCTGGCATTGTGAACGAGGGGGTGCAGAACATGCAATTGATAGATTCTGCGATAAAAGCAGTTGGATCTGAGGCAAAGGGATCCAAAAGAACAATCCACATGAAAATCACAGAAGGCGTTCTCAGGAGCAATTCGACTGCAGACTGGATCCATTTTGACTATGAACCTAAAACAAACACTATACTGGACGGGTTTTCCGGCGATGTGAAGATAGAGAGCAGGCCGATATTTCTAGAATATTTCAATCGTTACAAAAACGACGATACCGCAAGCGATGTTTGGACATCGGTCAACGGCACCTGGAACATTTCAAGCGGAAGATTTTTGGGCACAGGCGGCATATCCTACCATACTGTTGGCACCGTCGGAGGTGCTGGATTGGCTGCTACGGTCGTCCACTCAACACAACCCCACGGTCAGGTGTACCTAGTTCCAAGCGATCCAAGGGCCATCGTTTTCTACATACCATTCGACGGAATTGAAAATACAACCTCGCGCACAGCATTCGATTATTCAGCGTACAGGAACAACGGAACTCTGCTTAATGCGACTTCGGCATCATGCTTCAGCAGTAATGCATGCCCAAGCTGGGTTGGCGGTAGGTTCGGCAACGGTACAGACTATGACGGCGTGGGCGATCTCATTAATATAACAGGCGTTTCGCAGTTCAACACAACATCCTTCAGCGTCGCATTTTGGATTAATCCCGACGCGCTAAGAACGCAGGGAATACTGGCAAAGACTACTGTCCCTATAAATCAGAGATGGAGAGTTTTCATGGTCGACTCAAATGGTGCGATAGAGTTTGATGCGACAGGCAACATAGGAAATGTGCAAACAACAACCAGCCTGGCAGTTGGAACTTGGTACTTTGTAACATCGACTTATGACGGGACTAACGCCCGGATTTATGTAAACGGCAAGTGGGAGTCCACAGCAACGGCATCCACGATGTACAACAACAATACAAATCATATAGAAATCGCCCCGTCTGAAACCAACCGCTTAAACGGGACTGTAGACGAGGTTATGATGTGGAACAGAAATCTGACCGACAGCGAGGTAGAGTTTCTTTATAAAAGCACTATAAACAAGGTGACATCTGCGGGGGAGATACCAGACGTGTCAATTAGGGAGAATTTCACAGTAGTCCTTGCCGCTCCCGGCTCCACATATTTCGACAACGTGAAGATAAAATCTGGTCCGCTCGAGATAATGTTTGTCGTTCCATACCAGAATATAGACATAGTGAACCAGACGAGATTCGGACCGGGCAACCACAACATTGTCATAAGGAACTACGGCACCAACACAACCAACAACAAGCCAATGGTGGGCTTGGAAGAATAAACTTATCTTTAATAAAAACCAAATTTAGCATGATGATGGAACTCGCGAGAAAAGATGAAATGGATGGCCAAGCATTAGTCGAAATCACTGCTAGAGACGTTCTTTTGGTCGGTTCCGCGATAGAGATACTGCGGGAGATGAGGGAAAAGATAGACAGGATAGATTTTAGATTAAATGAAATGGAAAGGAAATTCGATGAGAGAATCCAAGAGAAGGTCTTGACAGAATCAAAGTTTGTTCATGACACTGAAGGGAGCGAGGATATAGTCAACAAGATCGTCACAGAGATAAGGAAAGTCTCAAGACCGTTTGTTCCGCATAAGGAAAAGATCTCAATAGTAGAGTCTAAAAGAATTGAAAGGGTTATATCCCTTTTGCAGGACCATAGGATGCTGTCTTCTTCGCAGCTGGCTCAGATGCTTGGATTGTCTAGGACGAGATGCAACGAATACTTTAAGCAAATGGAGAGCTTGGGGGTTGCCAAATCTGTTGATGTAGGCAAGGAAAAACTCTACCAACTGATTGAATGAGACTTTTTCGAAATCAGGCCTCTCTTGAAATCAAAAGCCAAATGATGTAAACAAGTTGTGCCTATCCTTCCCAGAAAGTTCGTCTATGATTCTTTTGACAATTATTTTTTTCGGGTCGGGCATCATGGGATTCCTTGTGTGCAGTTCGCCAAAGCTTTCGAATGTCTTTTTCTTCCTCTCAGCTAGTATCTGCCAGAGGTGCTTCTTTCCAATTCCCGAAATCAGTTCCAAGCTGTGCATCCTTGTCGTAAGCGGTCCCGCCTTGTTAAAAAAGTCGACAAACCTCTTCTCGTCATTTGTAACTATTTCTTCAACAACATCCTCCAAATGGTCTTTGGCAAAGTTTGTGAGTTCCCCAAACCTTATCTTTCCCCTTATGTATTTCACTTGGTCCCTCTTGCCTTCTCCGATGTAGACCTTGTCCCTAGGCTTTACGTTGACGCCCTCCTTCGTTATGACCTCCAGCAGGCTGAAATACTTCTCTCCAATCCCCTGTATCACAGGCTCGGCCCTTCTGTCACCAGGCTTGCCTTTTGAGAGAAAATCCAATACTATCAAGATTTCGTCTTTGGCGGACATGGCTAACCTCCCTATACGTATTTTTTAACAGTCTTTAGAACTTGCTCTATCTCTTCGTCTGTCAGAGTCGAATAGTCCTTGTGCAATACCGCTCTCAAGTCCTCCTTGTCGTCAGGCAGAAAATTGACAATAGGAACTATATGCCTGTCCCTCAGATTTTCTATCTTCTTCAGCTCTTCGGCCATTTCCCCGGTCTCTTTAGCACCCAGCTTGACAAACTTTTTTAGGACATCCAAGCTGTTTTTCTGCTCGTACTTTAGCTCTCCATTCTCCCCCCTTATTTCTAAGAGCTCCTTCGCTTTGGCATTTGATATGAGCTCTTCTGCGATTATGTTCATGGCATCACTGTTACATCTTATAGGTGAGGAACAATTTAAATAGCCTTCAGATGCTCCGGCCTGGAGATTATCTTCTTGATGCTGTTGCCTATCCTGATTTCAACCATATAGGCTCTGCCGCGCTTTCCAACTACCTTGCCTGCACTGCCTTTGAACTTGTGGAAAGGCATGCCCTTGTGGCTTGACGGCTCAGGATCTAAGGCTACAGTCTGACCGATGGAGAACTCTTGCAAAAACTTGGTTATAGTAGGCCTAAAACTCGGCTTTTGCCTCAACTTCTTTCTAGACCTTGTTCTCGGTCCCTTGGATCTCTTTACCATTTAATCACGAATGTATTTTTATAACATCCAATCTTAAGCTTTTAACTTTATTGTTTACAAGTCCGCTTACGTTGGGTTGTGTCCTACCATCGTCTCCTGTCATAAGCTCTTTAACGTAAAGTCCCGCGTCAGTCCTGACAATTACGACTAGTTTCTTTTTGCCGGCAAGTTTGCACGATATTTTTTTCACGTTCCTTTTTCTGGTTTTATCGGCTCTTCTATGCACAACCCTAGACGGGGTTTTCTGGAAAATGGGCTGCCTAGTCAGTTCTCTTAGATTCTTCAGCAGTTTCTTGTCGACATTGTGCTCAAATTCAACTTCAAGACGATAAGTTTTGTCGTGCCTATCCGTTTTCAGCTTTCTTACTAATTCCTTCCCGTTTTTGACAATCTTTAATTTCCTCACCTTCACCTTTTTAGACTTGTTTACCAATTTCTCAATCTTTTTGATGTCAACCTTCCTTCTGGTAGGCCTTTCAATTTCAATTACAAAAAATCTCCAATCCAAGTTCCTTGCATCTATGTCTTCTCTTCCAGCGCCATGAAATGATGAACTCCTGCCCCTAGTTTCCTTAATCAGCGGTGTCTCAATGATTTCTTGAACGGAAGTTTTGTATAACTTTCCCTCGCCCTTGCATTTAACACATCCCTTGCCCCCGCATTCGTTACAAATCCATCTAGTTTGGGGAATTCCTCTGGCCAGTTTTTGATATTCTCCGTAGACGTACAAGCCCCTTATCTGCAGCTTTATAGAGTCTGTGTTCAAATCCACCAGAACAACAATATCCGGATTTTTCAAATCGAATTTCTTACCAACAATTTTTTCGATCCTTTTCCCCAGTTCTCGGTTTATTTCTGATTTAATCGGTTCTGAGGATTCTATCCCAAATGTTTCATTCATTTTTTCCTCGGCTTTTAGAGTTTCGTCCGATGGAACCGAGCCAACAAGAAATGTATCAAATTCTATATCCTTCAATTTCTTTACAATGTCCCTAGCTACATCATCTATTTTTCCACGAAAAAAAGTTTTACACACTTGGCACTTTTCGGCCGTTGATTTGAGCTTTATGCTTCTGAATTTAATGCCATGGAGATTTGAAGCATCGACGTCTAGTTTTTCACCCGAGTCTAAAAGAAATGCAACATAATTCCTTACAATTTTACCACGCTCCTCATTTGAATAACCCGAAAGCAAGTCGGCAATATTCCTCCCGAGACACGAGTCGCATATAGGCGATTTCAGAAGTTCGATGAATTTTCCAGTCAAGTTCATGCAATCACATTTTCAACCCAAACTGTTGAGCCAATTTCTTGAACTCTCCCCTTTGAAGGCCTTTCATGCCACCCAAAGTCCTTAACAGCTTCTTCGTCTGGCCATATTGATTTAGCAGTTCCCTGACTTCAGCTTCGCTTTTCCCAGAGCCTTTTGAGATTCTCTTTATTCTGGGCGCATTAATCATGGCAGGATCTTCACGCTCTGGCTTGGTCATAGATTGTATTATAACTCTGTACGATTTCATCTTTTCCTCCTGCTTGTCAATCACATCTTTTGGTATATTTCTCATTCCCATACCCGGAATCATATTCATTATCTGCGACATCGGCCCCATCTTTTGCATTCCTTCTATCTGCTCCATAAAGTCTTGTAAAGTGAACTTGCCTTCAGCTATCTTCTCGACGCTTTCCGGTTTTATTTCAGCTTCTTTTGCCTTTTCCAGCAGTGTTTGCAGGTCACCCAGTCCGAGCAGGCGCGAAACGAATCGCTCTGGATTATAGACTTCAAAACTGTCTAGTTTTTCCCCTGTGCCTATGAATTTCACTTTTGCGCCAGTAACGCTTGTTGCAGCCAGCGCGCCGCCAGCCTTCGCAGTCCCGTCCATCTTTGTTATAATCACGCCTGTAACTCCGACTAGTTTGTGGAATTCTTCTGCCTGTTTTCTGGCAATTTTGCCAAGGTCAGCCGGGATAACAAGCAATACCTCGTCAGGATTTATTATCGCAGACAATCTTTGTAGCTCGTCGGCAAGATTCTTGTCTAGAGCACTTCTGCCTGCAGTATCGAAAATGATAACATCACTCTTTTCGTATTTTTCCAGTGCAGTCTTTGCAACTAGATAAGAATCTTTCGCGCTGTTGTCAATGTATACAGACACCCCAACCTGTTTCGCTATTTGCTGAAGTTGTTCTGGTGCAGCCGGTCTTTGATAATCCAGTCCGACCAGTGATGGCTTTAGCCCCTGTTTCAAAAAGTATCGCGCAAGCTTGCCTATAACCGTTGTTTTTCCAACGCCGAAGAGACCAACAACCATCAACCTCTTTTTCCCAGAAAGCCCAACATGCTTTTCTCCAAGAAGTTTTACAAGCTCGTCGTAAATGACTTTTAACACATGTTCTCTCAGGGTCAAACCGGACGGAAGCTTTTCCTGCAAACATTTTTTCTTAATTTCACCCACCAAGTTATTCGTAAGCTCAATGTCAACATCTGATTCCAGCAAAATCTTTCTAAGATCAACAAGAATTTCTTCAACAGCTTCTTTATCGACTCTAGTGCCAGTGACAAGTTTCCTAATCAAAGTCCCCAGATCTTTCGATAAATTATCAAACATGTCAACTACCTACTAAATTATTCACAAACTCTTCTGCATTAAAGCTTATTATGTTTTGGTAGTTCTGGCCGTCACACAAGAACAAAATCGGCTTTTTTATCTCATGTGTAACAGAAAGTATAGCACCACCCTTCTCATTCACATCGACTTTAGTGAATATCACCGCATCAACGCCAATCTCATTAAACATTCGCGCCTGCAATACAGCATCATTGCCTGTCATAGAGTCAACAACCAAAATTTTCAGATCTGGTTTGTCAACCCTAATAATTTTCTTCATTTCGTCAATAAGGTCACGGTTTGTATGAATTCGCCCAGCGCTGTCTGCGAGAACAAAATGTATTCCTTTTGCCTTGGCATGTTCTATGGAATCAAATATTACGGCAGCTGGGTCCGCACCGTACTTGTGCTTGATCACATCAACTTTTATTCTATTTGCATGTTCTTCAAGCTGCTCAAGAGACGCTGCTCGGAATGTGTCCCCTGCAGCAAACACGCAAGAATAATTCTTGTCAACCAACCATTTCCCGACCTTGGCCAAAGTTGTGGTCTTTCCAGCGCCGTTAAAGCCTAGAAAAAGCATGACATAAGGTTTCTTCGTCTCGACGGCTTTTTCCAAATCGACTTTCGGGACATCAAGTATTTCCAAAAGACTTGACTTGAGGGCATTCACAACAATATCCCTTGCCTCTGACCTTTTCACATCCTTGCCGACAAGCGAGCCTTTAATGTCGGCGCTGATTTTCTTTGCCACATCGTATGCGACATCCGCTTCAATCAGACCCTTTTCCAAATCAACCAGAACCGGCTCCACGTCATCTTCCGAAAGTTTCTTCTCGGTTATCTTCTTTACCAGTCTTTTGAACAACGACGACTTTGCAGCAGTCTCTTCCTCGGCAACTTTTGACACAGGTTCTATAACAACCTCTTTTCTCGCCGCCTCTTCTTGAACTATTGCATCTTCTCGTTTTTCCTCTTTAACAATCTCAATTACTTCTTCAATCTTCTCTGGTTCGACCTCAACATCTTTTTCCAAATCAACGGGTTTTTCCTCTTCACCCTTCTTTTTTGTAAGGGACTCCACTACCTGCGATAATTTCTTTTTCAAAAATCCGAACACAGAAACACCTAACCTGCAGCAGAATGTTGCATGCCTTTAATCATTTCATTAATCTCTGGAGCTAATCTGCTCATAGCATTTGATAATTCTAAAACGTTCTTTTGCACTTCTCTTAGGGCATACTCTAGTTCTCCCCTTCTTTTGAAGAGGATTTGTTTCGCTTCACCAAATTGCTTTTCAAGTATAACACCAGCGCCGACTTCCACAAGAATAGTGTCACCGCTTATTTTGCCCTGAATGTAAGATTCGCTGCCAAGTTTGAACAGGACTTTACTCCTATTCTTCTCAACTTCTTCAATGCTGAGAACAGTAGCCGCAATTTCCCCAATTTTCTCTGTCAATAATTGACTCTGTTTGGCAAATGCACCAAGTCTGGATTCCAGAGTTCTGTATATCAACATCTTTTCTTGCAGTTCTTTTTCACTTACCATATCAACACATCAATTTATTTGAATTCCTTTTTAACACTTTTATAATCCTTCTCTAAAACCACTCTTATATCTTTAGGTAAAACAGTCCTCAGTATCCACCACTCACCGCGTATTTTGCCGAACCATTTACCACTTTGCCATTTCTTCACTTTGTATCTTTTGGTAGCAACTTCTAATACGACATAATCCTTTGCCAAGTTCCTCTTCTTACACAATTGAATTTTTGAAATATCGACAACATATGCTTCTCGTAAAGCATATTCGGGGAAATTCGTCAAAGACACAACCGGCAAATTTCCACTGTCCCAATTTGGGTGCGGTTTAATTCCGTGTATCAGAATGTTTGAAAGATTCTCTTTTGTAGTCCCGTGATACAGTTTCTTAGGCTTCATTAATGCAGGGGGAGAGATTCGAACTCTCGAACGCACTAAGCGACCGCGTTTCTTATGTCATACTTTTGTCAAAGCTCAATTAACTTGAGCGCGGCGGAATTGACCAGGCTATCCGACCCCTGCGTAGTTCATAATATCTAAGTTAACTTATAAAAACATTCAATAAAATAGATGAGAAAAGCCAAATATTTGGGCATTATTTTCGGTATTCTCGGCTTTCTCGTGGTAGCAATTATAGTGGGTTTAATCAAACTCGTGCCAAGCGATACCCAGTTCAAAACCGTGAAAATCGCCAACACTACGATCAAGGCAGAGATTGCAGACACCATGGCTAAGCAAATGACGGGCTTGATGAACAAATCAAAGCTGCCATCTAATCAAGGAATGCTGTTCATTTTCAATTACAAGGCTAGGCACTCTATATGGATGATGAACATGAGCTTCCCGATTGATATTATATGGCTAGACGAAAACCTTAGAGTAACAGACATTGTTGAAAATGCACAGCCGTGCAAAGTCAACTGCACAATCTACTATCCGGACGAAAATGCTCTTTACGTCCTGGAAGTAAACTCTGGGTTTGTGGCCAGGAACAAGATAAATGTAGGAGACCGCATCGGTGTATCTTAGGACATCCTGTCCAAGTCTGACCGCAGTTGCTCGATCTGTTCCTGAAGGTCGGAAATGGTTGATTCCAGGCTCCTGGCATCCTGGTATTCAGAAGTGCCTTCGCCTGGATCATGATAGCCGGTTGGCCGGAGCAGTTCGTTGTCTAGCGACCCAATCTTTTGGTCCACTTTGTTTATCGACTGGGTAACAACATCAATAGTGGTTGCCCTCAACTTTTCTATCTGCTCCAGCATAGCAAGCGATTTTTTTACTATGACCAAAGACGTTTTTAATCCAGATATCGTCCCCAAAATTTGCTTGTATCTGTCAATCTTGACGAACAAAGGCGCGGCTGTCTGCCTTTCCGGCATTTTCTCCACTTTCTTTTCCACCGGCGGTTGCGACAGCGGCGACATTGACATCTGCGTTCCCCTGTGCTGCATCTGTTCTGGCTGTTGCATAGGCTGCTGCATCAATTGTGGCTGTTGCATAGCCATAGGATGCATGGTTACGGGGGAAATCTGGTCCAAAGAAGACAGCGGCGGCAATTCAGACGGTAGTCCCTTCTCCTCTCTTTTCTTCCTACCGAAAAATGGCATTCGCATCTAAATTAATTTCTTTTGGCTAGCATATAAGCTTTGAATGAGAGTGCGCCAATCGGGATTTGAACCCGAGATTTCCTGGGTGTTTAAACCCTTTCGAACTTGGCAAGCATCCGCAGATTTTCTATCGCGTCTTAACCAGGCTAGACTATTGGCGCATAAATTAAATAGTTTCCCTATTAAAATTAACCCAGAATGTCACCAAAGCTTTCCAATGCTCTGTTCTCCTCTTCCTTTATCTTAGCTATAATCACCGACTTTTCGTCGTCAGACACTTCCTGCGCGATTTCCTTAACCAGTTCCAAAGCCCTTTTACACTGCTCGTCAGTTCCTGACATGTAACATATATAACCGTCCTTGCCGAATGCAGAACCTTCCTTGAAGTTAAGACTCGCCCTGCCGACAACATCGTCAGTTAACAGTATCTCCCTGCATTTGGCATAATTTTCTGGCTTGAAATGCAAGACAAGTTCCATAATCATCCAAGTGTTTCAAAGCTTAAATTAATTCGGCTGCTATTCTTTCTATGCCAGACATACTGGAAGTAAATCTATCGAGACCTTTGACCGGGAACATGATAGCCGAACGGTTGCGCAGGTATGTCAATGCTTTTGAGAAAGCAAGCTTGAGTATCTCGCCTTACAGGGAAGTTATACAATGGCACAATGACCCTAATCTTGATGGGCTTGAACCGGCCGACTATGATAGCGCACTGGCCGTAATGCTAAGAATCTATTTTGACGTTCCTTTTCCTGGTTTTGTGAATGATTTACTTCCTCCGCTAGTCAAAAGACCGCAGCATGCGGTTTCAAGATTTGGTCTGTGGATTCCCAGAGATTACAGAAAGCTATACCTCCATACTAGAATAGGAACAAGCCAAGGCACCGAGGAATACGTATACCCAAATTCTGTACTTGTGAAAAGGTTTTATCCGCCAATTGAACAGTTCATGAACTCGTCTTTAGGCTAGAACACAATGATAGCCACTTGATTCTTATAAAGTCAATCTAAACAAATCCCTTTTAGAAATTAAATCACTTCTTTCGGTAACCAAATTTCTTGTCATAAGTTTTGTGATCAATTACATCAAGAACAAAAGCCACTATTTCGATTTCTCTATCACCTTCTACGAGCGTGTACAACATTCTCCAAAAATTAGGAAGTTCCACCCTGAATAAATTTGTCACTCCATATTTCGCACGATATTCTTGCGGTATCAAATTTTTTTGCAATAGGATTCCCGTAATGAAAGTTAGACTTGATAAGTTCTATTTTCTTGTTTATCGCATTTAGAATCATCCTGTCAACTTTTGATGCAGTGGCTTGTGCATTAAGATGCCTGTACACCTCCTCCGCTTCTGGGGAGAAAATCACTCTTACAGTCTTCATAATTCAAGACCTTCAGAGACTGCTCTCCTCAAGTTCGGATTAGGATTATGAATCCAAGTTATTCCCCTTATGCTAACGGCAATCTTGTTGCTTTCTTCTAGATATTCGAGTATGATCTTCAATGTATTGTGGTTTACTTGCTTGGGAAGTTTTCTTTTAAGTCCCGCCACAGTTATCACACTTTCTTCCATGTTTTTGAGAACTTTCTCTACCATAAGCACTGTGTTTAGAGTAGGTGCGTGCTCAAGTTTTTGTTCTGCCCTTAACATATTCATCACCAAAACTTATTTGTTAATATCAATTATATACTAACTAGTATTTAAGCTTATCAAAAACATTTGAGTTTAATGCGATAAAAATTGAGAGCCCCAGGCGAGAATCGGACTCGCGACCTCTTCATTACGAGTGAAGCGCTCTTTATCGAGACTATACCAACTGAGCTACTGGGGCACTTCTTTATTACTTTTCGATGACATAATATATACTTCCAAGGGATGGCAATTTGGCGAAAGTTAAGGAAGATATAGAGGAAGCACTGTTTTGGCGCAAGGAAAGGGGCAGCGTGAGGGACTTGATAACCCCGCGCAATGAGTTCATCAACAAGGGCAATTTTGATTTTTCCTCGACCAGACAGAATCAGAACAACAGGCTTGTCGCCCTCAACTACGGCAGGGTTGCGGCGCTAAACGTCGAGAAGATGGAAAAAGCTCCTTTGTTCCACTTTATGCCCAATTCAGATTCTTTGTTCGTCGGTTCGCCTGGCTGTAACATCAAAAGCCCCTTTTGCTCCGACATTGAGTTGAGCAACAATGCATTCCACAAAAGCCCATTGGATGTCAAGTACCAGTATTATACTCCGGAGCAGATAGTCGAGACGGCTGAGAAAAAGGACTGCAAGTCCATAACTTTCACATATAACGAACCTTTCGTCTCCTTCGAGTTTTCATTCAAAGTGGCAAAGAATGCCCATCGTGGAAGTATAAAAACTGCCTTGGTGACCAACGCATTTACAACCGAGGAGCCGATTAAAAAACTTGGCAAGTATCTGGACGCCGTGACGATAAAAATCTTTGGCTCGCTGAATAGCAGTTTGTACCAGAAGCACCTTTCGATAAAGAATGCCAGCGAGATTTACACTTCTTTAAAGCAGTTCCAGAAGCAGAAGCTTTTCATCGAGATCACAAATGTCATTGTCCCGCAGATAGGAGACAATCTTGAGGAATGCAAGAAGCTTGCGGCCTGGATAAGCCATGAGCTTGGGGCAGAGACACCATTCCATATCATGCAGTATTCTCCAAGAGGAGACTTGAACCTTCCACAGACGCCGACTTCCACTTTGGAAAAGTTTGCGGAAGAATTGCATAGAGAGGGCCTAAGATACGTCTACATCCATTCGAGTCCTCCCCACATCCGGGAAAGCACGTTCTGTCACAACTGCCGCGAACTGATAGTTGATAGAAAAGGCATGTCGGTGAAGAAGAATATGCTTGTTGAAGACAGGTGTCCAGGCTGCGGGTTCAGGCTCAATTTCGTGCGGGAAAAATAGTTAAATACCTATCAACACACTTTATTAATTGTGAAACTGTTTCAAATCGTTTCAATCGTGTTGGCAATCGTTTCATTTTTTGCTTTTGTGCCTAGTGTGAATGCTGGAATTCAGTTTTACGGTTCGGAGGTTGACCTGGCTCCGGACGGAAACGCGGGCATAGACCTCACAATCACGTTCGACGAGCCTATCAAGAACTTCCAATTGGCAGTTTTGGGCAGGGTTTCAGCCATTGCCGCCACCAGCAACGCAGGTCCTGCAAGATGCAGTGTAACATCAGGGCAGGTAAGCATTATCAATTGCAGTCTTAATCTTACGGAAGATAAGCGTACCTTGGAGCTGTTTTTCAATACTCCAGACTTGGTCAGGAATGTAGACGGAAAGAAACTTTTCAGCTTGGACTTGGCTCTGAGCACGGATATAAATCAGGTTTCTGCTTCCGTGAAGATACCGGAAGGCTATGCGCTTGCAGAGACGCCAGCTCTTCCAAGTGTTTTCCCGCCAACGGATAGCATAGTGAGCGATGGACGCAGGATTATTGCCAACTGGAACATGCAGAACGTGACCTCTACAGACTCTTTCAAGTTCCAAGTGGTTTACGAGACAGTTGGTGAAGAATTCCCTGTAGCCCTGGTGTCTACCGGCGCGGTAGGGTTTATAGCCGTTTCAGGATTGGCGTTCTACTTTTACCGAAGGATGAAAAGGCCAGAGGAAGTCATATTGTCTGTTCTGGACGACTTTGAGAAGCAAGTAATACAAGTCATCACTAACGCAGGGGGCGAAACGCACCAGAAAAAGGTAGTCCACGAGACCAATTTGTCTAAGGCTAAGGTTTCAAGGGTTATCAAGAGGCTCCAGGATCGGGGTTTAGTGCATGTAGTCAGGCTGGGAAGGACAAATAAGCTTAAACTGGCGAAAGAGAAATTTAAGGCAGAATAATGCGTATTTTACACTAGATCGCTTTATTTTAGCTTTAGAAACAATTAATAGCTGTAAAATTGCTTTAAACAGACTCAATATACTGTGACATTTTGTGTTTCAATATATGAAAAATTGTTTCAGGCAAGCTATATATGCCAAGTTTTATAAATTCATACTATGAAAAACCCAAGCACTGTCCGATATCTAATTCAGATGGACAGTGGATTAAAATTAAATGTGAGGAACAATATGTATAAAAAGTTTGTTGCAAGTTTCATGGCATCCTTAATGGCAGCCATGACACTAGTCTCGCCAGTAATGGCGGCAACAGCTCTCAATACATACCCAACATTCCTTGGTAAAGTAGGGGACTTTTACGTTGTAGTAGGTAAGGATGCCGCGGCTTCAGACATAGCAGGTGCTATTGATGTGGCTGCTAACCTTGCCCAGCTATCGTACAAGGACACTACAATATCAGGGACGACTTCATCAGGATTGACAGGAACAGAGAGAAAAGTAGTAATTCCAACATTAAGCACAGGTGGACAAATAGCCGGTTCTGGTACAAGCCAGTTTCCGAGTAAGCTTAGAACATTCCACTATAGTGGACTGAAAGAAGGTCAGTACGAATACAGAGGAACAAAGCACAACTATCACGAAGAAGTTGAGCTAGACGACTCTGGAACAACAATGACATTGACACACAGTACATCTTCACCAATCAATGGTACATTGAAGATGAGGATGGACAACAACGCTACAGTCTACAAGTACGTCTTTGACGACACGGTATCAAGCGCTGACTTTTCAGCCGCATCGGCAAACACAACTTCCTACACCAACCCGCTAAAGGTTATGGTTGCAGGTCGAGAGTTTTCGATAGTAGCAGTCCCATCAACTGGGTCATTCATAGCGCTAGTAGGTGACGTCAAGACTTTGAGCGACGGTGAGTCAATGACTATTGGCGACTTGAAGTTCAAGGTCGCTCAGTCATTCTCTACAGCCACAGCAAAGATTGAGATTACAGATCCTTCCGGAAATGTCGTCAAGTCAAGCATCAATACAGGTAGTTCAGAATCCGTTTCATACGGAGGATCAACATACAACTACCGAGTGTTGAACTCAGGTGCCACTGCATCTGGAGTGCCTGGTTACGCCCAGTTGCTCGCAGGTAAGGGTGACATCGAAAAGACATTCGACGGTTCAGATACTTCAACAGTAACTGAATTCGGAAGCAAATGGAAAATCTCAGGCAGTTTCGATGCAGCTAGCAGAGTACAGAGTGGCGACTTTATAAAAGTTGCCTACGAACCAGCATCAATAAGCGATGCTGAAAGATACTTTACAGCAGGAAGCGTATTCACAGGTCCGAACAATTACTTCGAACTTAGATACGCTGGTTTGACACCAAGCAATACAGCTACAGTAACAATATCACCAGTAACAGGTCAGACATTGTACACATCGACGGCAACAAGTGGATACTCAACTTTCTCAGGTTTGAGCGGGTTGAAGATATCTACAGATGTTGCAGGTTCGGTAGTTAATGGAAGCAACGGCTATGACGAGGCATACATCCTCTTCAATGGCACAAGCACAGCTGGAACATTCGCTGACACATACTACTGGGTTGGCTTTAAAGACAAGTCAACAGGTAGAATAACAAACACAACGACAACATGGCCAGCTAAGACATCTGTATCACCAAACGGAAATCTATTCTCAGCAGTAGAATTGACACTATCCTATGGTGGACCAGGTGCACAGAAAAGCTTTACATTAACAGCAGGGTTCAACAACCAAACACTCTTCCAAAACATCACAATAGGTAACAGTACAGAAACCACAGATGCAAAGGACGCGCAAGTAGTAATGGCGTTCCAGAACAAGTCAGCAGCAGTAACAACATCACCGCCAGAATTAAGGCTTGGTACTACATCTAAAGTAGACACAAATGACGTAAGAGTCCAAGTTGAGTCTGCTTTGGCTGACGTAAGCGACCAAGCTGGTACAGTACTGGCAGATGATGGACTACAAGTATCAACAGTCAAATCAAACACAGAAAGTGACAAAGTAGTTCTCTTAGTACCGCCAGAAACAGTCTACGGATTAATACAATTCGGCAAGACAAGTGGTACAACAACCACAACAACAGGTGGAACAGTCAAGGAAGTCGTAGCAGTTACAACTGCAGTTGCAAAGCTTGACACGGAAGTGTCAAGTGGCGACAAGACAGGTAAGCACTTGATCCTAGTAGGCAGCTCCGCTGTAAACAAAATTACAGCAGAAGCCTATGGTGTACCATATCCAACATATGGTTCACAGTGGGTCGTTACCAAGTCTTTGCCAATCGCTGAGAACAAGGCTGTCATTGACGTATTAGACGGCAAGTTCGCAAGCGGTAAGCAAGTGGTTGTAGTCGCGGGATGGAGAGCTGAAGACACAAGACTAGCGTCGAGTGTATTGCAGAACTATATGACCAAGCTTACTGGTATAACAGCCAGCCAAGTTGAGGTTTCAGGCAGTACATTGGCGACAGCTACTGTCACAGCAAAGTAAAGCTAAACAACAGTTTAGGGAATTGTTTTACTTTCCCTTTCTTTCTTTTTTCAAACCTACCTGAGGAATCTCTCGGCATTGTCAGCTCTTTTATATCAAAGCAACAATAATTTTCATGGAAAAAATAATAGTTCCGCTTATTTTTCTGGCGGTTCTTGCAATAGCGCTTGTAGCAATTCCGTTTGAAGAAAATGAGACGGTTTACGTCATACTCACCATAGACACAGAGCAGGATCTTCCACCATATCTCGAAACTTACAAGGGGATTGAAGAAGGGATGCCAAAAATCACCGAGCTGCTAGACAAGCATAAAGCAAAGGCCACATTTCTTGTCACAGGGGATGTGGCGTCAAGATATCCTGGTATGATAAAGCAGCTTGACGAGGCAGGCCACGAGATCGGCTCGCACGGGTTTTATCACGAAGACTTTAACACTCTAAATACAGACAAGAAAAAGGAAGCTGTTAGCAATTCCACAAGACTGCTAGCGGGCATTATCGGAAAGAATGTGACATCCTTCCGCGCACCGTATCATTCTTCCAGCACAGACCTAGTCAACATTCTTGAAGAAAACGGCTATCTGGTCGAAGCATCCGCCAATCCAAGCACGCCATATCCGTACCACCCGTCAAGCAAGAACTGGCTGCAAAAAGGAGACATGAAAATACTTCGGACACCAGTGTCACTGACTCCCTTTTATTTCTATCCGACTTCATTCTACCAGTCTTCTTGGATAGATGGTTACAAGGACGCTGTAGGCAGCCAAGGTGACAAGGAGCTGAAAGTGGTTGTTGTGGGAATGCATCCATGGGAGTTCGTGGAAATCCAGTACGATGGCCAGGAGATTTATACCCGTGTAAGCGGGAACCTGACTTATGAAAAGTTCGAGGATTTTTTAAGCTTCCTGGACACTCAAAATGTCAAATACGTCACATTGACGGAATTCTACCACATATTCAGTTCCGAAAACAGTCATCCTTAACCCAGACACGTTTTTATACTTTACTGGTTAAACTTAATCCTATGGGCAGGAAACAGAAATTTTTATTGCTGACCGTAGCTTCTCTAGTGGTGGCATTCGGCATAGTGGGAGCGGTATACTATTTCACAGAGCTCCAACCGATAACACGCTATGATTTCTATGGTGCAGAGTTAGTTTTCAGAGACGACTTGAGATTAGCTCAAAAAATCCAAGTGTACCCCGATGAAAATGCAATATTGAACAAAGTATGGGACCCCGATATAACCAAAATCAGCATAGCCTACGTCAACAGTTCCGAGTCTTCTTTGGACAACGGCCTGGTGGCTGTCAATGCATTCGAAATAAGGTACAAGCTGGATGTGGCATACAGAAATCCAAATTTCAACTGGTTCAACGAATTCGAGCAGATACAACTCGAATCCTTGGACAATGTAACCCAAGCAGACGGCACATTGGTCATAGTCCTAGTTCCGCCAACCCTCGCAGATACCACCGAAGTGAGAATGATCGACAACGTGGTATACGTAAAGGGCACGACTCGAGAAGACTTTGACAGGGCAACAATAAAATTCCTGATGGCGTCCTTGAACATCACGGTATGATGTCTTTTAATGTAAACACCATTTGATAATTATGCAGCTGAATCTTATAGTCTGGATATTGGCGATGATAAGCACATACATTTCTCTAGTCTGGCTGCTTGTATACTTTAAAGACAGACACAGACTCAAAGAATCCTACGGCAAGCTGGAAAGCCATCCGAAAGTGTCGATTGCCATACCTGCATACAACGAAGGGAAGAACGTGGAGATCTCCATAAACAGCCTGATGAAGTCAGACTATCCCAAAAACAAGTTGGAAATAATAGTTGTCGACGATGGCTCCACAGACAATACTTTGGACGTGCTCAGGAGCTTCGAAAAGCGCAGTGATATAAAAGTAATAAACCAGTCCAACAGAGGAAAAGGAGCCGCATTGAACAATGCGTTGAAGCATGCGACCGGCGAGATTTTCGGTGTCATGGACGCAGATACGTTAGTAGAGAAGGACACAATAACCAAAATTGTCCTGTCCTACACTCATAATGACGTAGGTGCAGTAGTATCCGCCATAAAACCTCACAGCACCAAGTCCCTTATTGAAAGGTTCCAGAAGATAGAATACCTAATGGCAATCCTTGCAAGAAAGTTAATGGACAGCATGGAGACGAATTTTGTCACCCCCGGAGCGATTTCATTATACAACAAAAATCTGGTAAAAAGCCTTGGTGGCTTTGACGAAAACAACCTCACGGAAGACTTGGAAATAGGTCTCCGTCTTAGGGACAAAGGCCACAATATAAGGACTGTCGCTGATGCTTTCTCGTACACCATAGTCCCTACAGACATCAAAGGATTGTTCAACCAGAGGCTAAGATGGAATCGGGGGATGCTTCAGAACCTTTGGAAGTACAGGCACATGCTTTTCAACCCGAAATACAAGAACCTCGGAATTTACCAGCTCTCGATAGTGCTTCTTACGGTATACGTCCTAGTACCTGCGGGTTTCTCAATGTTGCTCTATTCCTTGTACGAGTTCTTGCATATGTCTTACCTGTACTTCAGTGCTGTCGGCTTTGCAATACCGCCTATGAGTTTTGCGCTAACCATGCAATCAATTCTCCTAAACTTTAACTATGTCGGGTACTTTCCTATAGCAATAACGGTTTTCCTTGCCATGATGCTTATAGCATTTGCGCACAATCTTGCGAACGAGAGTTGGAAAAACATTTTCATGTCCACGCTGACCATAGTGTTATACTACCCGTTTCTCGGCCTAGTCTGGATTTTTTGCATACTGTATGAAATATTAGGTATAAAAACGAAATGGTAAAGTATGTTCGGCAGAAGACATTATTTGTACGTTGGTCTGATAGTTCTAGTGATTTTCGGAGTTGGAGTTTCCATCGGCATGAACTTGGACTCTTTAAAAAAACAACTGATAGAAAAGGATTCCCTCAAGCTAACTTCCCAGATAGAAGATTTTGTGATTACAAATGAGATAATAAACAAACTGTCAATAAAGGACTGTGCAGTCATACAGCCTTATCTGGTCGACATTACGAATCAAGTCGAGAATCTGGGCAACGAGCTGGAAGATTTTGAAAACAAGGGGCTGATAACAGGAGATGGCTACAATCTTCTGAAGAATAGATATTTTTTGAACGAGATACAGTATTGGATAAGCGTGGAGAAATACAGGGAATGTGATCCTGGGTTGGTGACTATATTGTTCTTTTACGGGGACGATGACGACTCGATAAGGCAGGGTTTCGTCCTCACTAAACTCAGGGAGGAAAACATAGGAAAAGTTTTCGTTTTCAATTTTTATGTGATGGACAAGGACAACAATTCCGTCAAGCTGATCAAGAAGATATACGGCATCGAAGATTCGCCGACATTGGTAATAAACTCCAACACTACTTTAACTGGCTTCCAGAGTTTGGAATCTTTACGGGATGCGACCCAGTTAAAGTAGCTTAAGCTTGCCCGTTATCCTGTCAATCTTCTTCTCCTCAATCGGCCCTATGCCCAATGCAGTCACAATGCCTTTCTTCAGCTGCGTCAATCCGGCGTCTTTCACCAAGAAATGCGGTATCCTATTCTTCTTTAGCTTCTCCTGAATCGATTTCAATTCCTCAACACTCTTCACTTTAAGCACAACTTTCTTACTCCCTTCCTTCTCCCATCTTGCCACATCTTCAAGATCAGCCAATTTCATCGATCCCACAGCCGCGTGCGCCGCCTGCGAAGCCGCCTTCCCCACGCCAAGTTTAATGTCCTTCCTCACTATGATAACTTGCTTGTACATTGGATTCACTTAAAACAAACTGGTGAACAACGAGACTATCCACAAGCCGGTATAAGCCAGCAGCAGCGACCTTGCAGTCCTTGCTATCAAGAGAGCAACAAGGAATTTTTTGAAATCATATTTCGATGCGCCGCTCATCGCGCCTACGATGTCAAATGGAAAAGGCAAAAACGCGAATGTAAGTACAGTCCAAAAACCTATCTTTGAATAAAACTTTTCAAACTTTTTCAGAAACTTTGGCGTCTTGTGTCTTATCGTCTCTATCGCCGCGCTGCTGCCGAGCCCTATAAGATAGCCGATAACGTCTCCCAGTGCAGAGCCAGCCCCTGCAACAAGCCCGACACTGAGCGGATGCAGTCCCTCCGCCACCCCGAAAAATATCGGAACATAAGATGGAAGCGGTATGATGGGAACAAAGAAAGTGGAGCTGCCCACAAAGCTAGCCAGGAAGATGGCTATATAGCTTATAAAAATGTTACCCCCGCTTATGAGGTTAATGAAAGATTCGATAGACACCATTTAAATCACTATTGCAATCTACATATATTAGTCCCGTCGTCTAGTGGCCAAGAGAGTCAAACTCTGGTAAGATACGAGGCTTTGGACTTGCAAAGCTCTGATAAAAGATGAAGGAAGAACCCTCGTGACCCAGGTTCGAATCCTGGCGGGACTATTATTTAACTAAAATCCGGCAATATATTCTAGAAAACTATTTTGCATTAACATGCCTAGAAGAAAGAAAAAGATTCAACAGCCGCATGAAATCATTAAAATCGAAGAGAATATAGCGAAAACCCCACATGGATTGTTCCAAATCAAGACACTAATGGAGAAAGGCGGGCAGATTGTCGCCACATTGCAGCCTATTTATCTCAAGTTCGATATACGTGACATCGCCCAAATTTTCATAGGGTCGATAGTTCTGGCGTCTCCATTCTTGTTTGCGCAGGAAGTCTGGGATATGGGAGCACAGCTTCCGGTACCCAACATCATCGGCCTTATAATATTCAATCTCTTCGCATTGTCGATGCTTTTGTTTTACACACGCTACCATAAGATAACTTTCGAAGGAAAGCTTGTGATGAAACAGTTCACAAGAAGACTTGTGGTGACTTATTTTGTTTCATTCGTCACAGTAGGTCTGCTTCTTTCCATTGTCGACAAGGCGCCGTGGGATGTTGAAACAGCCGTAGCAATCAAGAGAACTGCGCTGATCACTCTTCCTGCCTCAATCGGCGGTGCTGCAGTGGACCTAGTAAAGTGACTTTCTCTTCTTAATGAACCAAAGAATTAGAATTCCGAATATTGTGATGACGACGGTCAGACTTATCCAGTGTGAATATTCCAGGATCATTTGCCAGTTCTCACGCAGCCAAAAGCCCGAGTATGTCAGCGCAAAATTCCACGGGACCGACCCAACGAATGTGTAGAAGATGAATTTGGGCAGATTCATTTTCCCGATGCCGGCCGGCAGGGAAATAAAAGTCCTGACGACAGGGAGCATCCTGCTGAAGAAGACAGCCTTTTCACCGTATTTCTTGAACCATTCCTCAGACATTGCAAGGAACCTTTCCTTCAAAAGAAAATACTTGCCGTACTTGGAGATGAATCCCCTTCCAAAGTAAAAGCCGACCGCATACGCCAGCAGGGAGCCGGCCAAGTTCGCAAACGAACCGACAAGAGTCACGGCCCACAGGTTGAAAGTACCCTCGGCCGCAAGGTACCCCGCAAACGGCATCACAATCTCGCTTGGTACTGGAAGTGTTGCGCTCTCCATCGCCATCAGAATAAAGATGCCGGGGTATCCTATCGACGCCACTATCTGGGTAAGTTGATCAGCAAAAAGTGTTATCATCGAAGTGATCTCAGCTAAGGCCATAGATTTCTAATAATAAAGTTAAAGTATTAAAAGGCGAGTGGATGGCATTCTTGGAAATTGCAGTAATACTTCTTGGCCTAGTTATGGCATATCTCCTTTACAAGAATTTGGAATGGAGGTTCAAGTTCGAGAGAAGAGTGAAAGAATGGATTGATGCAGAAGAAAGGCGAATTAGGGAGGACGCCATCATGAGAAGCGCGAGGACCATCTCCGGGAAAACTCTGGAAAAACTGGTGCCGTTTCTTGACAGATTTTCCTACGATCCGCATGATGTAAGATGGATGGGAGACCCGATAGATTTTGTTATATTCCACGGGAATTCAGAAGGGAGTCCGAAGGAAATTATTTTCTGCGAGGTCAAGTCAGGGAAAAGTTCTTTGAAAAGAAATCAAGGAAAAATCAAAGAACTTGTTGAAAGAAAGAAGGTAAGGTGGTATGAATTCAGAATATAAAAAAGAAAAAAACAATTCTGATTCGTATGAAATTATCGTCGTCTTTTCTTTGCTTTAGCTGCCAATTTTCACACCTCTTTTTATAAAAGTATTTTCATTTTTTTACATATAAAGTTATCAAATTTTTTCCGGAAAATTCCCGAAAGAATTTATCCTAGAAAAACCGAATAAATTGAGATGAAGATAAAAATTTCTGCAACTTTCGAGGGAAAATGCACGATTTGCAAAAAGAAAGCGACGGTTTTTTCTGCTGGAGACGAGGACACGTACAAGGCTGTGACAGTATGCCGCTCATGTTCAGAGAAATTGGGAAACAAGACTCTCTCAGACGCTATAGAGGAGTATGGCAAGGAGGATATGGAAGCCTTCAAAGGGGGCGTGAAGGTGGATAGGGGTGGAGTGGCAAGCTAGTTTATAACATAGGCGTAATTTTCATTATGAGATACATTGCAGCTTTGGTTGTCGTGTCATTGGTTTTTGCGGCGGGATGCGTTACGCAGTACACATCTCTGAGCCAGAGCAAGGAAAGCGCTGTCGTCGCAAGAGTTGTCGATGGAGACACATTGGAGTTGGAGAACGGCGATAGAGTCAGAATACTGGGAATCAATTCTCCAGAGAAAAACAATTTCTACTACCAGGAGGCCAAGGACAGGATGGTTGAGCTTGTGGAAGGAAAGCAAATCACCATGGAGAAGGGCGATGATGATAAGGACAGGTACGGGAGGCTGTTGAGGTTCGTCTTCGTCGGCGACGAGTTTGTCAACCTGCAGATGGTTAAGGAAGGGTATGCGTCCGTCTATCTTATGCCTCAAGGCAGCAAGTATTACGATGAGTTCAGTGATGCGGAACTGGGCGCCAAGAAAAATAAGGTCGGCATATGGTCATCAGCCGAAAGGAGCTGCATCGAAGTTATATTCATGAACTATAATGCGGAGGGAAACGACAATGAGAATCTAAATGACGAGTATGCCACCTTCAGAAATGTCTGCGATGAGGCTGTTGAATTGAGAGGATGGACTGTAAAGGACGAAGGCAGGAACACCTATACTTTAGGCAGTTTTGTTTTGGACAAGGAGTCTGAATTCACTCTGCATTCCGGCAAAGGCACAGATAACTCAAGTGATTTGTATTGGAACAGCCGGATGGGCGTCTGGAATAACGACGGCGATACTCTGTTCTTGAGAGACGGACAAGGAAATTTGGTTTTGAGCTACAAATATCCGTAAATTAAAATCTTTAAAAGTGTTGCGGATTTGCTTTCAAGTATTTATCCTTTAGCCTTGTAGAAAACTTATAATTAACCGACTGGTTTCCCTATATACATTGTAG
>CAYJVM010000010.1:27190-29692 GCA_964373665.1 uncultured archaeon | reverse complement strand
TAACTGTGATAGTTTTGGTTCTCATATAATCTATTTACATCTTCAACTATTTAAATAGATGATTATATATTTAGAAGATGAAGTGTTTCTACACATAGTCACGCTCAGAAATTAATATTCATTGCACGAACTCTCGGATCGTACGTTATTTCCAATAAGTTCTACTAAATCGTTGTGATTTTTCGTTATTTCCTCTTTAGTTAACCCCTGCATAATTATTATTCTTAAGCCAGCTTTATATCGAAGGAAAACGTTATCAATATTGATGGCGTCCCGCACGCGCAGTTCGTCAAGATCGAATAAAGGCCAGTTTTTCATAGTCTCCGCCGCCACCATAGTTGTCATCCTTTTCTTCGTCGGGAGATGGCTCGAGCCTTCAAGAGTGCCAGACACGTCCACGGTTGCGATGACGGACGAGCTGTTCACATTCGACAATATACGGGAAAAGGCAGGAGTGGTTGTTGAAGGCAGCGAAAGCTGCGATGACCTCAGCTATAGCTTGGCTGAGTACAGGGACTTTGTGCTGGATTTTGCGAGGGACAAGAACTATAGGGCCACTTTCGACTATTCGTTAGCGCCGTGCTCGGAAGAGCTGGGCACTATAGTCGAGTTTAATTTGAGGGTGACCACTGACAAGGCGGATGCGGAAGGAACGTTTTTCCTGGGATGGCCATAAATTTATCCGGAAACAGTTCTGTTATCAGTCAAACACTTCCTGCCGGGGCTCAGCGATTACCCACTGGATCATGTGATTGTTTGGGACAGTTTGTTGGCAAATTTCAAAATTCTGTTTGTCAAATCATAATAAGCTATGAAAAGTTTGTTGCCTGTCGAATCCATCGATGGTCTCATGCCAGTATAACCAAATGAGTCTACGATCGATATAGTCCATGTATTTCCGCCGTCTGCTGATTCAGCAAACTTGAGGTCATCATTCGTTTCATCACTATACGCTGTGTAAATTCTATGTGAGTCTTTTGCATACACTGACGAATATTTTCCAACATTTCCTACCGTATCAACTCTTATCGGTGAGGACCATACACTGCCTCCATCAGTGGATTTTATAAATTTCAGGTCTCCTTCTTGGTTAGAAAAATAGCTTATGAAAATTCTTTTTTCGTCCAAGGCGTATATCGAAGTGCCACCACCGGCGATCTCAACATTATCTAACTGCAGGTTAGTCCATGTATTTCCGCCGTCTGTGGATTTGGCGAATTTCAATTTCTGATTTGTGGAGTCCTGATAGCTTATGAATATTTTATTCGTGTCCAAAGCGTACATGGACATGCTAGCTGTTGTATAGGGCGTGCTGTCCACTGTCCTAATAAAAGACCATGTATCGCCTCCATCAGTGGATTTGGCGAATTTCAAAACATTTGCCGCAATATCCCCATATGTTACAAATATCGTGCTGGGATTGACAGCATAAAGCGTGGTGCGGATATTTGAAAATGCAGATGGAGTCACTGTTTGTATAGTTCTTACGTTAGAATCTGGCCAAGTCACGCCTCCATCAGTGGATTTGGCGAATTTCACAATGTACGAACTGCCTGACCAAGCAATATAAGTTACAAACACTGTATTTGCATCTGCCGCCATTAGTCCGCTGTAGTCGTCAATGTTTGCCGAAGGGTCTATACTCACTGGAGTACTCCATGTCGTACCGCCGTCTGTAGACTTGACAAGCTTAAAGTCATATACAAAAGGTCCTGCAAATGCAGAAAAATCATATGTCACAAATATTCTGTTTTCGTCAAACGCATCAATAGTCACATCTTGTGGCGGCCAAAGTCCACTAGAATCACTAGTAGTAGATACTGCTGAAACACTAAAGGTGTTAGCATAAAACGGCGAGTTTGTACTATCAGACGGAGAGCAAGCATTATTGCTGTCGCATGCGAATGCATACCATGCATTTGTAGTAATGTCTGATACAGTGGCTGTATAGGAGCATTCTGCTTGCGTCCCTGAGCCAACTAGGCCTGAACTGCACCATGTTACTCCAGAACAACTTCCACCGCTCTGTGCATTTGTCTTGCAAACCAGAAGTTTCCATTGGTTGCCTTCGGTATCTGTCGCAGTAGCCCTAAAGGTTACAAATTTGCCGGGAACTACATTTGAGAAGGTTTTGTCTATTTTTCTTATTCGCCACTGGTCATCGCCGGTTGGAGGATTCACAAGGCGGCCTACCGCATAGATGCTGGAGGAATCTATTGCTATATCTTTTCCAAACGAAGAACGAGGACTAGTATTATCTTGAAAAACACCATTCGTCCCAAAACTGGATATTAACTGGCCTGATACCTTGTCGCGCTTTTCTATACGGAGTTCTGAATTAATTCCGCCTTTGTAATCGACTATGACATCGCCGACTACATATAGATAATTTTCATCAGTTGCTATAGCATTGGCGCTATCATAACCAAAAGCACCTACAGTGGGGTTGCTCTGCACAACACCATCGCCATCGAATGCTGTGACCAAAGCCCCAGTGGTTTT
>CAYJVM010000010.1:0-27090 GCA_964373665.1 uncultured archaeon | reverse complement strand
TCGCCATCGAATGCTGTGACCAAAGCCCCAGTGGTTTTGTCGCGCTTTTCTATACTCCATACACTACCCTCAGCCGTTTGTCCATAGGCCCCTGCTACATAGATGTAGGAAGGGTCTATCGCCATATCGAAACCATATATTTCAGTCACACCGCTGCTCTGCACAACACCATCGCCATCGAATGCTGTGACCAAAGCCCCAGTGGTTTTGTCGCGCTTTTCTATACTCCATACACTACCCTCAGCCGTTTGTCCATAGGCCCCTGCTACATAGATGTAGGAAGGGTCTATCGCCATATCGAAACCATATATTTCAGTCACACCGCTGCTCTGCACAACACCATCGCCATCGAATGCTGTGACCAAAGCCCCAGTGGTTTTGTCGCGCTTTTCTATTCGGGGTTGGGCGACACCTGTAACTGAATCGTGACCTGCTACATAGATGTAGGAAGAGTCCATGACTACAGATTTTGTTTCGTCTGACTTCCCTGAACCCACACTTGGATTATTCTCTATCAGAGTAAACTTGGGAGTTCCATCGTTTGGAATAACTGTGAATGAGGGCGGTATATTCGGTATTTCCCATGAGACATGTAGGTTGTTGCTAATGGTATGTGCATTGCCCAAAGAATCCTTGCACGCTATATATTTTGTATAACTTCCAAAAGTGGTGGGGCTTATCGTGCACGTAGTTGGACTTCCGGTAGGAGTGCATGCATTTCCGGACAAATCAGTATAAGCAACATCGCTGTCATACCACTTGCATGCCATCCCGCTTTCTCCATTAATAACAATGTTGGTTTTGCCATCATTGTTTGTGTCGCTATACGGCCCTGGAGGCACGACTCCCTCAACATTCGCAATTGATATAGTCGGGGGCGTCGTATCTATTCGCACCGTAAGGCTGTAAGGGGGGCTCCACTGGCCGGAGCCGGTGTCGTGCGCGCTCACCTCAATATTGTACGTGTTATCGGATAATGTCGGCATCGTGAAGCTGAATAAAAGAGAAAGCGCAGGCGTGAATGCGTCAACGTTCGTCCATGCGCTCCAAGCACCGCTAGGGTGCAATCTGTACCTGTATTCTATGTCATCCACATTGCTCAATGTATCATCCGCCTTCCCGCTGTACGTCGGCGTGCTGTCGCTTGTGAGGGTAGGAGCAGAGATAAATGAAATCTCTGGAGCTGTTGTGTCCACTGTCACAGTGTCAGCCGCAGGCGTGGCATCCCAGTTGTTGTTTCCTATGTCGTCGCGCGATCGCACCTCGACATTCCAAGTCCCGTCAGTCGGCATCGTGAAGCTGAATGTGAAAGTGGCGCTGGGCGGTGGTCCGGAGACAGGCGTAAAGCCAACATTTGTCCAGTCGCCCCAGGTACTGCTAGTTGACAGCTTGTACCTGTACTGCACGCCCCTGATACTGGTCACTAAATCAGTCGCCGTCCCGCTGTATGTCAGTGTTCTGCTATTGGTAAGGTCAGGCGGAGTCGAAATTAATATAGTTTCAGGCGGTGCTCCGTCGCTTATCTTCACTTTTACTGCTGCCGGTTCTGCTTTGGACAATGCATCATACCACCATGTGCCACCCCAGCAGCCGCCGGAGCATTGTCCGTATGCACTGCCGCAGTAAGCTTTGTCTGATGTTCCGCCGCAGTCGTTGTACCTGTCCTGGCCCAAGTCCCTTTCGTGCACCCAGAACATTATCCTTTGGCTGCCCGTTGTAGGTCCGAATAAAGAGGTGGGATACCTGCATGTTATATCCCTCTCGCCATTTGTTGCGAGTTCGGCGTCGTTGGCAACATAGCAATATGCACCTGTTCTGGTTGACGTATGCGGCGCCAAGCCGCCGGTCTTGTCCAAGCCGTTGTAGTAGGCATCAGTTCTTGTGGCAGAGTCTCTGTTAGTGGGAAGATGAGGGTCGATTGTATAGTCGTTCACCCTCCAAGCCTCCGCGCCGACAAACCACCAACCTTGGGTAGGGCCTGTGTTCCGCACCTTAACCACCAAGTCGATGTATGCGCCGGATACTTCTGCATCGTTGCTGCTGTCGCATTTGTCGTTGACACAAACAGATAATATAATGGAGGAATAAGCTTTTATTGTCAGCCCGCGCGATGCAGATGTGTAGGTGTTCGATCCTTTATCACGTGCCTGTACCTCAAAGTCATAAGTGTTGTCTACCAACTCCGGCATCGTGAAGCTGAAGCTGACATCGCGTCTAGGCGTAAAGCCAACATTTGTCCAGACGCTCCATGAGGGGACTGAGCTTGGCTTGTATCTGTATTGTATGCTGTCAATGTCTGTCAGCAAATCTGTAGCTGTTCCTGTAAATGTCGGAGTGTTATCATTAGTCGGACTGGAATGTGCATCAAGTGTGACTATTGGAGGCAATGTGTCGTCCACGTTCCACGAAACCTTTCTGTTGTTTGTCGCAGTTTGACCGTTTCCTGCCCTGTCTTTGCATGCTATCCACCTCTCATGAGTTGTCTCTCCAGAAAGGGGAACTAGGCATGCGGCTTGATTGCTTGTTGTGGTGCATAATGTTCCAGACGAGTCAGAATAACCATCATCGCTGCCATACCACTTGCATGCCATCTCGCTTTCCCCGCTGACTAGAATAGCTGAATGTCCGTCACCGTTATCGTCAAGATACGGCAATGATGTGTCACCTTCAACATTCAAAATTGAAACTTTACCAGGCGCCGCCCTGTCCAAAGTTATAGTGTCTGTAACAGGGCTGTTCATCCAGTTGCCCGCAGTATCCCTGTATTTGACGTAAACTGTCCTCGAACCGTCAATGCCAGAAGACAATGTCCAATCCATTGTCATTGAAGTCCCTGAAAAGCTGGATTCCACATAATTAGCGTTGTCGTTCGATATACTGACTTTGGCGCAGTTCGAGGGATCGTTGCAGGTCAATAACAAAGCGACTGTCGTTCTCTTCGTGTACTCATCGTCGGCATCGTCGATGTCGTCAATCGCTACGCTCCCTGTCGGAGGCGACTGGTCCATTGTGAAACTTATGGTAAGGTCGGGTGTATTTACGTTTCCTGCCATGTCTCTACACCTTATGTAATAATTCCTGCTTTGGCCATCAGGTATAGCGCCCAAGTTCCAAGAATGTTGCTTATTTGGAGCACTTTCTTGAGCCATCGCGTTGTAAGCTGCTGTCGGGTCGGTGGCAGTGCTTGGTGTCTCGCTGTACCTGCAGCTGGACTGCTCATTCGTGTCTGCGTAGAGCGTGACCGGTGAAATCATTATGTTTCCTGTCGGTCCGCTACCGGTGAAGCTAGGCGCCACCCTGTCCAGGATTATGGAATCGAAAACGCCCGCTACCATTTGATTGCCCGCAGTATCCCTGTACTTTACATATACATTCTGGCGTCCGTCAATGCCAGACAATATCCAAGTTTTTGTTGCAGCATAATTCTCCTCTGCACCGTACGTAGTGCCATCCGTGGAGAAGCTCATTTTCTCGCAGTTCGAGTGATCGTTGCAGGTTAATGCCAGTTTAACATCCGTTCTCTTCGTGTACTCATCGTCGGCATCGTCGATGTCGTCAATCACTATGCTTCCTGTCGGTGGTGTCGTGTCTACACATGTGAAGCTCATGCCCGTGCTCCCGCCCAATATAGCCGAACAACCATTGTTCTGGTCGCACACCCTAGCCCAGTAGCTGTTGGCGCCTCTAGGCAAGGGGCATGTGGTTGTTGCAGAGGGATTTGACGAAATGCTGGCAGAGCTGGCACCCCAACAATTTCCTGTTCCCGCAGGTCCGCAACTATTGCAGTCGGAATTTCTGCAGACATAAAGTGTCAGCATGTCTCCTGACCCAGAATCGGGATCTGTAGCAGTGGACGAAAATGTCATCGTAGTCAATATTTCAACACTTGTAGGCGTCGAGACAGAACTCAATAAAGGATTGGTGTTCACAACCACGCACAATGGATATGAGTCGCCCCAATTGGAAACCAGCCCGGCGTTGTCAGTCGCGCGGCATGTCGCGGCTATGGCGCTGCCTACAGGCTGGTTGACAGCTGCAATAGTCTTAGTAAACGGCGCTCCGTTTGCCGCTGCTGGTGGGGTCATACCTTCATTTGCATAGTAAACTCTATCAGTAGTAGCTGGCGTGATCCATGCCAAGCTGGCCCTGCATGCGGCATCGTCTGGCGGGTTGCACTGTCCTGCCCACACATTCACTGTCAGGTCTCTGTCAGGCTGGTTGGGATCAGTAGCCAAACACTTCAAAGTGACAGTTTGGCCGTTTCTGCATTCGCCTACAAGAGCAACAGGGTCAACATGAGGCGCATATTCTATGTTCACTCTTACTGCTGCCGGTTCTGCTGTGGACAATGCATCATACCACCATGTGCCACCAAAACAACCGTTAGGGCATTGGCGGAACTGACCGAACGCACCGCCGCAGTAAGCGCTGTCTGATGTTCCGCCGCAGTCGTTGTCCCTGTCCTGGCCCAAGTCCCTCTCGTGCACCCAGAACATTATCCTTTGGTTGTCGGATGTAGGATTGCCGAACAGGGAAGCGGGAAACTTGCAGAATACTTCTCTTGCGACGAATGGCGCAATGTTTCCATTATTAACATCAATAGGTGGGCCAACATAGCAATCTGAACCTATTCCATTAGGAGTGCCTGGCGACAAGCCGCCGTCATTGTCCAAGCCGTTGTAGTAGACGTCAACTCTTGTGGCAGGGTCTCTGGAAAGATGAGGGGCGACATAGTTGTCCACCCTCCAAGCCTCCGCGCCTACGAGCCACCAGCCCTGCGTCGGACCGGTGTTCACAACTGTTATTTTCAATTCAATATTCTCTCCGTATAGGACATCCACATCGCCGTTGCAGACATAGGCACCTGCAAAATTTTTAACGCAAACGGAATCTATAAGTGAACTATATCGCCTCATCGTCAGCTCATCTTTGGCTGCAGCTGGAGTTGGATTTGTAGGCGACCAGCTGTCAGAGCCGGTGTCATGCGCCCTCACCTCGATGTCGTACATCATGTCGTCCATTTCAGGAATCGTGAAGCTGAAGCTGACGGACTGCGCAGGCAGGCCGGGAGTGGTTGAGCCAACTCCTCTCCAGTCGCCAGCCGGCCATTCGTTCCATCCAAGCGAGTTGGGCTTGTACCTGTATTGTATGCTGTCAATATTGCTCAACGCATCAGCCGCAGTCCCGCTGTACGTCGGCGTGCTGACAGCGGTCTCGGGATCGGGACTGTATACATTCAACGTCACCGTCGGGGGAGTGGTGTCTATCGTGAAAGATATTTGGTAATTTGCAGGGTTGACATTGTCGGCCAAATCTTTGCACTTGACATAGTAGGTCTTGGGACCGTCCGGCAAGCCGGTAAACTTCCAGGAATGACTTGAACTCTCGGCACTCTCTGTTGCTGGATCCATAGAGCCGTAATCTGCGGGAGATGTGCTGTACCTGCATGTGGCCTGTTCGCTGGTCTCGACAAAGAGAGTTGGATCGGAAGCCCTTGTCATGCCCGTCGGTTTGCCGTCGCTCAGAACAGGCGGGACCGTGTCCAGTATTATAGTGTCCTTGGTTGGAAGAACCATCCAGTTCCCCGGGACGTCCCTGTACTTGACGTAAACTGTCTTTTCACCATTGCTTGAATCCAACACCCATGCGGCGGTTGGCGCATATGCCGACGGCGCGGAATATGTCACATTGTCATTTGAAATCAGCATGTGCGAGCATCCAGACGTGTCCACGCAAGTCAGCGATAAAGCGACAGAAGGCGAGTTTGTGCGAGCCTTGCCATTGTTTATCGTCACGGTTCCTGTCGGCGGTATGAGATCTTGGACATTCCATGTGACGTCAAGGTTCTCGCTGGCAGATTGACCTTTTCCCAAGGAGTTTTCGCACGCTATGTGCTTTGTATAGGCGAATCCGCCGACCGTGGAGCTCACGAAACATGCGGCTCTGTCTCCGTTAACCACACATGGTTCTCCGCTTGCAGCTGTATAATCAACATCGCTGCCATACATCCTGCATGCCATCCCATTCTCGCCGACAATAAAAATATTCGTAGTGCCGTTGTCGTTAATGTCATGATACGGTTTCGATGCGTACCCTTCCACGCTCACCACTTCAGTTATCGGCGGGCAGTTGACGCCTTTGACAAAATAACCCTTGTGCCTCTCGAGGTTATCGGTCAAGTTCAGTATAGTCCAAATGTTGCCGACCGGGGAGTAGCTGAGAACAAACTCCAAGTCGTCGCAACGTCCTTTGACTGATTCAAAGCTCAGCGGATTCGTCGTCGACCCTATTTGGTTCCAGCCACTTTTCAGCCGTATATTCTCGCCCGCAACCTCATCGCTAGCTGTTATCCTTATTTCGCAACTTTTTTCTGAGCGGACCCAGTATCCCTTCGCGCCGTCAAGTTCGTAGAAATCTCTGACAACCTGCCACCCGTGTATCGGATGGTTGTTGTAAAAGCTTAGTTTCCCGATGTCGCATGTCGTCGACGATACGGAAAATGACTTGTAGCTTATTGAAATCAAGTTCCATCCAGGATTCAGCGATATCGTTTTCAAGCCCTGGGCGTAGGAAACGCTAACGGAAAACAACAGAACGACTGCAGCTATGATAAAAAATATGCTCTTCATCCAAGTTTATTTGGCACTCATCGCATATATTTGTTTCTGCGGCTTGTGGGCATTTTGCATAATTAAAATTTGCAGGGTTGAATTAGGGCCTAGTCCTTTCCTCTTCACAAGCGCGGCATATGAAACTAATCTCTAGCCACCTTAAATCGGGGCTGTAAAGTAAACGTCAGGTAAAGTGGAAAGATTCTTGAAGAAATGACATGAAAGTGAAGAGAACCCTCTCGATTTAGGGGCGGGCGATCGGGGAAAGACGAATTTTGAATTACGCCTAACGTCAGGATTATGAGAAGTTGCCGGAGGCGGATTTGGGCAAAGCGCATCTGATTCGTGAAGCCGTTGTTGCGCTTGGTGTTCCTGTAAGTTGAAAAGAAAAGCGCATGATTTCGTCCCAGCTGTACAAAAGCCTTATATACTAAAATGAATAGTATTATTCATTAAGTGAATAATATGAGGCGAGAAACAGTATTGAAAATAGCAAGTCTTTTAAGACGCGAATTAAGCGGCCTTTCAATACTTGGAATATCGAAAAAGCTCAAAATAGGCTACAGGCCTGCTCACAATCACGTAAGTTCGATGATAAAAGAAGAAATAATTTTAGCCGAAAAAATAGGCATGGCGAAGCATTGTACATTAAATCTGGAAAATGCTAGATGCAGGCAGATTCTCGCAGAGGCCGATCTATTGCGAAAAGAAGAGTTATTTAAGGAGAATCACAAATTGAAATCAGTTCTGGAAAACCTTACAGAAAAGCTTTCCGAGGCACTTGAAGCAGATCTGCACTCTGTAGTTCTGTTTGGTAGTTACGCTAAAGGCACAGCTACAAAGTCATCTGATATAGATTTGCTGTTTATAGTAGCAGATATGAAAGACAAATCAGTGAGAGAAGGCATAGAAAGAGCATGTGCCAGTTATGAATATTCACATAGTGTTAAAACAAGTCCTTTGATAACAGACATAATAGAGTTCAGGAAAATGCTGAAATCCAAAGAATTAAATGTCGGCAAAGAAACACGAGAATATGGTATTCCACTATACGGTTCTGAAATATTCTGGAGGCTGATGACATGAAAAGAAGCGATTTTCTGAAGCGGAAAATTTCTGGTTATCTGAGAAAAGAACAATTGCTGAAGAGGTATGAATACAAAAAGCTGGAAAAACCGTTTCTTGCAAAAGCTAGAAAGAACTACACAGTTGCAAACGTCCTTTTCAGGATTTCAGAGCACGATGAGCTGAAGAAAGTATTGTCAATGCCACATGATTTCAACACATACGAATGGGTTATCATCGTCTCCTATTACGGAATGTACATGTCTACGTTGGCCACTATTGCAAAATTAGGATTCAAATCAAAAAGTTATGCAGCTACTATAGCAGTACTGGAAAATTATTATGTCAGAAAGGAAAAGCTGGAAGCTAAACACGTCGATAATCTGTCGAAAGCCTACACACTGAGTGAGAAACTGATAACAAAGCTTATAGAAACCAAATCGAGAAGGGAAACAGCACAATACGATGCAACGCCGGCAATTTCGAAAGAGAACGCAACGGCTGTGCTGGCAGACGCAGAGGAATTTATAACGAAGGTCGAAGAGGTTCTTGGGAAACTGTAATTACAAAGCAGCAATAATGCGCCTAAATTCTATTGGACTTGACGTTTCGGACTTGAGTATTGTTTTTCTAAAAGCAATTTATTAACAATAAGCTAAAACCGTATTATCACTCTTTTAGGTGTCGCTAACTTTACAGCTCACCTAAATCTAATATACAAGAAATACAGTACTGATGAAATCAAGATTATTTGCAAAAACCCGAAAATTCCAAACTCGGGCAAACTAAACTTGCCTGACCTTACGGGTATGCTAATGTATAGGATTTCGCCTGTTGAGACACCTGTAATAGTTATTGAAAGAGCATTGTTGTCCCCTGTCAAAGTTCTGATGCTGGTATGCACTGGAATTGACTGGCCTGGATCCGCAGTCTGCGTTGTCACTTGCCTGTTGGTAATGTCGAGGATGCCAGGAAAGCTGGCGGCGTAACTTAAAATATATGATTCAGATGCCGTTCCTATATTGTAAATGTCGATTTTAATGTCTGTCAGCTGACCTACAGTCGCCGTTATTGCATCCGGATAAGTTGCGGTAAAGTTCTCAGCAGTGCTTACAAACTCTGGTATTTCTTCAACATTTACTTCCCATGTGACATCCAAATTTTCCGTAGCAGACTGGCCATTGCCTAGCGAGTTCTTGCATGCGATATGCTTGGTGTAAACATTTCCAATCGCAGTAGAACTGACAGTGCAAGTTGCACGAGCCCCCGACGTAATGCAGGGAATACCAGAAGAATCAGAATAATCAACATCGCTGCCATACCATTTGCATGTCATACCATTTTCCCCGGCGACGACAATGACAGTTTTCCCGTTGTCGGTCACGTCTACATAAGAAAAGGTGTGGTCTCCCTCAACGCTTTCAACAGCAGTGGCAACGGGTTTTTGTTCGAAACAGTATATGGTCGCAGAGCCGTCGCACCTTTCATTACCGTCATTGGTCCATTTTTTTGCATCGTTGTTCTTACCAATTCGTCCTTCAGGACTATGAGAATCTTCAGTCCAATCGTTGCAGTCTTGCGGGTGACTGGTGCCGTCGTTGCGTGTGCCGGTCCAAACACTTTCGGAATCTGGAGGCTCTTGATTTTCAGTAAGATCGATCGCATGCAACAATTCCCCATCTGTCAGGCCTTCCCAATTTTCTGCGATAGCGGTTCCGTCAACAAGGACGTAAGGGACGCTGTTGTGATACAGTCGCACGGAAGGTGATGTACTGCCGTCGCTAAGCCATGCATTCCATTTACCCCCAAGGACGCTTGCAGCCAACATGCATTTGATGTCAGCGCCTGCAATACCACCAAGATCACCCGTGTAGCTGCCACTGGCTACAAACACTCGAACAGACTGGGCCAATGCTGATCCAGAAGACAGAAGAATGAAGACAGCCACAGCCAATACCGCGAATTTCATTATTATAATTACCTTTCTTAATTATACTTACCTAATCGGCAGCTTTTCCAGTTCAAACGTGAATTCCTTTGCTCTTTTCAAAGACGTCTCAGCCTTGGTCTTCTTCACATCCTCTGAAAGTTCGTATTGAAATCTGCTTCTTTTTATCAACGCACTCCGAGAAAACTGGCAGCTTTAGCTGGCAGATGAATCGGGAAGCCTTTGTCCTGTAGATTCCTTTCTTTCAAGAAACCGCACCCTTTAGGGCGCGTATAGTCCATACTACTTAAATCTTTCCCCCTGAGATCTAGGGGGGTAAGTATTTATAAATGAAATTAGAAGTTAAGCGCATGGAATTGGACTTGGAGAAAATTAGAAACCTAGCGCCGGCAGAAAAATCCGTAAAAATCTCGTCTACAATAGCAGCCACTCTGAAAGAACAACCAAACGGTCTGACAATAAACCAGATAATGGAGCTAACCAAGATCTCTAGAGAGACTGTAGAAAAACACCTTCAGGATATGTTATCTTCCAACGAAATTTATAACAAGACCTTTGGTCAAACTCGGGTTTACTTTCCCAACAATAGACCGCACTACATTCTATTCAAAAGTTTTAACACATCTCAGGGAAGAACGATATGGTTTGATGTCTTGGAAAACGAATACGGAAAATATCTGAGGATATGTGAACAAAGAAAAACTGGTGATGTATCAAAAAGAATGGGGTCGATAATCATCCCTTTGGAAAAGATGTCGGATTTTGTCAAGGAACTGGAAAAACTAACTGACGCGCCGAGGATTAAACAGCTGTTAAAACAGGGATGAACATGTTCTGAGGATGAGGTAAATGCCGACGATAAACATCCAAGTGAAGAAACTCGAATTTCGAGACGAAAACAAAGTAGCATTCGACTCGATGGATTTTGTGGAGCTGGCGCTGTCGGAAGAATCTAGGCTGAAAATCCTGCAAGAATGGAAATCTACAGCAAGAAAAACAAGATTCTTTGTTTCAAGCAAAGTTATTCAGGAAACATATGGTGTCTTGGTATACAAAAAGAACATTGCACCGGGCGATGCAAAGGACAAGATTTCGAAGGTTAAAGCCGCTTTATGCGTCCAGGAGCTTCAATACGATAAACGGATTGACAATAAGGCTGGATACGAGCTTTTTGTAAAATACAGAGAAACATTTAACGAAGAATGTGATATGCCAGACGCAAGAATAATAGCGCATTACAAGCGCAAAGGAATAAATGTCGTCTATTCGGAAGAACATTCTGTCAGAGAATTAGCTTACATGGTTGGACTGGAAGGAAGAAGGTTTCCTAGGGATACAGCTCGTCAAAAATCTCAATAGCCTTCTGCTCGTTACCCTTGGCCTTTTTTAGAGCTTGTTTCCATGCCTTATGCCTATCTTCTTTCATAGATTTTCTTAAATCATCCTTTTTTTCTATCACCAAAGAACTCAGTATCTCAAATTCCATCAGTTCCTTTTCGCTTTGTATAGTCTTTGATAATTTATCTTGGAAATACGCTAGTCTTTCTTCTACTCTTTTGTTTACGATTGAAGGCATTTGTTTAAGATCAGTATTCTGCATGTCTACCACTTTACATGTGTTTGTATAAATATTTATATCCGGCATTAAATAAAGGGGTTGGTTCGGCTAGATTTCTATTCGCAACCATGCAACCAACTCATATTTCATTCTTGGCATTGTAATTGGTTTTATCAACGCACTCCGAGAAAAACTGGCAGCTTTAGCTGGCAGATGAATCGGGTGAATTCTTTGCCATATGGCTTCCTTTCTTTCAAGAAACCGCACCCTTTAGGGCGCGTATAGTCCATTGCCATTGTATGACTATTAAGCTACTTCCTTCTTTTGCCCTTCTTGATTTTAAAGAAATTGAATGATGTCTTGTTGGCATACAGGAAATACAAGATGCCGGCAAGCGCCATTATCTGCAGAAATCCGGCCAGATTGAACTCCGGCAGGTAGACATCACATGAAAAAATAGGGTGCGTTTGCCAGCTTACTGACAAATGAAAGGAGGTTTTGAGAAATCTGAAGAAATAGTTTACACCATCAAAAGAAACAGCCAAAGCGGGACGTAAATCAATTTCCCGTCTTTTTCTAATTTGTCGACCGTGACAACGAGACCGAATGGCGCCTGCCCGCTCTCTACAAATTCGCGTATTGCTTTGATATCTTGCCTATCTATCCTGTTCCTATACTTCACTTCTATCGGAAGCACATGCTCCATGCAGTCCAGTATTATGTCTATCTCGTCGCCGTTTTCTCTCCAGTAAAACATGTCCGGCCTGGTTTTGTTGGTTAGGTTAAACTTCAGCCTTAGGCAGTGGTTGAATACTATAGTTTCCACTAATCTTCCCAGTTCATTTCCGTCCTCGATAACGGACGGAACAAATGAGTTGTTTATGACGTTTCTCAACCCAACATCATTTATGTAGAATTTCTTGACTTTCTTCTTCACGCGCTTGCTTTTGCCGTGGCGGAAATTCTCGGAAACGGAGATTATGAATGTCTCGCGCAAGAAACCTATGTATTCTTTTATTATGGAGGAGTTTTCCTCCAAGTCCCTCGCAATTGTCTCCATGTTCAGCATCGAGGACGTATTCCTAGCCAGATAAACAAGTATGGTTTCCATTAGCTGCGGCTTTCGTATGGAATACGTTTGTTTTATATCAGAATTAATTACATCCCTGTAGTTTGTCGTAAGGCTTTCTACGCATCTCTTGAATTCCGGCTCTTTTACAATCCTCGGATACCCGCCTTTGATTGTATAGTTGGTCAGCAGAGCCTTGAAATACGGTTCTTCAAGAGCAAGCTGCTTGTAGGCGTCCTGGAATTTTGAATATAGACCAACTATATCTATCTCTGAAATATCTTTTTTCTTCATTGTCTCCACCAAGCTGTCTTTCAATGTTTTTTTAATCGAGGTGATATACTGGCGCTCTTTTCCGGCGGCGAACTTGTCGTATCGGGCAGTTTCCACGAACTTGAACGGCACGAGGATTTGATTTATGGCTCGACCAACGAAGGGTTTTGTGCTGTCCATTATTATCTTCGCGCTTGATGAGCCTGAAATAATGAACTTGATTTTTTTGTTGATATCGTACCAGCTTTTTACGCTCTGCGTCCAGTTTTCTACTTTCTGCACCTCGTCTATCAGAACAAAAATCCTGTATTTTATCCTGCCGATTTCTTCTTTCAGTACATATTCCTGATAGACTTGCAGAGAATCTTCTATTGGCGACTTGGATATAGCATTCAGCCCGGCATTATCGGCTCTAATAAAGAATATCTTCTTAGGATCCTCTACAGCCAAGAGATGCTCGACAAGCTGCTCCATCATGGTCGTCTTGCCTACTTGCCTGGCTCCGACAAGCGTAACGATCTCTGCATCGTCTAGGCGTTTTTTGATGGCAAAGAAATCCAGCCGCTTAAATGGCTCTACATTCTCTATTTTGCCAGCTTCCCACCACGGATTGAATACTCTAAGTATCCTTAGTACCTCTCGGCTCTTTTCTATATCCATTTATATCACTTATACATATATTATTTACTAGAATTATACTATTTATAAAGTATTTAAATCTTATATTTATCATATATATAAATAGAACAAATATATAGTTTATTACTATATATACATACTTTAAATGCCTATTTACTCTGATAGTTTGCTGGTAATACCTGAGAACCTACAAACATCATGCATTTTACCATAATATTATGTATTTATTGCCATTGTATGCCTATATTAAGCTACTTCCTTCTTTTGCCCTTCTTGATTTTAAAGAAATTGAATGATGTCTTGTTGGCATACAGGAAATACAAGACGCCGGCAAGCGCCATTATCTGCAGAAATCCGGCCAGATTGAACTCCGGCAAGTATACGTCACTCGCCGATAGCGGTATATTCAGAGTCTTGCTTTCCTCCGGATCCAGGCTTGACGTCACAGTCACTCTCAGCGCGTTGGGCGTATTGACAAATGCGGTGACATCGCCTTCAGCAAGAACTGACTTGTCACCAGGCACTTCGCCTGTCCTCATGACGAGATTGGAAAGTGTCTGGGAAATTATTTCTGGGACGGAAAATGGAATCGTGGTGTCTGCAGTCTGCTTTCGGCTTACAGGAGAAATGGTCGCGCCAGCCTGATTATCCATCGCGAATGTGACATTGTAAACATCGGCTATGACTCCGTTGTTGCTTATCTGGATTTTCACGTTCACAGGATGGCCCAACCTAGGTGTTATGCTGCCAGGTCCAGACAGCGCAAAGTTGACCAGCTTGAAGGATCTGGAGATTGTTCCCTTTACGCTTGGATTCTGCTGGTAGTTGGCGATGCATGTCACAGTGTTCTCCTTTTCATATGCAGGATTCGGCACCGTGCATGAGCCCCTTCCCGGCAGCTGCGTTGTCGAGCATTGCGGCGCATCCGAGCACGCCCCAGTGTCTGGGTTGCAATTCAGATAACATGTCACATCCATCGGATTATTCCGCGCGACCAATACCCAGTTGAGATCGAGTTTGTTTGCAGTTCCTCCATAGCCGAGCCTAGTGAAAATTATCTTCCCGCCTAGGCCGGAGCCGCCGCAATAGCCACCGATGCATGAAAGGTCCTTGAACTCGGTCATATAGGTGCTTTTACCTTCAGATAATATTCTCGTCGCATCGCCGGCCATTACCAAGAAATACTTGTTTGCTTGGATGTTTCCTGGAAAGTCCAATGTCTGCCTAGAGTTGATGTCCAGCGATTGCACCACAAGCTCCCTTTTTGGTATACTGTAGTGATACGAACGTTCATCTCCGGAAGAATCATATCTCGAGACCACAAGAAGGGCAAGCTCGTTCCTCTCTTTGGAATAGCCGACTGAAAATAGGTCATTGCCTTGCCATCGCCCATAATGCAGCGTGCCGGGTCTATTTGCAGGTGGGGGTGACGGCAGCAGCGTGGAAGAAATCGCATAGTCCTCGGTGTTCTTGTTGGACACGACTTGATAGTATCTTACACAATCATCATTGTCGTTCCGAGCAATACAATTGCCAGTGTCCGCAAGCGACGCGCACTTGACATAATAAGTGCCAGAAGCGCTCATTCTGTGAGTCGTGCTGTTTGTAACCGAGAACCTTCCGGTCATCGAGTCAAATGGAACTCCGGGGGTTGCGGAAAATTTACACATGGCCTGAATGTCTGTTTGTATATAGTGATTTTTGGTTTGTACGGTCAGAGTACTACCGTCATCTAATGTGATTTCTTCTACTCCGTCTGCGACTGTCCAACCATATATAAAGGGCTGTTTGGCAGCATTTCCAATAATCATTGGAGCCTGGCTCAGGCAGTACAGGCGAGCCCCATTGTTGCAAGTCTGGTCACCCGAGCTTGTCCAAGCGGAAGAAGTACCAGAGTTCACCAGTCCGTATGATCCTTTGTTGACGCTGCTATCTGAAAACCAATTAGAACATGACAATGTGTTCTTCGTTCCGTCGGTTTTGGTGTTTGTCCATACTGAACCTAACACGGCCTGCCCTGACTGGTCAAATCCTATGTGGGAGACAAGCAATTGCCCGTTTGTCAAGTCATTCCAATCGCTGGCTATAATTTCCTGGTTTAAAAGCCTGTAAGGTCCTGTGCCGTGGACAAGGTCCGATGCTGCATCATTTGTGCTGTCACTCAGCCACGCTTTCCATGTGCCACCCAAACTTCTTGCCGATGATTGGCAATGTATATCAGCCCTCTCCAGTCCGGACGTACAGGTGACAACCCCACTGCTATCTTCAACACATTCTGCCAACCTGCCTGTATATGCAGAGCTGGTCGTAAACATGTACCATGCGGGCTGTACTGTCAATAAAACTGTATAGTCCTGAAGGTTCTTCCTTCCCGCAGTGTCCGCGCATTTGACATAAAAGTTGTTCGCGCCTGAGCTCAATCCTGAAATTGTAGCAGAGTTGACAATAGAAGCAGTGGTGCTGAACGTTCTGGTCATGGAATCGTAAGAGACTCCTGGTGTTGTGGCATACCTGCATGTCGCCGGCTTGTTGGTCAAGATACGCAGGAATACCTCAGAGCCGGATATAGTTCCTGTCGGGAAGCTGGACTTGACCACCGGCGGATTGCTGTCCGCGACAGTAAATCTGATTTCATAGCTGGCCAAGTTAACGTTGCCTTTCCCATCCACGCACCTTACGCGAATGGCGTATGATCCGTCCTGCAGTTCCATGGGCTTGGAATGTGTTCTGTTGTCAGTTGTGTCAAAAGTCAGAGTCATCTGCTCGAACACGGGATTTGTGTCCACGGCATACCTGCATGTCGCCGGTTTGTTGGTCTGCACGGACATGGTGAATGCATTCGATGTCACCGTGCCGGTAGGCTGGCCATTGCTTATTAAGGACGGCTTGCCTATCACGATATACCTATGGATGGGAATTTCACCCAGTGTATCATCGTCTTCCACCCACATCGCAAGTATTTCATTGTCCTTGGTTTCGAAAAGTCTGGCGCTCTGCGGCTCTCCCCATCGGTATTGGTCGTCGCTCGCATAAGGAGTGGAGGTTGTTTTCTCACCGGTAGCTGGGTTAAGGCGCTCTACATCTATGGTGTAGGCGGGATGTAAATGATTACGGCCGGATGAGTGTGTATGCATGCCTATGGCGTCCACGACAGTGCCTATGACGAATTCCTTATGGAAGGGCGAGTAGATGACAGATTGTTTGGGCACGTATGTTGTGTCGAGCGCAGCCTGGCTCCTGCCGTCACGGCTGGTTTGAGCTCTGAACAACAAATTATCGAACGTCCTTTCATAAATTTTCTGTATGCCAGCACCCAGCGTACCGCCTTCCGATGTAGTCAGGTAGCCGATAGCGTCATGTGAGAGGATTATCGCCTTATAAGCATCACTACTCCAGGCGTTGTTCTGTCTGGTCCACATGACAAGGAACTTGTCGTCGTCGGTTGCGACTATTTGAGGAGGGCCTCTTGGCTGCTGGCCGTCGAAAAGGTTATATTGATTACAAACATCACCACCTCCAAAACCATAGCTTGAGTGGCTGTCGAACGCTATATTCTTGATAAGGTTGCCTTGGCCGTCTGTAACCGCCCCTTGGAGTGTCGCAGCGGCGACATACTGGCCGCATGAAAAAGACACACAAGAACGATCAATTTCCATTTTGCAAGGCACATCAACCGCATTTACTGTTATCCAGGAGATCATGTACCGGTCCGTTTTGGACGAGTACGCGACCGTGGGCCCATAGAGGACAGTATCAGGCGGATGGTCTATAGTGCCTAAAAACACAAGCTTCTTCTCGCCTTCGACTCTATCCTTTACTTTTTTCGAATATATGGCATACGCGGCATACGGGATATTTTTGTTTTCGGTCACTTGAACAAGACTGCACGGTCCGTCATCAACACAGCTTCTGCTGGTCGTTGTGACACTCTCCAAGACCTCATAATTTAAAACCACGCCCCACACCACAAGGAAGGAGTCGTCGCTTTTGGAATATGCGGCAGTCGGTCCATTGACTTTTCCGGGCAAAGACGTAGAGCCTGTTGGCAGCGGCAGGTCGATAGCACCAGCGTCAAACTTGGCAGTAGTGCTGAAGCTGCCGTCCGGCTTGATCAAGACTGTGCTTATGAGTGGTGTCCCATCCATGACATCCCATGTTACATCCAGGTTCTGGTTGGCGGACTGGCCGCCTCCTCCGTCTTTGCATGCGACATGCTTGGTATAGCGACTGGGTATACCAGGGCCGAATTCGACGGGGACAACACAACTTTGGGAAATAGACAAAGTTCCGCACGGCGTTCCAGCGGAGTCGTCGTAGGCAACATCCTCGTCGTACCACCTGCATGTCATTTTTTCATCCCCCTTGATGGTAATTGACGTGCTACGTGTCGTGCTATCGCCCCTCGCCTTCAAGTCAACCCACGGAGCTACTCTGTCAATGCCGACGCTTTCCACATAGGTCTTCGGCGGTCCCGGGTTTATGTCAGCAGGAATATCAACCTCCACATAATTGGACCATCCTTGGCCGCACGAGTTCTGAGTCTTTACTGCAATATAGTTCTTTCCAGTGGGCAGGTCGGGAAAGTAAGCCATCCTATACTTGCTGTCTACTATGCCATCGCTTGACTTGGCCGGATCCAGAGGCTCAACGGATTTGTATATGTAAAAGCCGGCTTCGTTGTTGTTGACGTCCGTCCATCTTATCGTGGCTGGGTTGACATTGCCGGCTGCCAGGCTTGCAGAAACTTCCGACGGTGTGTTGATCGCAAATATGGCTGGGGGTGTGCTGCTGCCGGAAACTGTCACAGGCGGCAATATATGTGGCGGCAATATATTTCCATAGTAAAATTGCCCGTTGCAGTGCACAACATACGAGTTCAGCCGGTAAGACCCTGATATTACCGTGGGCATTGTCCATGTAGCCCTGTCATAATTTGCATCTCCTGCGACGTCCTCAATCAGTACTTCGCTGTGCGGCACATTGATGACAGAGCCCTCTGAGCGGTAGAACAGCCAGCCGTCAGCCTTGTAATTGGAATTAGCGTTGAACTTCCAGGTGAATGTGCTACCACTTACGGAGAATTCCTTAATATCGGGGGGGTTGAAGAAAGCCCCGGAACAAGGAACATTCAATGATTTCTGCACAGAGCCTTGTCCTGACGTCGTCGAGACTCCGCCTGAATTGAATGCCGCGACCCTGTAAAAGTGCGATCCATATACTTGATAATAGTCGACGGTGCTGCTGCTGTCCGGTCGCAGTCGGATGACATAAGGGGAAGATGATGGAGTAAATCCTTCCTGTGCGCTGATGTATGCAGTTGCAGAATCCTGTTGGTTCAACTGGGCCGGACCTTCCACGATGCCGTTGCTGTTCTCCACATCCCACTGAACAATGACATCGGAACCCTTCCTCAGTGCTACAATGTTTTTCGGATAGACGGGTTGGTTATTCTGGCATGCGTTAGAACCGGTAGCGCCGCCCATAAGTTCAGCTTTTGTAAGCCCTTTGATTTCGACTGGCTGGGAGCATTTGTTGACATTGCCTGTATTCCAGCTAGCTGTCTTGACATCGTCCTCGCCGTAGAGTTCCATTCCCAAATAGTATTCGCCTGCATGCGATGGCGTCTGCCACCTCACCTCTTGGGAGGCGGGATCAAACTCATAACCGACTATGTTCGTGCTGTGTTCAACACATTCACCGCCTTCCCGACGCAGGCATTCGAAGACAGGAATGCGGTTGACTTCGCCGACAAATTCCCAGTTTTCTGCCAAACTCTTAAGATCCGTTGGGAGTGCAGGCGCAATTGGCTTTGGATAGGCATATTGATAGATTTTGACTTTGGAGATGCCGTACCATTCGACTAAAGGCTTGATCTTGATGATTTCGTTAGGCAAATACTGGTATGATGGACTGTCCGGTGGATAAACAAGCTTGGTCAGGCCAAAACCGTTGCATACTGGGGGCGTTGAAATTTCAGTGTCCGGAGACTGTTGATCGACATACTTGCTGACTATGATGGTCTCTCCTGGGTTGCTTGCGGTGATGACCATGCCCTCGTAGGGGTATATTGCCGCGCCGGGATAATTTATCCCGGTGCCTGGATACAAATTCTTGTTGGCGGCGGGAAGTATGTTCCCGTCGGATATTTTTACAGACTGGCTGAAGAAGCACGATGTGCCATCTGGGACATTCTGGTATACGCAAGCATCGGGCGTGCAGAGGTTGGTGGTGCATGAGTTAAAGTCCTCGCATGTCTTGACAGCGCCGTAATAGCAATAGTTCCCGCAAACAAAACTTCGGCCACTAGCACTCTCGCAATACTTGGGTTGGCATGTTCCCGCCCCGCCGAAATTGCCGCTGCGGATGTTGAGTGGAGTTGGGCTTGTTGTCAATCTGCAGTGGGGTTTGCATCCTGCACTGCATGAGTCGGGAGCTGTGTCGTCGCACACTTTAGTGTTCTTGCAGGCATTGACACAGCCTCTGTCGCCACCCCATTCAAGGCAGCTTCTGCCGTGGTCGCCGCATGTCTGCTGGGTTCCAGCGAAACAGCGGGTGTCGCCTTCTGTTGTACAGCCGTTTGGACCAGGGCATGGTAGAAGGCTTACTTTGCACTTGTTGTCGGTGCCGCAGACGAGGCCGGATGCGCATCTAGGAGTGCATCCCGCTGGTGCACAGTCTTGGCCTGTTGTTGCTGGCGTAGCAGGGCACGCCACACATTGATCTAAATTCCTGCATCTTAATGTGGAATCAGTAGGTGATGGACACCATGCACATACTAAAGAACCGAACCCGTCTTGGGGGCATGCATCTTGCAATTCGAAAGAAGAACATTGCGTACAAACAGCACTAGTCACACCTTTTTCCTGTGCTTTGAAAGCACCTGTGCTGCAGTCTGAACCTGTATATGCGGTAACACCTACTGCATAGGTTCCGCTTATTGGCACCGTCTGAAATACAATGTGTTGTTGGTTGCCAGGAACGTCGACAAGTTGGATTGTCAATCCCCCTTGCTTTAGTTGAGCCTTGTAACAACCCGCGTTGAGATCATACCAACCAGCTTGAATGTTTTGCGTATCTGTGCTTGCGCATGCAGTGCTCGTAGTCAAACCAAGTGTAGTGGGTATAACGCAGTTAGCAGATTCGCAGACGCCATCACTTCCATCGGGACGTCTGCATCCTGAACCATCTTCCATGTTGTTCTTAAAGAACCACTGATAGCCTGATTCTCCTTGTGAAGTCTCTATTGAACACTGACAAGAACCATCACAACGGTAATTCCTCGCCTCCTGTAGTTTTTGCATCTTGCAATCGTTCGCAGGGTCTCTGCGCGTCTGGAGAGTAATAAAGCTACCACCACATGGGTTACCACTTGTGCCAGTATCATACCATCCGTCTGTCCCACATCCCCTGTATCTACAACTCTCGGATCCAGTTCCACAGTAATATGCCTGAGTGCCGAAACCTTCCCCGGAAACAACACAAGTGCCAGGGGAAATGTCGTTACATCTGTTTAGGTCAGTTTGACTTGTGGCAGTAGAGCCCGGTGTACAAAAACCAGAACATTTATCATCGTCTACAGCCACACCATTAGAATCACATACATCATAACATCTTCTTTTAGTCCCGCCGCCTGTATCGCATGCCGACTCGTGATTAGAAGAAGTGGCTTCGCATGCTTGATAGCATCCAGGACCACCCCCGCAGTTAAAACAATATGCACCCGCTCCATATGAAGGATACTGCGCTAGACATTCTGGCGATGCATCAGCGCTACCAGTACAGCTATCTATAGGACCCTGTGGTGGATAAAATGCATGCCCATAACTAAATATGGAAAGAGCTATCAGCAAGATAGAAAAAACTATATACGAAACAATTCTCATACCTATTGAATTCCAGCGGTTAATACCAAACCCCGTTAATTTCATACCTATCATCTACTTTGTCTGCCCTTATTATAACATTTTTGCCTTCCAACTCGTCTATAGTTTTATTTGGTTCAAGCCTGCAATTCATACGCACAAAGTCGCCGGCGCAGTTGAGCAAAACAAGCCTTTCCGTGGGATACAGAGAAACTGTTGACCCCCCAACCTTTACCCGTACATTTTCATTTCTTACACTCTCGATAGTTCCCAAAAAATCCTGGGAAAGAAAATATTGTCTGACATTCGGATCTTTTGGATCGACGAGAAACAACTCTCTTTCGTTGTAGGATTTGTTGAGGAATATGTTAGAAACTAGAATTCCTGCCACAAAAGCTGAAAGAAGCAGCAACAACCCACCTACTATTTCTAAAAACTTGAACCTTTCATAAGGTTTTCTATACGCGTCTCTATCACTATACTGGTTGTACAAGCGGGCCATTACAATAAATTAATTGTTTTTGGCTTGATATATAATTTATCTAAAGCGTGGATACAGGAAAAAGCCGTCTGCACTAGTACCGAATTCCCTTATGTAAGGTTGTCTTTCTGGTCTGAAACCGGGGGAAGGGAAATCGTGAACTAGACTAAACAGTTGCCCAATGCTTAAGTATGGGTTCTGTTCCATCAAATAGCCAGGATACAACAAGGTACCCGATATACCGAACGAATTATCAGGCCAATGCGATGCAACACCGACAAAATTGTTTAGAGAGCTATAACCATCAGTACGCATGCCGGCATACGAAGAATGGTCAACCGCAACTATCCTACCCACTTGCTTAGGTAATGCAGTCAATACTTCCGCAGTCGTCAGAGTATCCCCAACAATCCCATTTATAACATACTCTCCTGTTGGTTTGTCATGCCCGCTATTGATCAGATAAAGCTCGTCGTTTCCATCAATCGGTAGGCTTCTCAGCGCATCTAAATAATCCCGTTTTGTCACACGGTCATTTTCATAGTCAATTTGCGCGCCTTCCAAAAGGTTTCTACTTACTCCAAAGAATCCACTCCTCCAATTTTCCATCACTTTATCGATGGTTGTCTTGCTCGACGGGTCGTCCAGAATCCCCGACGCTAATACAAGTTCCCTGACCTGATTTTCTGTCTTAACACCATATTGCATCAATGAGCCTTCTCGTTGCGCATTGTATATGCTAATAACTACGGGATAGACGTTCCTCGTTACCTGACCACCAGAAGCCCTCGGAAATCCTCTTTGATGAAACAATATTATCTGGTCGTCTGTATACCCCATTCTCTTCAAAGTATGGTAGAACTCGAGCACATTGGCCTGTATATGATTTTCTTGTCCCCTCGCAACGCCGCCTATAGTATTGCCATTGGTAATAACAAAAAACTTCCTCGACCTATTATCCGGATCATAATCAAATGGATCCAAACTGGCTGTTCCATTCATTCTCTCCCTTCTGTTCCCAACTCCGTCCTTATCAATATCCATGATTTCGTCCAAGCCTGCCCGCGTCAGAATCTTTGCTCCTGCAGATGCCAAGCCACCTCCAGCATACGGCTGAAAAAGCGACGAAACCAAGTCAGGCCTCTTTGCAATCACCTGCTGATTGGGCTTGCTCATATCTGCTATTTCGTCCACTGCGGTTTGGGAATTGATGTCATTAACCAGGTTGGCAAAAACGGGTGCGATCTCGGATGGCAGCCTCTCTCTGGCATATTGTTCAATGGTCGTCCCCGCACCTCCGTGCGGATATATCGTGGTGGTTCCCACCTTCGACCAAGGCACAGGCGTACCATCCCCCTGTACCCTCTGCCTGACTCTAACGCGATAAGTCTCGAAATGCTCGACGTCAGCAGGCAGGCTCCAGCAGTTCAGCGCATCTCCCATACCTCCATGAACAAAATTGGCATAAACAGCTGCTACAGCCCCTTTGGAGCCTTCACCAAAATCAGGGTCTTTGCTTACCTGAACGTCGTAATAAAAGTTGCTTGCATCAGCATCCTCCCAGCAGACTCTTTTCCTCTCCAAATCATTGACAGTCGGCACAATTTTCGTTATCGTTCTGCTGTCCGGAGGAGCTGTCTTGAATTTCCTTTCGCCCCACCCGCCCCACGAAGGATCTTTTTCACTCACAGCATAGCTTGCGTTTGTAGTCCTTACTCTCCATGTGTAAGTCATGCCACGCAACATTACATAATTACCTTCACCCATGACAGGCTGGGAAATCGTATACTCAGATCCGGCGTTCATGATAAGATTGATTCCAGGACCGTCGTTGTTCGCAGGTGTAACTTGCAAATGCAATTGTGTCGCGCCTGGAGGAAGCTGCCATCTTAGTTTACCGCCACTGCCTTGAAGAACAGTGCCGTCAGCAGGCTCCAGCAGAACAGGTGCGTCAGACTGACCTGAGGTATGCGGCGCATAACTGGGTTGAGCAAAAGTCGGATGAGCATTACCGCTCAATGTCATTATCAAGCCAGCGGTAGCCGCCAGCCTACCTAACGACTGCAAAAATCTAGGAATACCCCGTCCGCGTTTGGTTAACGAACTTGACTCGTGTGAAAAACCATTTGCAGCCCCATTGTCATCCCGAAGATAATCATCCTCAGACAATTCCGTTTCTTGAGCATGCATGCAGATACCTATAATAGAGTACCCCTTGCCTCCATATAAGCTTTTCTATGGTTGTCACTGGATAGCAGATATTACAAAGAATTTGTAATAAGATAGAACGCAAGCTGCGCAAATAAGATTTAATTTGCTGAAATTAGAATAACCTTTGCAATGTTCAGAGAATATCACCAAATAGATGCTTCAGTTTATTTGAAAGCTATAGAAGATGAGATAAAAGGAAGTTCTGCATTAAGAAGAGAATATATTACAAAGCTGGGCAGAACTTATGGATGCAGTATATCGGTAGTAATTCTTGGTGAAATTGTAAATAAACTATGCAAGAAAGCACAAGATAAAAAAATGAGGGATGAATTCCTTACAGTTCTTGGGGATTTCATTATCAAACAGAAGATAAATAGAATTACAGTTCAGACTCTCAGACTTTAAGTTATAGCTGCAGCGAAAATGCATAAGCTCAGACCATACACTATATGCAATACTTGGAGATTTGAGAAAAAATTTGAAAAGTGGGCCATTAATCTTATTTGAATACTTTCGATCCCTTACCAACTCTTTCAATCTATTTATTAGACCCTATAGAAATTCTTCACGTGGTTTACCTGTTTGTCTCATTATCCACTGTAGTTCAGGCAAGATTATCTCATTATGTCTGCCAACAAAAGTTACACCAACAACTTTTCCCATTTCATCTCTTTTGTAAAAAATCGTGTGCCTAGCACCTTCTCTTTCTATCTTGTGTCCGTTATCGTTTAAAACTGCAAGAACTTTCTTTCTAGGCAGTGAGCGAAGTCTTATGAGAAACACCTTGTGGTATTTTTACAGGAATGAAAACGACTTCTAGAACAGCTTCAGGGTTTGGCTTTATCGTATAAGGATCTTTAAAATATTCATCAAGCAAATCTGATATATTTTCCTTAGCTTCTTCTACAGTCCTACCTTTAGCTACTAAATCAGGTTGTGGCGATGTAGCAACGTACCACTTGTCAAATTGAGTAAGAAATACAGGTATTCTATCAATTCTAACGTTAACTTTCATCATAACAACCATAAAGTATTTGTTTTTGTATTTATATTCGTATTTACTTTTGTATTGATTTGTAATTCCTAACCACATATCCGACACTCTCCATAATAGCAAAAGAGGTGTGTTGGATGTTGTCACTAAGAGCTAGAAGAACTCTTATATGGAAGAGGATTAAGCACCATTGGCCTGTTGTCAAGATAGTATCTCACTTCAGAGTCAATAGAGATACGTTCTATTATCACTGGAATAATTACAAGCAATATGGTTGGGATGGACTAGGGATTAAATCTAAAACACCGCATATTATTCACAGGATTCCTGCCGATATAGCAAACAAGATTCTTACTCTCAGGAAGATGAATAATAGGAATGAGTATGCCATTGCTTCCTATCTGAAGAGACAAGGCACGGCTGTAAGCCATTCAACTGTGTACAGAATCATGAAGAGCAACGGATTGATTAATGCATTATCCAAACCAAGACAGCAGAGGACATTCAAACGATTCTCCAGAAAGCGCCCTAATAGCCTGTGGCAGACTGATTTGACGCTGTTTGGAAGCAGGCATATGGCGACATTCCTTGACGACCATTCAAGGATGCTGACTGGAATAGACTTCATCAGTCCGACAACAGAATCCATACTGTCTATGCTTGAACAAGCTATGGATGCATTCGGCAAGCCAAGGCAGATACTGTCAGATCACGGCACCCAATACTACGATGTCCATGGCGGGATATCCAAGTTCACTGAGTTCTGCAGTGAGAACAAGATAAAGCACATCATGGGCAGCATAGGCCACCCGCAGACTACAGGAAAGATAGAGAGGTTCTTTAGGACATTCAAGGAGGAGTATGATGTGTTCAACAGCTTGGAGGAATTTGTGGATTACTATAACAACAGGAGACTGCACGGAGCTATAGGATATTTAACTCCGGCTGAGGTGTATTATGGTAAGAAGTGACATATGTTATTAGGAACTACAAGAGCGATGCATCAACAATAGATTTATAAATGAATGAGTAAATTAGTTACAGTGGTAGAAATGGGGAGAATAGTAATCGATCCAAAAATAATGCACGGAAAACCGATAATTAAAGGTACTAGAGTACCCATAGATGTGATTCTAGGTAGCTTAGTTGGTGGAATGACTTACGAAGAAATAGAGAAGGAGTATGGAGTTAAAAAAGATGATATAATAGCTTCTATTGAATATGCTGCCAAATTCGTAATGGGAGAGGAAGTGCATCCACTAAAGATGAAGATATGAAATTCCTAATAGATGCTGATTCGCCGTATTCTTTAATGCAAGTTTTCAAGAATCATGGATATGATGTTATCCATGTAAGGGATGTTTTGAAATTTGCTACAGATTATGAAATTTTTGAATATGCAAACAAAAATCAGCTCATTATTGTTACTAGAGATTTGGGATTCGCTGAGATGTTCATGGAAAGTAAGGGATTTGGTCTAATTCTCATTAGATTGCCTTATTATTTTACAGTTGATAAAATAACCGAAGTTTTTGATGAGTTCTTGACGGAAGTCGATGTTAAGAAATTGGTTAATTCTATTACAGTTCTCGAATTAGGTAGGTATAGAACGAAGAGGCTTTAGTTCCGCTGAGCGGCGTCAGAACAAATAATTATTTAATAAATATTACTGTAGAATTATCACTTATGAGAATTATAGATTTTCTAAAACCCAATAATGAAAAAGTTATTATAACAATTTTTAGTTATGGTCTATTCTATGTTTTTGACACTATCTTAAGAGGCCCTGTAGAAGTATTTTACACGCCTAATATTTATCAACAATTCTTGTCTGCACCATATACTTTTTGGATATTTCGATTTTTACAGGAAATAATTGCTTTTTATATAATAGCCTCCTTTTTCTACTGGTTCTTAAACTTAAAAAGTTACAAGAGTAAGATCAATTATTGTAATTCCTAACAACATGTGTCACCCCATATAACAAAGGGTGATTGTGTGGAACAGGAACTAAGAAAGCGAAGATGGATAGCGCATAAGAGACTGAAGGGGCGGGCTAACAACAAGATAGCATCCCATCTAAGGATATCTGATAGGACTGTAATCAGATGGCATAACAGCTACAGACAATATGGCTGGGATGGGTTACAGATTAAATCCAGAACACCTCACACCATCAATAGAACTTCTAATGAGCTAGTCAACAAGGTTCTTGCTGCCAGAAAGATGAACAACAGGAATGAGTATGCCATCGCTGCTTTCCTTGGCAGACAAGGCGCTCGAATCAGCCATTCAACCGTGTATAATGTCCTAAAGAAGAACGGTTTGATCACTCCGTTATCCAAGCCCAGGCAACAGAAGCAGTACAAGAGATTCTCC
>CAYJVM010000009.1:0-29949 GCA_964373665.1 uncultured archaeon | reverse complement strand
TAAAAACCAAATCTTTTTAAACCTAGCTTGGTAATAGAAATTATCTGATTCTTGTGATGCCTTTGAGAGAACAACTGGAAAATTCAGTGCAGATAAAGAAGACAGGCACGACTACACTTGGAATGATATGCAAGGATGGTGTAGTGCTGGCCGCCGAGTCCAAGTCTACTCTCGGATACCTGATAGCAAGCAAAGAATCAGAAAAGATAATGCAGCTTGACGACCACATTGCCATGACTATAGCTGGTTCTTCTGGCGACGCACAGGCATTGGCAAGATATGTCAAGGCCGAGCTAAAGCTGTTTGAGATTGAGAACCAGAGGAAGCTCTCTGTCGAGGGCGCTGCGGCACTCCTTTCGAACATCTTGCAGGGAAGCAAGTTCTATCCTTATTTTGTCCAGCTGATAATCGCGGGGTATGACACTACCGGACCGCACATATACGATCTGGATCCAATAGGCTCTGCAGAAGAGGAGAAAAGGTTCTTCTCGACAGGCTCCGGCTCTCCAATGGCATTGGGCGTGCTGGAGGACAGCTACAAGGACAACATGACAATCGAAGAAGGCTCCAAGCTTGCAATGAGAGCAATCAAGTCTGCGATTGAAAGGGACATAGGCTCGGGCGGCAAGGCACTAGACATCGCCGTCATCACCAGGGATGGCGTCAAGATAACGCGCTATCCCATCGGCAAATAATATCTAGTTTTTTCACGTGTCTGAAATGGAAATTCTTGAAAAAGTAAAATCGCTATTGCCAGAAAAATCAGTGACCAGAGTGGAATTGGAAGGTTCTGAGATTATTGCTTACACTAAGGACCGGGAATTCTTCAAGAATCACGAGGACATCGTAAGGCAAGTTGTGAGCCAAATCAAGAAAAGGATAGAAGTTAGGCCTGAGAAGAATCTCATCATGGACCAGGATTTCACGAAAGAGAAGATAATGGAGCTTGTGCCAAGAGACGCGAATATAAAGGACATTTATTTCGAGCCTGAAAGGAGCATCGTTGTCATAGCCGCTGAAAAGCCCGGACTGGTCATAGGAAAGGGGGGCGAGACTTTCAGAACTATACGCTCCGAGACCTTTTGGATACCAAGGATAGAAAGAGTGCCGGCGATCAAGTCCGAAGTCGTTGACGGCATAAGAAAGTTCCTCCATTCCGAGGTGAAATTCAGGAAAGAATTCCTTAACCAGGTTGGAGAGCTTATATTTTCCGAGAGAAAGTCAAAGAGGGATTGGATCAGGGTCATAGGCCTTGGAGGTTGGAGGGAAATCGGCAGGAGCGCCACGCTGCTAGAGACCGCGAAATCGAAGGTTCTGATAGACTGCGGCATCAAGGCCGGTGCGACCAATTCAGAGGTTTATCCAATATTCGGCACGAAAGAGTTCGACTATAACGAGCTTGACGCCATAGCAATATCTCATTCTCATATGGATCATGTTGGGGCGGTGCCGATGCTCTATGAATATGGATTCGACGGTCCTTTGTACATCACAACGCCAGCTCTTGACCTCGCAACTCTCCTATGGTTTGATTTTGTCGACATTATGCAGAAAGGAACATCTAATCCACTGTACACCGTGAGAGGCATCAAGGAAGCGGTCAAGCATGCTATACCTCTCGAATGGGGCGAGGTGTCTGATGTCGCGCCGGACGTAAGGCTCACTTTTGAAAACTCCGGCCACATTCTGGGAAGTTCAAGCATACACATGCATGTGGGTGAAGGGATGCACAACATAGTCTATGCGCTTGACCAGAAATTCGGCAGGACGACTTTGCTTGATCCAGCATTCACTGACTTTCAAAGAATTGAGACGCTCATCATCGAGTCGACTTATGGCGGTGCGAAGGATGTACAGCCTTACAGGGCGGATACTGAAAGGGAACTTGTGATGATAGTGAATGAGACTATGGAAAGAGGAGGCATCGTGCTTATACCTAGTTTTGCCGTCGAAAGGGCGCAGGAAGTCATGGCAATCCTTGTCGAGCATGGATTGCAGCATCCAGTTTTCCTTGATGGTATGATATGGGATGCCAACGGCATATTCACAGCGTATCCGGAATATATGAGCAGAAACATGCAGAAGAAGATATTTCACGGAGAGAACCCTTTCCTGAATCCGGTTTTCAAAAGAATAGCATCGCCGCAGGAAAGGATGAAAGCATGGGAAGACAAGCCTTGCGTGATTGTTTCCACGTCAGGAATGTTGATGGGTGGACCGGTCATAGAGCATTTGAAGCATTTGGCTGAGGACCCGAAGAACACGCTGCTTTTCGTAGGTTTCCAGGGAGAGGGAACGATGGGTAGGAGGATACAGAAAGGTTGGAGGGAAGTTCCCTTCAGGACTGAAGGGGGAAAAACAATCTCGCTTGAGCTGAAGATGCAGGTTGAGACAATAGAAGGACTGTCCGGCCACTCTGACAGGAATCAATTGTTGGAGTTCATCGGCAAGCTTTCTTCCAGACCGGACAGAGTTATCGCGATTCATGGAGAGGCTCAGAAAGCGCAGGAATTTGCTAGAGCAGTGAACAGGATATTCAGAATCGAATCTGCGGCGCCGAGGAACTTGGAATCGTTGAGATTGAAATAGTTGGAAAGTAAGGAAGTTTTCCGAGTCGTTGATCAAAAACAGCGTCCTAGAACCATAAAACCCCCAAATAGTGGCATGTTCGTTAAAAGCCTGTTATGCAAAATTGCTCACTCCGTTCGCAACTCTCTCAATATCGTTCGAGCCACTATCGTGGTCGCATAACACTGATTATATTCAATTTGAGAGCCTTTAAAAATGGAGTGCCCGAAGTTGCTTCGCAACAAATAGTCTTCGGTTTTGATTCGGAAACATTAATAATATCCAGCAACTTAATTTAGGTTATGAATGAGAAAAAATCTTTGTCACTCTTTACAATGCTTCCTCCTTTCTATGACACGCCACTCTATAAAAATGTCAATATATATTTGAGGCGAATTGAAGAAGAATTTCCCATAAAGATTAAAAAATATTCATACAAAAGACATGCGTTTGGCAATGATGTATTTATCATCAATGATAAGGTTGTGTTCCGGTTTCCAAGAACTGAGCAAGCTAGAAATCATCTTAAGCATGAAATTGATTTTCTGAATTTTTTGAAAGACAGAGTAAAAATCAATATCCCTCGTTATTCCTTCATTTCACCGAATGGTGATTTTGCTGGATACGATATAATCACAGGTAACACATTAACACCATCTATTTTCAAGAACTTAAGCAAAAAGAACAAAGAAAAGGTGGTAAATCAACTTATAGCATTTGTAAACAACTTTCATAGACTCAAACTAAATGATTTTGCAAAATACAAACCTGGGAAAAGAGAAGACTTCATTCCAATAGAGAAAAGAATAGAAAATGAACTGAAAGAGAAACTTTTTCCAAAGCTTTCCAAAAAAGAAATTGAGATAATAATAAATTTTTACAAAAAATCTAAAAAGTATCTACAAAACGTTCCAAGCAGTTGTGCAATCCATGGAGACTTATATGCATATAATATTATTTGGAGTAAAGACAAATCTGAGATAGGAGTAATAGACTTCAGTGACTACCTTATAGCTGATCCAGCAAGAGATTTTGAAGTGTTTTATGACTTCGGGCCAGAATATGCCGAGATAGCGTATGAAAAATACGAAGGACCAAAAGATAAGGAATTCTTACAAAGAGCACAAATTTACTATAAAGTCCATGGAATCTATACCCTTCTTAGTAGCCTTTTAGGAGCTCGTATGTCATTTGATTATGCTTATTCACACTTTTTTAAAGAAAAATTTAATTTATAGAATGCGGGCATCCCAGAATATTGTCTGCTATGCAGAAGATTGTTAATATGAACGGTCTCTCAAACTTTGAGTTTTTCCTCCGCTTCGCTACGGGACGTTGCACTAAAATTCAACCACTCCAAGTATTCGTAGGCAACTAACAGCCGTTAGTTACAATATGACTACGGATATCTTAAGATGTAACAAGCTCGACAATCTTCTTGACAGTCACAAAAGGTTCATTGTGGCTGTTGTCTAATTTAAATTCATTCTTAAGCAATTTTGCTTCTGTCAAGTTCTTATTTAATTTGATTGATTCATCAACTCCTCTAAAACCACTATCTCTTGTTTCTGTAAGAACTCGCGACTTGAGTTCCTTGTTACTATCGATAATTAAAGTTATGATCATGTACTCCTTGAGGTTTGCTTCTTTAATGAGTTCTTTCATAAACTCATATTTCAATCCAACCAGAATGATATTGTAATACTTATTTTTGAGATAGTTCTTTATAGAATATAGTAAGTTACCAAAAGACATCAGTTCTTCATTTTCACCTTTATTTTTCCATTGCGGATCCAAATGATATCCCCTTATCCAATCAAACTCAATATACGGCGGATACCCTAATTCTTTTTGCAGAAGTTTGGAGGTCGTTGTCTTTCCAGCTCCCTGAGGACCTCTTATGAAGATTACTTCTTTCATGAGGTTAGACTGAATTTTATCCTTTAGAAATTGCTTGTTACTTGTATCCACTACGATCTGGATCATTCTAGAATGTGACAACAAAACTACTAAAAAGGGCTGCCAACTTCCAAGTCAATCCTGTAAAGATCAAGTATGTCCGTGTTGTTTGCGTTGATGTAGCTTGTTATGCTGCCGACAGTGGAAAATGGCTGCATAGTCTCCCTGCCTAACAGGGAGAAGATTATAGATGCCGCCAATTGCTTGTGATCATCCCCTAAATCAACCAAACCACCGCGGCCGAAATCTGCCAGCCAAACAGTCCTCCCGTTAGTGCGGTTGAGAACAGACACGGCAACTGGCCTTTGCTGATCTTCGTCCCAATAGTTCATGTGCAGCAAAATCTTATCGGCGTCGTTGTCGATCGGGTAAAGCTTGTTGTACGTCTCGTCTATCACAAGAAAGTCATCAAAGGCGTAATTAGGCTTGAATGAAATTCTTGTCAAACCTGCATCTATATAGTTGACCATGAAATTAGCGCCACCTATCGAGAATTTTTCCCTTTCCAGTTTTATCGTATCCGCGACATCGTTCGGTATGTCGTCCGTATCCAGGTAGACAGAAGCTCCTCCGCATATCCAAAATTTGCGGGCAGTTCCCCGAAACTTGAAATTGCCCTCTGTCGCTGAAGAAGCGCAATTCTGTATGCCGTTCTCTGTCGGTATAGATCCTATTGGTACAGCACTTAATTTGTTCGGCATGTGATGGAACCATTTGTACGGCTGGTATGTCAATTGCTGCGATGCATTGTGCGGGATTGAAAACTCGTCAGAACCAGAAGGAAATGGCCCCTCTGCCAACCACTTTAATCCGAAAATCCTTCGCTGCGCCGCATCCACATGAGCTTCCTGCATGTCTGCTATCTCTATTATCCCGCCATGAGCATTTGAAAAATCGGAAAGCGCATTAATGGAATTGTCAAGGTTCCTATAGCCCCATATGACAAGGACATCAGGATATTTGGAGCCAGAGCCGCAGGAGTTGATCGTAGGCAATGTCGTGCTGCACACTATGCTTGCTACAGTCCTCCCGTTGAACTGTACATCCGACAAAGAGCTCTCCAGGAAATCAATCTGCTCGCTGGTGCAGTCGCATGCGACATAAATTCTGTCTTCAGGCGTTCCTTGCAAATCAATGTTTATTATTGAATCTCCGGTGCTTACGAATCCTTTTACATAATCCCCAAAGTCCTGGGATGAGAATGAATGCCCATAAAGCAGTCCCATGCGGTCAGCCGACAAAAGAATATCCCTTCCTTTGACTGACTCTATCGCATCCTTCCACTTGTTCTCGTAAATCTCTGTCCTTATTATAAAACTGAAAGCCACCAAAAGGACTACAGCAGCTATGATCGCCTCGACAATCGAGATCTGTCCCTTCACCTTTGCCACACCTCCACGAAAATTTCGCCTTCATTTGCCCCGTCAATGGAAACAATCCTGCTCACGTTAAAGCTCGTCCGCTTGGATGATTCTGAAAGCGGCCTGCATGTCACAATCTCCTGGGTGTCGTGGTTGACGATTGTCACGGAAAATCCGTCTTTGATGCCCAGCAAGCTGTGCACGTCCCCATAGTTGTTGTCGCATATGGCCTTCAGCCTCTGTATCTTTTCGCTGGACACCAAGTTTGTAAGGTTCCTGTTGGTGTCCGATAGTCCTATCCTCCTGATGCTGCTCAGCGGCACTGTGGGATTCCCCCAACCGTTCGGATAGCCGCCGTCATTGACGAGAAGCTCTGAAACCTGATAGCCCTCTATCCTGACAAATTCTCCACGCAGGCTTGACATGGTAGCCGGAGTTGCCTGGTACATCTGGAGTACAACATATGCGACTGCCCCAAGAAATATAACAAGCGCTACATAAAAGTCGAATGAAAGTTGTCCCTTTCTATACGCCAAGCAGACCTAACCTCACAAGTATGCTGAACGTGCCGAACGTTATGCTTGACAAAATCAAGCTGTGCCTATAGCCGGCGACCAACGAACCCTCGCTTATCTGCCCGGCGATCAGCCCTGAAAATATGGATTGTATAAGGCTCATATAAAAGAACAGCGCAATGTAATATGCGGCAATGCTTGAAGGGACTGCCTTGAACAAGATGGATGAAGTGCCTATGAAGAAGGTGCAAATACCGCACTGGAGACCGCCGCACGTGTCGCACGGATTCGTTATTCCGAATTCAGACGTCTGAGCAGACAGTTGGAAAATCGGCACCATAAGCCTGTTTAGCGCGACCACTATGATTATGAAAATCAGGGACACTGCATACATGATGACAACATACTGATTTAGTGTGGTGGCCTTTTCCTTTTCGGCATCAATAAGCTTGAGCTGGGAATCCGCAACATTGTCTAGCGTAAAAATAACATCGCCGCCCGCCCGATAGGACTCGAGTATTATTTGCGTGGCTGCGTCGAGCCTCTTGCTTGACTTCACCCTATGCCCGAACTGCCTGAGCACCTTTTCGATCGGCACCCCCCAGGATATCTGGTTTGTCATCTGTGTGATTTCGCGGGAAAGGCTTCCGTAGTTTATATTGCTCGCGCTGACTATCGCCTTGTGCAGCGGAAGCCCTGCCTTCATGGATTCTATCAAGTCCCTGAGAAACGCTGGGAACTTTTCCTCCATCTCCTTAAGGTCCCTGTACCGCTTGTACCTGACAAAAAGTATCGGCGCTGCTATGATGAATGTTGACAAAATTATGGAATTGCCTAGTATTCCTGCATCCGCTGTCAGCAGTCCTATCATGACCAGAAGGGCCGATATCCCTATGGAAAGGAACAGAACCTGGTTTGTGCTCAGCTTTCTCTTCATTCACTCGCCTGCCGGTGTAGACATCTTGATCAGCAAAATGAAAATTATGGAGACTAGGGGAAGGAAAACGAAAATTATCAGCGACTGCAGGACGAGTATGCCAGCACCCAAATTGGCGATTCCGGAAAACAGCGAAGTCAATATAATGAAGAATATCGCACCGATTACTATGGCCGTCAGGTATATTTCTATGAAAAAAGTGATTTTCTGGGAAAATTCGTTTATTGTCCTCTTGTAGTCATCCATCTGCGTCTCGGCCTTTTCCCTTAAATATCGGCTGATGTCTCCGCCGGAAATTGAGGTGGACAGGATTCCCCAAAACAATTCTTTCAATTTTTTTGACGGCGACCTGTCAACTGCCCGCTTTAATGCAGTGTTGATGTCCAGTCCGAAAATTTCCACATCGCTGTTCATTATCCTGACTTGCCTTGTTATCTCCCCGTAGTTGCTGTGCTCGCCGAAAATCTTGAAAGTCTTGTCCAGCGGCAACTTTGTCGCCGTGACCGTCGAGAGGAAAAGGGAAGCGAATGGTATGATTGCATCTATCTTTTTGGATCTTTCCGCTATGACGGTTTTGGGGTATTTTGTGAACAAGTAGAAAATGAAAATCGCTAAAACTATAGAGACAGTTATTGCAGTAAGGACACTAATTACCGCGCTTTTGAAGAAAAATCCGAAGACGAAGGAAAGCGCTGGAAGCTCGGCCAGCAAAACCAGAAACGCAGTCATCATGCAAATGCTTATGTACTCCTTTGTCGAGATCTGCATGCCGGCGCGCTTGATGTCGTCGGGAAGGTCGGGGAAAAAAATACTCAACTCGTCGCTGAACGCTCCAAAAAGCCTGAATGCTATTTTGGTGTAAAAGCTCACTAAGTTGCACCTTGTATCGCATACAATAAATTTTCAGGATTTGCGTAGTAATAGGCGAAAATCTTGTGGATGTCCCTGTAATTTGAAATGCCCCTGCTTCTCATCCAGTCCAGCACGATGATTCGCCGCTCTATTTCGGCCTGCACTTCCTTTTCGGTCAGCCCGGTCAAGTCCGATATCCTCTTTAGAACTATGCTTTTGTTGAGTATCTCGAAATTATCGGTTTTGGGGTCCCATTGCGACACGTGGTTCACAATGGGTTTGTTCCTTATCAAGTCGAAGTCAATCATCTCCACGATGTCCACCACCTTCCTTATGAACTTTCCTTTGTGCCTCAGGCGAGACAAAAACAGCACGATGTCCAAGCTGTTTAAGAGCGTGGGTGGTAGCGATATCGGCGGTGTTGTGAGCCTGTCCACCAGCTTATCTATGTTCTCTGCGTGGATTGTTGCCATGCTTGGATGACCTGTTGCCATTTGCTGGAACAGAATGTAGGCTTCCCTTCCTCTCACCTCACCTACTATGATATAGTCAGGTCTTTGGCGCAGGCTTTCCCTCAGCAGCTCGAACATACCCACCTCTTCCTTTCCTTCGGTGCTTATCACAGTCCTTGCGACAGCAGGCACCCAGTGCGAGTGCGGCAACCTTAGCTCACCTGTGTCTTCGATGCTGACAATTTTCTTTTCAGGCCGTATGAAAAGTGATATTACATTAAGGAAAGACGTTTTTCCTGTTGCTGTCCCTCCTGAAACCAGAATGCTCGAACCATAGTCGACAACGAACCACAAGTATCCCAGCATAATAGAGTCAATCGTCTCGAAATTCATCAGATGGACGGGCGTCAGGGGCTCCTCGGTGAATTTTCTTATTGTAAGGTTGCTGCCCCTTCTTGCAATGTCCGTTGCAAGGGTTCCCTGTATTCTCGATCCGTCCGCCAGAATCCCGTTGAGCAGAGGATTGGCAACGGAGATGGACTTGCCGCTAAGCTGTGCGAGTTTGATAAGGAAAGAGTCCAGCTCTTCGCCGTTGTCGAACATTATGTTCGTGGCTATAGACCCTATTTTGGGATTCCTGTGGAAGACGTAGATGGGAATGCCGATGCCGTCGCAGCTTATGTCCTCTATATTCGGATCCCGCATCAATGGTTCCAGTATTCCCAAGCCCATAAAGTCCCTTTGTATATAATACCTCAGTATCGTTTTCTCGGCAGGTGTCAACACCAAGTTGAAGAAATTGAGCAGGTCGTTAACTTGCTCGTTCAGGAACTGCTTGGCTTCTATTTTCTTAATTTTCGTAAAGTCTATGTTAAGCCTCTGCTCGATCATTTCCTTTATTTTGTTGTATATATCCACGAGCTTTGGCGTCAGCTGAGGCTCGACAAGCTGGTAAAAGTACCTACTGTTTTTATCGTCCCAAAAGATTTTTGCGTATGCGTATATGGGTTCGCCCCTCTGGGGTGAGCGCGGGATTAGAGGATATATCATAGTCGTTGGTATCTTTTCCTCTGGCTTTAGTCCGGCGATTTTTAACGGCCTTTTTGGACGCGGTATGGAAATACCTGGAATATCACGCAGTGGAGGTTTTTGGCGGAGCGTCAGCTGTGCCTCGTGGTCGGCTCCAGCATGAGCGGCTTCTTTCTGCGGACCTCTTTCTGGCTGCTGGGATTTTTTTCCTATCCCCTTCAAGTTTCTGTACCCTTCCACCATTTTTCTGAAAACCGCAGAAGATGTTTTCATGAAACCACTAGATTATTCTTTAGCTTTTCGTATGTTAAAATTACCGGTCTGATCGCTGAAACTGTGCTAGGCTGTAGCTGGACAGAATGTTTTAGATTGTGCATCGAGGATCTGACGACCTTGTTCTCCGGCTCTATTGAGAGCGTCAGGTCAGCATCAAACCCCACATTCGGGCTATAGTCCGTTATCCGCTCGACTTCGAACCTCAGGCTCACCTGGTCGCACGACTTGCAGGAACTTACGGCTATAATGGAATTGGCGGACATTTGCTCCACAGCAAGGTCAGACGCCGCGCTCAGTATGTCGCCCTTTATGAAATCGGACTGCAGCCTGATCAAGTTCGCCGCTGCGAGAAAAAACGCGAGACCTATTCCGACGAACATCACGAACTGTATCACAAGCGCCTGAGACTTTTTCATACAAGTAAGATTTTTATTTTCTTTGTAATTAAGTTTACGCCGCTGACGGTTTGCTCGGTGCTGCTGTCAAAGGAAATCCTCACAGTGTTTCCCGAGGATGCAAGAAGGCCTGTAGGATCCCTGATTAAATCTATCTTAAAGCCGTTGGGCGTTGGACTTAGAGGGTTGTCGTAAATTTCCCTAAAGTAAATCCTGTAGGATATGTGCACCACACCGCCTTCACTCCTTGCGCTTGCGCAGACTACTGATGCGCTGTCCTGTCCGAGAGTGCCGTTTTTTGGCGATGGTGCCGGCGTGCACTGGACGCCGGATGTCAATGACACCGGATTGGCAGTGCCTACAGCTATGTTCGATGTCTTGCTGGTGAAGTTGTATTCGATATAATCTTTATTCTCATTCAGCAACCAAACGCCGTTGGAGTCGACTGTGAACGTATTGGTGCCCCTGTTATTGGCCACGTCCTCTATCAGCTTCGGCAAAGAGCTTGGGTTGTTCTGGCTGAATTTCGTGAACGCCCTTTCAACACTAGTCGCCTCCTGTCTTTTTTCTATAAGGGGTTTGCCCCAGATAAGCGCCGTTCCCGTCAAGCCTATGGTTATCGCGACTATGATGACAGCGGAAACGATTGTCGACACTGCTTTGTTCATAAAATCGATAAGGTTATTTGCATTTCTATTTTTATCTAACTAGCGGTCTAAAGGGGGGTGGCGGCAGAGGTCTCTTGAGTCTCTTGTCTATAGAGTCTAGCACTATATTTATGTTCTCGTTGGTCTCGACAAGTTTTTTGTTGAGCTCTATCAACTGGTCGATTCTAGTCGTAGACGTTGCCGTGCCTGTGTACCCCACCCTTTCTTCTTCGGCGGCCGCCTTGACATAAGTGATTAACTCGTTCATGTTCTTGGAAACTTCGTCCAGCCTCGCTGGCAGCTTGGAGATTTCTATCCTTAGCACATCATTTGCTTTCACCATCTCGTCAACGATTTCCTGATTCATCTTGATTATTGTTATAAGCTCGCGGAAAAACTCGCGCATTTCAGACTCCCTATAGTCGTGCGCTTCAACTCTTCTCTCCCATCTTTTAACAGGCGAATAAGGAAGTTCTACTTCGTCGTCTCTTCGAGGCATGCTGTCTTATTATTATTTGGAAATGTGGAATAAAAGCTTTTCAAACTGGAATTTAGAAAACAAACGGCAGTTACCTACATACCGGTGAAAATTCTACTCTTCGTGGTCCATTCCAGGCGGCATTGCCGGACCCTTTGACAGCTTTCCTGCGGTTATCACGTCATCGATCCTTAATATCATCTCTGCAGCTTCTCCGGCAGATTTTATCGCCTGCGTCTTTACCTTCAATGGCTCGATGACTCCTGATACAAGGGCATCGCTGACCTTGCCGCTATTCAAGTCGACGCCAAAAGTAACGTTTCCTTTCTCGTGGGCTGCTCTCAATTCAACTAATGTGTCTATTGGATCCAAGCCGCCATTTTCTGCAAGGCTTCTGGGAACTACTTCGACTGCATCAGCAAAAGCTTTTATCGCCAATTGCTCCCTTCCAGAGAACTTTTCAGCAAACTTTCTCAATCTATTCGCGATTTCAGCCTCAGGCGAGCCTGCGCCGGCAACAATCTTTCCCTCCTCCAGGGCCGAGCCTACAGCCCCTATCGCATCCTCTATACTTCTGTTTATCTCATCAACAACATGCTCTGTTGAGCCTCTTACAAGAACTGTAACTGCTTTTGGATCCTTGCACTCTTCGACAAATGTCATCGCCTCTCCAGCGACTTTTCTCTCTTCGACAAGCTTTGCATAACCAAGATCTTCAGATGACAGATCGTCCAAGTTAGAGACTATTCTTCCGCCAGTAGCCTTTGCTAAGGCTTCCATATCCGACTTTTTCACACGCCTGCATGAAAGTACTCCTTTTTTGGCCAGGTAGTGCTGAGCGATATCGTCAATTCCTTTCTGGCACAGCAAGACGCTGGCTCCAGACTTGACAACCTTTTCCACCATATCCTTCAGCATCTTCTGCTCCTGCTCTATGAATGCCTGCATTTGTTCGGGTGAAGTTATCCTTATCTCGGCGTCAGTTTCTGTTTCCTTGACCTCCAAAGCAACATCCAAAAGCGCTATCTTCCCGTCCTTTATAGACTTGGACATGGCCGGATGCACAACTTCCTTGTCGACTACAATGCCTCTCACCAGAGCTGTGTCTTCGGAGCTGCCGCCGTGCTTTTTCTCCCTTTTGATATTGTCTGTGTCTACATGGACTTTGCCGTTGCTCTTCTCGGCCACCATCTTTATCGCATCCACAACAACAGAAGCCAGATGCGCAGAAGCTTTTTCAGCGGACTTGCCGTACATCGATGTCATCGCTATTTTCTTCAAGCTTTCGGCATCTTCAAGAGAGATGGGCTTTGCTATCTGCTCTAAAATTTTCAACGTCTCTTCCTTTGCCATCCTAAAGCCCCTTGTTATGACTGTCGGGTGGATGTCCTGTTCAAGCAGTTCCTCTGCCTTTTTCAAAAGCTCGCCGGCAATTATTACTGCAGTTGTTGTCCCGTCGCCGACCTCCTCGTTCTGCGTCTTGGCAATCTCAACCATCATCTTTGCAGCAGGATGCTCTATGTCCATTTCCTCCAAAATTGTGACGCCGTCGTTTGTGATTACTATATCGCCAATAGAGTCAACAAGCATCTTGTCCATGCCTTTAGGGCCTAGAGTTGTTCTTACAGCGTCTGAAACAGCCCTGGCTGCAGCTATGTTGTTCCTTTGAGCATCCTTGCCTGTTGACCTCATTGCCCCTTCTGGGAGAATTAATACAGGCTGACCTCCGAGTTGACCGAACATTGCTTGTGCCATAGTTCACCTTAAATAACAAATAAGATATACCCACATACACATATTTAAGGTTTACGTTTTTTGGTTCTGTTGCATTAGAGGTTGAAATTTTGGGTGTTGCGAATCGGTTGATAAGTTAGAATTCAACTTCTTTTAGCTCGAATCGGTATCCGAGTTCTTCGAAATTTCTTCTATAAAGTTCCAAGCTATCTACAGCCTTTTTATGGTTTGTGAATCTAACAGTAAGACCGTGACCGTGTTCTATTTTATTACCATCATTATCAAAGATCTCTATCAAGTAAATCCTTTTTTTCGGGATTTCTTTCTTTATACCATGACCGTTACTTTCGATGCTTTTTACGAGTAAACTTAACCATCTGTTACCTCCATTTAAAGGTAAATCAATTTTAGAAACTTGGGCTGGAGTGAAACCACCTAGTCCCATATGAGGTCTAATAAAGTTGTAATAAACAGAAAACCCACTCAAAATATTTTGAGTAGCATAATCTTCCTTGAACCCACGCAAAACTTTATCCCTTTCTCTAAATGAACCATGAAAACGTTCTATCTTGTTATTCTGTATTTTGTCCCTAATGGAAGCCAACCTAATATGCTTTAACTTCTTCTCTGTAGTATACCAACCAGGAAACTCTTTCTTTATGGCTTTTCCGTAAGCTTGTAAACCATCACTAATTATTTCTTTAGGTCGTTCAGTTACTAATTTCGCTTTGCTGAAAAGAGCTCTCGCACTTTAAAAGTGCCGTTGATTCGTTGATTCAATATTATCTTATTGTAAACTCATCGTCTATGATTTCTTTGAATGTGAGAGTTATTTCTTGCTTCAACTCCTCTATCATCTTGTCTGTATTTTCCAAATTTTGAACTAGCTCATTTAGGTCAGCCGTCACAGAATTTATGTTTGAATTAAGGCCATCCAACATCATTTCAACATCATATTTCTCCGGTGGTGTGTTCAATGACACCATACTTTCTGCCAACTCCAATTCACGAAGAAGCGTCAAGCGCAACTGATAGATGTGCTCTAGCGTGTTTGAGCCTAACACATCAACGATCTTTTTATCCACTTTCTTTGCGATGTCCTCCTTAAGGTTTAGCCTGTCCATCACGGAATGCATTTTGGTAAAGGCGTTTTTGACCACTGGAACAGTCCTATCATTCATAGTATAGTTTTCCATAATGTCCATCAACTCGTATGAGTCTTTGTATTCAACCTCGCCATCTTCCACAAGTTTCAGGAATTTTTTCACGGCTCTTGAAAATGGCGAGATATTGCTAATTACCATGGCCATGTTATCATCCAACCTGCTTTTTATTTCGTCCCTTGTATCAACGCGTTTCAGGAATTTTCTGTAATTTTCCGAAGATAGAATATCGCTCAAGCGTTTTTTCGAATCATCCATCTGAGCCCCCAGTCCAAGAAGTTTTTTTTCAGCAACAGCTCTTCTTTGATACATTGCATCCTTTTCTAAAATCATTTTTTCCATTCTCTCCATCGAAGCCTTTATTGAAGCAATCGCCTCATTTTCCTTCTGAAAACTGTTTATCTCTGGTTGGAAAGATTCTATCACGGATGCGACCTTGTTCACACTCCTCATTATGGGATCTAGCGTGCTCTCGAAGAACTGCTCTATCTTCTTGTAATTTTCCACAGTATTGTATACGGTCTCGATGATTTTGGAGCGAGATCTGCCGTAATATTTTATTATCGTGTCAGCGTCCTCACCCATGTCTGCCCCCAATACCGCACACATCTCGTGCACTCTTGCGAATATGACTTTTTTGTTCCCAATCAGCATCTGAAAGGAGCGTGGATCTATCCTTTCTGAATCTATGCGGTGTCTGTCAAACTCGCCAAGCTTCAATTCGATGTCTTTGACCAATGACACTATCTCGCTGTATTTTCCCGCTGCGGCTGTTTTGAAAGAGTTCTCCATGTCCACGCTTTTGCTTGAGACAATTCTCTGCAAATCCTGAGAGTCATAAGATTTCTTTTGTGGTAGCTCTGCTTCTTTCTTCCTAAATAGTCGATCGAATAGACTCATACATTATCTATAAAATTAAAAAGGCGGATATGTTTTTATACACCGTAGTAATAATTTGTACGGTTGTGGGGAAGTATGTGCCTAAAAGCTTTGACTCAGGTAACCGAAGGGCTTATTGCAGCCTACGCATAGCGTCAGAGAGCATAGGAAAGTGATTTTCAGTTTAAATGCTTTAAGGCGTCCTGTCGCTTATAATTTCTGCCAGTTCGCCGGAACTTCCAATCCCATTCAGCTCATTTTCAGAAACAACCGCTATCCCTTCAAGAGAAGTTCTCACGTATCTTTTTGAAATCACGACGGTTTTCGAAGAAATGAATTCCGACAGGCTCTTCATCTCCGCTATTCCCCGCTTTACTTTATATGGCGTGTCGGACAGGCTCGCTATCAATGGATAATCATGCCTTCCTATGAGTTCGAACGGCGCGGATCTTACCGACGAATTGTCAATCCCTATTCTGACAAATTCTCTGCTCACGAATTTTTGGAATGCGCCGCTGGGTCTGATATAAATGGCGTTTCCATATCTCATCTCATAAGGCATTAGAAGGTCTGTGTCTAAAATCCTTTCTAAAGACCTGGCAGTTTCTTTCTGCGGGTTGACCCTCTTCTTCTCAATCTCATACATCGCTTTTTTCGAAATGCCAATTTTTTTTGCCAGCCCATCAAGGGTAAGGCCCAACTCTTTCCTCCTTTCCTTCAAGTCGAACGTATTGATTTCATGCGTATGCCTTCCTTTCGACGACTGTGAAACTGCAAGCTCGTCATCCTCGATCATAGTCCTGAACAGCTTTGGCGTCATCACAGGCACATCAAATCTCGAATACACTGTCTCGTCGCTGAGATGTTCGCGGTTGTTCTTGATTGACACAATGAAAGGATGTGCGGATAAAAAATACGACACCGCCTTTAGGTCGTTGGCGTGAGACTCTTCAAGCCCATCAATATTCATCAGCGTCTTGATAAGCATTAATTTCTCCTGCCTTGCAACGATGTCGAAAGATCCGTGAGTTACAAAAGTATCATAGCCGTTGTCCTGCAAAGCATTTATTACCTTGTTTATCAAGATGATCTTATCGAACATAATTAATAAATCGATTGCACAATGATATAAATACATGGACCGGTAGCTTAGCCTGGTTGGAGCACCTGTCTTATACGACTTTGCTCCGTATATCTAAGATAGCAGGGGGCCGTGAGTTCGAATCTCACCCGGTCCATTTAACATCCTTATAAATGTTGCGATCAATTTCAAAATATGTTGACAAGAAAGTATCTGCGGAATAATTTGCTGTATTCAAGCCTGTTTGCTGGTGTCTCGGCTTTAGGCATTTTAGGTCTTACTGGAGTTGTGAAAATAGAGGCAGAGCCTTCTCCCCAAGCTGCCGCCATATACGAAGATACGCAAAACCGGCACGATGAACAATCTGAGATTACTTATGGTGATGCGTTGAATATTTTGGGCGGCGTATATCCGTCTGTCAAGTGTTTGAACAGTAGCCTATATGCAGTCACTGTGGTTGCACAAAGAATGCGCGATGACGAGTTACCTGAAATTAGCCTGTATAAGGTCACGAAAAGGAAGAGTGGTGCTATATTTCTAAAGCTGTTACAGACTTTCAGAGACGTGAAAAATGATGCCGAGGATTTCATATACAGCCTTGTACCGCACCCTATAGCTTACAATGGAGATGACTATGACGATTTGCTGATTCAAAATAATAGAATAGCGAGAAATCGTAACACGATTTACCCTGCAACACTAATTGTGGACGGATGGACCGGTGAGATACTTTCCAGCGAGCCTGGAACTTCATGGTCAAAATATCTGGGAAACTTGAAGCCGTATATGATGGCGTGCCCTTAATCCAGCTTTAACGCATTATAAGCCCATTGCCCGACAAAACCAAGGATTATCGGCACTAGAACTGATATGCCGACTCGCAACAGAACGAACTTCCAGCCCAAAAAGGGCATCTCCCATACAAAAATCCTATGCAACCCGAGCAACGACCATGCAGTCAAATACGCTATTATAGGCCCAACGCCTGTACCGGCTTTCCAGAATGCGACAAGAATAGGGAAGGTTAAGAATGGCCCGCCTGGCGTTATCGCTCCGAGCCCTGTGCCTACGAAAATTCCTTTCCATCCGGATTCTTTGCCTAGCCAACTCGCTATTTGATCCTTGGGTAAAATCAAAATCATCATGCTTGATATGAGGAACGCCGCTATTATCAGGTACAAGAACCCTTCTCTTGGATGGAATAATTGGTAAACTGTCGAGTTGAATGCTGTTTTGATCATCTCTGGCTTGGCGAAATAAACGACTGAATATAAGGCAATTGCGGCCACAACAAAGCCTATCATTGTCCAGTTCATGAAATTTCTTTCGGCTAAAGAGTTTAAATAACTAATTTTTCTTCAAAGAAATCTTCATCATGTCATGGGCGACAATCGTGTTTTCGAATATCTCCCCTGCCTTTTCTTCCATCTTCTTTATATCATCCTTGCCGTACCGTCTGCTTATGTGAGTCAGGATTAGTTTTTTAACATTGGCCTTTTTAGCTATCTTTGCCGCTTCGCCAACGTCCGCATGATATTTTCCTTTCGATTCGTCAAGCTCCAGAAAAGTCCCGTCATGGATAAGCAAATCCGCATTCTCAGATATTCTTACTGTGTTCTCGTTTGGTTTGGTATCGCCCGTATACACAACTTTTATTCCGTCCCTTTTGTTGGCGGTATCTTCTATCTTAATTTTCTTTCCCTTGTATTCACCAGCGCCAGTTTTCTTCAACTTCTTCAGCCAAAATCCCCTACCCAGCCCCATCTCCTTGAGCTTACCTAAATCGATGTTCCACATGTCCTTCTCTTTGAAGCAGTATGCAACACTGGGAACCGTATGGAGCATTGGTATAGAATAAACTTCAAAATCGTCCTCTTCCAAAATTTTTGTTATCTCATCCCCTTCAAACGGGACATTAATCGCTTCGATGGGAAATCTCAACCCAAAATAACCGAGATCTATTATATCGGCTACAAACCTCTCCGCTTCTGGACCGAATATCTTCAGCTCCTTGCTCCTTTTCTCCATGTTCATTGTCTGTATCAACGGTATCAGGCCTGCAAAGTGGTCGGCATGCCAATGGGAGATGAATATGTTGTCTATGTCCATGAAGTTTATCCCGGATGTCATCAATTGCTTTTGCGTGCCTTCGCCGCAGTCGAACAAAAGAGTTGATTTTGCATCCGTATAATGCTCGAAAATTATCGCCGCATGGTTCCTATCTTTCGTCGGAATGCCTGACACAGTGCCCAAGAAAGTTATTGTAAGCATAATATCCTTTTTATTTTTAACGATTTAATATGAATTATGCCTTTGCAATCTGAACTAGGTCTAAGAAGCAGGTGGGCTTATAAAGCCTGCCGTAAGTGTGGCGGTGATGTTTATCTTGAGAGTGAAAAGTTTGGGGATGGTATGTATCTTGATTGTCTGCCGTGCGGTGCTAACTATGAGCTTAATTCACCAGAAGGCAGAGTAATCTTGAAAATCTTAAATTCGGGTCGGAGAAGAAACCCTAGCGGTTATACAGCTAATCCTTCTTTGTCGAAATAATTTTTCAGGAAAATTCCGAACTCACGATTCTTCCGTAGCAATTTTCCAATTTTCCTGCTTTCATGAATTACCTCGAATCCCTTTGGCAGCTGGTCGGCAATGTAGTTAGGCACACCTTTTGCCTTTAGAGTCTCTGGACTGTTTTTAAGGCTGTCCAAAACCTTTTCATGTGCAGATGTAAATTTTCTCTTTATCTCCACCGCCCAATAATTGCCTTCGACAAAAGGCCCTGTCATAGGATGCTTGTATTTCTCGAGAAATCTTTTAGCGTCCTTAAAGTCGAACACGCTGGGACCCACCCTTTTCTGCACAGGCGGCAATTGGAAAGTCTCCATTTCCAACAAGACGATTGCAACATCCTTTTCGTCGCTATAGCAACCGCTTCGCAAAACCTTAAACTCATATCTCGTCTCTTCCAAGATGTTTGCCATTCTTTCTGTAAATCTCCTCAGCTGCGGCCAAAGAATATCTGGAACCACTTTAGGGGGCTTGAACCTAATCAGAATCAGTTCGGTTTTCCTCAGTGAAAGCGCTTTCTCTAGCCCTGAGTTCGTCAAGGATTTCTCTTTCTTAACAAAGAAATATTGCTCCATTGGCTTGGCAATAAACATCCATGCCAGCTTCTTGAATTTAAGGAAATTTTCCGCAGACAAGGCTGAAGCAGTGTTTCTGTTCCTGTCCGTCGGATCTATCAGGATTAGAGAATTTCCCTTGAAGCTTTTCCTTACATGGTTATGCTCTTCCTTCTTGTAGTGCTTTTCCGAATCTATCACTTCCCCAGGCATCCATCTTGCAACAGCATTAACGGTCTTTAGGAATCCGCCATAATGGATTATCAACAATTCGCAGACATAGCCGGAAAAGCCCTGCGTCTTCGAATCCGCGCCATACATATTGTTGGCAGAAAGAAGCTGCTTCAATAACCGCACGTCATCAGACAGGTTCATAGGAAGATTTTTCTCGATGTATCGAACATGGAAAGGCGTCCTGTCTACGGCCGACTTGATTTTTTCCGCTGATTCCACCTCGTAGCATGGGACGATGTCTATATCCACATCTTCCACCTTGCCTGATGCATAAGGATGCTGCGCATATTCGACAGAAAACTTTCCCTTTAGCTGTTTTATGACAGTCTTGCCTATAACCAGCCCGTACTCTTCCAGCTTGTCCTCGGGTAAGCTTTCCGGGAACAGTATGAAGACATCAAACTCCCTCTTTCTTGGTAGCCAAGTTCCCCTAGTCACGCTTCCCGCTAACATAGCCTTTGCATTGTATTTCTTGGCTATCTGATGGGAAATCTCTAATGTCTTTCTTGCAAATTCCTTTAATTTTACCTCGTCGCTCACCTTTGGTTTTATCTTCCTCAGAACCTTTCCCAGGACATCTTTCATAAGCTATTATTTGGAGTCCCACCGATTAAGCTTTCTGTTTTCCCAACCAAATTTACCGTACTTTTCGCCACTACTAAATAGTAAAAACGGAAAAGCTTATATACTAGTAACTACTATAAAGTGACATGTCTAATGGCTTTAGAAGCAGAATGAGCGGCAACGGTATGATAGAGGTTCATAACCAGTTTCTGCAGGAGCAATTGGCCGATGCCCAACAGTCTTTATTCTTTGCGAAAAGCGTGAGGGAGATGCAATTTTTGCAAAGTAGAATTAATTATTTAAAGCAAAGAATAAATGAAGGTAAGAAAGGGAAGAAGAAAAGTCGGTAGAAATGTCAAAAAGAACCGTTGGAAGATCTTATCACACTAGCTGGCGAGGTGTTAGGAAAAGACAAGAATATGGTAATCCGTGGCCTTATCGTGCTTTAGCTGGACTAACTGCACTTACTTTATTTTTTGGAAGAGATACATATGCTTATCCATCAGTTGAACCAACCAAAGGACCGGCTCAGCAAGGAAATGGTCACACTTTAGGTCAAGGAACGTTAGGAGTTATACCAACTGAAATTGAAGTATATCCAGGTTTTAATTTATGGACACGTTGCATGGAATGGCATAAGAACAGATACATAGACCCGGAACGAAATATGCCCCCAGAACTAAATCCTATCGAGAATTGTTATGATGTTCATATCCGTGAAAATTCGGGACTTACAGATGCATTAGGCAGACCTGTCGTAGAAACACCTTCATTGGTCAGATCTGAAATAGCGGATGGTGTAAAAGCCAGAATTAGATCAATACCAATTACACCATTTGGTCCTTAGTTATTTAATAGCCCCGAGCGGATTCGAACCGCTGTCCTCAGCTGTCTCCCATAAGACCAGAGGCTGATATCCAGAGTCAATAATTTTGACCGATATCCTGGGAACACCATCTAGACGACGGGGCTGTAACTATATTTGATAAACTTATAAAAACTATTAATTTTCGGTATTTATGCGTATATTGCAGTCGCATGCCGACTTTATAGAATTCGAGCCGACAAAAAAGGATTTAAAACACTTTTTTAAATTGGGTGGATTCTTAGAAGGAGTAAAAATTGGTAAAGGAAGTCCATATTATGCTGGCATAGATAAACAAAGGGTACTTGTTTCTTTATTGAAATTCATGGAAACCCATAAAACAGTAGAGAACCTTAAGGAACTTCATTCAAAAATTAGATATTTGGCGGGGGTGATGGAATGAGAATACTGCAACACCATGCTGAATTCATCGAGTTTCAACCAACTGAAAAAGAAATTGATTTAGCTGAAGATGCCAAGAAAAAATTATCAAGATACGAAAATATTGTAGTTTTGTTTTCTTGTGTAGAAAATGGTGATAATGAAACTATAGCGGAAAAAGCTATCGAAGACGTTAAGAACTATTTGGGAAAACTAAAATTAAACAAGATTTTAATCTATCCTTATGCGCATTTAAGCAGAAATCTTGCAAAACCTTCTGATGCATTGAAAATTATCAAAGAAATGGAATCGCATGCTAAATCGTTGAAAATTGAAACGTACCGAGCACCTTTTGGGTGGAGTAAGCAATATTCTTTAAAAATTAAAGGCCATCCATTAGCTGAAACTGCAAAAATATATGGTGCTGAAGACGGAAAAAGTAAAGAAACTAAGAAAATACAACATGATGAATTGAGTGCACATGCAATGCACGCTAGAATAAAAAAAAGTGATTTCACAGGATTACCGGAAACCGACCACAGAATAATCGGAGAGAAATTGGATCTGTTCAGCTTCCAAGAGCCGTCGCCAGGAATGGTCTACTGGCACGACAAGGGATTGAAAATAAGAAATATCCTTATTGATTTCATACGGACCGAATTGACAAAAAGAAAATACATAGAAATATCCACGCCGGCATTGGCGAATACTGTACTGTGGCGAGTAAGCGGCCATTGGGAACACTACAAGGACAACATGTTCATAACCGAGCTCGGTGATGATGAGTTTGGATTAAAGCCCATGAATTGCCCTTCGACTTTTCTGTTCTACAAGTCCAGGAAATGGAGCTATAAGGATTTGCCTCTGCGTGTGTCCGACTTTGACACTTTGTACAGGAACGAGCTTAGCGGTGTTGCCAGCGGCCTCTTTAGGGTAAAGTCTATGACGCAGGACGACGCGCACATATTTGGCAGAGAGGACCAGGTGGAAGGCGAGATGGGTGACCTTATAGAACTTGTGAAAAAATTCTACGACGCATTCGACTTGAAGTATGTTGTCAAGATTTCTACAATGCCTGACAACCATATGGGAACAAAAGAGCAGTGGGAAAAGGCTGTTGATGTTCTTGTTAAAGTTGCTAAAAAGAACGAGCTTAAGTACGAGATAAAGGAAAAGGAAGGCGCGTTCTACGGTCCGAAGATTGACGTTGACATCAAGGACTCTATGGGAAGGGAATGGCAGTGCGCGACTATACAGCTTGATTTCCAAATGCCGGGAAGATTCCAATTGACTTACACAGGCGAAGACGGCAAGGAGCACACGCCTATTGTCATCCACCGCGTGATTTACGGATCGTTGGAAAGATTCATCGGGATTCTTATTGAGCATTATCAGGGCAAATTCCCTCTTTGGCTGGCTCCCGTGCAGGTTTCCGTCTTGTCATTGTCCGACCAGAATGAAAAATATGCCCGTTCTGTGGAGAAGGTTCTGTTGGAAAATGGTATAAGAGCTGTCGGTGATTATGATTCAAACACAATCGGGTACAAGATAAGAAACTCCCAGCTCCAAAAGATTCCATATTCAATCATCATCGGCAAGAAAGAGGAAACTGCCAAGACTATATCTGTAAGGTCGAATTATGACGGCAAGGAGAATCAAGGCGTCAAGCTGGAAGAATTTGTGAGGCAAGTTCAAGACAAGGTAAAAAAGTTGTAACTTCTTAAAACTAGAGCTAATTTAATTTCTTGGACGATTAACCGACTTTCTTCGAGTTTTCCCACACAGCCCTAAAGAAAGGATCCAATAAATTGGTTGCTGCATGCTCGCTTTTGCTCCAGAATGCCATATGCTGCGTGTCATGAACTTTCGGGTCTGTCAGGGATAAAACCAGTTCCTTCGAATCCACGACGGCAAATCTCCCACTTACTGTCAAATCCTTCCCGCCTATAGCCCTTACTTCACCGATGCTACTCAAACCCTTGACAGCATCCTGAGCTTTTTCCAACCCAGTGGCGGCTATCTGAACCTTGACCCCTCTTTCAGAGGCTCTTTTGAGTTCGTTCATGTGGTTCTGATAAAGATCATTAATTCCTTCCTGTGTCGTGACTATGTTTATTCTCTTCGTTGCAGTCTTGAACATCGTGCCCATCTGCTGAAGAACTGAATACTTGCCTTTCAATGCTCCTGTTATATCTTCAGGCATTACGACACTCAATCCCTTGCTATGCAATTCCGCCAGCTCCTTGATTATGGGGGATGATTTCAAGTCGTCCATCCTCTCCAAGGTAGCTTGCATGTTCTCTTCAAGCTTTTTCCTCGCTCTTTCAAGCGCCTCCTTCGGGTGCATTGCAACATATTTCAACGGCTTTGAAGGCTGTGCGATAACGAAACCTTTTTCTGCAAGGCTTTGCAGGATGTCATAACTCCTTGATCTTGGAACATTTGCTATCTCGGACAATTCGCCGGCAGTTGACGTCCCCCTTGCCAGCAAGGCTACCCAAAGCTTCCTTTCATACAGGTTCAAGCCTATACTCTTCAACGCATCCATTACTTTGTTTGATGCCAAGACCATTTTACCACGATTAAATTCATTTTAAATTTCAAGCTTATAAGCATTATTGTTACTGGTTGATAATTAATCGTAGGGAGGGGGTATTAAAACCTTTATGTTGCAGTGTTAAGTTGATTGTTGAAAATCATAATTTGTTAAGTTTCTGATTATTTGGGAAAGAAGGTCAAAACTGACGGAAGAATTTTGTCTAAAGGTATGATAATCTGTATGGGTGGATTTTCACCGGATGTTAGAAAACAAGCTAAAATAGATGGTACAGAATTAGTTGGACCGAAAGATGTAGAACAAGTATTTGATGAAAGTGGTATGCTTGGATTGATTAAAACTTTAAGAAAATTAAGAGGATTAAACCCAAGCTACCCAGTCTTTCCTTTAGATTTGAAAAGAGATACCACCCTATCTAATGTGTCTGGTTCTGATTTTTCCATAGACCTTTCTCTAATGTATCTGGGAAAACGAAGCGCATAACCTGAACTGTAATTTGGTGATTTCTGTATTTCCTGATATCCGACTTCTATTACAATTTTGGGTTTTACAAAAACTGTCCTACCTTTTTCGCTAATAATAAGCGGTTTTAATTTTCTACTCATCTCAGCATACTGCTCCTCGCTCAACCCTGTGCTCATCATCCCGCAGCTAAGGAACTTTCCTGTTTCTGGGTCTCTGCATGCAAGCTCGTAGCTTGTAAGCCAGCCGGCCCTCGCACCCTCTCCCCATGTAGCACCAATTACGACCAAATCCAAGTTCTCCATCACACCCTTTATTTTGTACATTGTACTCACATGCCGACCGAAGATGTACGGTGTATCGGGAACCTTTAGCATCAGCCCCTCCTGCCTGTCCCTAATTGCATCATCATAGAATTTTTCCAATTTCATGACATCATTTGTCACGATGAACTTTGCCGTCTGGAACTTGTCCTTGATAGGTTTTAACATCTTCTCCAGCTCCTTCTTTCTTTCTTTTAAAGGCTCGTTGAACAGAGGCCTGCCATCAACATACATCGCATCGAAAAGGTTCACCTGCACTGGAATCTCCTTTGCCATTTTCTCTATGTCGTACTTGCGGTGCACCCTCTGACCGAGGATCTGGAAAGGCAGCGGATATCCTGTCTTGGAATCTATCCCCAAAGCTTCGCCTTCGACTATGCACTCATCGACTTTGATGCACTTTCTTGCAAGTTCGACAATGTCTGGGAACTGTTTTGTGACATCCTCCTGTCTTCTTGTGAAAAGCCATATGCGGCTTCCTTTCTTCTGGATAACAACCCTCATTCCATCATACTTGTATTCGGCAAACACCTCGCCGTAATCATTGACCACGTCTTCTATCTTTTCTGCGGCAAGTCCCAACATCACTTGCAGGGGCTTGCCGATTTGAACACCAACTTTCTCCAGTCCTTTAATTCCCCTCTCTTTGGCAATTCTTGCTACCTCCCCAAAATCATTCAACATACTCCAAGCATTCTCAACGCCTCGCAACGATCTTTCCTTCTCGTCTTTTGTCTCATGCTTTAGGAAAGCGTTGGCGATGGCATCCCGCATTATTCCCTCGGCGGCCCCAACCCGCAAATCACCAAGTATCGTTCGCACAATGTAACGCGCTTCATTAGGCTTTGCTGAAACAATCAGTTCCGCAATAAGGTTTAATTTCCTGTCCTGCGACCCGCTCCCGGTTATAGAAGCGAGTTTTTGCAAGTTGTCGAAAACATGATCCAAAGTCAATTTCTTTCTCGATAAAGTTGCCTGTTTCCTAGCTTTTATGCACTCTTCTGCAACAAGCCCAAGGTCGCCAGTTTTTTTAAGTTTCTCTTCCACCTGCGATGGAGCCAACCCAGTTGCCTTTGCTATAGCCTTCATCATCATCTGCGCGGCAACTCCCAGTTCTTTTTCCGAATGAATCGTGAAAACTCTTCCCTGAACCAAGAGTATCACTTTGTGCAGTTCGCCCGACGGAACTGTTTTAAGGAATTCCGCCAGAATTTCAGTTTTCGCCAGCTTGGACGGCACAGCTTCCAATTTTTCGTAAACTTCAGCAAGAACCGAATATTCCATACTAATGATATAAATCTCTAGAAATTAATTTTTAAAGAGAGCCGATGTATTACAACTATGTCTTAAATTGGACAAGCTTTTGCATAAGTTGCTTCAGGAACCTCGGCAGAATAGAAAACCTTGCACCGAGGAACATTCAATCACCGGGCGACGAGACGAAATCTGAGCAATTGCATGTCTGCAGGACATGCGGCTTTACGCGCAAGAGCTAGACCTAAAGGATTTACATTTAACTGACGAATAATTATAGTGGGTAAATGGATTTTTTCGATACCATAACATCGCGTGCAATAGTCAGAAAATACCAGAAAAAGAATGTTCCGGACAATCTCATTGGCGTAATTCTCCACATGGCCAACTATGCGGAATCGGCGGGTAACCTGCAGGCATGGGAGTTTATCGTAGTTAAGGATGATGATGCTAGGGAACAGCTTTACAACGCGACTCTCAAGTCCGATGCGGTAAAAAGCGCGCCCGTCAGCATTATAATTTGCGCGGACACCAGGAAAATGAGCCTCAAATACCAGGAAAGAGGGGAGAGTGTGTATGCCGTGCAGGATACTGCTAGCGCCATAACTGTCATGATTCTTGCTGCTGAGATGTTGGGCCTTGGCACCAATTGGATAAGGGCGTTCGACGAGGACAGAATAAAGCAGGTTTTTGGCATGCCTGGAGACATAAGACCTATGGGAGTTGTAACAATTGGTTATCCCAGTGAAAAGTCAGAGATAATAAGAAGGCAGCCTATTGAAAACCTTACCTGGGTTAATTTCTACAAGAAAAAGTACGACAAATCCTACCTATTCCAGACTGGACCTAAAGAAGAGGTCTTCAAACCTATAGTGAACCAAATTCTGGACAAGATAAAGAAAAAGAAATAGCTTAAGTTTAAGCTACTGCAAAGCCAAATAATATCAGTGAGTGCTTTGCGAGGAATTATATTTCTCAGTTTTCTTGTAATGATCCTGTCTATACAGGTTGCTGCTCTTGCTGCAGTCTCCATCCAAATATCAAAAAGCAACCCAGTTCTTTTCACAGACGAAACTTCGAGCATAAGCGTTGTCATAGTGAATTCCCAACCGCAGGCAGATACTTTCACCATCTCCGTATTTAATCCATTGCCGTCACAAGTTGCTGTCTCGGCTGAAAAGTTCCTTGTCGACATTGGGCCAAACGAACAGGCCGCTGTCAGAATTGACTTTACTCCTGCGTTTCTTGCAGATCCGCAGACAATAGAGTACCCGGTAACAGTCACATCGACTAGCGACAGTTCAGTAAAGGATACAAAAAGTATTTTCGCGACCGTGCAGAGAAACACGCCTGTTTTCGTCAGCGAACTCACGCTGGAAAAATATGCGTTGAATCCAGGTGAAAGGGTTGTGATTATTTCCCAGGTCTCCAACATCGACGATGTCTTGTCCGGAAAGTACACCATGAAGATGACGATAAGAAAAGGGACTGCAATTGTCCGGACGTTCACAGAATCTATAGAAAGCGTCGGCGCCAAGTCTTCCCTGAGGATCGCAGAAAGATTCGAGCTCGATAAATACGCACCGCCCGGAGGCTATGTGGTGGAAGTTGAATTGAGGGATGCTGGCAACCAGCTCAAGTATGCCAAGTTCGTGAATTTCAACATTAATACTGTCACAAAACTGCCTACAGAATATGTTTCCAAATCTACGAAATACAATGTTGTTTCTGTGTCCACTGCTATTGCTGTTAATAACGAGGGTAATGTAGACTTGCCAGCGTTTACTCTTACAGAATCTGTTCCAAGGTTGTATTCCGTTTTATTCTCACCTGCCATAGAACCTGTGTCTGAAGAGGTTGTAGGCAGCAGGATTGTTTATTCTTGGTCTGTTCCCACCATGCCGCCGGGAGGCCAGTATACAGTGACGTATGAATTTGCGGTGTGGAGAATTTGGATTGCTGCAGGATTGATTGCAGGTTTGGTTTATCTCGGATACAAAATGTTTGCAACCCCAAGAATTCACAAGGATGTCAGCCACGAAGGCGAGATCAGGAGAGGTAAGGAAATAGTTGTCATGTTGGACGCGAAGAACAAGGCATTCCATGAAATCAAGGATGTTGAAGTCATTGATATAGTGCCGCAGTTGGCGAGAGTTGTTGAAAAGTTTGACACTCTCAGACCGAAGATAGCGAAGGTTCCTGGCGGCACTGAATTAAGATGGAGAATCGATACCATGAGACCGAGGGAGGACAGGGTTTTGACGTACAGGATAAATCCGTCAGTGGATGTCGTAGGCGACTTGCCTTTGCCGCAAGCTACGATGATATACTCGGACCGAAGGAAGATAAGAAGAAATGTTGTTTCCAAGCAGACGCTGGTTAAAGCTGGCTGACTGCAAGATTTTTATATATCATATTGCTTTATTCTATTAGCCCGACTTAGCTCAAATCCGAATTTGGAGAGCAATGGCAGAGCACACCGCTGTAGAACTGCACCGAATAAATTTTTGACTGTGCGGTCCACCAGTATGTGTTCAGACACGGTGGGGTTGGGAGTTCAAGTCTCCCAGTCGGGACAATTATACGTGGGATATATGAGATACCAACTTGAAAAACGGAACTTATTTGGAGGCGCTTAACGAAACGCTTGGACAGCTTATAGCAGTAGACGAAGAAGGTAGAAAAGATTATGAAAACACTCGCGCTTTGGTTACATCTTCATTATTCTCCGCTCTCCCAGACAGAAGAAGATATGCGCCAAGTCCTGAAAGAGAACTATGGAGCAAGAGAATTTGTTTTGAAATCTGTTGAAGAAGACGGACTTGTACACGGCTTAATCAGCTTTACAGGCGAGGAAGGTCCGTACATTCTAGTTGCTAAATATGATTCAAGAGTGACTATTGATGAATACGCTCCCTCTAAGATGGAAATGGAAGAATGGGACAAGCTTTAAAAACATTGACAACATCATTAGTGTATTGACGACCAAAGCGGACTGGAACAACCCGTTCCCATTTCGAACACGGAAGTTAAACGGTTCGGCGTAGTGCTTTGTACTGTGGCTTGACCATGGGAACTGCACTGCGTCGTCATCTATTTTTAGCGGCCAGAAATTTTGAAAGCGCCTCTTTTTTTCGTTCTATTGCCATTTCAGGTAAAACAAATTCTTTAATAAATTCTTTTGTTTTCTTCGAAACCAAAAATTCTAAATCATACCACTTACCTTCGATTATTCTACCTTCTAATTGACTAGTTCCTTTTCTATAAGTTATACTAACCCCACACTTGAGCAACCTAATTATGCTACTTTTCAAACTTGACTGTTCACTTCCACTAGTAACTCTTATAGCGCATTGCGAATATTGTTTCCTTTTTACTCTAATATTGCCGTCACCATCTATTATCCCAGCCAAGTACGCACCAAACATCCTTGCATCTAATGACACCCAATCAGGAGGTTCTGGTGGATCCTTTATTCTTATTCCCAATCTATCAAGACTATCCAATAATTCTGCAATACCTATAGAATACTTAAATTGATCTCTTTTTGTTTTGCGTATTTTTGCTTTTCTAAATAGAAAGACTTCAGAGATTTGGCTAAACTTATTTAACATTTGCAAAGATTTGGGGCTTACCTCGAAAGTTAGTAAAGGTTCTTCTTTCCCACTCTTCCATCTTCTTAACCAAAAGTACCCGTCTGTTTGGGCTACACCTGTCCAATAAGCTATCTCCTTAGTTGGCTCTATACTTACTTTGCCCGACATTTTTATCACAGATATTAAAAGATGGTACAATTACATATAAAGTGTACTATCCCATGACATGTGTCACCCCTATAAGGATTCAATAGAAATCTCGTAT
>CAYJVM010000008.1:0-31382 GCA_964373665.1 uncultured archaeon | reverse complement strand
TGTTGTGTAATTAACTATATGGGTGTGCGTTACCATAACTTTTCTACAAGGCGAAATCTTTTATATACGATAAAACTTTATTGGCTACAAGTTTAATCTAACCAAATACCTTTTTTGATTTTCTCTGGGATATAAACATCTGAAATAAAGCTTATGCCATGTGATGTGAGTGCCGCGAGCTCTGCTTTGCCTTTTATCTCATTTTTCATCATATTTATTTGTCTTTGCCACTCTTTATTATTTTTGAACCAGTCGTAGTTTTTAACTTGTTCTAGCCTCTTCAAGTCTACTTCCTCGAATTTTATAAGATGTTTTTTCAAGTCATACTTGATAATATCATCCGCTGTCAATCCAAGAAATCTGGCATTTGGTATGGATAATTTTTCTGATATGTGTGCCAATGATATTGAACCATATTTTATGACAGAATAAATGTACCACCCGTAAGCATCAAAGTCGGTTAAGATGTAAATGGGAAGTTTGTGTTCTATAGACAGTCTCTGTAGTAATCTTCTTATTCCTCTGGTCGCCTGACCTTGAGAGGAAAGGACTATGCAATTTAATTTGTCCCATACACGGTCTTCATGCAGTCTCTCCCATTCAGCAGCTTTTTCTAGATATATTACAAATTTTGCATCGACTTTCTTGAAAACAATGTCTTCTACACTGCTCGGAATCGACCATCCTCCTGAACCTAATTTACTCCAGTCTATCACATCGCCCTTATCTTGAATAACAACTTTTCCTGCAACAGAACCGAGCTTGTTCGCATTTATATGAAGCATTTCTCTCGAAGATCTTGTGATCAATTCCAAATCTTCTATCGCTTCGTTAGATTCTCCCTGCTCGTCAACGAGATTGATATCGGAATTCGGTAGAGTCCTCTTCATTCTGTAGAAAGCCTCTCTGAGGCTGATGTGTTTATTCATTTCATTCAGTTCTTTGGCGACTGCGGCAGCTTCAATTGTCTGTACGAATTTCCTGACGTGACCCACATTAAAGAAATATCTCTTCGCGATTCCAGTCCCCATTGTTATCATTTTCTGTGTCGTGTCGTATTTCACATTCGACAATGTTCTTATAGGCACGTCTAGCGAAGGGTTATCTCCCTTTTGGATATCCCCCACTACCTTACTTCCCAGTTTTTTCAGATTCTTTATCGTTTCCTGATTCTTTTCCATCTTCCTCACTTTTAACTCCGCTTTTCTTAACAATCTTTTCCAATGCAGAAATCAAATTCTCCTTCTTTTTATCAGTCAGCTTCTCAAGGGATTCTGCGAGCTCTGGTATATACTTCTCGAATAATTCTCTTCTTAATTCCCTTTCCTTAATCCTATGCTTTTGTCTCACATAAATTGCGAGTTTTCTTCCAGCCTCTTGCAGGGCAAGCTTCATCTCTTTTATAATTTCAGGATAACTTGCAATAGCCTGCTTCCCTTCTGATGTGTAAGGCACCCAAACAGATGCAAAGTGGATGAATATAGCCAACTGCCCTTGTGGTATTTGTCCTGAAGATTGCGAAAAATTATATCTTCTCCAATCAGTGTCAATTACAGCGTCTGTAGTCGCGCAATCACTGGCATGATATAATAATGGGACTTTATTAGCAAATCTGAATAATTGAGCTGTTCCTTCTTGTGGCAGTTCTCCTCCGAACCCTAAACAGACCTCAACTAAAAATGGATTTCCACGATAAACACTTGGAGGTCTCGTCACTGCAACAACAAACTCAGTTTTAGTCTCCTTCTTCAACCCTTCTTCTAAAAGTTTCTCACCTAATGGAGACAAGCAATCGGTAGGAGGACCGATTAATTTCACCATCTGCATAGACTTGTGCAACCTTTCCATCTCCTCGTGATTCAAGTCATGCGGTTTTTTATTTCCTTCCAATTTAGCAAGTTTGCAAATCTGCAATGCAGTTCCTCTTCCAACCCGTGAAAAATCTGAAGTTAGAAATCCAATTAAATTCCTCGCATTAGTAGCGGCAAGCATTCTTCTTAGCAATCCAATCTCAACACCATAAGGATGCGGCTTTATTTCTCTTGGCAATGGCGGTAATTCCTTTACAGCTCTTTCAAACTCAATTTTTCCATTAGGACCATCATAAGTGATTTTAGCATATGGATTTGACATCGCTGTCTGTCTCAAATACTCTGGGATAGATTGTTTTCCTTCGATGTACCTCCCTTCGGCTTCTACCTCAATTTTTATTCCATGCCACTTGTTAGGATTCTTTTCTTCTTTATGTGAAATTATCTTCGGTTCATTTTTGTTTACGTCTATCAGTAATTCAAGTTCATGAATTCCCTTTCCTGTGCTTGATATAATCTTTGCAGGTTTTCCTGTTGTTAATTGTGAGTATAAGATTGCGCCCGAGGCTCCAAGACCTTGCAAGCCACGTGATTGTCTTAATCTATGAAACTTTGAACCATACAATAATTTCCCAAATGCTAACGATAGTTTTTCCTCTATTATCCCAGGACCGTTATCTTCTAACCTTACTTTAAATCTATCTGGTGAAACTTCTTTTACTACTACTTTAATATCAGGTAAGATCCTAGCTTCTTCTGTTGCATCTATCGCATTGTCAGTAAATTCTTTCACTATAGTTATCAGTGCTTTCGTAGGATTCTCGTATCCGAGAAGGTGCCGATTTTTATTTCGTCCTGTTTTATGACAAGATTTCGAAGAATTCGGCAACGCTGACTGCTCTTAATTGTTGAGCTAAATCTTCAGCCATTACAGTTTTTTCTACCACATTTTATCACCATGGTTTTTCGTATTCGAAAAAGAAATTGAAATAGTCTCTTAAAATCTCTGAAGAGAATCTGTATGTATTTTTAGACTTTTCGTAATTTGACATAACACCAAATATATTTTCTAGTTGGCTTATAACTTTGTCTCTATCATTATTTCCTCTATTTACAACATATATGTAACTATGGCCTGTTCTTACGAATTTAGCCAGCTGTATAACATTCTTTATATCCTTAGGAATTCTTACTTTCGTTTGCCCATAACCCCATTCTACGGCATTATTTAACAATTCTTTTAACAAATCGTTTGTATTATGACCACATAAGTTACCTATTTTAATAAATGACTTAAGCTGAATTGAATTTACATTGTTGATCCATGCATTTATTGTCTTTTCTTTTACATTCAAAATGCTAGCTATTCCCCTTTTATCTAATTTTGACTTTTCAATTAAAGTCTTTATTATTTTACCTGTTCTGAAAACTCTTAAATTATGCGAATATTTCTCTAGGAAGTTCACAGTATCATATTGGATTACTGATTTTAGGAACCTTTCTTTGGTCCCCTTCTTTAAATGATTTAATGCAAGTAGACGCTTGTAAGGGTGTCTCAGGTCTATTAATTCAACAAATTTTTTAAATGATTTAGTAGGTATAAAAAGTCTTTTGCTCGGAGGATTCACCGACATAGAATTTTCAATATTAGTTTCTGATAAAAATGAACTTAATTGATTTATTAAATTGTCGGAGTTATTCATTTCAATTTGCATATTAGCTGAATTTCTTAATATACTACCGTCTGTATCTATCAAACCAGCGAAAAAATGTCTTTTTAATTCGTAATTTGATTCTGATAAATTAAATAAAAGTGGTGCTTCGGGTGACATTTTCACACCAAATCTTATTCCGTAGAAGAAATTCAAAAGTCTGCAGAAGAACTTGTTATTTATCATTAGAACGTATTTTTTACCAGGTCCTCTTCTTATATTACCTGATATACCAAATTCTTTTCCAATCAAATTGTTGATGTTTTCAAGATGCTTATATGAAAATGGTAGCGCGTTTATATCTTTATGACCATCAGTCATAGTCCATCTACTATCATTCAACAATAAACAACCATCACCTATGCTTGCTCCTAAAACATATGCTTTATCTTTTGTGAGTAATTTACTCATAGTTTTTGGTAAACTTAAGTTTCCTTCACCTTTTGCATTTACGATAGTTTCTATCTTTTCGATTATTTCTGATAAAACTTGTCTTTCGCTTATCTTATTTTTCCTAGAATAAATCCAAGCAAGTAAACGTAATAAAATTAAAGGATATCTACCATTCTCAAACCATATAATATAGTTTCTATATTGTTTGGTGATTTTTTGCTTCATGTAAATTTTCAGAAGTCTTCTGATTTGTAGGTGATTGTTCTTAGTGTACTCTGGTAATTTTTCAAGGAGCTTTTTTATTATATCATTCAGGTTCTTTCCTGTAGCATATGGTATATTATGAAGAGGTACTTTCTTTTGAAAATCATCAAATTTAATTAATGCACTAAATATATTAGGAACATTTTCTATAATTAGAGACCCGAGTTTATTCTTCCTTATTATATAGTTTGCAGTTGTGTAATTACTTTTAGAATTACCTCTCTCTAAAATCAAGGGATCATTTTCAAATGTCAAAACATTTTCTTGAGACATATATCTTACCTTCTTTTTAACCTTACTAATTTTATTAAATCTCCTTTAACTTTTGGATAAGCATCTTCTACCTCTCCTTTCATATACTCAGATAAATATCTTGACACAGTCGATTTATCTAAACTTGTTTTTCTAGCTATTTCCCTTATCCAAAGTCCTTTCGAATTTTTACTTAATGCTACCCTTATCAGTTTTACCTTTTCTATGTCAGGACCTTTTGTTTTAGACATAATGATTATTAATACATTTGTCTTATATAAAGATTTCTATAATCTGAGACATAAGTCTTACAAATATACTATTCAAATAATTTTCTAATTATAAGAGTAACAACTTCTTTTGGTTTTTGGTATAAAATTGTATGACCACCTTTCACGATAATCATTTTAGATCTTTTGATTTGTTTATGAATTTCTTTTGCCTTATCAATTGGTGTTATCCACGTATCTCTACTTCCCCATATTAATAGTAAAGGCATTTTCAATTTTGTATAATCTATTTCAAACTCTTCGTTAGAACGTTTCTGAATGCACTCCATAATAGAGTAATTTTTAATTTTATCTTTTCTAATATCTTCCCAAGGTACCCCCAGATATACCGTAATCATTAGTTTCTTTAGTAAGACTGGAACCCACCAACCCTCTATACATTTCTCAAAAATATAACCTAAAATCTTACCCAACTTAAAATAGAGACCTATTCTTTTGCTTATTTTAGCATCTACTAGTACTAGAGTTTTAATTTCATTAGAATATAAACTCGCATAATAAGCCGAAACTCCTCCACCCATGATTGACCCATGAGAATAAATTTCCCTAGTTTTAATGTTCGGAATAGTTTATGAAGAAGATGAACATAATCCCCCATATCCCAAATTGTTTTAGGAGGTTGCGAACGTATTAATCCAGGAAGCTCTGGCGCAACTACATAAAAATATTTTGCTAATTCAACAATAACATTATCTACACCGAATCTACCAAACGAGTCTTTACGAGCTCCCCAACCATGCAAGAAAACTATTGGTAAGTTTTTTAGGGTCACCAACAATTCTGTAATAAATGTGTAATCCATTAATTCTAGTTTTATAATCTTTAATTAGCATTGTTAGTCAACTACGAGTTATTTTTAAATCAAACCACTTTACGCTCCTGTAAAAATCTGTAAACCTTATTATGTTTGCCCCCAAATAAAATCATTGCAATCGCTTCCTCTGCAACCTTGATATTCGCCGGCTTTCCTATTATGCTAATCGTTTTTCCGTATATCGCAACTCTGACGTTTGCGGACTTTTCTATCTGCTTCTTTGTCGTCCCTTTCTCACCGATGACCCGTCCTTTGAGGATAGTTTCCCTGTTCTTCGACTTGGAAAACTCCTTAATTTCCATCACGGACATCATATAATCTTCGTCCAGCAGATTCAAGCAGTCTGAAAAGGCGAACCCCCTTCCGAAAGCCTTGAAGAGTTCCTCCACCCTAATAACCTGAAAAACATCTTCACCTTCGATTACAACATCGTCGTATAGTTTCACATTAACATCAACGAATTTATCGAGCTCGACTCTCCATCTATCATCTGCCCTTAGTCTTCTCATTCTTTCCTCTGGCAAAACTATATGCTCTATCATGAAACCTTGTCTTGTCAGTTAGATTCTTACTACTTCCCTTATTATATAGTCAATTATCAGGACAAGAACACCAAAAACTATTGCGCTGGAAGCCAAAGGATGTATCGGTATGTAGGACGCAATGTCAAATCCCAAGAAAGTGGTTACCGCAAAGTACAAAAGGCCTGCCAAGAACCCGTCAATGAACGGGACTATGAACTCCCTCATCAATTAAACTTGGGTTTTCATGGTTAAAAAAGTTTGCTAAAGTCGGCTTTGCTTAAAAAATCGTTTGAAAGAGAAGAAGCCAAAGAATTTTAGGTTATACACTCATTTTGTATTATGGATGATGTTATAATAAAGAAATCAAAAATTGGGCAGTTTGATAAAGGGGTTTATGCCAATAGAGATTTCAAGGAAGGTGAAATTGTGATAAGATACAACAATCTTAAACCTTTAACCAAGAACGAATTTGAAAATCTTCCAGAAAGTGAGAAGCAATTCACCCATAAGCATTGGGGTGTAATTTATCTTTACCCATCACCAGCTAGATATGTAAACCATTCCCCCAATCCCAATACCGTTCAAAACCTTAAAGAGAGATGTGATGTTGCCACAAGAGTCATAAAAAAGGGAGAAGAAATAACAACAGACGCTACAAAAGATGATACTTTTTGATTAACAATCTTCCTGTTTAACAAGTCAAATGATTTAATCACTTTTTAAACAAAGCTCTAAAAGTCCTTTACCATATTCCTTCGTCTCATCCAGTTTGCTTGTGTTGATGTGTACCTGAAAACGACATCGCCCCTTTCATTGCTCTGGGTTATCCACGGTTCTATCAGAACCAGATCGCCGGGATGAATCCAGACGCGCTTTCTCAGTCTTCCAGGTATCCTGCATATCCTGTTGTTCCCGTCGGCGCACCTTACCCGCATCTTGTCTCCGCCGAGCATGGTTTCCACCATACCCAGCACCTCAGGCGCCTTTGGAATTCTCGTCCTAGATATTTCTATTTCTTCCCTTGTAGGCTGTTCTACCTTTGCCATCTATTCACCGAATAAAACCAAAATAGTATCCCTGTAAATCTTCTTCCCCTCTTTCATCCCGTACAAAGTACTTGATAATTTAATCTTTGCGTTATATCTAGCTTTAAGCGCACGTGCGATTTTGTTTGCCGTAGACTTGGAACCGAACTGCAAATCAAGTCCCTCCTTCTTTCTAGAAGTGCGTGAAACAAACGCCATCTTATCTTCTTTGTTAAGTTTTTCAACATTACTCTCAATCTCCTTTAAAATCTTGTCTCTATTAAAGTTTCCCCTTACTTGCAATATGGCGTTAAAATATCCGGAAAACTTCATGTTGCAGATTTTACAGACAACCTTCGGTTGCTTGAATTCCATAATTTTCTCTTCCCGCTTGTTCAATTCACCCAACTTGGAGTATATTGTCACATACAGCTTGTCATTCGATATGCGGTATGTCACAGAGTAAATCTCCTTGTCTTTAATACCCTTCAAAAAATATCCGATTGCATCATCCAATTTGAAGAATCCCTTGCCGCTTATGTAGAATCGTCCACATTCTCTGCATTCAGGTATAATCAGTTTGTTCGGCAGTTTCGACGCAAAATCGAATTTCTCCAAGAAACATTCTTCGCATAGTCCAGCGTGAAGCTTGTTGGCAGTCTTTCCACACTTGGGGCAAAACAGGTTTCGCATGTGTCAAACTTGAGTTTAAATAAATATCTGTCTTCCTATTTTCAGATATGACAAATTTCGCTCTGATACCAGCTTACAACGAAAGTAAGCATATAGCGAGCATAGTACGACAGGTTGCTAAGATAGGGTTGAAGCCTGTGGTGATCGACGACGGATCGACGGATGACACACGTGAAATCGCTGTGGAAAGCGGTGCAATCTGCATACGGCATGATAGGAACAAGGGCAAGGGCGAGGCATTAAAGACAGGCTTGGAGCACATACTAAAACACTATACAAATTTCGATTACCTGATTCTGATTGATGCGGACAACCAGTATGCGCCGCGGGAGGCTTTGAAAATTCTACATGAACTGGAAGAAGCAGGTGCAGACTTTGTAATGGGTTACAGGAATTGGAGCATCGTCCCCTTCAGGCACCAATTAGGAAATTTCGTATGGAGAACGGCATTCAACATTCTCTTCGGGACAAAGCTAAAGGACACGAACTGCGGCTTGATGGGATTTAACAAAAAAGCTGTTCAAAAAATCAAGGACAATATCTTAGGCGGCTATATAGTCGACAATTCGATTTTGATAGGCGTACTAAAGAATCGGCTGAAAATATCGCAAGTCGAAGTTGAGGTCAGTTACCACAGGAAGAGTGGTATCGGCAGAGGCGCTAGGGTGGTTCTTGACGTTCTCTATTATATAGTTAAAGAAGGGTTGAAGTACAGATTTAAGAAAAAATAATGCGGGAAATGAACTCCTACGAAAAGTAGTTCTTTCTGACAATTTGTATTAAATTCTCTGAAGAGATAGGATTCTATTTGAAAGAAAAAGAAAATAAGTTAAATACTGTAATTAACATAAAATCTATGGGACAGTCATTGGGACAGTAATAGCCAAATGTTACTGTACGCTCAGCCTGGACAAATGGGGTATGAGAGCATTCGACTGAAGCTCGAAGTGTCGCCGGTTCAAATCCGGCCTGTCCCACTTACACCTTCTCAACCTTTTAAAAGCCACATTTACAATACTTGTTACTATGGCAGAGAAGGTCTGGGAAGGAGAGCTCATAGAAGAGCGTATAGTTATCTGGGGAAAGGAGAGCGTTGAACTTTATGACGAATCTGGATATGGCAAGCCTTTGCCCGAAGAAGAGCCGAGCAGAGTTGAAATGGACTTGGTCGAAGCAGTTTATCTTGTCGAAAAAGGAAAGCTGAAAGTCACTGCAAAGGAAGCTGGAAAAAACAAGAAACTTGATTTCAAGGATTTGATGAGATTGGGAAGCGACAAAGTGCACGAATTCCATCCACAGTATCTTGTATATCGGGATTTGCGCGAGCGCGGATATCTGGTGAAGACCGGATACAAGTTCGGTTGCCACTTTAGGGTTTATGAAAGAGGAGTCAAGCTGAAAAGAGGACCAAAGGCTGCCCACGAGCACACGAAATTCGTTGTTCATTCAGTTGCTGAAGAATCTGCATTTTCTTTACCCGAGATGTCTCGTGCTGTTAGACTTGCACATAATATAAGAGCGACCATGGTCTGGGCTGTATGTGATAGAGAAGGATCAGTTACTTACTACACAATACAGCGGATTACGCCTTAAGATGATGCCATGGGACGAATCAAGACTTCCTACGTCAAGAATGTGAGCCAGGAGATTTTCGAAAAGCACCATGACAAGTTCACCACCGATTTTTCCAAGAACAAGGAAATTCTAACCGAGTTCGCCACAATACACTCAAAAAAGCTGGAAAACGTGATAGCAGGCTATATAACAAAACTCAAGAAGCAACAGCAGCAGAATATGTGATTTTTATTGTTTGCCTACTAAATATCAGTAGGTATGTTTAGGAAAGGACAGGAAAGGATAATGGACGAGTTCGCCTGGATAATTCTGGGCGCCGTGGGGTTTGTCCTATTAATCACTATAGTTCTTACGATTACAGTATCCAGTCCTATAATAGAGCCGAAGACCTTGGACACTTCCCTCACAAGAGGCGTATCCTACACTTTTACAATAACCGTGCGCAGCGAGGATGGCAGGCCGCTGACAAGAGTAAATCTTACCTCATCCGGAGAGATAAAAGACTGGGTAACCTTCGATCGAAACAATTTCGAAGCCGAGAATTCCACGACAGTGCGCGTAAGAGTTGACGTTCCGAGCAGCGCGAGCATTCGAACATATACAGGCGCTATCAAGGCAGAAACAGCTGGTGGCAGCTCCACCATGAACGTGAACATAAATGTCGTCCAGCAGACTGTCTCAAGGGTGCTAGATTATCGTCCTATTTCACTAGGCGACTTGGAAGTCAGGTACAACAGGAGCACAGATGTGATAGCGTCCAGGACAAATTTCGAGGTCAACAAAGGCCTGTTTGCAGAGACAAAAGAGGCATTCTCCACAAGCACACCAAACGAGACATTGGCAATCACAACCGGCGCCTATCTTGACATTATTGTAGTTGACTCGAATGAAAACGGCAACTTTGTAGTCGAGTTTAACGGTCTTGAAGTGCTAAACCAGAAGACAGGTGTAGGCAAGATAAGAATACCTCTCGACCGCTCGATGCTAAACGAGACTAACATTATAAGCTTAAAGACCACCGGTCCTCCATTTTGGCAATTTTGGTCCAAGTCTGTCTACAAAATTGAGAGGATTGATTTTGGCATAGAGTTCTTCGATGTTGTGACGCAGCAAAAGAAATTCACAATGTCAAGGAACGAGATAGACAACTTCCATCACTTCCAACTGCAAAGCAGAATAGGCGAGTATTCGACCCCGCTAGAAGATTTGGTTGTAAAAATAAATGGTCAAACAGTTTATATCAACAAGCCGCCTCTTATTCTATTTAACCAAACAATTGACAGAGACATGTTGGGCAACAAGCTCTTCCTAAGCGATGAAAACACTGTTTCATTCTTGTTCGAACGGAGTTCCTCAATATCTCTTAAGGACACAACAGTGCTTGTCTATTTCTATCGCTAGAGACCTAGAAGGAAAAAGTCCCTCAAAGCGGGAGCAAAACCTATAATCGCAATTGAAAATTTCAAAAAGTTGTTAAAGTTCTTATCGTTGGAGTTCTTGTCGATAAGGAAAAGTATTCCTACGACTAGGGCAATCTTGACAAATATAAATGATACTGGTGAGAACTGTTCTATCAGCAGTCGCGGGACAACGTGAAGTTCCCTAAAGCCGAAGAACTGAATAGCTGTAAATGTCGCAGTCGCGTCAAACGCATGTGAAAGAACTACATATTTGTTTCCTATGTTCCATTTTACAAAGTAAAGAACCAAAGAAACCGGCAGCAACAATCCCAATGAAATCAGCATGCCGTCTATTCGTGTCAATTTCCCCAATATAATGAACAATGGGACCAGACACAAAAGCATTCCCACAACTAGGAGCGTTTTATGGTATGGTATCTTGAACCGCTTTTCCACCATTCTGGACGCAATGAATAAGAAAAACACGAGCGCGAATATTTCTATCCAAATCAGTGGGGTAACAAGGAAATATGACTGGTATACACCCGCTTCCTCAAAGAGCCTTACCAAAATACCAAATAACACGAGAGGCATGACACCTATCACAAAGTTTTTGTCGATCTTAACATTTGATCGTTCGATGTACTTGTAAGCGAAATAAACGGCAACAACGGCAAGAACAGCATAAGTCAACGTATTCACGATGTTATAGCCTTCGTTCAGAACAACCGGATCTACATAGTAAGCCTTGATGAAATCCGCCAGATTCATAAAAATAATAGCTTTGCAAGCTAAATGTATCTATGCGCAAAGGTCAAGCGGCCATTATTCTACTCGCAATTGTAGGTGTTGGCGTTATCGTCTTTTTATTGGCAAATCCAAATTTTCTGGGAGGCGGTGGTGGATCCAGCTCCTTAAAATACAGGAACGATGTTGTAACGATAGAAAACTACTTTGTTTCTGACAAAGCACCATACACATCCACGCCATCAAACGAGGTCAGGACGACTATACAGTTTGAGGTTCGCAACAACGGCGACCAGAAGGTACCCTATCTGGAGATTGACTTTTTCGACGTTTCCGGCTTTTCCATAGCCAAGCAAGGCGCAGAATTGAAATTGAATTGCGGACATGTTGGCCAACAGGTTGGTCCCAAGTGCATCTATGCGGGAGACAACGCTTTAGACCCCTTAGACAGCCGCGATATAATAGTCACTTTGAAAAGCCCAGAAGGCATCCAGTCTCCCACGCCTTACACAGTGAGTTTCGACGTGAAATATCTTTATTTCGGATCCCGCGATTTTAACATACCGGTAATCGACGGCACGACAAAGAAGCAGCCATCTTCGAAGCTTAGGCAGAGCGACGCGTCTACAGGTCCTGTGATGTTGGAGATAGAACCGTCAATAGAAAGGACAATTAAAGTAGGCGACGAAACCACAAGCCAACACTGGGCCATAAGCGGGGACAATGCGTTCCCATTTGTCACAAAGTTCAAATTCAGCCACATAGGCACAGTCCAAGGAAAGATAAAGGACATCAACATCACCGCTGGAAACGTAAGCATAAAGACGTCGGGCTTGGGCATTTCAGGATCGTGCGATTTCAATAAAGGAACTATGAGCTCATTTTCTGTCAGTATACCGGGAGGTTCAAAGTACGAAGTGCCGAACACACAAGGCTATGATTTCATATCCGCCAAGTCAGTCGTCGTACCCCTCAACAATTTGATATGCACATTCATACCCAATCAAAAACTGGCTGAATACACTGCCACTATATCGGCAGCCTTCGCCTATCAATATGAATACATAATGACACAGAGCTTTGTCGTTCAGCCCTCACCGCGATAAAAAACACATTTAAATGGTTTCTAAACCAAATTATATTGAATGGGATACAGGATGGCCTTTAGGAAAGAAGCTTTGTTGCTTTCTGTAATTTCAATAGTATTTTTAGCCGGTTGCACGACCCAACCAAGCGGTCCAGCTGTTGCCGGCGTCATAATAAAAAGCTTTGCGCCCGAGACGCAAGAGGTTCAAGGCTCCGATCAAGTATCGTTTATATTTCTTCTTGAAAATACAGGAGAAAGAATGGCAAGGGATGTAAAAGGCGAATTATTCGGCCTTTCTACAGAATGGGAATGCGTTGGAGGCAGATGTCACGACGGCCCTTGGAACTTGCTGGGCGCCGACGCAACTAACAATTTCAAAGGCGATGACATACAGGGCGAGGTTGTAATGGGCACACCGCCATCCAAAAGCAGCGATATAACTTATGACGCATCACTGCGTGTATCGTACGGATATACGACAGTATCTGAAAGTTTGGTCAGGTTTGTTACATCGGACTATATAAGAGTAAACCCCAGCGAGCAGCGCGGGATTGTAAGCTCCACGACGACATCCGGGCCACTGTTTGTTAATGTCAAGGCGCTTTCCCCTGTCTTATCGGCGGATAACAGTATGGGAAGAGTTCAATTCGAAATCCAAAACATAGGAGGCGGAAGAGTTTACATAAACGATCCGAATACTGCGGGAAATCTGGACAAGGTGCAAACTATAACAATTTCAACGTCCGGCTCAGGAATTAACTTGAAGACATGCCGAAGCCAGACCGCTGTTAACAACCAGATTGTTTTTAATGACGCTCCAAATCCCAGACTGAGGTTGGCTAACGGCAAGAGCGCTTTGATTACATGCGACATAGCAATAGACAAAACCCAATTGAAAAACTTCAAAGACATCCCGATTACATTAGCCGCAGACTATGGCTACTTTGTAGACAGCACCACCGAGGTAAAGGTTCTCAAGGCATTTTCTTGATGGGCCTGGGGAGAATCGAACTCCCGCGTCTGCCATGTGAAAGCAGTTTCAGTTTACAGTCCTGCCACTAGACTACAAGCCCTTATGATTTATTCCTAAAACCTAATTTATTAATGTGAAACTGATAAAAATCCTGCTTGTTTTGGCATTAATAGGAGCAATAGCTTTTGTTCTCTCTATTGGGCTACCCGCGAAGACCAAACAGGAAATACTTGGTTACGTCGAACAGCTTGCGACAAACCTACCATTTTATGCCTTCCTCAAGGAGGAGGTTTTGGGAGGGACGTGGAAAGGTCTTGTGGCGTTCGTGGCGTTCTCCAATATACCCATACTGCCAAACCCGCCCGTAGAGCCGTACATAATATTTGTCTACACCAAAGGTGTTGACCCTTTCATTATAGTGCTGACAATCGCTTGTCTGACCGTTATAACATCGACTTTGAGTTACCTTTTTGGATATCTTTTCGGTCCTTCACTAATCGAGAAAATCACCGGCAAGCCTTTCACATTCAGTGAACGGATGGATTTCCTAAGTGCACCGGTGACATTCATCACGCACATGCTGCCTATACCGAACATCTTTCCGTTCATCTTCGGCGCATACCACTCCCATTATAGAAATTTCATTATAGCCGTGTTTCTTGCCACTGCCATAAGATTTGCGGCAGTACTCTTTATATTCCAAACATATGGAAATGCCCTTTTGTCCCTGCCTTTTATGCAGATGTTCGGTTAAAATCGAGTATGCTTTTTTGCTCGACGAAAGTTCTCTTTATCTGGATACCGTCGTCAAAAATGGGCTTGCCATAGACGCCATCATACCCAGCTTCAAACCTGACGTCACCAATCCTGATCTTCATTATAGCATCAACTACTCTCTCGCTTGTTGCTTTCACCAGATCCTCCTTTGGGACATTGATCAAGATGTCTAGTTCGCTTCCAAACCTGTTCAGTAGCTTGTCCTGCACTTCTATAACTTTTTTTGAGTAAAGCTGGTTTACTCCCAGGACAAACGAGATTATCTCGTAAAGGGGCAGAAGCGACTTGAAAGCAATCGTGTCCAAAACAAAGCCTTCCGGCCTGTCAGCCAATTCCTCTACTCTTTGCAACACACCCACCGTCATCTTCTTTCCGCATCTTGGACATCTGTCATTCAGTTTTTTCGCGTCCTTTGGATGCATACTTATGCCACAATTTTTGTGGCCTGTTATATGATACTTTCCATATTCTGGAGAAGTTTCAATCGTAAACAGGAATTTTTTACTGTCTTTATTTTTAATCGTGTCATAAATTTCATCATAAGTCAATTCGCTAAACTCAAAAACATTAGCTTCTCTGCCTAGCCTCCAAGGATGCGGTGAGTGAGCATCACTGTTTGAAAGAAGAGTAATCTTATCGAGCTTTGATAAACGCCAGTTCATCAAAGGGTCCGAGCTCAAACCAGTCTCCAGTGCAAATATGTGGTTCGATTGGTCTTGGTAGCACTCTTCCAATGAATCAAAGCCGCCAATAGCTCCGAATACCGAACGCCACGGCGTCCAAGCGTGATTAGGGTAAACTAGAATCCTTTTATCAATACCCATCAGAACTTCAACAAGCTCAGCCGCAGAAACGTTCAATATAGGTCTGCCGTCTGATTTCAGATCCCCAAACTTCTTCAAGTTCTCGTTAATCTGGTCGACTATATCGAATGATTTTGCATGAATATTATGATGAATGTGTCTTGTCTTCCCGCCAAAATTAAAAACTGTGGCTACTTCTGCAGTTAAAACAAACTCAACACCATTGAATTCAAAAATACCGCTGTCGTCAACAGGCTTTAACTTGTCCTTTAATTCTGTCAACCAATCCGGATGAGTAAAATCTCCCGCAGACAAGACATTAAGACCTTTAACCTTAGCACCTTCGCTAAGAGATTCCAAATTCAAATTTTTGCTGGTCGCGCGAGAGTACCTTGAATGCAGGTGAAAATCCGCAATGTATCTCATGCTATCTTACAATGCAAATAGAGCTACAAGTATTAATGAGATTGCTATCATCATCCCCCAAATCCAGGGCTTCCACATCACTATTTTGCTACCGTCCAAGGGAGGAAATGGCAGCAGATTCACCAAGGCTATCCATGCGTTTATCAAAGTAGCATATGCAAACACAGGTCCTGTGAATAGCGAGCATATAATTGCAAGTGTGATGTTCGTCAGAGGACCCACAGATGCTATCACTCCAAGTTCACCATCCTGCACCTTCAATCTCCTGTATCCCCATCTACCGAATTTGTACGGGTAGACATGAACAGCTCCGACAGCGACAAACTTCAATCCTATAATCATGAAAATCATGCCGAACAAAATTCCAGGAGCCCACATCCTGTAATGGGCGGCCAAGTCGAATTTACGGGCAACAAACTTGTGCGCCATCTCATGAAGCAAAAACGCGACAATTATTATAACCACAAAATACGGCAATGATTGATGATCAAAACCGAATTTCGGGAACGGTTGCCAAGCAAGTATTACGATCAGCGCAACTACGGACACTATAATGTCCCTTATCTCCTCTTTCGAGAAAACTTCCATAAACTTGATTGGTAAGCGAGATATTTTATGCTATTGGTTATTTGATAAAGTACGGGAGAGCCTCTCGGATAGTCGCCACTTCACTAACTTCCAATCCTGCATCCTCAGATATGTCCACCTTATCAACCTTGTATTCGGTCTTGCAAAAAGTCAACGAACCTACTTGCTCGCACGTTTTCTCCGGTTGGTAGGTGGCTTGCGTTCCCTGTCCTTTCGGTACAAGGAATACTTGTGCACCCGAGTCCTTGGACGCCTTTGCTTTTGCAAGAATCGCCCCGACAGGACCTATCGTCCCGTCTGGATTCACAGTGCCTGTTATCATCACGTTCATGGGCAACGTCTTATTTTCTATAGCCGCTACAGTCGCAATTGCCATCGCTGCACCTGCCGATTGACCCTCGATTATGGAGGCGTTGGTGTCTATTGTATAAATCAAGTCTATCTTTGTCAAGTCCATTCCGGTTATGTTTTGCGCCACCATCTCCGCCGTCCTTATCGAGTATTGCGTATCAACCCAAAACAGGATATTGTTGACGTTGGTCAGGACTCTGCCTTCGCCAGGTATAACCTGAACCTTGAGTTTTGCCACCACTCCAACTCCCTTGTCGTCCACAGCAGGCAGGTTCAATGCAACTGTATTCAGCGCAATTGTTTGCTGTGGTTTCTCATTAATTTCGTCGAGGCGCCTTTCGGTTTCCTTGCCTGCAGGAGAGAATAAAAACGCCAGTATAAGAAACATCGAAGCCAGCACAACTATTATCGACACGCCACTTTTCTTTTTCTTCATACAATCATTTGGATTTTTTAAAATAAAACAGGAGCACACTCCAGTCGATACAATATCATATACTAGTTAACCCGGCCGCTCTTCTCCATCCCGTTGTTCCCAAGCATAGAATGCACAACTTACAAGTGTTCCCTTCCGGGCCTCCCTGAGTTTGCTGCACATACCACCCTGAGAGACGAGACTTCTCAGTCAAGTGGCTGGACTAGCATACGATGCTTATACCTTCTGAAGCTGTCGCCGCGCCGTAAACCGGATTTGCGCTACAGAAGACCGGTAACCTCCCAGCCAAGCTCCTGTAAAAATTCACTGTATTAGACTTACTTAAATCTTTTGAATAAACTTTTCAATCCGCCTCAAGGCCTCTTCAAGTTTTGCATAAGATGTTGCATAGCTCAGCCTCACATAACCTTCGCCATATTTTCCAAACTCAGTACCAGGAATTGCAGCGACCTTGCCATTTCTCATCAAGTCATCGCAAAACTTTGCCGAAGACATTTTGAATTTCTTGATGTTTGGAAAAGCGTAGAATGCGCCTTTCGGAGTTGCGTACTCCAGACCCATCTCACCAAGTCTCTTGACAACCATTTTCCTTCTTCTGTCGTACTCCTTTACCATCATCCTCACATAACTGGCTGAATGCTTGAGTGCTTCAACTGCCGCTAGTTGCGCAAACGTTGGTGCGGAGAGCGTAGTGCACAGCTTGAACTCTTTCATTTCTTTTATGATGTCTTCATGCGCAACGGCATATCCGACCCTAAAGCCGCACATTGCATATGTTTTCGAGAACGTCTGCACAGTTATCACCCTATCCTTCATCCCGTTCAAACTTGCAATGCTCACATGCCTTTCGTTATCGTAAATCAGTTTTTCGTACGCCTCGTCCGATAGGATCATCAAATCATTTTCAACTGCTACATCTGCTACTTCTTCAAGCGTCTTCTTCGACAAAACAGTTCCAGTAGGGTTGGATGGAGTGTTGATTACAATCAATTCCGTCTTCTTTGTCACAAACCTTTTCAGCATTTCAGGATGAATTTCGAATCCGTCATTTTCATCTAGCCTCAATGAAGTTGCCACGCTGTCAAAAAGTTCTATTATTGGACGGTACGCTATGTATCCAGGATCCGGTACTATTGCTTCATCCTTTGGGTTCAACAGAGTCATCGCGGAAAGCAGTATAGATTCCTTCGAGCCGCATGATATTATGACATTTTCAGGACTTGCTACTATCCTATTATCCTTCTTTAGTTTTTTCACAAGCTCTTCCCTAAGCTCTAGACGTCCTTGCAGTGGAGAATAGTGCGTATAGCCCCTTTCCAAAAACTTTTCAGCAGACTTGACCACGTTTGGTGGCGCTGGAAAGTCGGGTTCGCCAGCTCCAAGAGAAATTATTTCAGGATGTTGCTCCAAAATTCTGAGACTCTCTTCAATTTTAGAAGTTCCAATCACTTTTACGCGTTCTGCAAGGTGAATTTTCATTAATTAAATTTACTTTGGTGAAAATTAAGCTTTCATAAAAAATACAAACGCTTATATACTTTGCAAGCTGATGAGATAGATTAAGGTGTAAACCGAAATGGAAGACGAATGGAAGGACATGGAGTTAGGTGAAGACGAAATGTCTGACGACGACGATTTCTGGGGAGAAGAAGAATTTGAAGCATAAGTTTTCCTCCCTTTATTTCTTTTTTAATTTTTTCTTCTAACAAACAACGTTTATATTGCAAAATAACATATCTTATTAAGTGATGCAGTGGTTTTCGAGCTGAATCTTCTTAGCGCCGGCGTGGCTGTATTCATAGTGGTTGGGATTGCAAAGTATTCAAAGCTCAAAGGACGTGGTTGGGATTGGCTTGTGGGCGGGGGAGTTTTCCTGTTATTCGCAGGCATTCTTTCTGCAACAACACTGCAGAACTTTCTTGGTCCGCAGATTTGGGGTGGACTGTCCTCCATTTTTGAAATAATCGGCATTGTGTCCACGGGGGTTGGAACAGTTCTAATCGGCTATGAAGTTTTGACAGAGTAGTAAATTTCTATATGCTTCGCGTTATTTCAACTACTTCGACACTTTCAACATTTTTCATTTCACGCAATTTATTCTCGATATTTTCCAACTGGCCTTCAGCGTCCGGAATCAAAGTCGTGACATTCAGTGCAACTAGGCCAAATGCCACAGGCTCCCTTTCAACTCTTTGAGGGTTAACATGCTTTGTTATTTCCTTTTCCAACTCTGTTAAATCGACCTCAATACCCGACGGCATGACCTTGAAAACTACAATAACGTCCGACATTTTAGGGACCTTCAAAGCCGCATTCGCTGCATATGTATGCTGTGCCCAAGTTCTTGCAAGTGGCACACCTGATTATTTCCAGCTTGCCGCATTTCGGGCAGGAAAACTTGACAAAATTCTTTTTTGCCAAAACATTAATGCTGCATATAGTGCAATGCAACTTTTGCGCTATTTCAATCAACCCATTTCCGAATTATGTTATTAACTTTATAAAAGCAAGATTTTTATAGTTACCTACTGGGCTTGTAGTCTAATTGGATAAAGCATCGTCTACAACGCTGGCTTGCGGAAACTTGCGAAAAGCCGGTATTCTGGGTTCGAGTCCCAGCAGGCCCACTAGAATCTCAATTGACTTTTCTTTATCGCCCCTTCTCTTATAATCTTTATCTTCCCATCCATGACCTCGACAATTGTCGACGGCTTTTTTAACTTGCATACACCTCCGTCAATCATTAAATCGACATTTTTCCCGATTTGGGATGAAATATCATCTATAGAAATAGGATCCTTCCCTCCGGATATGTTTGCGCTTGTTGCAGTTATAGGCATCTTTACCAGCTTTGCAAGTCCCAAAGCTATCTTGTTGCCAGGAATCCTGACACCAACCTTCCTCAGTCCGTATGTCAGTTCTTTAGGGAATCTTCTTTTTATCGGCAATATTAATGTCAGCGGTCCGGGCAGAAATTTCTTGGCCAGTTTGAGTGAAATTGGATCGAATTCTACATATGTTTTCACTTGTTCAAATGAAGCGAAAGCTATTGTCAAAGGCTTTCGAAAGTCCCTCCCTTTGACTTTATAGACTTTTCTAACAGCATTTTTGCTCAAAGGATTGGCGGCTATGCCGTATAAAGTGTCGGTAGGATATACAACCAAACCATCTTTCCTGATTATGTCGCCAGCAAGCTCCAAAAGTTTTTTCTCCGGTTTATTCGGATTAATTTTAAAGACTTTCATTATCTATCTCACAAAAGTTCGAAGAAAGCTTCTCTAGTCAAACCTACCAGAGCAATAATTGCCCTTAAAGTACCTTTTGCAATCTCCTTATGATTCGGAACAGTAATTCTTGTGTAAGGATATGTAACTTTCCTTAAAATTATACGACTTCCTGTCACGTGGTCAACTCCAAAGCCAATTTTAACAAGGACTTTACAAGCTCTTTACCTGATATTACAGGAAGCTTCATACACTTATTTCAGTGATTTGTGCTATATTCTTTATAGGAATTTCTTCGTTGTGCTTTCTAAGACTTTCCAAATAACCCCTAATGGCGTCCCTAATGTTTTCAAGCGCTTCTTCTCTAGTTTTGCCTTGAGAAATACACCCTGGCAAGTTTAGACATTCTACTATGTAAATACCATCTTCGTCTTGCGAAATAGCAATCTTGAACTGCATAAACCTCACTTATATACGATATATATAAAGATTAGTAAACTTATTCTTGCCGGTATGCTAACGCATAAATATCACTAGTTCCATTATCTTTGAAGTGATAAAAATGGGTGGCCGCCGGAAGCAATCTACAGAGAAGAATATTGCATTTACTATCATCTAATCCTAGAAGTATACGAGAACTTCTCAATTTAACAAACATTCCTGAAAGAACACTGAGATACCACTTGGCTCTTTTGAGGGAAAGAGGGGTACTAAGAGAAAAAATTCTGTTTTCAGACCGAAGGAAAAAGTTAGTGTCTCTTTCTAAGAAGCGTATTAATATTGTTGCTGGGTCCGTAAAGGATAATATCCTCGGAATGCTCAGCATGGTAGAGCAGGTGGCTTTTACGACTGAAGCTCTTACTTCTGGGGAAACCATCTGGCCGGGGGTTCAAATCCCTCCGGACCCATTAGAGGTGAGTCAACATGACTGGTGAACGACAAAAGAAACATATGCCAAATGAGTAATGAGTTAGAATTCAGTCTCCATAATGTAGAAGCTAGGGAACTAATTGAAACTGCTGATATAGAGCTTGTCCACGAAGTAAATCCACGGGATGTAGTAGAACTAAATGTTTCGCTAGCCGGCGACATAGTAGAATTGAACAGTCGTGTAGCAGAAGATGTAGAAAAATTAGTTCTAGCTTCAGACACATTAGGAGGTATTGTATATGGCGGTTCTTCAGTGTTGTCTGACGTCTCTTTTGTAGAACCACATAGATATAGAACAACATCCCTTTCAGAATCATGCGCACATGGGTTTTTAGACATTACCAGTCAACAAATAGTTTTAGGCGTAACAGAGGAAGGACTTGGATTCGAATTGTATAACTTTTTCAGAAATATAAATCCCGCACTGTTAGCACTCACTGCAAGTTCGCCTTACATATACAGAAATGGGAAATTAGATGATACAGGAAGAAAAAGCCGTAGGATGGTACAGTATAGCCAATTGTGTTCGTATTTACCCGAAATTATGTGGAGAGAAATGCCAACATTGTACTCTTTAGACGAGTATTTAATTTACTTGCAATGTGTTTCGGATATAGTTAATCAAAGACTGAAAGGGGATTATTTAGATGCTAATTGGAGTGAATTGCAAAAAGTCAGGCGAGATGGTGAAAAAGAATATAGTTACGTACCATTCACCCGCCTTGAACCACACCAAATATATTGGTTTAATAGAATAAGGCCAGACCATAGAACAATAGAGAAAGGAGGGGATAGTTTATTCTCTTTGGAGTTAAGAGTTCCTGATATACCAACCTCCGTAAGCAGAATTCAAATGTTAAATTCCTTCGTTGCTGGGCTGAGCTATTACATAGCAGATCATGGTTACCACAGCTTACCTATCCCATTTAATGGTGAATTTAACGAGTTGCGTGTAGCTGCTAGGTATGGACTCGATGCGCAAATTGCCGGTGTGTTTATGAGACAATCCATAGGAACACTGGGATTGTATGCCACTAAAGGCTTGGAAGGTCGTGGATATCCGACAGAACGATTTGGATCAACGTTGGAAGAGGTTTTGACAACTGGGAATGATGCAGATACAATTAGATCACTCGGTCCTACCAGTGTAACAGAATTGAGAAATTATTTGGGCCATATGCTAAGGGGTTCGGTATGAAAGCCTTTATTTTGAATTGTGATTTTGACAGAAACACCGAAACGAATGGTGCCCAACTGATACAATTGTATTTAAAAGGCTATGGGGTAACAGATATCACTATATTGAATGTTTTTGAAAATCAATTTCCAAGCCAAGAAGAGCTGCAGCATTGCAGCTGTATAATTATCACAGGTTCGCGCGCATCAGTGTACGAAAAAATAGAGTGGATAAAAAAGCTCGAAGAACTAATCATTGAAATAGATAAATTACATATTCCTACTCTTGGTATATGTTTTGGGTATCAGATCGTTACGCAGGCGTTGGGTGGTAAAGTGGATGATAGTGGCACATTTAACGAAGGTTTCGAGTCTGTAGAATTAACACTTGAAGGTATTTCCAATGCTTTGTTTGTAGGATTTCCACCACAGTTTAAAGTATATCATAGTCATGGAGACATTGCAACTAGGATCCCAGAGGATTCGCGCATACTTGCCAAATGCGGAAATAATTTTGAGGCATATACAATAAGAAACTTCAGTTGTCTTCAATTCCATCCTGAGATACTGCTAGAAACTGCCATCAGGATGACAGTAAGGGATAGAAAAGATTTAAATAAAGTTCTTAATTCCGATAGCTATATAGTAACGCCGAACATTTTCAGGAATTTTATTAAGTATTGTAATATCAATAAATGATAATATGACAAAGAAAAAAGAACAAGAATACTCTTTTTGGACAGACAAGATAGCACATGATATACTAACAAGAAAAAAGTTTCACTATACTGAAGGCAAAATTTCCGAGTTCAAAAAATTTGTAGTCAAGACTTCAGCGTCCATATCAGGAGTGCTTCACATAGGTAGGCTAAGCGACACGATTCGCGGAGATGCAGTTTTCAAGTCTTTGAAGGACAGTGGCATTAAGTCTGAATTAATCTGGGTTGCCGAAGACATGGATCCTCTTAGAAAGGTTCCTGAAGGGGTTCCAAAAAGTTATTTAGAATTTGTTGGAATGCCAGTTACTGATATACCAGATCCAGAAGGATGTCACAAATCTTATGCAGAGCACCATGTTTCCGAATACCATAAGGTCCTAAATCAATTTGTTTCTACAAAAATGGCAAAGTTCTCTATGAGAAAAGAATACAAAAAAGGTAGTTTCAACAAATACATCAAACTTCTGTTGGCTGGGACAGAAGAACTAAGAGAAATTCAAAATAAATACAGGACAAATAAATTGCCTGAAGATTGGAGTCCTTGGACACCCATATGCGATAATTGCGGGAAAATAATAACTCCAAGAGTTGTGGGTTTTCAAAAGTATAAGATTGAGTACAAGTGCGGAGACTATAAATTCGAAACGAATGTAGCCAAAGGATGTGGGTATGAGGGCGAGAATGATCCTTTGAAAGGAAATGGCAAGTTGTTGTGGAAAAGCGAGTGGGCGGTCCAATGGACAAGATGGAATGTATGCAGCGAAGGTGCCGGTAAGGAGTATCAGGTGCCGGGCAGTGCGTTCTGGATAAACGGGGAAATATCCGAGAAAATCCTCAAGTATCCAATGCCAGTTCCCATCTTTTACGAGCATCTTACAATTAACGGAGAGAAAATGTCGGCATCTGTAGGGAATGTAGTATATCCGCATGACTGGTTGGAAGTCGCAACGCCGGAACTGCTTCGGTTGCTATATCTAAAGGATCCAATGCGAGTGCGGGATTTTCGGTGGGAGTTTGTTCCCAATATGACGGAAGAGCTGGACGAGTTAGGCAAAGTCTATTACGGCATCAAAAAGGTTCAGAACAAGAGAGACGAGATTACAATGAAAAGGCTGTACGAACTGGTTCAATTGAGATCTATACCAAGGAAATATAATCCGGCCATTTCTTATAGCTTACTTCTTGAAATCGCCAGAATATTGCCAGACAAGAATCAAAAAGAATTTGCATTGCAGAAGCTAAAGGAGTATGGGCATGTAAAAAAACCAAATAAAGAATTAGAAGATATCTTGACTAAAAGGCTAGAATTCGTCAAAAACTTGACAACAAAACTGCAAAAAGAATTAAGAGAAATTAAATTGAGTGAAAAAGAAAAAGCAATGATTAAAGACATTGTAGATATGATTAGAAAAGAGTCCAACCCAGAACTAATTCAAACAAAAACATTTGAAATAATAAAAAAGAATGGCTTTCAAGTACCAGAAGGATTTAAGCTTATTTACAACATTATTCTAAACTCAGAGAGAGGACCAAGGTTGGGGACATATGTGATAGAACGGGGAAAGAGTGAGATAATCAAAAAATTAGAGAGTGCATTGTGACTGAAAGACTTTACTGGCAAGATTCTTACATGAAGGAATTTACTGCTAGTGTCGTTTCCGTCGAAGGCATTATGGTAGAGCTGGATCAAACATGCTTTTTTCCTACAGGTGGAGGGGAGCCCAACGACACTGGAAAACTGATGTCAAATGTATCTGAGTTTTTAGTTTTAGATGTTTCTAAAAGCGGCGACAAGATTCTGCATAAAGTTGATAGAGACGGATTAAAAGCAGGGGATACAGTTAATGGAATAATAGACTGGGAAAGGCGCTATAGGTTGATGAAGATGCATACAGCATCACATTTGCTTTCCGCCATAATACACAAAGAAACAGGAGCTTTGATAAGCGGTGGCAGTCTAGATTTAGACAAATCAAGAATAGACTTCAACCTTGAAGTATTCGACAGAGAAAAGTTCTCGTCTTACATTACAAAGGCGAATGAACTGATATCTAATGGAGCAGAAGTCAAGTCTTATTTTATGAAAAGAGAAGAGGCGATGAAGATCCCAGGGATAATAAAACTGTTGGAAGTATTGCCTCCAAGCGTAGACAATCTTCGCATAGTTGAAATCGGGAACATAGACATTCAAGCTGACGGTGGAAACCACGTAAGGCAATTAAGTGAATTGGGCCAGATAGAAATAGTCAAGCTGGAAAACAAGGGGAAGAGCAACCGCCGGCTGTACTTCACACTAAAGCCGTAGTTATTTTAGTTTTTCCAATAATACATTATGACATTTTCTGACGAACCCAGAATTTTCAGGAACGAAGACATGCTGTCGCCTGAATATCTTCCAGACATCCTTCCTCACAGAGAGCAGCAAATAAAGTATCTGGCTGACAGCCTTATGCCATTAAGCAACGGAAGGAAGCCGCAAAACATTTTCATTTTCGGGCCTCCAGGCATAGGCAAGACAGCTTCCGCAAGGTACGTCTTCCGTGAATTCGAAGAGTTCTCAGGCGTGAAAACAATATACATCAACTGCTGGGACTATAATACATCGACTGCAGTCCTTGCCAAGATAGTCTCAGAGTTTGGGATGTTCGTTCAGAGGCGCGGATGGGCCAAGGACGAGATAATATCAAGACTCATAGAAGCTCTGGAAAAGTCGAAGAAAAGTTTGTTGATATGCCTTGATGAGGTAGATCAGTTGATCCATAAAGATCAGAGAACTTTGTATGATCTCCTAAGGCTAAACCAGTACGTGAAGAATCCCATAGGGCTAATATTCATATCTAACGATCCGCATGTGTTTTCTGGCATAGAAGCCAGGATAAGCAGCAGTCTTTCGGTGGATGAAATAGAATTCAAGCCTTACACGATTAAGGAGATGATGGATATACTCAAGGAAAGGGCATCTTATGGTTTCCTGGCGGTTGAAGATGGAGTTGTGGCTCTTGCATCAGCCCGCGCGATAAGCAAGGGAGGGGATGTGAGGGTGGGGCTTGAGTGCCTGAGGAAAGCGGGGCGGCATGCAGAGTCTAACAATGGAACCAGAGTAAGAGTGGAAGATGCGAAAAAGGTTCTGAGGGATGTGAAAGACGCCAAGCCCCAGATAGTCGGGGAGAAGGTCTCTGACATGGAAAAAACGATATCAAAAATAGTCAATGACAGAGGCAAGCTGACATTCAACGACCTCTATGCCGAATACAAGAAAAGCTCTGACAGACCGCTGACGAAAAGGATGTTCCGGGAATACGTGAACCATCTGGAAGAGGTGAAGCTGATAAAGATAGGGAAAAGGAAACTTGGTAGGAGCAGGCTCATTTTAAAAGTTTGACCACTTGCCTTTCGTTGTCCCAGAACAACAACTTCATAGCTTCCTCGGGTGAAACCCATTTGCTTTCAACGATTTCCCTGTCGCCATCCCAATTGAGCTTTGGCTTTTCGTTTATGTTTCCCTTCACCAAATAGCTCGACACTTGGTGCGTGGTGTTCTTGAAAAAGAACTCGTAACTGTGCAATTTTTGCAGAACTTTGACGTCTTTCAGTGTGACTTCTTCCATTATCTCGCGCTTTAGTGCTTCTCCGTCTGTTTCCTTGCCTTCCACACCACCTTTAACCAGTCTCCATGTGTGCCTGTTCTTCGTCGCGTCGTAGAACCTTATCAAAAAGACTTTCTTTTCATTATCGACTTCATCAAAAATCAATGCTTGGACATCGTGCCGAATTTTCATAGAATACATACGAGATTTAAATAATTTAAGGATAGATAGGTAATACTAAACTCAGCGGGAAGCTATCATAGCGAGGTAACCTATAAGGATAGAGCAGCCTGGAGTGCTCGCGAACCTTAAAAGGGCGAATGGCTCATAACCTCGAGATCTGATTGGCGATAGCCGGTTAGACGAGATGTCGTTGGTTCAAATCCAGCTCCCGCTATCATTCCTAATCTCTTAGATTGATTTTTATTATTGATTCCTATTTGTTCCATCCATTTATTGATTTGTTTAATTCCATTAATCTGGATTCTAACTTTACCCCTTCCTATATTATAGACCCCAAATTTTATTCCAGTTCTTTCCAGAATTTCTATAAAAGACTTCTGCATTGGAGATGGTGATATTTTCATTTCTAATCTCGGATACAATGTTCCATTATTGTTTGCTAATACTAAACTACCATCAGTGTCAAAATAACCACGTAAAATATCTCTTTCTAAGGTTGTATTCAGATACTCATTTGGTATCACTGCCCTATTCCATTTTGGAGCTGTCTTTAACCCTAAATCGTTAATTAAGAAATTTATTATCTTTCTCTTAAAGAACTGAATATCTACTGCATTTTCACCCCTTCTAAAAGCAATTCTAGGCTCTATACCAAAAAGTTCTCTTATTATATTTGTGACATGCTTTCTATATGCCAACTCATTTTTATTCAAAGTTATCTGAACACGATATTGATATGTATTCGAAATTGAACCATCTCCTAATAGGATACCAATAAATTCTGCTAACTTTCTATTGTGTTTATGTGGAAACCACATATAATAAATTTACATTACAGTATATCCCACTTTCGGAGGGGTTCATTTCCCACATGTTTGAGAAAGAAGGGAATATGAGGCTCTGTTAAGCGGATAGAAACAAATCAGAATTGATTTCAACTAGAAAAAGCTTAAAATGAATAATGCATAATTTCTTTGATTTTGAAGAATTTCTTCGTAACTTCTATTGCTGCATTTTCATCAAACCCCTTACATGTGTAAATTATAAGAGACAAAAATTTAGCGTTAGACCAGATGTAAACAGAAACTCCAGAATCAATAAGCGGAACAAATGCATCATAACCCTGATTTTGTTCTTTGCCAATACCTCCTGTGGAGAAAATGATGGGTTTGTCGTACATTTTTAATTTGAGACTTTCTGTAATCTTCTTGAAATAATCAAAAATAATCTTTTCATCTACATTAATTGTGTAAAAACCTTCCAGCAACAATCTTTGTCTAAATATATCTGGTGCGAGATTTTTCATAATGATAATAAGATAAAAGTTTTTATATATCTGAGGTATTATTTATCATACGGGTTCGTAGTCTAGTGGTTAGGACAGTGCCCTTACAATTTTATAAGAGAGGCGCAAACTCCAGTTCGATTCTGGACGGACCCACTTATTTATAAGATGCAAACTATTACTAGGATTGGTGAACCATATGAGTGAAAGAGAAAAAGTTTTAGATAAAAGATTAAAGAAGGCTTTGAAAAGAGCAGAGGAACTGAAAATATTTGAAAAAATGAAAGTGATTGGGAAAAAATATGGGTTAGACTAGTTCTTTCGGGTGAAGTATTCTGACACCAAATTCGTTTTCTAGTTTTTTATTGCTTACCAAATCTTCGTCTAATGTCACCAGTGTTATCGCATTATCTTCGACCGAACATGCGTAAATCTGTGCATCTGTTTCTTTAACTCTGCTGTCCAAAATTTTAACTTTGGATGTTCCTTCACCGATATTTCGTGGCACATAAAAATCTATTTTCTGATTGAAAATCCAACCACTTATAGCATCCAAGGCCACATAACGCTCGGTAGCTGAGTTCAAATTAATTATTTTTAGAATTAATTCGCCCAAAACAGGCAGAGATACTTTACTTCTAAAGTTATAACCGACTTTTTGTAGATATTTCTGGCAGAACTTACCATTCTCTGTATTTCCCGGTTCTAGTAATATATTCGTATCTATGTGATGCAATGGCAATGCTAGGAGTTTTCTCCTTAATCTTTCTTCAGTTTTCTTTTCCATCAGCATCATCTAAAAAGCCCAAGAGTGGCGGCAACCAAAAAAGTAAGTTGCCTTATCTCTATTCTGGGTCTAAAGTCAAACTTTTCGCTGTACGTCGAGAACTTGATAGTCCCCTTGTCCCCATTCAGAGTGACTTGGTACCGATTGTTTCCGTCCCAGAACTTTATCCTCGGCCTGAAGCTAATCACCCGCAGGCTCTCAGGGAATTGTTCCATATAGCGCCTGAATTTCTCATTGTTCTCCAGGTATTTCCCTCGCAGAATCTCGTAGAACAGACCCTCCAGGTTTTTGAACATGACCTGCTTGAGCTCCGTCGAATGGTTCGCGTATATGTTTTGAAGATCCTTTGAGGATAGAATTACCCTTGTAAACTTTGTCTTGAGCAATTCCTCCAATACGTTCACGATGTCATTAATCTTCTCTTCCGAGCCGGTGTAAATCTCCAGAGTTTTCATCATGAGATTTACGAAGCAATATACCTTCTTCAGCACTCTGTCCCTTCCATTCTGCTTAAGGTAAGAGACAATCTCCATGCTATCGTCCTCGTTGAAGACTCGTTTTATACTAGACTCCAAGTCTTCATACACCCAGTAATTCACAACCACTTCATTTCGGTTGTACTTGCTTACGAAGGCAGTCAACCAACTGTCGCTCATCTTTTGCCCGTCAAGTGATTTCGCAGCTTGCCACGGGCTGGACAAACCATCGAATTTGAATACCGTCACTATAGACATTTTTTACACCTCAATTTTTTAGACGCGTTAACAAAAAAGAGATCTTTTCGAGAGATGTGTCATGAAGAATGTGATGCTCTTTATACTCGGTGATTAACCCAATAGCTTTTAGTAAAACTGAAGCCTCTCTCTTTTTGGCGGTCAAAAAGGGTATGATTTGCGGCAGGACCTGCCTTAACTTGTTTATCCCAATAACTAGCTCATAGCACTTGCGATAAGGTTTACCACTTTTAGATTTTGGAAACCTTGAATATACACATCCACCTTTGAGAATACCATATGCATGTTGAATCAAATCAGGATTCGTGTTTGTTATGACTAAAAGCGGTCTCCAACTAAATCGTCTCTTTCTTAAAAAGGAACTCTTGAAAACATAGTTCTGTTTAACTAGTCTTAAACAACCTTCCCCGTCAATTATTCCGGCTAACCATCCTTTTTCAGCATCGGAAAACGTTAAAGTTTCTTTATGTATCATACATTAACACCATTATTTTAGGTTATTTAATTTCTATCTATTAGTTAGACTTTACTACTATATAAAGCTATCGGAGGTTCATTTCCCACATGTTTGAGAAAGAATGGAATCTAAGCCTTCCCAAGCCAATAAGGAGCAATCTACGCTTTCTTCTGACGAGAAAACAAATAATAATTTGTATACACTAATCCTACGTCTTTATATACCCTAAAATACAATGAAGTACAGTGATAAAATGGAGTTCAAGACAACTAAGGAAGTGGAGTACGACACAAAGAATGCCAGGAGGATATTTGACACTCTGAACGATAGCATTAGGGGCATGACGATACATGACATTGCAAAGAAGCTTGAGCTGAACAGGCACACAGTGACCAAGCTCTTGGAGAGGATGCTTATCGAGAAGAAGGTCAATTATGACGAAAAGGGACCGGCCAAGATATACTACTCTGTCGGGCCGAGCAAGTTTGTTGGCAGGGTGGACCTAACGGACATGGACAAACTATGGGTGGACGTCTTCAAGCAGCCAAGGTACGAAGGCGAAGAGGAGTTCGTGAGGATAAACCAGACAAAGCACGACCATTTGATCCGCGCCAGCAGCAAGTTCAAGTCAGTCGGCGCCATCGCCGTGAAGAAGAGCCAACTCCAGAACTTGATCAGCATCTTGCAAGAAGTCGCAAGAAAAGAATTCAAAAAATGACAGTTTTTTTATTTGGTTTCAACCAATGTTTAAATAGATACACAGTTTAATTTAACAAGTGAGAAAAAATGCAAGAAAGATTAGTAAGCATACCCAAATCTGATTTGGACAGTCTTGAGGCTACTTTAGAAACATTGCAAAATAGATACGTAATAGAGCAATTGAAGGAAAGTGAGCAGGACATACGGGCGGGAAAGGTTAGGAATATAGATGAATTCATCGAAGAGATGGAGACTCAATAATAGCTTACGGCTTCGTCTTTGTGGATTATAGCCCTCAATTTCACTTTTTTATCTATATGATTTATTTCATACCAGACTCTAAAAGGATCTATCCTTATCTGCCAAATACCGTGCAGCCTGCCTTTCAATGGCTTCCCATATTCTGGGTATTCCTGTAATTTTTCCTTGATTATCTTCAGCCATTCTGTTTTATCTTTATGTTTCCTTTTGAATGCTCTTTCAAAGGTTTCTGTAGTTTCAATCGTGTAACTCATGAATTTAGATTGAATTTATCGAATTTAAGAATAACTCCTACATTGGAGCTATTGACTCAAAAGCCACCGCTTGTTATACCTACATATATAAAAAGATTCGCCTTGTAGAAAAGTTATGGTAACGCACACCCATATAGTTAATTAC
>CAYJVM010000007.1:0-32153 GCA_964373665.1 uncultured archaeon | reverse complement strand
ACAATGTTTATAAGGAAATCAATCAGTTAATAATAACTTTTCTACAAGGCTAAAACTTTGATGTTTATAAAACCCTTACAATGCTTTCACTGTTTGTTTTGTGGGGGACTGGATTGTGGCGCATGGACTTTTGCATCCCTAGATCTTTCAACTTCACTTACCTTCTGCTGGATGAAAACAATAGCACGCTTGATGTCGTCAAGGTCTTTCTGTATGTCCTCAACTTCTTCAACAGCCTCCTCTTCCTCCTTGGCCTCCTCCAAGTGTCTGACAGTCTCAATCAACGCTTGCCTGTTCTGGGAAATCATGATAAATGTTGCAAGGAAGATGGCCTCAAGCGATACAACCATAGTCAAAAGTCCATAAGGAAAAGGATCGAAAGGTTGCACATATGGCGCAAATGCGCCATGGTTTGCCAATATCCAGACACTGAACCAAACAAAATGACCATACACAAAAAGCATGCTGCCCGCAAAGCCGCTGATTTTTTGAGCCAACTCGCCTTCGAAAGAATGAAGTTTCTTAAGCATTTCCTCTGGTGCTATTTCCTTAGGTATCTTAGGAGATAGCAAGGTCTCTATCAAAGCCCTCCGCGACCTTTTCCTCATATAATGATATAAACGTATAAATAATATTTGTTTTCAAGCCCTCGTAGCTCAGCTCGGATAGAGCAACTCACATTACTGGTTGAACCTTCTATCCGCTGGAGGTTAGGAGACAAGTCTGCCTAAAAAGGTCGTGGGTTCGAATCCCTCCGAGGGCATAATATTCATTAATATTCTTTTTAAGCCACCAAAAACAAAGAGTAATTATCATGACCCGGTTAGTTTCTGTAATGTCTGGGAAGGGAGGAGTTGGCAAGACAACTCTTGTTTCCAACTTGTCTTTTGCATTAACTGAACTTGGTAAGGACGTCACTGCTGTAGACACGAATATAACAACACCGCACCTTGGACTGCATCTGGGATTCCACTCTACGCCGAAAACACTGCACGATTTCCTGAGAGGCGGTGCAAAAGTCAGAGATGTTGTTTACAATCATCCATTCGGGTTCAAGATAGTGCCGGCAAGTCTCTCTGTAAATGACTTGGTTGGTGTAGACGGGAACAAGCTGCAGAACCTGACAATGAATTTGATAGGGTCGACAGACTTTATACTTTTAGACTCTGCGCCTTCCCTTGGGAAGGAGGCAATGCTTTCAATGAACGCATCGGACGAGATAATTCTTCTGACCAACCCGAACCTGCCTGCGGTTTTGGACATACTAAAGGTTTCGAAGGTGGCTGAGAGGATGAACAAGGTAATTTTGGGAGTGGTTGTGAACAGGGCGACTGGAAGAAAAGACGAGTTATCCTCGAAAGAAATAGAGGAGATAGTGAGGCAGCCAGTGCTAGCAACGATACCAGAGGACGAGAATGTGCAAAAGTCGCTTGCGGCTAGGACGTCTGTTGTTGACTATAGTCCAAAGTCACGCGCCTCGGTTGAAGTCAGGAGACTGGCGCATTATCTGATCGGAAGGGACTTTGAATACAGGCAGAGTTTGTGGGAAAGACTATTCGGTTTGCTTAGATAACAAAATACTGAAAGCTTAAATAATTTATCTACCTCATTATACATTTGTAATTCCACACCTCATATTCGACACTCTCCATAATAGCAAAAGAGGTGTGTTGGATGTTGTCACTAAGAGCTAGAAGAACTCTTATATGGAAGAGGATTAAGCACCATTGGCCTGTTGTCAAGATAGTATCTCACTTCAGAGTCAATAGAGATACGTTCTATTATCACTGGAATAATTACAAGCAATATGGTTGGGATGGACTAGGGATTAAATCTAAAACACCGCATATTATTCACAGGATTCCTGCCGATATAGCAAACAAGATTCTTACTCTCAGGAAGATGAATAATAGGAATGAGTATGCCATTGCTTCCTATCTGAAGAGACAAGGCACGGCTGTAAGCCATTCAACTGTGTACAGAATCATGAAGAGCAACGGATTGATTAATGCATTATCCAAACCAAGACAGCAGAGGACATTCAAACGATTCTCCAGAAAGCGTCCTAATAGCCTGTGGCAGACTGATTTGACGATATTTGGAAATAGGCATGCAATAGCGTTTCTTGACGACCATTCTAGATTTCTGACAGGAATGGATTTCATCCCTAAAGCAAGTGCAGATGCTGTACTGTCTGTATTAGAGCAGGCTATTGATGCATTCGGCAAGCCAAGGCAGATACTGTCAGATCACGGCACCCAATACTACGATGTCCATGGCGGGATATCCAAGTTCACTGAGTTCTGCAGTGAGAACAAGATAAAGCACATCATGGGCAGCATAGGCCACCCGCAGACTACAGGAAAGATAGAGAGGTTCTTTAGGACATTCAAGGAGGAGTATGATGTGTTCAACAGCTTGGACGAGTTTGTTGATTACTATAACAACAGGAGACTGCATGGAGGGATAGGATATTTAACTCCAGCTGAAGTATACTATGCTAAGAGATAGTGTCGGGTATGTTATGAGGAATTATATACCTCATTATACATTATGTTGAGGCCACCGACAGTTCCACTAAGGATGGATGATGTAACAAGAGCATATATAGAAGACGCGTCACGTAAATTTCACATAACTGCTGCAAAAACAATCGGCCCTAAAGTTCGCATTCTCGGATATTCTGATACTCTATGGCAAACTTATCATGAAATGACGGTATACAAATCTTCTGGAGATGTAACTGAAACAGCTTTCAGCGAAGGTCTTGGAGGAGTGCCAATTTTGCATGCACTTGCAGATTTGGTTACACTTGGCTTATATGAAAGGACACCTTCGAGACGGGGATTTAGACAAAAGGAAAGAATGCATCGTCATATTGCTAGTCGATACCAAGATGAAAACTGGAGAGAAGTAAAAGAAGCACTCAGAGATTTAAGAATTTATCTAGGTCCTTTAGAAGAAGCTGAAAAAGACTTGAATTATAGTCTAGAATTGGTTCCTACAGGTAAAGCTGAAACTTGGATAACTGGCAATGATATGCAATCGCTTTGCGAAGAAGCCGTTATTTTAGGAGCCGATGCCATAATACATTACCAACAAAACAGAGGTAAATCCTTCGGCACACCTGTTCGTAAACTAAATATTCAGAATAGGTTACAATCAGCTGGCTAGACACCTATACTAATCTCAAAAGCCGTGCACGGCATTTCCAATCCCCAGTTCTCCAAAACTTTAGGATGCAACTCGCCAAAGTGGCCGATAAGCTTTCCATCTGCAAGTATAGTGGCTTGTCTGCCGGCTATGAATGCGGAGTTTGACGCTTCTTCCAGCTTGTAGCCGATTCCCATCTGCTTCAACAAAGTTTCTCCTATAGCCTTGGCTTCAGCATAGCTTGCTTTTGAATGGCAGATTACAAATGAGACTTTCCTAACAGTCCTCGCCATCGTCTCCTCGCCTTCGTCAGGAAGAATGACATCACCTACTTCGAAAACATTCTGCGGGTAATCCACATGCTTGTTCATCGAAAGGACTTTCATCAAACTAGGCAAAAGCCAGTTCCTTAAACATACATAGTCTTCTGAAACAGGGTTTTCCAACTCTATTACTGATTCCTGTTTTATATTCATCTTATCAAACAAATCTTTCTGATTCGTCAGAATAGGCCTGATCAATTCCTGAAAACCAAATCCGGTTAACAGATGCCTATACTTAGCGGAAATCTTTTCTATCGCAAGCGATTTGCCCACTGTTGCAATGTTCGGTAGCTCGGGCGTGAAATTATTAAAGCCGTATCCTATGGCGACATCTTCAATCAAATCAATCTTGTGCAGAATGTCTGCCCTATAGGAAGGTATGTAAACTCTAAGAGTTCCCTTGCTTTCTGCAACATCATATCCCATCCTTTGCAAAATTGCGACAGCATCTCCCTTCTTCAAATCCAGACCAATCCATTTATTTATTTCCTCCAGAGTTATGTCAACGAAGGTAGAATTTAAATCAGGCGTAACTTCAGACTTTTCGCCGTGAACTATCTTCACGGCTTCAATTGCACACCCGCGCTCGGCGAAGTTAGTCACAAGTATATTGAGGGTTTGCAGAACAGATTCCTTATCCAATCCGGTTAATTCAACAAACAAAGTCTTTGTCTCTTCAGTAACCCTTGTTCTTTCGGAATTTATTATCGGCGGAAAACTGAAGATGCCTTTGGTGTCAGTGTAAACAGGATATTTTTTCGCACCGTGGAGTATATGGCCATATTCCCTGCCCTTTGAAACTTTCTCGAAAACTTCACGCAACGTCATTCCTTCATCAGTGTCCAACGGAACTATCGTCGCATCTGGACTTTCCTCAGTATAACTTATTGGCTGCATTATTTTGTCAAAATCGTGTATGCCAATGGCAACCTTCTTCCTCTTTCTTCCTATAGTCTCGGCTAGGACTTCCTGTATGTTCATCAGGCTTTTGATGAAAGAATCAGTCATCGTGACATTCCTGACAACAGCGGCCGCAATGTAAGGCCGAATATCTACTGCCCATGCTTTGATTTGGACTTTGGGACTCTCCGCCTTGTGTTTCTTCAGGCCGATAGTTAATCCAAGATACTGCTTTATTGCCCGCGCAAGCCCTTCAACGCCATAAAGGTCAGGCCTGTCGGGCGTAAGCTCGAGCGTGATTTCATTCTCTTTCATCACCTCGACATTCGGCTTGATTAGATGAATTACTTCTTCCAATTGCTCGTCAGAGATGTCCTTTCCGATCAAGTTGAGTAAATCCCTCTTGTCATAAGTTATTGTCGGCATTAAATCACCATTTCCTTCTCCCGTAGCCATTTCAAATTGTCCGTCTGAAGATACCTTATGTCGTCTACATTTAGCCTAATCATAGCCAATCTACCTAAACCAAGTCCCCAAGCTAGAACTGGAGATTCTATACCCAGCGGTAAAGTGACTTCAGGCCTAAACATGCCAGCACCACCAAATTCAAACCACCCTATTTTAGGGTGATACGCATAACCCTCTACCGATGGTTCTGTGAAAGGAAAATAACTTGATTTAAATTTGACCTTCTCCGCTCCAGTTACTGTCAGCGCAATCTCTTTCAAATACCCAAGCAGATGTCTAAAATGGAGTCCTTCTCCAGCTACGATACCACCGCATTGATCAAATTCTATCAAATGTTTCGCATCAATTACATCCGGCCTAAAGACGTGAGGAATAAAGAACATTTTATAAGGTAAATCCTCTCTTTTGAGTTGTGCAACAGTGCGTGCAGAAATGCCTGTGTCATGGCTTCTTGCAAGCAATCTTTGTGCAGTTTTAACATTCCAATTACCACCCCATCCTTTGCTGCCTGTAATCCAACCATTCTTGTGAGTTTCCTCTACTCTTCCCCACAAATCTTTGTCTAAAATTTTCCCGTATACAGGGACTTTGGTAGGAAAGAAATCATGTAACCCCCGTGCAGGATGGTCTTGAGGCATAAACAATGCATCAAAATTCCAAAAACTTAATTCAACAAGAGGACTTGGTAATTCTATAAACCCTAAACCTAAGAACTTTTCTCTAAGCTCCTCAATCACTTGCCTGTAAGGATGCAGTTTTCCGGGGTAAACTTTCGATACAGGAACTTCAACGTCGTATTTTTTGAATTCAACCTGTTTCCACAACCCAGATTTGAGCAATTGTGGCGTGAGATTCGTCACTTCCTTTCCAACAAGCTTGTCAGCTTCACTTGTAACAATCTTTCTTACGAGTTTCCTTTGAATCAACTTTTCCAGCGACTCTTTATCAACATCCTCATCATTGTCAATTTTCTGCAGCGCAACCTGTTCAGGAATCTCCTTTGGATATGCGCCCAGCACAAGATCCTTGCCGAATGATTTTGCCCATTTGTTCTTTAACGCCCACTGCAATGCTATGTAAAAGTTGTCCACGCTTTTCTTCGCCTCGTCGAACGGCATCGACTTGAGAGGCTGCTTGTTCAGAATATCCAAAAGCTGTTTCTCGGGAAGGCCCTTCTTCAGATACTCGCGGCCTTCCTGAGTCAGCTCGTATTTCTTCATACTATCACTTTTTATTTTCCCATTATTAAGTCTAAATTCTACCACAATGTATATTTTGATGATCCTGATATTTTTGGACATACACTAAGTAATACCTCTGTAAGTTTGGTTTGCATATGATATAGAGTCTGAAAGCGGTGATGCGGAAGATTCTTCTCCTGATTTTTTCACGTCCCAGATACGTTTGATTCATTAATTGTCGCTAAACCAGTTCAGTCTCTCAGCATGAACTTATCGACTTGATTTTTGGCTCTATTCTAATAAATTTGAATTAAATCTCACGTCTAGAGAGTTGATTGATAAAATTCAGTCTCTTAATAGAAATTTATCCAATTGATCCTTTGCTTTCTCCCTCTTTTTTTGATGTTCTATAATGAACTCTTTAACACGTTTGGCTAAATCAGCTTTATGTTCACCAGCTAATATTTCTCCTCTCCTCTCCTGCTCAAATAGTTCTTGAACTTTCTTATCATCTTCTTCAAACAAGTAGAAGTAGTATTGGCAGACACTACATATATCTGGATTTCCACCAAGTTTTCGCTGTAATTCCGCAGTAGGTTGTTGACCTGTAAACGCCTTCATAATTTTCTTTTCCACAACCTCAGGAGAATCAGTAGTGAAAATAGCACTGTTGGGATCGCTGGCAGACATTTTACCTCCTTTAAGTAACCCCGGTAAAAATGTGCTATGTATTTGTGCAGGTTTATAATATCCAAGTTTCTCAGCCAAGTCACGTGTCATGCGCCAATAATTGTCTTGGTCTATAGCGGCTGGAATAATTACAGGAATATTACGCCCTTTTAACACAGATGGTAAAAAGCAGGGTGAAGCTTGTATTGCCGGATAAAAGATTGAGCCTATGTTATTTTCGTTAGTGAACCCAAATATACCCTTTACAGTAGAAAAAGTAACATGTTTAGCTACTTTTACAGCTATATTATAAAGTGTTTTCGCATATTCTGTATCTAGAAATATGAAAGTCTTCTTAGGGTCAAAACCTAATGCTATCACATCCAAAATATTATCATACCCCCATTTGGTTGACTCCTCAAGTGTCGCATTTTTAAACAAAAAGTTTTCATCGTTTGTTACCTCAAAATATAACTCGACATCGAATTTGTCCTGAAGCCATTTAGTAAACATCCATACAGAGAGATGTCCTAAATGCGCAGGCCCCGAAGGTTTTCTACCTGTATAAAGAGCGAATTTTTCACCATTTTTATATTTATCTAGAATCCAATCGAAATCTCTATGGGAGAAGAATATCTTTCTTCTGAGCATTAGGTGTAAATCTTTTGTATGTTTCTTTGTTCTTTCTAAAAGCTCTTTTGTTATTGGTTTAGTTCCAAACTGTTTTATCAACTTATCATAATCTATGTCGCCTTTCACTTCCCATGGTGTCACTGTAAACTCAGCCATAAACATCATCCATTAAAGTGTAATTTAGAAACGGAAGTAAATAAAATCTACAAACTATTGGAGAATTAGCCATTGGAACATACCATCTCTCTGTAATCTTAAATATCTCAATAATTTAAAGTTTATATCACAAGTAAACCAGTGATTCATAATGGCCAATTGGAAATTCGTCATAAGCGACCCAGAGACAAAAAAGTCCTATCAGAAGGAGCTTGAGGAGGACAAGGCTATTGTTCTTGTCGGCAGGAAGATAGGAGACGAGGTAAACGGCGACATTCTAAGCCTGGGAGGATACACGCTCAAGATAACAGGAGGAAGCGACAAGGACGGCTTTCCGATGCACCCGAGCATTCCTGGCCAGGTAAAGAAAAGGGTTCTTCTGCACGGCCCGCCAGGGTACCACCCGGTTTTGAAGGGGCAGAGGAAAAGGAAGACCATTCGAGGCAATACAATTTCACAATTTATAGGTCAAGTTAACGTCAAGATAGTCAAAAAGGGCGAAAGGCAGCTGGAAGAGATATTCGGCAAGAAGGAAGAAAAACCTGCAGAGGGGTGAGGGAGGTAAAGAAGGAAACTGACAGCAGGATGATACCTGAAGTGAATATTGGCTTGGTTGGTCATGTATCGCATGGAAAGACAACACTTACGAAATCTTTGACAAGAAAACTAACGCTAGCCCATTCTGAAGAACTGAAAAGAGGAATAACAATAAGGCTTGGCTACGCCGATATAACAATTTTCAAATGCACCAGTTGCGGCAAGCAGTCCACCAACAAAAAATGCGTATACTGTTTTTCAGATGCAGAGCCTGTAAGAACTGTCAGCTTCATAGACGCCCCAGGTCACGAGACACTGATGGCAACAGTCCTGACAGGAGCTAGCCTGATGGACGGCGCCATACTTCTTATAGCCGCAAATGAAAAATGCCCGCAGCCGCAGACCAGGGAACACCTGACAGCTCTTGAAGTTGTCGGGATAAAGAATGTGATAATTGTCCAAAGCAAGATAGACTTGGTGACAAAGGAACAGGCTCTGGAGAACTATAAGCAGATAAAAGAGCTCATTAAAGGGACGGTTGTAGAAGATTCTTCCATTATTCCGATCTCGGCGCAATACAACATAAACCTGGAATACCTTTTTGAGGCGATTGAAAATATAATACCGACGCCGCAAAGAGATGCCAACGCAGAACCATTGATGTACCTAGCAAGAAGTTTTGACATAAACAAGCCAGGCACAGCGCCCAAAGACTTGGAAGGAGGAGTAATCGGCGGATCTGTCGTTCAAGGAAGGTTCCATGTCGGCGACGAAATTGAAATCAAGCCCGGGGTCATGGTCAAGAACTCTTACAAACCTTTGCTTACTAAAGTTGTTGGATTGAGAAAAGGAGGATATGACGTGTCCGATGCAGGACCAGGCGGACTTTTAGGCCTTATGACGGACCTAGATCCATCCTTGACCAAGTCCGATGGAATTGTCGGCAATGTGGCGGGATCACCAGGCAAGCTGCCGCCTTCTTTAACTTCCTTGTCCTTGCAGGTTCATTTGTTGGAAAGGGTCGTCGGTGGCAAGGAGTTGTCTTCTGTCGAACCGATAAAGATGAACGAGCCGCTGTTGATAAACGTGGGCACCAGCAGGTCGATAGGAGTAGTCACGTCGGTCAGGAAGAACACAGTTTCGATGAATTTAAAAATCCCCGTCTGCTCGAAAAAGGAGGACAGGATCGTAATTTCAAGGCAAATCCAAGGAAGATGGAGACTGGTAGGTTATGGAAATAAAGTTTAGAAAAAATTAGCCTGAACATGGCACAGTGCCAATAATGGTCCTTCCGCCAGGCGGAGTTATTCTGTATACGCAACTTCTCGGTGTTCCAGCTGTTGTGCATCCCGTGTCGCCTATCGTCCCAATTGTTCCAGGTTCAACAGTCGACGGACTAGGATCGATATTAGCTGTAGCACCGCCAGAAGTTCTTGTAACACTTACACCGCCACAGGTTACCGAATTTCCTGTATCTGGAATACAGTTAGCTGGAGGTCCTAGAGTCGTATCAAGATTCAACGCCGCGGTTCCTATATTGCGGAATGTTATATTGGCCGTAGTCCCATCTGTACAAAAAGAATCAACAATGTCTATCCCGCTTTGTATCTGCTGTTGGAATGCCCCGGAAATATAAAGATAAGCAGTACCAGCCAACGCGATTGTTATCATAAGCATCAAAAGCGTTGCAACAACTGTCGAGACACCTTTCATCTGATTTCAACCTTTATTGTAATTATGGTCCTTGCCTTATAAACCTTATACGATGGAGACTAGTAGGGTATGGAAAAATCGCTCATTATTAGCCTGAACATGGCACAGTACCAATAATGGTCCTTCCGCCAGGCGGAGTTATTCTGTATACGCAACTTCTCGGTGTTCCAGCTGTTGTGCATCCCGTGTCGCCTATCGTCCCAATTGTTCCAGGTTCAACAGTCGACGGACTAGGATCGATATTAGCTGTAGCACCGCCAGAAGTTCTTGTAACACTTACACCGCCACAGGTTACCGAATTTCCTGTATCTGGAATACAGTTAGCTGGAGGTCCTAGAGTCGTATCAAGATTCAACGCCGCGGTTCCTATATTGCGGAATGTTATATTGGCCGTAGTCCCATCTGTACAAAAAGAATCAACAATGTCTATCCCGCTTTGTATCTGCTGTTGGAATGCCCCGGAAATATAAAGATAAGCAGTACCAGCCAACGCGATTGTTATCATAAGCATCAAAAGCGTTGCAACAACTGTCGAGACACCTTTCATCTGATTTCAACCTTTATTGTAATTGTATTTCCCCCTTTATAAACCTTTTATAATTTCTCGGATCATTATCTTAACTTTCACTCTAGTTAAAAACTCAAGAATTGCAAAGATATCACATGAAGATAGTATTCGACACAAATTTCCTGATAGGCTTGGTCAGGTTCAAGACCGATTTGGGCATTTTGGACGAGTTGATAGACGAAAAATATCACTTGGCGACTTTGAGCTCCGTTGTCAAAGAATTGGAGAGAGTTTCCAGAAGAAAAACCCTGTCTTCCTTCCATGCCAAGGCCGCCATCAAAATGATAAAAGAGTGCAAAATCCAAGTTATAGAATCAAGAATACATACGGACAAGGCTTTGGCCAATTTGGCTAAAGAAGGTTGTCTAGTGGCGACAAACGACGGGTCGCTGAGGAAGGAGTTGAAGGCTTTGGGCAGGAAAACTATTTATTTAAAGTCTAAGAAACATTTAGCTATTGGTTAGGTGTAAATTTGAATCTCTGGAAAGACTTACCAGTCGGTGATAACCCTCCTGAAGAGGTCAATTTGGTAATCGAAATACCAAAGGGATCCAGGAACAAGATTGAATTGGAGAAAGAGACGGGTTTGATTAAACTAGACAGGGTTCTGCACAAGCCATTCCAGTTCAAATGGAACTATGGCCTTATACCCCGGACTTTATATGAAGATGGTGATGCTGCAGACGGTCTGCTTATCATGGAAGAGCCACTGCCTTCAGGCTCTGTCGTCTCTGTTAGGCCGATAGGATTGATGAAATTTGTAGATTCTGGTGAATTGGATGATAAATTGATTGCAGTGGCAGTCAAGGATCCTGACTACAAGAAAGTCCGCGACATAGACGAATTGCCGAAAAAGATTTTGAATGAAATAAAATACTTTTACAACAACTACAAAAAACCCGAGGGCAAGAAGACAAAAGTCAAAAGCTTCGAAAACGCGCAAAGTGCAAAGAGATTTATACTAAAGTCCATTGAACTATACAGGAAAAAGTTCGGTTGAAGCTATGTACAAGATATTGGTAATAGAAGACACGATCAGAGTTCCGCCCGAGAAATTCACTTTCAAGGCGAAGGAAGCAGTCAAGCAGTCGCTCGCAGACAAGTACGAGGGATTGCTGGATCCGAAGGTGGGCGTCATCCTGACGATAGTCGAAGTCGAGGAGATAGGAGAAGGCAAGATACTCCCCGAAGATGCTGGCGTGCACTATCCTGTCAGGTTCAAAGGCCTTGTCTACAAGCCGGAGCTTCATGAGCTGGTCTACGGGGAGATAGTCGACAATACAGAGTTCGGCTCTTTTGTCAGGGTAGGCCCCCTTGACGGTCTTGTGCACATCTCCCAGTTGATGGATGATTATGTCAGCTTCGACAACAAAAATTCCCAGTTTTTCGGAAAGGAATCCAAGAAGACGCTTAAGGAAGGCGATCTTGTCAGGGGGCGCGTGATCTCGATTTCATGGGAAGAAGGCAACAAGATAGGTCTGACCATGCGACAGCCGTCCCTCGGAAACCTTAGTTGGCTCGCTGAAGAAAAGAAAAAGAGAAAGTGATTGAATGGCTAAAAGATTGCAAGTATGCAGAAACTGCAAAAGGTTCACTACGGAGAAGGCTTGTGCCAGCTGCAAGTCTACCAATCTTTCTACAAGCTGGAAAGGCATGGTCATCATAACAGATGAAAGCAGTGAGATCGCAAAGATGCTGAACATGTCTGAAAAGGGAAGGTACGCTCTTTACGTGGGATGATTATATGGAGATTACAATTGTAGAGGAAAAGCAAAACCCCTTCTTCAAGAGAAAGGACCTGAAGCTAAGTTTGGCGCATCTAAACGAGCCTACACCCGCCAAATCCTCTGTTGCAAAGGAACTGGCATTGAAATATGGAGTTGACGAGTCACAAGTACAAATCAACTACATATTTTCACGAAAGGGCGGCGGAGAGTCTTTGGTAAGCGTCAAGATTCTAGACGAAAAGCCTCAAGTTACAATACAGGTTCAAAAAGAGGTGAGCGGAAATCCCGAAGCACAAGAAATTAAGCCAGCATAAGTATTACAGCATAAAAGAAGGCAATACTGAGAGATCCAGAAGATTTTGTCCTAGGTGCGGAGACAGCTTTTTAGCCCAGCACAAAAACCGAGCTGTTTGCGGCAAGTGCTTCTACACAGAATTCAAGGCCTAGCCAAGCTGCAATGCGTCCATAGTTCTTTGAAGCTCAGGCGCTGTAGTCTTGTTTCCGACGATGGCACCGTTGGAATTCACGATCATACAAGAGCCTACGAATGGCGAGCCAAAGTTTGCAGTTCCTATGTCGGCGCTGACTTTCAACACACTTTCAACCAGTTCTATCTCCTTTTCAGTCGAGTCCCTGTGCAGCAGGCAGCCTCTGTTGGTGGCTACTCCACAAGAGCCTACGATATCAACACCTGCAATCTTCGCTTTTACAACCTCTACACCAAGACAGTCTTCAATCTTACGTACATCGCTTTCCTTGAACAGCTTGCTGGCTATCGCTCCGCTGTCGTTGCAAAGAATCAGGTTGCCCAGAGCGGAGAACCTGGAATTCATCACATCCAAATTAACTTTGAACTTTTTTGAAATCTTTTCGAATACAGCCATCTCATTTTCGCTGACCAGCTTCGGAAGGAGAATGCCATTAGAGTTCATTGCTACAAAAAGGCCTACAAAATCGGTATTGGCCACCACACATTTTTCGACATTGACGTTCAGGCGCTCTTCTATCTTTTGGACGCTCCTTTCTTGAATTGAGTTGCCTGCCAGGCAAAATTTATCGGATGTTTTGGAATACAATCCTACATTAGGATCGCTGTAGAAGCTTAGGCTGGAAATGCGCATGTCTATTCAACGGTTTCCAATTTAACGGATTTACCATCTTTGATAATTTTTACTCTAATGGCAGCCTTGCCGCTTTTCCAAAAGCTTTCGTTAAGCTTGCTGCTCACAAATATTTTATCGCCCTTTACGCGCCTCTTCAAAAGCCTCATAAAGCTTCCTTTCCTCTTCCACCTAGGAACTTTTACAAGCCGTTTCTTCAGGTTAAATTTAACGATTTTCTCTTCAGCCATGCTTTATCATTCAATCGCGGTGCTTAAATCCCTTTACACGAATGCAAAGGAATAAAAGCTCGATACCAAAGGTATTTAAGAAGAGGTTGACAAATAATATAAAGGTATGCGAATGAAAGCTATTTCACCCATGGTCGCAACCGTCCTTTTGGTTGCTTTTACAATAGGCGTTGGCGCGCTTGTAAGCATCTTCGCAACTGGCCTGACAACCACATCAACTGGTATAGCTTCAAACCAAAGCGAGGCATTGAGCAGATGCGCAGGCGCATGGATAAATGTTTACAGCGTCCAGAGCAGTACTGTTCTCTATTCAAACCCAAACTCGCAGACGATTGCGAATCCTGTACTCATTTTCAGTAATGGTACCAGTTATACAGCAGCTGATACAAGCATGGTAGCAGGCGAGACTAACTCTCAAAGCATCGGCACTATAGGAACCAACACATTCGTTATAGTGAGAGGTCTATGCCAGACACTTGTTACGGCCGAAGGTAGGTGTAGCAGCATTCAGGAATGCTGGGATATTTGAGTGATTATATGAAAGCTATTTCACCCATGGTCGCAACCGTCCTTTTGGTTGCTTTTACAATAGGCGTTGGCGCGCTTGTAAGCATCTTCGCAACTGGCCTGACAACCACATCAACTGGTATAGCTTCAAACCAAAGCGAGGCATTGAGCAGATGCGCGGGCGCATGGGTAAAGATGGAGAGCGTCACAAGCACTCAAGTTATTTATTCAAACCCTAATCAGGTAACCCTAATAAGCCTAATAGTTATAGGGAGTGACGGCAGAGCAACTACAGGTGCCAGCAGCTTAGCACCTGGTGCATCGACGTCGACAGCAACGACGCCAGGAACAAACACATCAATTACAGTAAGAGGATTATGTCAGAACACAGTAACGGTGGAAGGAAGATGTACCAGCTATCAACCATGTTGGGACATATGAGAAAGGCTATCTCACCCATGGTTGCAACGGTGCTTCTGGTTGCTTTCACGATAGGCGTCGGTGCGCTGATAAGCATCTTCGCAACTGGCCTGACAACCACATCAACTGGTATAACTTCAAACCAAAGCGAGTCATTAAGCAGGTGCGCGGGCGCATGGATAAATGTTTACAAGGTGACAAATACAACAATTTTCTACTCTAACCCTAACAGCCAGACTATAACAAGTCTTGTCGCATTCTTTAGTGACGGAAAGCAAAGTGCATCAGCTATAGATCAAAGCCTTGCAATTGGTGAATCGAACTATACAGAAATCACAAACAGTACAGGAGCTTCTGGAGGTGTAGGAGTTTCTTCAGGTATTCTCACAGGGATAAGACCTGGGGGTACAACCGGGAATACTTCTGTCATTTTGAGAGGCCTTTGCCTTTCGACGGTTACAGTGCAAGGCAAATGCAGTCAGGGCGATGGATGTTGGGAAGCATAAAGTTAAACTTTGATTCTAGTCCTTCTCCATCTCTTGACTTTGGTTATCTGAATCCTTCTTGAGCGCGCCCTTTTCATACCAAACTTTCTTATATCGGCCCATCTCGGCGCATTCCTGATCTTGCTGATTCTGGACAGCCTTATCTTTTTCTTAACAGTCTTTATACCCATTCATCCCAGCTTCCTTAATTCTTTGGCCTTTTCTACAGCCATATCTAGAATAGGTCCAATAAGATTGAATTCAATGCCGTTGGAACCTTGCTTTTGTATCGCACATATCTTGTCATCCTCCCTTACAGACACCGAAATTTTAGATTCTATGATACACTCCTCTTCAATTGTGGGATCGACAAAAAGATTGTTGCCAACCTTGCACACCGTGACAGTGACCGGTTTATGCATAACTGGCAGCTTCCCTTGGTACTCACCAGGAACCACTCTGACGTTTTCATCGGCCTTCGGAATTCTCGCGCTCAACAGCGCATTTATCGCAGCCAATGCAGCTGCATCTATCAAGTTGCCTCGATGGTCTATGATGTGCATATCGATAAATATCGTCCAAACTTTTTCACCAGGCTTTATCACTAGGTTTTCCATGTCTATAGTCTTGGATTCTCTGATTCCTCTGTCGACAACCCTAGCCAGTTCAACGGCATCCTCCCCAGGCGGGCCCGACTCGAACTTGGGTGATGCCATAGGCGTGAATTCTGTGTTTACAATCAACACACCCTCATTTGGCGTATCCGCAAATGGCGTTCCTATACCCATCTTTACGCCAGCAATGACCTGTGTATCACCCAGTTTAACATAAGCAGATCCTTCAGCTTTGCCGATAACGTTCGTCTTTATCTCTATTTCCCTAAACTGGCCAAAGCTTCTCTTGTCAACCCGTTTTCCCTGCTGCATCAATTCAAAAGCATACGATCCTTCCATCATTTATCACCCTTGTACCTCTCCATCAAAGTCTGTCTTTGCATTTCGTAAATCTTCGTGCAGGATTTTCTAGCCAACTCCAAAAGAGCAAGCAGTTCTTCTTTGGTCAACACCCCGTCCATCTGGAGCAATGTCACAACATCTTTTTGCGGCATCATTGCCACTGCGACATCCGACTCTGAGTTGTTGTCTTCAAGCCCATTCAAATCCAAGATCAATGTGTCGTTGATCTTTCCGACAGAACAAGACGCGACGAGGTCTTTCATGGGAATTCCAGCAGTGGCCAAAGCCAGTGACAATGCGTTAATTCCGGTCACCCTAGTGCTGCCATCGGCCTCCACTACTTCGATGAATGCGTCTACTGTGGATTTCGGATAGTCATCCAAGAACAGAACGGGTTCAAATGCGCGCCTTATAACTTTTGATATCTCCACGCTCCTCCTGTCGGGACCCGGTGATTTTCTGTCATCAACGCTGAATGGCGCCATGTTATATCTGCATCTCAGTATCCCCTTCTCAGATTCCTGAAGGTGCCTCGGGAACAATGATCTGGGCCCGTGTACGCTTGTGTACGCTGTTGTTCGGCCAAAACTGACTTTTGCCGAGCCATTCGCGCTGGATATTTCTCCAACAGTCATCCTTATGTCCCGCAGTTCGTCTGTCGCCCTGCCGTCAATTCTCTTCCCGTTTTTAATCAATTCCATGTCAGATTTCTTCCCCATTCATTCACCCAACATTTTCTCTATTTTTTCCGTAAGACCGATCATGTGCGAATCCTTTTCTATTGTTAAAATAGCCTCTATGGCCTTGTCTTTCATATCCCCCTTTATCCACACCAATCCGTTTTGTCCTACAGTTATATCACACTTGGTCTTGGTCTTGATAAGAGTTATCATGCTCCCTTCCTTGCCGATTATTCGCGGAACCTTGGTCGGCGTAACTTTAATCAAGATGCCGTTCGTGAGCTTTCTAGATTCAAAATCACGCATAGACGCCTGCACAGTTTTTTGCTTGGTTACCCTTGACAGTCTGCAAAAAATAGCATCTCCAATGTCGTAGAATCTTGTCAAGTCTGACCTCTGCATATCGATAAACTCTTCCACACCCTCCGAGACTGGTAGAAATGCCGTATAGGCAGAATTTATGTCCACGAACCATCCTGAGATTTCCACGGACTCGACAATGCCTATAACCCTGTCGCCCATCTTCGGCAAGTAGGTTCCGTACATCGGGATTACTGACATTTCGTTTTCCGTGATCCTAGGAACCCCAAGGAACTTGGAGAATACTTTGTCGTTTTCTTCATAGACGCCATTGCCGAGCTTTCTCCCCTTTCTGTCCTCAAGCAAGTCTCCTGGCAAAACAATTTCCCTTTGCTTCATGCATCTTCCCTCTTCAGCACCTTGGATTCAAAATTTCCATGTGTTAAATTTGAAATCTTTTGTATAAATTCATCCATTATACCGGCCATAATCTCGATGCTAGCCTGCAAAGACCCGTCGTTGAGCCATTGCTCGTTCACCACTTTGCAGGTCTTTATAATCGGGAAAGCCCTTCCAGAAAACTGCGCAGGCACCTTCACCTGCAGCGTGACATTCTGGAACTTTAACGGTATGTATTTTTTGATCGCGTCAACGATTTTCCCCAGTTGCAAGTCGGCAGGCTGGAAGGGGTCGACGTTAACGCCTGCCTGGTGCATCGCGTTCAGGATTCTTTGTTCAGGGTGTGGCGTATTCGTCTGAGGGTTTATCCCCCGTTTCGATATAATAGATGCAATCTGATTCCTTTTTTGCTCCACCATCTCCCTCCTCTGCTCTGTGGTAAGCTGTATCTCGCCTTGTTTCAGAATCACTTCTGCAATCTTGTAAATGTCGGTTGTGCCGAACGTCTTCTGAAGTTCCGCTTCAGCCACAGTTTCAGTTGCCCTAACATCGCGGTAAATGACAGGATAAGCCAAAGCGTCGTCCATGGATATAGTCTTACCACCCTTCAAATCCATAGCCTTGCTCGGGTCTACGAGTATTTCAAACCTTTGCCCAGAGGCCGTCAATCTAGCCACGACGGCCTTTTCTATACTCACTGACAAGGAACCACATAATTACTATTTCGACGTCTTTAATTCATTTTCTCCTATCTTTTTAAATCTTCCATCTTTCTTTATAACAACCAAATCAGTCACTATAACCCTTTTCTCCTTGTCTGACTTTTCAGTCTTGTCTATGATTTCCAGAGCCAAGTCAACAGCCTCCTTTTCACCCATGCTGTCCTTCCATTTCTGGTTCAGCATCTTGTTGGCCAAAGTTGCGCCTCTTCCTATTGCCTGCGCCTTCCATTCAAACAAAGTTCCTGACGGGTCAGTCTCAATCAAATGCACTCCAGATCTGTCCACACCACCCAAAAGCAAAGACACGCCAAAAGGCCTCAAACCGCCATACTGCGTAATCAATTGCATCCTGTTGCCGATTATTTTCCCGAGATTCCAAATGTCAACAGGTTCCTTGTAAGTAAGCTTGTGAATCTGGGCTCTCACCCGGATCATCTGTATAAGAGCTCTAGCATCTGCTATGAAACCCGCAGCCACGGCGCCTGCATGGTCGTCAACTTGGAATATCTTTTCAGTCGATTCTGACACCACCAGCTTCCCATTCGGCTTTACTGAAGCAAAAACAACACCGTCCTTGAAAGTTATGCCTACGGACGTGCTTCCTCTTTTGACAGCTTCCTTTGCGTACTCAACTTGGAATAGGCGACCATCCGGTGAGATTCCATACTAGTTAGCGATGCACTAACTAATTACATGGCCATTGGACTCGTTAGCCTAAACAGCTAAACGATTTGTCCTGTCATAACCCATTTGAATAGTCATCAGCAATTAACTGAAAAACTTATATTCGGGCATTATTTCAGGCATCGCCTATCACCAATGCATTAAATTTTTTCATGACTTCGTTAACACCTCAATTATTCTATAAATTCATTATTAGAGTTTATATTGTTTTTCAATCCCCATAAAACCTTATTTTTTGTACCTATTTTTGTTACCAAGTCTCTTTGAGCAAGTTTATGCAGATGTTTCCAGATTGTTTTTTGATCTCTCTTAAGCAATACACCTATTTGGCCACTTCTCAAAGGACCATTTTGTAAAGCATCTAATACTTTTAGTTTAGCCTCCCGTTTACTGTATTGGATTTGCTTATATCCATTTATTATATGCAATAATTTTTCCTGTTTTAATTTATGATTAAAACCTATTTCATCTAAAAATTTCTTGATATTATCCCTACCTATTATTTTGAATCCTAATTGTATAAAATCTTCTTTTTCAGATATCCGAAAGATTTCAGAAGTTTGTATTCCAATCTCTTGGATAATGCATCTAATTTGTTCCAGATATTTTCTGTGAGTTCCAATTAAATCTCTTCTTTTGTTCTGACCAAATCCGATAGCAAAGCTACCTTGTGTTGTTCCTACCCAACCTTCGTCATCAAATAACGCGCGTATAAATGCTCTTTTAATTTCCTGTGAACCTTTAGTTATCCAATCTGGCAACATTATTTCTTGTATAGTTTTTCTACTCACAGGTACACCTAACATAATTAAAACTCTAGCTACGATAGTAGGTGAGTAGACGAAATATAACTGGTACTTTTCGCTGAAATTTATAGTAGGTGCTATACCAAAAGTTTGTTCCACACAGCTTTTAACATGTTCAATTAATTCTTTTGATTTATTGACGTAACAAAATTGAACCTTATTCTTCTTTATATGACCATCGCCAAGCGCATGCGCGAATAAGGAAGCTAATTCAGGAGTAGCTTTCATTGGTAGTTTAACCTTAGCTGTATGTCTACCTCTTTTAAGATATGCAAAATCATCAACGCAAGTAACATCAAATTCTCTTTTCAAATCTTCTAATCCGATTAACTCCTCTTTTGTTATCTTAGTCACCTATTACAATGTCTATATACTATCGTAGAACTAGTATATAAAGCTATCGAAGGTTCATTTCCCTAACAGATCAAATCAGATAAGTTCTCTGGTAAATGATCGATTCCTTTGAATTCTCTTACAACTATGGATTTTATCTTAGATTTTGATTCTGGCTTTAAGTGAAAAAATGTCATTTCTTTCTCCCCTCCAATACTCTCACAATCATCTTCAATCAAAAACATCTGGCAGTGGGTCCATTCTTTCAATAACGTCTTTATAACTTTCTTCTGGTTGTCGGTGATATATTTCTCCTTTAGGAAAGTTATACCTATCAACTACTTCTTGATCTGCTTTAAGACCCTCTTTACCTACAATTTCATCGCCCCTCGCACGTTTATCTTTTGTCAATGCGCTTAAGTAAGAAATTTCTGCCCCTTGTTCGACCCATTTTTGCAGTTTTTCCGGAGCACTACCGATTGGAACATATGACCTAAAATCACGAACGGATTCTTCTTTCTCTCCTACTTGCTTTACAATTTCTTCACGAGTCTTACCAACAGTATTTTTGTGCATTATTACAGTACCTTGAAGAAAAACCAGTATTTTCACAATCCCAGACCTTTAATAGTTCCCGACACTTTCTCTATCTTCAAAATCACCCTGCTCTCACCCAACCTAGACACCAGACCCATCCCAGCAACAACCTTCTCAACTGCACTATTCCCGCAACGTATGACTGCAACTTGGTTACCACCATCATACAAATTCTTAATCAGCCATAATGACATTTCCGCAACTCCCATCTCACCGTAAAAGTCCAGCATTACCTGCCAGATTGCATACTCCAAGTCCGAATATACTATTGGCTCTTCCGAGATAGCTTTGAATTTTATGTAGCGATGCTTCTCCCTTAAGGTCGGAGGAAGAATTTTCAGTTTATCATCCTGTTTCATTTCACCACTTCCGAGATCCAGCTCAAATAAGACTCACTCCCATTGTCGACTTTAAACGAGAGTATTTCAGGTACTGTATACGGATGCATCCTCTTAACTTCTCTCTCTATATGTTTGAGGAGTTTGGTTTTTGTCTTAACAATCATAAGAATTTCTGAATGACTTTCTATTTTTCCCTCCCACAGATACTCACTTTTAACAGCCGGTAGGATGTTGACGCATGCAACTAGTCTTTCGTTTAACAAATGTCTGCTGATCTTTTGTGAAGATTTCAAATTTGGGCAAGTGATGAATAAAATGCTGTATGTCATCTTATCAGCTTTCCTTGCAATATTTTTCTCTGCTCAGGAATCATGTTTCTTGGCAACTTTTTGAAGAACTTTAACTCTTTCCCTGCAGTTCTTTCATCCCCCCTCAGCTTTCCACGAATGGGTTCAGCCAAAAAAATAAAATTTATTATATGAGTATAACCCGGTTCCTTCCATCTCATGTACTCGAAAACACCTAGAAACTTCTTTATTTTCACCTCCAATCCAGTCTCTTCCCTCGCTTTTCTTTTTGCGGCATGAAATATCTTCTCCTTGTAAAAGACAGTGCCTCCTGGAAAATGCCATTTTCCCTTGTCCGGCTTTATAGATCTTTTTATCAATAGAATGCCTCTCCTGTTCTTTATCACAAGGTCGACTGCAACTCTTGGAATTTTCTTAAACACTGTACGAAATTCTCTTTTAGACAGAGTTCTCATTAAACTACCTTCACTCCAGGTAATATACACTTACTAGATATCACTTATTTCTTAACTTTATTTTTGAGTATTAATCTTCCATATATTACTTGGAGGCAACTTTTCAACATAGCCTTTCTTTTCAAGAGTTTGAAGTTTATTCAAAACATACCTAAAGTCTCTGTCTAATTTATTAGCAATTGTAAATGAATCTTTAGGACAATTTTTCAATTCCTCTAGAATTAGCCTATTTATCTCACCTTTTCTGTATTGAATTTGTACATAACTTTCAATGCCACATATCAACGTTTTCATTTTTCTAGGATGCTTAAAGCCTATTTCGTCTAAAAAGAATTTTAAATTCACCCGACCATGTATACTAAAACCAACATTAATAGTTTTTCCATTCACCCCATTCTTGCCTTTATATTCATGAAGGTCTGTAGTTTCAACTCCTAAATCAAAAAGAAGGCTTTGTATTACCTTTATAAATTCTTTATGTTGGATGAGCAAACTATCATTCTTAGAAAGTCTAAAATGTATGCTTCTGTCATAACCATCAAATTTAACACTGCCTTCATCGTCAAATAGGGCTCTTAAGAAAGCTGCTTTAAGTTCTTTCGAACCATTTTTAATCCATTGAGGTACTTGCAATTTTTGCTTTATTTTGTTTCCTAAAGATGCTCCAATTAATGTCAATAGCTTTGATAGTACACTAGGAAAGTAAAGAAAATAGACACCACGACTCTTTATAACATTTCCAGTTATGTTAAAAGTTAATTCCATATTTTTTCTTACTTCATTGATTAAATGCTTGTTTTTATTGAAATATCCAAAATAACCACTACCTACATATCCATCCCCAAAACAATGACCGATTATTGACGCCAATTCTTTAGAAGTTTTTATCGGCAATCTTATTTTCACAGTTAATGCATTTGCATTAATTCCTTCTACAGATTTTTCTGTTTTCTCTAAATCTATCTCAGAAATTTTTAATAGCTTTTTAACAATCTCAACTTTAATAAATCTTTGTACTTTACCCCCACCGGTATAGCTATAGCCTCTTCTCCAAGCTTCTATTGTTTTCCGTGAATAATTTAACCTTTTACTTAGGTCTTGCATGAAAACTTTTTCCAGAACTTTTTTGAAAATATATGCTCTAAAACTGTCTTTTATTCTAATTCTAAAATCATCAGGCAGATCTTCTAACCCAATTAATTTTTCAGACATTTTTATCATTTCCCACTAAATTTAGCTTATTTAAAATATCCAATTTTTGGAGGAGTTCATTTCCCACATGTTCTGTGAATAAGGTAAAATAGAACTCGTTTTAGCTACTAGAAGGAAATTACACCTCATTTCACGTGGAAATTTGTTATTACCAGAGTTTCATATCGTGGACATTTGTCTATGATATAATTTTTGATTAACGGAAAAGGCTTCCAAGATATTTTTATTCAATAATTTTTATTCCTGGCGAAATCCAGTTTTTTGGTGACCTTTCTTCAATCTGCTTAATAATGTTTGTGGGGATTTTAGAGATAATATCTTTAGAGTCCTTAATTTCTAGTCCTATTTGATTTGCCATAGAAATCAATACTTCTGGCGACCTTAATTCCCAAGTACTTACTGCTCCAGAACATAGAATGAGTGGAGCATGGAATTTCTTTGCAAGCTTCACATTTTGAGATATATGTCTCATTATCATGCTCCTTGTTTTTTTGCTGGATAAGAGCAGCCCCCTAAAATTAATTTCTATAGCCACGTTATTCTTTGCAGCAGCTTTAACCAAAATATGATTTAGGCCCGAGTCCATTCGATTGTTTTCCGGATGGGTTAAAATGTCGACCTGCGGAGTTTCGCATGCAATTCTATTCAATTTCAAATCCCCGCCTTGTACCAGCAATACATCATACAGCCTCCTTCTTTCAACAAGCTTATGCAGCTCTTTAACATTCCTCGCTTCAAAGCCAAGATAAATTTCAATACCCACGCTTCCGCTGACTTTTGCTATTTCCACCTTCAGTTCATCAAGTTGTGCGTCGTTTTTAAAATACTCCGCAAAGCATATTCCACTGTATCCCAGTTCCTTTGCTGTAAAAGCCAACTGCTCTATGCTGCTCTTCCCGCCAGAAAACGCACTGTGAACGTGGAAATCAAAATACCGCATAATTAAATTTGTCGTGATATAATTAAGCCCTTAATCCTCTTCTCTTCTTCGCAACAGAGGTCAGGCCATGGTAAACCCTTCTCCTATTGGCCGGGTTATTGATCCAATTGATCTTATCGTCATTGGCGATGCTAGGATGACTCGGATCTATCATTATTATTTCATACCAATCGTTCTTTCCGTCTTCGCAAAGCCAGTAGGAGTTAAGAACTTCCATGTTGGAAAACTTTCTTTGCGCCCGCTCTTCCGCTATCCACTGCAGAGATTTCGGGGTGAAATGCACCAAACCCATCTTCTTAGGCTTTCTTCCCTTGTCCGGCTTTCTTCTCCTTCTACCGCCTTTCTTAACTCTGACTCTGACCACAGCATAGCCTAGCTTGGCCTTGTATCCCAACTCCCTGGCCCTGTCTAGCCTTGTGGGCCTTTCTATCCTGCTGACCACGTTCTGCTTTCTAAGGTCGATCAGCCTTTGCTTGTAGATTTCTCCCATAGTTTCCTTCGGCTTTTTCCAAGCAGCCCTCAAAAAGTGATACGCGCCTTTTACCATACAAACACTTTATAGGCAAGATTTATATCTTTTTCCACCCAATAATAATCTTAGGTGCACCAATTGTCAGGTTCGATAGTCAAAATCATTGTCGGAGTTTTGCTCATAGTCGTTAGTGCATGGTGGATTGTCGCAGGCTCTAGTTACATCGAACCTATCAGGCAAGCTACATGGGTGACTGGCAGGCCTGCGCTTGCAGATTTGATAACTCTGTTGAATGGCAGCATACCCGCTTTCTTCATCCTCATAGGCCTTTTGGTTGTCTGGTTAGAGTGGGACGGCATCAAGATACAAAAGGAAATGGCTGAAAAGTAAGTAAAGACAATACAGTATTTATGGGCGTGCAAATTTCCAGCATAATTCCTTCCAAAGAAATCGAGCTGTCAGACCTTGGTGGCAAGAAGATTGCCGTTGACGCTTTGAATACGTTGTTCCAGTTTCTGGCAATAATACGCGACAGGATGACAGGCGAGCCGCTGAAGGACAGCAAAGGAAGGATAACGTCGCATTTATCAGGACTTTTCTACAGGACCTCCAGCTTGATGGAGGTGGGGATAAAGCCGGTTTTTGTGTTTGACGGCAAGCCTCCCGAGTTCAAGCGGGCGACATTAGATGAGAGAGAAGCTGCCAAAAAGGTTGCAGAGCGCAAGTGGATGGAAGCCGTTGAAAAGGGAGAGGCCGCTATCAAGTACGCCCAGGCGGCATCAAGAATGACCGATGAGATGTTGGACAGTTCCAAGAAACTATTGGATTATATGGGGATTCCTCATGTGCAGGCCCCTTCCGAAGGAGAGATGCAGTGTGCTGTCATGTGCAAGAAAGGGGATGTATGGTCAAGCGCGTCGCAGGACTATGACTCTGTATTGGATGGTTCGCCGAAGCTAGTTAGGAATATTTCGATTACTGGGAGGAAAAAATTACCTGGAAAAGAGGTTTACATTGAAGTCAAGCCGGAACTGATAGAATTGAAAGAGGTTCTTTCGCATCTGGATATCACGCACGAGCAGCTTGTAATTTTAGGAATATTAGTGGGGACTGATTACAATCCTAATGGCGTCAAGGGTATTGGGCCTAAGACCGCATTGAAGATGGTTAAAGAACACAAGACGCTGGATAAAGTATTGGAGAATGTAGAGTGGACTTTTGATGTTGATGCACATGATATTTATGAATTTTTCCTGAAACCGAGTGTCACAGAAGACTATAAGCTGGAATGGAAGGAGCCGGATAAAGCTAAATTAATGAGATTCATGGTGGACGAGCATGACTTTTCCCAGGAAAGGATGGAGAAGGTCATAGACAAGCTGAGGGAGAACTATAACAAGTCAAAGCAGTCCAGCTTGGGCGGATGGGTCAAGAAATAGTTTAAATCCTTTACGTCCTTTAATTTAGTATGGTAGCCCAGACTTATTCACAAATGCAATATCATGTAGTGCCTGGATTGAACCTTTCTGTAGCAGAGAGAAGGGCGTGTGATGAAAACGGCAAAGTCATTCTAGGCCCCAGAAATAATGCAAAATTATGGCTCCAGTCACACGACTTGGATTGGATGTCAAGTAAAGAATGGTCTGATGCAAGGTCTTATTTTGAGCTAAACAATCGGCAAATAGAAAATGATATGATCACAGGCTATCCAGAGTACGTGGACGACATGATATTCTGGCCCAATTATTCAGACGGAAAATACTCATCCCACCTAGATAATGCCCCAGAAACAGGAAGATATCCCTTGTGGGTTGTGAGGTCAATACTGCACACAAGAGACGACGGAAGCCCAGCCTATGTCGGCGGAGAGAGAAATGAATTACCAAACTTTCCTAGAAGATCTGGAAAGTTGGAACGAGATATCCCAGAGCTAGGATTGGTGGCAGGAGCTTACTTGTGGAGCAATGATGATTTTAGTTATGAGGAAGGTGTTCGGGCTGTCATTCGTGGCGGCAGGTGGTTCCCTCGCGTGAGGCGGTTCGGCGCGAATGCGTACTGGTTGCCTTCGAATTCGAACTCCTACTTGGGCTTCCGCCCAGTGAGACGAGGACTGGTCATAACTGAAACTGGAAGAAAACCAGTCCAGATTGAAGGAGCCGATTTCACCTCACTGTTCGATGTGATGGACTCTCCGGAAACTGCTCCCGAAGAGAAACTTGGTGCTCTGAGAGAAATTTTAACCAAATACAAGTAATTTATATAATCCTCACACAATTCCAATCCACGATAGTCTGCTTGCAAGTTCCAGACTACACGCCTGTTCATTCCCTTTTAATAAATTCAGAAAATCAAATTATTTACATGTCAGTTTCAGATAAAGTCGTGGAATTAGCCAAGAGAAGAGGCTTCTTCTTCGTCAGCAGCGAGATTTACGGTGGTATTGCAGGATTGTATGATTATGGAAGCAACGGCACATCTGTAAAGAGGAAGCTGGAAAATCTGTGGAGGAAGTATTTCTTAGGTCTTGATGAAAACTTTTTCGAGATAGAAACAGCAAACATAATGCCCGAAAAGGTGTTTGAAGCATCAGGGCACATATCGAATTTCGTAGATCCAGTCGCTAAATGCAAAAAGTGCGGCACGTTCCATCGCGCCGACCACATAATGGAGGAATTTCTTCATGAAAACTTTGAAGGGAAGACCACAGAAGAGATGTCGAAGATAATAAAAAAGCACAACGTGAAATGTCCCAAGTGCAAGGGTGAGCTGGATGAAGTTTCTGTCTTGAACATGATGTTCACTATCCAAACAGGTGCAGACAAGGAGACTGTGACATACCTGCGTCCTGAAACGGCACAAGGAGCTTACGTCAACTTTATGCGGCACTTCAACATACTTAGAATGAAGTTGCCTTTGGGACTGGCAATAATAGGAAAGGCTTACAGGAACGAGATATCCCCACGCCAACTGCTGCTAAGACAAAGAGAGTTTACTCAGGCAGAGCTGCAGATATTTTTCGATCCAAGAAAATTAGACGAACATGAAAAATGGAAGGAAGTTGCAAAATACAAGCTAATATTGTTGCTGAACAGGAAGATACACAAAATCGCCTGCGAGGAAGTTTCTAAAAAACTCAAGCTACCCAAATTCTACCTATACCATCTCGCAAAGATGCAGCAATTCTTTTTAGACGTTTTGAAGATACCAGAGAACAAGTTCAGGCTCAGGCAGCTGTCGGATGAGGAAAAAGCCTTTTACAACAAGATTCATTTTGACGTTGAGATAGAGTTGGAGATGGGGTGGAAAGAAGTAGCAGGTTGTCACTATAGAGGTTCACATGACTTGGATGGACATCAAAAAGTTTCTGGGCAGTCACAGGAGGTATTCTACGAAGGAAAAAGATTCATCCCTCATGTACTCGAATTGAGCTTGGGCATCGATAGAATATTCTACGCCATGTTAGAATTGAACTATGCAGAGGAAAAGGACAGGATTTTATTGAAACTACCTGCCCCATTGTCACCATTTTCAGTTGCTGTATTCCCGTTGGTCAACAAGGATAATCTCCCTGCAAAAGCCAGGAAAGTTTATGATGAGTTAAAACAGCATTTCAACACCTTTTATGACGAAGGCGGAAGCATAGGCAAGAGATACTACCGCCAAGACGAGATCGGAACGCCCTTGTGCGTGACTTTGGACGACCGGACCTTAAAGGACAAGACAGTAACATTGAGGAATAGGGATACTATGAAGCAAGCAAGGGTGAAAATAAGCAAACTTGTAGAAGAAATTAAAAAGCTTAGCCTCTGAATACCTTGGCATAGTTCGGAGTTATTATAAGCACATCCTCATCGACGCCTGCAATATCCCCACCCATAGCATTGCACGTCTTTTTCAGCCTGTCGACGCTCCTCTTCAATTCGTTGATGTCAGCGTCCCTCATCTCTTTTATCCTCAAAAATACGACCTTACCTTCCCTTAAAGCGCTTTGCACCTTTTCAATTTCGTCAAAACTCCTTAGAGTATCGACTATAACACTGTAGCTAGTGTGTTCCTTGAAAAATTCTTCGTTCAGTTCCGCATAGTCTTCTGGTTCACTAGGTCGTCCGAACACCATTTACATCAGAATATAATATGCTTTATAAATTTAAATAACTGAGGAATCAGAGATGGTTGATAAAAGATTACACTTGCAGTATATTCTGGCGACTAGTGCATTTGACCGTTTGCCGCTTTACGGCGTCGAACTTGTTTCCGGCGTGGATAGGACTTTGGATTGCGTGGCACATGCATTTGGATTAGGCTACAAACCCTCTCAAAAAGAGGCTCATAGATTGGCAAAAGGTCTTGAGCCTAAAGAAACACCAGATGTTGGAGATTTGATAGTCTACTACCACAGAACAGTGGGAGATTTTCCGATACATTGTGGGATAGTCTTGGAGGACGGTAGGATAGAATCCAAGTGGGGCAATGGACCTATTGTTAGGCATATGGTTGAGGACTTGCCGATAAGTTGCCAGTTTGGCAGATACGTATACTACAAAAACCCCCGTAAATAACAGGTTCAATCTACTTAAAATTTACACACATTATAACGTTATGGCGGATGCGATAATAAACTGTACAGATCCTTCGGATGCCGATGTCGTTATACTTGGCGCAAATTACGACGAAACTTCTTCATACGGTAAAGGTGCAGACCAAGGTCCTAAGGCAGTAGCCAGAGCTTTAGATGATCAGATTGAACGTGGTGAGAGGTTCACTGAAACAGAACCATCAAACCACTTGCAGATAGCATACTTGGATCTTGGGGATCTTAACCAGTTTGCCCCAGAAGAAATGATAGATCGCGTGCAAAAAGAATTCTATAAACATTATAGGAACAGAAAATTCGTAATAACACTAGGCGGCGAACACACTGTATCAAACGGGCCTTTCAGAACTTTAGCGCAAGCCGACAATCCAAAAAATATAACAATCGTTCAAATAGATGCGCACTTTGACATGCGAGATACAGACGCCGATTATCGTGATAATCCATTTGGCAGGTATGCGCATTCTACCGTCATGAGAAGAGCTGCTGAATTAGGTTTTCCAATGGTTCAAGTTGGTATAAGAGATTACTCTCCGGAAGAAAAAAACTTTGCAAGAACTCACGGATCTAAATTCTTTGAATGGGGGAATGGAGTCAAATATGATGTAGGTCAAATCGTCGCAACTGTACCTACAGATAGAGTCTATTTGACTATAGATATTGACGGTTTTGATCCTTCAGTTATGCCAGCAACAGGCACACCCGTATCAGGCGGCCTCAAGTGGAACTATACCAACAGCTTACTGCATATGCTGTTTCAGCGTAAGGATGTTATCGCCGCGGATATTATGGAAGTTGCACCAAGACATCCTGACGATCCAGTCTATTCTGCTAGTGACAGGCTGACAGTGCGCAATGCTGCGCAATTGGGCTACAACATCATAGCTTGGAGATTCCACTATAATTTAGGAAGAATCTAACGTGTTTCAATGGGTATGAAAAAGGACGTCTGTAACAAGCTCTAAAAACATCACTACCGAGACAGCGATCAAAATAAACGGTTCGGCGCCTTGTCCGGCTATACCTCTCATAAGGAGATAGAATGCAGTCAAAACCATCATAAGGTCCACTGCGTACTTTACAGCTGCTGACATAATGTTTTATTGCATGTTAATAAATTTAAACATGATTGTTAATAACTATTTAAGCAGACAAGTCGTTAGTTAATAACGGGAAAAATGGCTAAAATCATAAGCATGTCATTGGATTCGGATATGCTCGAAGAGATAGACAGTATAGTGAAATCCGGCTTTTCAGGCAGGTCCGAAGTCATAAGATCTGGCATGAAGCTCTTAATAGACGATATGAAGCTGAAGGAAAGGCTGAAAGGACATATTGAATGTGTTCTTGTTCTAGTTCATCGGAACATGTCTGAAAGAGTTTTTTTGAAAACAAAACATCAGTACGAGGATATAATAAACACTCAAATACACAGCAATTTCTGCGACGGCAAGTGTCTTGAAGTTTTTGTCCTGCATGGTCATGCCAGCAAGATAATTGGCTTGTTCTCCGATTTGAGGAAAAACAAAAAGACTGAATACATAAAGCTTATTGTGCCCTAGCCGAGCTCCATTCTCTTCTGCTCCAAAGCAGACACGACATTCCAAATCTTCGTTCTTGCATAAAGAGGCATATTAGGATCGTTGATTATCTCATCCAGGACATGGATGGCAGTGCTTATTCTGAGCTCTAGGTTTTCCGTGCCGTTGTTCAGGCTGCTTTTCGACTCTTCCGCCGCCGCCCTGATGTTCTTAGGTACGGTCCGGTCATTAATTATCTCGTCCAATATTCTCATCACAGGTTCAAATTCTTCTGCCGACATTAACATCACCTATTTCACCAATTTACTTAGCTCAGTCTCCATTTCCTTTAATTTTGCCGTAAGCCTTTCTCCGCTCTTTTCCAAAGAGTTGGCTCTTAACTCCAAAGCCTCTTTGGTTTCCGACAAATCCGTCTTAATTTCGCTTACCGGCTTGCTAACCATTATTTGACCAGTGATTTTATAAGCGTTTTCATTCTTCGTCGAATCCAGCTCTTCTATAGCCTTGTCTATCTCTATCAGCTGAAGCTGCAAAGTGCTTTTCTGCATCATCACAGACTGCAGTTGGCTTTGATATGCCTGGAACTGTTCCAACATCTTCATTGTTTCTTTTTCATCCAACTTTCTCCACCTCTTCAAGCATGCTAACAAGCGAGATATAAGAATTTATAACGGCTTTCAAGTAATTCAATTTCTTGCTTTTTATAACTATCATAACCGAGTCTTCTTGGACATTAATCTCCGTTTGCACAATTTCGTCGTTCCTGATGTCAGGCTCCAAGCTCTGCTTCACAGCTTCCGGCCTTGTGCATTTGAGCTTCAAACTAGCCTCGTACATGAATTAGTTTAACCCATAAAGCTTAAATCCGTTTCCGCAAACTTTATCTTGCCAACACTCTTTTTACAACTTCTGGTCGCAGCTTCGAAAACACTCGGCTTCCACAGTACGGGCATCGTATACGATCTTCAAGTTTTGGTACTAATTTTTTACAGCTAGTGCATTTGTACATTTACATCCCCCTCGGAAAGTAAGCCTGTCCAGTAAACTTATTACAGCATTTCTTGCAAATATAAACACCTTTCACCACTCTTTTAGCTTGGCGCATACCACATCTTGGACACACATGTTTTCTTCTTTGCGTCTTTTCAACGTTCCTGATCAAGTCCCTTACTTTTTTCCCGTATCTGGAACCAAATCTTCCTGCAGAGCCGACTTTTCTTGTTGGCATAAAATCACCTTAATATCCTGAACTTCTGTTTCGTGCCTATCTGGCTCAAGATGATTTTCAACTGTTCGTCATTGATCATTTGGGGTATCTTACCGGCTTGGTACAATTGCATCAGGTACAATTCCAACTGGCCCGCCAACTCCGGCTTTACCATCCTTATCCTCCCCAGCCTTTCAACTGCCTCTTTAGACAGGACCTTCTTCAAAACGACCTTCTTCATCGCCTCAAGCTTCTGCATTTCATCTGCATTTTCATTCATTGCTTGTCCACACCCTTTGCTATCTTGTCCAAAAGCTTCATTCCTGCAGGCGACAGCTTCCTGCCATTTTTATCGGCATTCCTCACAACCAGTCCTGACGCCTCAAGCTGTTGCACAATCTTTCTTATTGAGTTTCCCGATGCCTTTCTGAAATGAGCCGGCCTGTGCCCGCCTCTTTGCTTCCCCCCGAAATAACTTCTTAGTCTTTCGACTCCGATCGGACCGTCCATGTAAAGCCTTCTGAGTATTGAAGCGCTTCTGACATACCAGAAATCATCCTGCTGGGGTATTCTTTCCTTGTGTACGCCCGATTTGACGAACTTGCTCCATATAGGAGGGTTAATCTCCTCGATTTTCTTCAACTCCTCTTTCAGCGAAATGTTGAATTTCTGCGGATCCACAGCCTTGATCGAAGCCATACTATATCCTTTGGAATTACAAGGTTTTAATATTTAAAGCTTTTTTCTGCGTTTTTCTGTAGTGTACTAACCCACCACATCTGTCACCCTTAGATCTTTAAAGTATACTTCCGCCG
>CAYJVM010000006.1:0-40333 GCA_964373665.1 uncultured archaeon | reverse complement strand
GTAATTTTCAACTAATGTATTAATCATTCGATCTTGACGAACTGCGCGTGCGGGACGCCATCAATATTGATAATGTTTTCTTTTGATATAAAACCGCCGTTTAGCGCCAATTTGACTACCATTTTCCCTATAAGGTTGCATGTGGTTGCCTCTTTGAGCAGCCTTAGCACGACTCTTTCGTCGACAAGCCTGCCCCCGTAGAAATGCTTGCTGACCTTGACCATTACTCCCTGTTTTTTGAATTCTATTTGCTTTTCCAGAAGATCCTCGTCGCAAATAGCGACAATTATCTCGGTTCTCGTTGTGAAAAGATTGGCCCAGTACATCGCAATCAATCAAAAGCTTTTGTAAGCGGATCTTCCGCCGCACGCATCGCAATGAATGTAAATTATCCTCCCTTCTTTCGCGAACCTTGTGTCCGGCTCGCCGCATACTTTGCAGTAGACATATTCTGCGACATAGCTGCCTATCTTCCTCTGGACAGCGCTTTGAGAAAGCTTTGTCTGCAGCGTCAGAATGCTTCCCTGAATGCTGCCTGGGGTGGCCAGTTCTTTGAAAAGGTATTTTGCCAGGTGGCTTGCGTCCCGCCTCAATGTACCCGCTATCTCAGAAAAGTTTCTAATCAATGTCTTATTTCCCTGGAGCTCCGTAATGGCTTGAGGAACTTGAAACCTGTCCTTGTCCTGCACCTTCTTCGGCATTTTGTCTACCGCAATTTCCAAAAGTTTGTTATAGTCTGTCTCCATAAAATCCCTGATATAAGTTTGGATGCAAGCTTTAAATTTTCCTCAGGAATCCCGGTTGCGGCTCGTATACGCTTCCATCGTTTATGAGCTCGTCCAAAGTCTTCTCCAGAACATTGTCTGGGAGTTCTATGGATTGAAACAGTTTCGCTATCTCCACACCCTTCCCTTCGTCCAGCTTTTCTATAATCTCCAAGACTTGAGGTTTGTAGTCAACTTCTTTTTTCTTTGCTTCTAGTATAACTGAAAGGGTCTCCTCGTCCATGGAATATGTCCCCTTTGCATAATTCACCAGTTCCTCATCAACAACCTGCTTGGACATTGCCCTTATGTCGTCGACTATTTTTTTCTGTCTCACAGCGTCAGCCAGCGCCTCGAGCCTGGACAAGATCTCCAAGTTGATGCTCTCCTTTCTCACGATCTCCAGCCCCACATACAACTCTCCGTTATATTCCCTCAGTTTGCCAACTGTTCTTGCAATGTCTCCGATCTGGATGTTTTCGAAACCGCCCTCAAAAGATTTTATCCTTATGGCGCCTGTCCCGTCGTCAATAGTTATAGATGACAAAGTGCCTTCATCGCTGACGAACTTTTCAATCACCGTCCCCACCAAGTTGACCCTTGAAACCTTTCCCCCATAAGGCGTTATCACATAGCCTGCCTTCATCTCTTCCCTGCTGCCGTGGAAATATTTTCCTGCAGCAATGTCTGATACCCTGACTTTTTTTGCCGGCATTCTTTTGCTTTCCATTCTACACCTTACTGACTATTCCGTGCCTAGGGCTAAATAGCCACCCTTCTCTCTTCATCTTATCGATAATCTCGTCTGGAGTTTCAACTCCCTGTTCCCTGGCCCTTTTCAGCAATTCGTCCAATGGTATGTCTTTGTTGAACGTTCTTTCCAAATCGTCAATTATGTCTCGCATTACCCTGATCTTATTCCTTTGCGCTGCTGTTGCTTTCGCCCCCTCCATTCTGTCTATGTCAATCTCGCCTGTCTCGGGCTCAAAGCCGAACTGCCTCAGAGAGGTTTTCATAAGCTCGATCCCGCGCAGCGAGTCCTCCGCAGTAACTTCATCTCTTAACTGGACCTTTGCAGACGCTTCTGACAACCTGATCAGAGCCTCGTACTGTCGCGGGGTGATTGAAATCGGCGAGTCTTCGCCGGATTTCCCCCGCAGCGCCAGATAAAAGTTTTTAATTGCTTCGCCAGCTTCCTTTGTGAGTTTTGGGCGGCAATTCTTTCTGGCATAAGCTATGTACTTTCGCAGAAATTCAGGCTCAATCGCCGGTTTTATTTCCACTTCGCCGTAATGCCGAGCCTGCAGAATGTGGTCGGCTATTTTCAAATCTTGCTCGGGATTGGGTATGTCGCGCAGGGCAAATTTTAAATCAAATCTTGTCAACAATGTCTCCGGTATGTCCACCTGCTCTTTAATAGGAAGGTATGGGTCGAACCTCCCCAGCTTCGGATTTCCCCCGCCCAGAATTGCGGTTTTGGCAGGCAATGTCGCAACTATGTTGGCCTTAGCTATGCTGATTGTCTGCTGCTCCATCGCTTCGTGCAATGCCACTTGATCATTTTTTTCTATCTTTTCAAATTCGTCAATGCTGACCATTGAGCGATTGCTGAGAACCAGCGCGCCAGCTTCCAAGACCCACCCGCCTAGAAACTCTTCATCTCTAATGACAGATGCAGTTAAACCAGCTTGCGTCACACCCTTACCCGAGACATATCTACCACGCGGAATTAGTGTTGATACGACTTTCATTAATGCGCTCTTAGCCGTGTTATGCACCACTATACCATTTGCGATAAATTTATTGTATTTAGGCACTTCTACGTCAAACACGTCTTGGGGCGATAATTTGTTTATCTGAACAACTTTTTCTGTTAATTCTTTATGTATTCTATGAACATGCGACTTGGCGTACTTGACTGCATCTTTTAGTTTTTGCTTTTTTTTCCTGCTGACAAAACCTATATAGCGAGAGAATTTTATAACTGATTCGGAGCGTCTAATCACCAACGAACCCGATGGTTTGCACGCTATTTTTCTACCTTTGATTGTTGCACTTTGTGGAGTATTTTCCCATAGAATTCTTGAATGTATGCCGAATCGCAATAACAGCATTTGAACATCTCTGAGAAGTTCCAAATTGCTTGATTTCAAGCTGGCAGATAACCTACCGCGTCCCTTAGAAAAAACAGTTCCATCACCTTCGTATAACCATCTCAGAAACGCTGCTACTACGGAGTCCCTTGACTGAAATATAGAATCTGGTACTCTCTTTTCATTTAGAAATGAAAGGAGTTTTGCGACATGGCCTCGATTAAGTTGATAATAAACTACTTTTGAACTTGCATTTTTATGCATGTAGCTACTAATCGGTGAGTCGAAACATTTTTTTACCATGCTTTCAATTTTTGGGGAAATATCTTGCTCGTCTTTATTTACAATTAACCCTACTCTGGTTTTTGTTACCCAACCATCAGCTATAATATAGCCGAATAAGCCTGCCAAATCTTCATCGACAAATTCTGGAACTTTTGTATGCCAACTTTTGTGATAGTACTGATAATCTTTCCAGTTGGATGGAACAAGACTTTTCTTACGGCACTCGATTTTGGGCAGTGATCTTACTTTATCGCCAATTTTTATTTCGTCTAATCTTTTCCATTCTTGTTCCATATTATTTCGAGTTAAAACAGGCTGATTATGCGTGCCTTGGATGGATTTTCCAGTTTCTGTAACTATTTCTATGATAGGTTGCTTTTTATAAATATGAAATCTCGTTGCTTTACCAACCGTTCTTCCCATGCCCATATGCACATTGTAATTAATGTCTTGCAAATGCTCAGACCCCATCTTTCCTATCTTAAGAATAGTGCCGTCAGAAAGGACAACACGTTCATCGGCTACTAGACATGACGGATCCCCGACTAACAAAATGTGGATGTCGCCCCTTACACGCGACTTGTCCTTTTGGATATGAGACTCGCCCCCAAAAAGCTGGAAAGCTACAGCCATCTTTATTGGTTCGCTGCCAAAGATAGACGGAGCTATAGAACCTATAAGCTTGTCGTAAATCTGCGGACTTTTAGCAGTCTCTATAATTCTTTGCTCGTCCTCTGTTGTGATCTCAAGTTCTTCCCACTCGGCCTCGACCGACTCGACATAGTTTGCGTCAAGGTAAATCTCCATCTGCCTCGACTTTGTGCCTTTCATTCGTCTGGGAAGCTCTTTCAATATACCGGCGACTTTAATCCTGTTTCCTGGATCTGTTTTGTTCTGCATTCTAGGGGACGTAAGGTCTTCCTTAAAATAAATCATTAGATTAGACGGACGCTCTCCGCTAACTATCTCGAATGGCTCTTCGATGACACACCAACGTGCATCGTAAAGCTTTTGGTCAACCAGTTTGAATGCTTTGGTGTTTTTGCATGCAGGATTCTCGCATTCAACGGGCGTTCTCAATATCCTTTCAGTCTGGATTATTATTACGTTGCTGCCGCAATCCAAGCAGTGAAAAACTGCCTCGCTGACTTCAGGCCTGATTTCGCTAGCCCTCTTTATAATCCCGTCGACAACAATCATTTTTCCTATATGCTCCGCCCTTACGTTTCGTATTCTTATTTCGTGGCTTGAGGCTACGTTGAAAAATCTTATTCGAAAATTCTCGTGTAAAGGCCCGGCGTCGATTTGCTTAACAGCCTTTTGTGCAATTTCCATGGTTTCGGCTGGATTTTCAAGAAGATAGTCGGCAACGTTCACGTCGAACTTTTCCAGCTTGGAGAAATCGACCTCAAGAGCCTTCTTTCCTTCCATTGACAATTGTGTTAATTCGTCTTTGTAAAACTCGTTGAAAAAGTCTGCGAACTTTTCTAGAAGATCAGCGTTTTCCATGAATAGCAATGTCCTCTATGAAATAAATCCCTTACTAATTTTGAAATGTTTCAGAATTGAGTTTGTGCCAGCCAATGAATTCCCTTTTGGCAACATTTAACCGATATTTAGGAAAGACTTATTTAACTTGTTCCTTTGTCAATGCGCCTTTTAGAGTCCTCAGTCTTTTATTGAGTTTGTCCACAGCAATCTTTACATCGTTGACGCTCCTTCCACCAGTGCATACGACTTTACCGGAGCCGAACAAAAGAAACGCCACTTTAGGCGATGCCATCCTGTAGACAAGCCCTGGGAACTGTTCGGGTTCGTACTCGGAATTCTCCAGTTCGAATGCAATTTTATCCAAATTCAACAGTCCGTCCAATTTTGCGGAGGCGACTATGTTCTCTACCTGCATCTTGTAGATTTTCGGGACTTTGACCCTTACAGATTCTACAATTTTTATGACTTTCTTGAAAACAATCTTCACATCAGATATGCTTCTAGCACCTGTGCATACTATTTTGCCTGAGCCGAAGATTAAAGCAGCTGCCTTCGGCTTGGTCATCCTGTAGACAAGCCCTGGAAACTGTTCGGGTTCGTATTCCATGCCCTCAAGCTTTGAAACAATCTTTTCTAAAGGTATTACGACATTCAGGGACGCAGAAGCAACAATGTTTTCGATTCTTATTTTAAAGTCAAATACCATCAGGATCCTCGCTACCAGTTATATTTATAAGTTAAATTTATAAAGCTTTCGAAAAGGTTAAATATAGCGTTCGATTTCCAGCAGAAATTGGTTGAGTTTCCATGCTGGCACTAGAAAAGTTTTCTGCTCGAAAACCAAGCCTTCCTCATGCAGCGTAACCAGTAGAGAATGAACCGAATAGTGCTTGCCGAGCTTTAGGATGCTCCTGGCCATCGGATTATTTTCCAGGAACTTTTCGAACTCATGGGCTCTATTCTCCTGTTTCATTACTGCCTGCTTCAGGCCTGATTTTTTGTATCGCCCCCTTCCCCACCATTTGCAGTCAATGCAAAGTATTCTATTGGTTCTAATAGCAATTATGTCTATCTCATGTCTTCTTTTGTTTTTGAAGCGAAAGTTTTGCCTAGTTGAAAAGCCGTTTATTTCAAACACGCCAGAAACAACTTTTTCAAAACTTTTCCAGTCCTGCTTGTCCAAAATATCTTCGATGTTTCCGCCTTCTCGCAACTGTGATTCAATCTCCCGTAAATCCTGCATAAAATCTGCCTTAAATATTTTAAAAACAGTAGTTAAAATTGTGGGTGTTAGTAGAAGACTTGGCAAGATCAGGAGGCGCTTGTCAAGACATTACTTTGATCTTGAACACAGATTAAATCAATCCCAGTGCATCTTAACCAATCCGGCATTAATTTTGCCTCGCCAAAAATAGAATTGTGGGATGGCGAAACATTAATTTTGGCGGTCGAGAATCCCAGAGAAATTAGTTTATCCACTCAAGATATACTCCAACCTTCGGATAGGTATTTTATTAAAACATTATTTAATGCAGGTGGACAGCCAGTTGAATTAGTGTAATATCTTTCTCGAAAGGGCAATAATTATAAAGCTCTTTCAACTCATGTAACAATGTCTATTGAAGATAGGCAAGCGCCACTCGTATTAGCGGATTTGCCTGGATGGTCATGTGTTCATGTAAATTACGAATTGGTGGATGGTGAAATCGAAAACTCCCTGCAGTATATTGCAAACCGTAGAATACCTGCAGAAATCCTGAGAAGACCCACCGGAATAAATGGGGGTGGCGAAAGAAAGAGGATTTGTTGCAGGCGTTTACATGTACTTTCAAAATCACAATCCCAGAAATCGCCTGACATGCTATGATGTGAAACTTTTTGGAAGCTACATGCCAACTAATGAGGTAGTTGCAGAAGCCAGGTGGCAACCAGAACAACATCACTTTTGCATTACGGGCCTCGATAGTTTTCCAGTCGTCCCAATGCCTCTATCGCATTTTGCGAAATTAAGATTGAATGCAGATTATTATGACGCTTCTCCAGATGTTGTATATGATGTCTTAGGAGATCTGCCCATATCTTTCAATGGAAGTAACGAATGGTATGCAGAAAGGCTTTTAGGAAGAGGTACTCTGCGGCTGAAACATAAAGCAGATGGGAATAAACTGGTATACGGTAGTTTTCAGGAACCTATACCAACTATGTACGAATTAGTGAGAGGTATGGAAGCTGTCAAGCACTCATTGGAACGAAGACTAGTCGCCTACTCTTGTAATAGGTTAATGAACTACACGCGCTCTAAAGGGCGCAGTATCTTAAAAGAAAGGTAGTTATAGGACAAAAGCTTCCACCCGATTCATCTGCCAACTAAAGTTGTCAGTTTTCTCGGAAATGACGTACTCAAAGATTTCCAATCTTGTTCACCCAGAATTTCTTCGATATCTTCTCTTGTGTACAAGTAATGAATGATTTTCTGTAGAGCGACCATAAAGGCACATGTATAATTGATGTTAATTATCTAATTTAGATATTGGGTAGGGTATCCTTCATTGGACATAAGTTTATATAGTAAATTACTAAATGAGCTTATGAGAAATAGTTCGATTGCGCAATGTATAGGTTTGTGGCTAGCTGAAGGCAGTGTAAACAGCATAGCTGAAATAACTTTTACTAATAATCAATACTCTTTAATAAGATTTTTTCATAAGACATTGTCCAATACATTTTTCTTTGAAAATAAACCACGGATTTATGTCTACTCTGATTCTAAAAATCCCGAATTAGATTTTCTTCTACATGACGTGTTACATAGGTTTTACGTCGATAAAAGAGCTAATAGACCTTATTTTATTTATAGAGTCTCCGGAAGAAAACTGGTTAAGGACTGGCTAAGAACGCTTGGAAACCTAGTTAAAAAAAGGGAGCTTTATGTTGATATTATTCAGGGGTTTTTTGCTGGAGAAGGCAACATAAAATATATAGAAAGGACTAAATCGAGGGTTGTAAGAATAGCACAAGGAAAAAGAAATGAATTAATAGAAGATATATTAAATTATCTAGGAGTAAAGTTTTCTTATTCAAGTATTGAGAGATCTTACATTATATCAAACAGGAAGAATTTGACTAAACTTGTTGAAATCGATATAAGTAAATTGCATCCAGAAAAGCGACAAAAATTAAATTACATGTTTGGCACTTATCAACAAAATCATTATCCCAAAGGCCAAATTAAAAAAATGCTGTTAGAGATTATTCAAGGAAAACCAGAGACTTCGTATGAACTATCGAAGATCTTGGAAAGGTCTCATGCCAGAATTACAAAGGTATTAATACAATTGAAAAAGATGGGTAAAGCAAATGATTATCGTGTTGGTAGTTTAAGCTATTGGACAGCTGACAAAGGCATTATAATAATTTCTAATAGGAAAAAGATGATACTTGATATTATAGGTGAACCTAAAAGATTATCTGAAATATCAAGATTGATGAAGATAAATTCCAAGGCTGCTTTCAGAAGACTTAAAGAGTTGGAAAAACTTAATTTAGTTAGGAAATACAATGATTTATGGTATAAACTGCCTGTTGATAAAGAGGTGATAGTATATAGAATTCGTAACAGGGATCGATGAGGCTGGGAGTAGGCAACAAGTCAATTGATTTTTGCCTCCCAAAAGGTGCCGTAATTGGTCCTCTAGTTGTGGCTGGTGTGACCATTGACAGCTCTGATGAGAGCAAGCTAAATGCATTGGGCGTAAAGGATTCCAAGAAATTGTCTCCAAGCAAACGGGAGGAAATGTTCGGTTATATAGAGGGCATCGCAAAGGACGTCGTCGTGCTGAAGGTCGGCCCATGCAGGATTGACAATTACAGGAAAACTGGGATAAACTTGGACAAGATAGAGGCTATGAAGATGGCTGAGATAATCAACTTTGGCAACGGCGGCAAGGTATATATCGACTCACTGACGCACAACCCGCCAAAATTCAAGAGCCTAGTAAGCAGCTTTGTCAAAAACAAGAATGCCGAATTAATTGTCGAGAACTATATGGACGAATCTGTCATTGCAGTTTCAGCGGCTTCAATCGTGGCAAAAGTTCACCGCGACAGGGAAATAGCCGAGCTAAAGGAACAGGTAGGATTCGATTTCGGAGTCGGCTATCCTCACGACCAGCTGACTATACGATTTATAGAAAAGCTTATACAAGATTTTAAAGGAAAAGAACTGCCGGATTATGTAAGAAAATCCTGGGTCACTACCGAAATGCTCCAGGAAAAGTCGTGGCAGAAAAAGGTGGTGGAATTCGTTTTCCGCAAGAACAGCAACATGGAGATGAATGAGATTGAACAATGAGCAAAAACTGACATTGATTTACATCGGGCTCGGAATTCTGGTTGGCATTGCATCAAGGTTTCTGAACGCGCCTCTGGCATTCATCATAGGGGCATTGGTGTATGCCGTGTCGGTTCACCTAACAAGAAAGTGGGTGAGGGAGAGGAAGAAGCTTGTGTGGCATATTGTCAACACTATAATAACATTCATCCTGGTGTGGCTTATTGTATGGATACTCGCCTTCAATTTCTGGTGATTGAGATCAAGAGATACTATACTGGAGAGCTGAAAGGCGCCGTTGGAAAGGAAGTCGTTGTGAAAGGCTGGGTTCATGACAAGAGGATGATGGGCGGGATAAGCTTTGTTTTGCTCCGCGACATGGACGGCATTGTGCAGGTAACCGTGCATAAGGACAAGGCTAAACCGCAGGTATTGAAGGCTGTAGAAGATCTCCATAGTGAAGACGTGGTTGCAGTTGAAGGAACTGTCCAGAAGACTGCGAAAACGAAGGGTGGGATTGAAATTATACCGAAGCTCATAACAAAAATCAGCTCCTCGGAGCTTGTATTGCCGCTGGATCCAAGGAGGGTGACGAAAGCTCATTTGGACACTAGGCTGGACTGGAGATCCATTGACCTGCGATCGCCTGAAAATTCTGCGATTTTTAAAATACAGTCGGCTTTGATGCTTGGGATGGAAGAGTACCTGTCCAAGAACAAATTCGTGAAAGTCTTCACGCCTTCGCTTATTGGGGGCATATCCGAAGGCGGATCCGAGGTGTTTCCGGTCGTTTATTTCAACAAACAGGTTTTCCTGAGGCAGGATCCCCAGTTGCACAGGGAGCTGCTGGTGGCAGGAGGTTTTGAGAAGATTTTTGAGACTGGCCCTAGCTGGAGAGCCGAGAAAAGCCACACAGTATGGCACATGACCGAACACAGGACAATCGTTGCTGAGTTGGCGTTCATAGAGGACGAACGCGATGTTATGCGGGTTGAGGAGTGTATGATTGTACATGCTCTAGAACGGGTAAAAAAAGAATGTGCGGACCAGCTTGAAGTTTTGGGCAAGGAGATAACAGTTCCTAAAGCGCCTTTTCCAGAGCTGCAATTCCCTGAAATTTACAAAATACTCAAAGACTTGGGAAATCCTGTGCCTGAAGGCGAGGACCTGAACAGAAAGGCAGAGGAGGTTCTTAGTGGGTACGTGAAAGAGAAGTTCAAGAGCGACTTTTTCTTTGTTAACAGATTTCCTTCCGCAGTAAAGCCGTTTTACGTCATGAAAGTTGACGACCAGCCAAAGTATGCAAGAAGTATAGACCTTGTGTTCAGGGGTATGGAGATGTCGTCGGGCGGTCAGAGAGAGCATAGGTATGACAAGCTTATGTCGCAAATAGATGAAAAGGGACTGAAGAAAGAGACTCTGGAATGGTTTACGCAAGTTTTCAGGTACGGTGTGCCCCCGATGGGCGGTTTCAGCTTGGGAATTGAAAGGTTCGTCATGAAATTGTTGGGTGTGGAAAACGTGAGGGAAACGACACTGTTTCCTAGGGACACGGAGAGAATTCTTCCGTAAAGTCTGAATCGAGTGCTGGTTATTTATGTTCTGAAAGCAAATTAGCTATAGATATCTCACACGGAGGTGCTACAATTGGCGAAAAGACGACGCGCTGATGCTAAAAGATAAGAATTCAAATTTTCTTTAACATGCTTGCAAGTATATGCGAGCATCTTTTTTGGTGCAATGAGTTGAACTTGCATGAGCATTTCCACTCCCCTTTTCCTTTTTCATAAATGATAGAGTATGTTTCAGAATCCCCCTCTACTGTAAAGTGAGACCTCTTCTCAGTTTCAAAATCTTTCCTTACTTTGCCTTTATTGACGAGTTGTTTGGCCTTGAGAATAACTTCTTTGGATGGGGTTTCCATAATTATAATGGTGTGATGAGGTTAACTTTGTTTATCAAGCTTGAGTTTCTTCAATTTCGGCAGTATGACAATCCTGCAGTAAGAGGCGTTCTTGTTCCTGTTGTAATAGTTCTGATGGTAGCTTTCGGCCTTGTAAAAGTTTTTCAGCGGCCTTATTTCAGTGACTATCGGCTTGTCGTATTTCTTGGCAATGCTTAACTTGGACTTTTCTGCGGCCACTTTCTGTCTATCATCGTGATAGAAAATTACTGAACGGTATTGTGCGCCTTCATCTCCTCCCTGCCTGTCCATGGATGTGGGATCATGTGACTGCCATAAAATATCCAGAAGTTGTTCGTAACTGATAATTTTGGGGTCGTATGTCACCTGCACGACTTCTATATGCCCTGCTATGTTAGAACAAACATCTTCGTAGGTTGGATTAGGTATAGTGCCGCCGGCATAACCTGAAACTACTAATTTAATGCCTTCCAACCGCTGGAATATAGCTTCTATGCACCAGAAGCATCCGCCTCCAAAGGTGGCTTTCTCTAGTTTTGGCATATTTTAAAGTTACTAGGTCAAGTTAATAACGTTGGGGGAACTTGTCACAAGGTGATTTTCCATGAGTGACTCTATCTGGGGTGGCGGGGATAAAGATACTCTAGCGCTTCTAAAAGATACTCGAATTGATGGAAAATGGCTGAACCTTTCTGCTGGCGATGGTCGCTACAATCTGGAATTGTTGAAAAAGGCTGCTTTTGTCATCGCATCCGATATAGACAGGTTAGCGCTTGAGAATTTATGGGACAATACACCAGAAGAACTAAGGTCAAAGCTCGAATTGAAGGTTTTCGATGTTACTAAGAGATTCCCATTTGATAATGTGTCATTTGATGGCGTGTTCTGCACAGGCACATTGCATTTGTTTCCTAAAGAGACACTAAAGGAAGTAATATCCGAAATTACTCGTGTACTAAAACCAAACTGTAAGGTCATAATAGACTTTGCAACTGATGTTAAGAGAATCTTACCAAATGGGAAATTATACATCATAGAAGGGGAACCACAGTATACTTCGGAAAATGCTAATCTATTTCTTAGAATTCTTTTCAAGGATTATGATATCCAAATTCAGAACTCTGAAGTCCCAGAAGAACAGGTTGATGCTGGTGATATGTCTTACAAATTCAGTTGCAGGTTCCTCCTGTTAACAGCTAGAAAGCAAGCAAACAGAAATCCTAATCGAGTAAGCCTTTCTATTTCAAATAGTCGAAAATAATCTTAAATAACTTTCAATTTGAATATTAATGTTGGTTTGTAGATGGTAGAAAACCTAACAGTTTTAATTGTTGGTGGCGGTGCTAGAGAACATGCAATTTCATCTGCTTATGAAAAAAGTCCCAAAGTTAAGAGAATTGTGGTTGCTCCTGGAAATGATTTTATAGAACATGGAAGGCAAAAAGAAGTGATTGTAGACAACAACTGCTCTTTAAAAAATCCTCAGTCGATACTAGAAATCGCAAGAAAATACAAACCACATTTAATCGATGTTGCCCAAGATGATGCACTGGGACTTGGAACAGTAGATTTGTTGCAAGTAAATGGATTTCTAACTTTTGGGCCAACTCAAGCTTCTGCAGGTATAGAGTCCGATAAAAGATGGTCCAGAGAATTCATGCAAAGACATCAAATCCCACATCCCAATTTTAGATATTTTGATTCTGAAGGAGGTGGAATAAGCTATGTAAGAGAGTTATACTCTAGAGATCCTCACCGATTAATCTATGTAAAGGCATCAGGTTTGGCTGCAGGAAAAGGAGCATTACCATCAAAAAGTCTGGAGCAAGCGATTAGAAGTGTCAGAAGGATGAAAGAATTTCCTGATGGTGCAGGCGATACATTCTTAGTAGAGGAGGGTTTGGTTGGAGAAGAATTTTCCTATTATGCCATAAGCGATGGGAATGTATATCATATTTTCAAATCGGCACAAGACAACAAGACAGTTTTCAATTTTGATGAAGGCAATCAGACAGGTGGCATGGGTGCTATCTCTCCTGCTATGGTGACACAATCTATTTCTAGCGAGATTGAAGAACAATTAATTCAAAGAGCTATAAACGGTATGACTGAAGAAAGACTTCCATACATTGGTATACTTTATTTAGGTGGGATTGTTGCCGATGGAAAACCAGTCAATATCGAATACAACGCGAGATGGGGCGATCCAGAATGTCAAGTTGTTCTGCCTGGTGTTCAGAATGATTATGTTGATTTGGTTACTGCATCTTTAGAAAGAAGATTATCAGAAGTAACTATCGTGGAGGATGGTAAAACAAGAGTTTGTGTAGTTGGCGCATCAAGAGAATATCCTAATGATTATGAGGCTGTTAAAGGGAAACGAATTTATGGTTTGGAGGAAGCTATGAAGATGGAAGGTGTGCAAATATTTGGTGCTGGTATAGCTGTACAAGATGGGAGATTTTACGCAAATGGTGGAAGGTTGTTTAGTGTTGTTGCTGAGGATGATGATATCTTAGAAGCTAAACAAAGAGCATACGCTGCTATTGCATACATATCTGTAGAAGGTAATAATTTACACTACAGAACTGATATTGGATGGAGAGACGTTGAACGGTTCTTAAAGGCAATGGTGTAATTCATGGAACTGAATGGTGTTGTTGAACAGTTGAAATAGTTGAAAGCCAAGCGGATATTTGTCCTATTTCCTAAAGGGCTGAAGAATGAAAAAATACAGGATATAGCTAAAAGTTTGGAAAGCGGTGTTTGGAATGACTCTGCATAGAAGGTACTTATGTTTTTGTAATAATAGTAATTACTTTCTTGTCTGTTTATAGACAGATAAAGCAAATTAGAGAATTTCTGGTTGTTATTGGATATGTCTAGTTTGTAATAGCTTAAATAAGCTATATTTTGCCTTCTTCACAAAAGATGTGGGAAATGAACCTCCGATAGCTTTATATACTAGTTTTTGTAATTTAATTACTATACATAATGGAGTTGGATTTCATGACAAGAGGAACATTGAAAAGAGAATTATTAGAAGACTTGTATATTAAAGGAAATTTAACATGTCCAGAAATAGGTAAGATTGTAGGTTGTTCAAGAACTAAAGTTAGATACTGGTTAATTAAATATAACATTCCTCGTAAACCTTCGGCTCCTAGAAAGAAACACAATTTAACAGAACCTCTTTTAAAAGAATTGTACACAGATAAAAAGCTTTCTTGCTTAAAGATAGGAAAACTGCTAAATATTCCTTCAGAGTCTATCAGATATTGGTTGAGGAAATTCGATATTAAAAGAAGAACTTTGTCGGAGATAAGAACCAAATACCCAAAAATTCAATTTTCTGATGATTTGGAAGAAAAAGCTTACATGCTGGGATTAAGAACTGGTGATATTTCAGCCAGAATGAACCATAATATGGTAAGAGTTTATACTGCCACATCACATCTTGCACAAGTGAAAATGTTTAAGAAAGTTTTTTGGGAAATATACTCATGTGCACATTTATACAACCAGACGTAATACTCTGAGTGTGGACGAATGGGCTTTATATTGTGATTTGGATAGAAGTTTTGAGTTTTTACTAGAAAAACTACAAAGAATGCCAGAATGGATTTTAAATTACGATAAATTGTTTTATTCATTTTTAGGCGGATATATGGATTGTGAAGGTGGGTGGGATATAAGGAAAAGCAATAAAGATAATATTAGATTTTCTTTTAGATTAAGGACAAGTGATAAGAGAATACTTATTCAGATTATGCAAAAATTGAAAGAAGAAAGATATGCTTCTTTATTTTATTTGGAAAAAATGAAAGGTGAAAGAACTAATGTAGGATTTCATAATAAAGATTTTTGGTGTTTATCTTTTCAATCGAAAAAGGAAGTTGTATCTTTAGCTTCAATTTTATTAAACTATAGTCAACATGATGAGAAAATAAAAAGAATGAAATTAATGCTCGAACTCAAAGATGAGCTTAACTGGAATAAAGTAAAAGATAAGGTTTTAAAACTAAGAGCTCAAATTAAACAAGAACATATAAATGTTTTAGGAGATGTTGATATTAATGAAGAGATTAAAAGAAGTAATACAACAATTACACAACTTGAAAGCGAAAAGAGTTTTTATACAATTCCCTGAAGGCTTGAAAAATGAAAAAATACTCGAAATATCTAGAGAAATAGAAAAGGAAGGTATAATCACTCTTCTCTCAATAGAACCGACGTTTGGTGCTTGTGATGTGAGGGATACAGAAGCTAAAAGATTGCAGTGCAATGCTATCTTACATGTTGCCCATGTTGATTTTGGTGTAGTTAGTGAACTGCCTGTAGTTTACTGGGAGTATTTCCTTGACTCGGATCCTATACCAATTCTCGAAAAAGAGTTTGACAAGTTAAATGGTTACAAGAAGATTGGATTAGTTGGTTCACTGCAGTACATCAACAAGATACCTGAAATCAAGAAATATCTTGAGAAAAGAGGGAAGAAAGTCTTTATAGCCGAAGTAGAAGGTGTAAAGTACCCTGGACAGATTCTTGGCTGTAGATTGAAATCTGGTAAGGAAATCGAGGATAAGGTTGATGTTTTCCTTTGCGTATCAGCCGCTAAATTCTATGGTCTCGGCTTGATTCTTAACACTGATAAGCCTATGCTGACTCTAGATGTTGAGAGAAAGGAGATAACTGATATAGAACATGAAAAGAAGAGGATACAGAAGATAATTGCTTGGAACAAATCGGCCTTCAAGGATGCAAAAAGAGTCGGTATCCTTGTTTCGTTTAAAAAGGGACAGCTAGTACTGCCATATTCGATAAAGAATTATCTGGAGAAAAAGCTGAAGAAAGAGGCATACATATTGGCTGGGGATGAGATTACACAAGAGAAAATAATGGGGTTGAAGCTCGACTTCATAATTAACACGCTTTGTCCCCGCGTTGGAACGGATGATACTGACAGGTTTGAAATTCCGATGTTGAACTTTGACCAGGTAGTAAAGATTAAGTAAGTTGCAATCGAATGATAATTATGGGAGATCTTTACAAGTCAAGGAATTACAGGGAACTGGGTGACCATTCTAGAACTCGTTATTCTGAAAGACAAGTCAGAATAGATCATATAAGCTCCTTGTACTCCAGTAGACCAAATGTCGATACCACTTATGATGAGATTAGAGCGAAAGCTAAAGAACGATTTGCTTACAAATAAGATTTTATGAACAAGAAACAGCTTGAAATAATCCTCTCGAAATTAAAGTCTACGCAGAAACCTAAACCTTCACTAGAACAGTATACTATACCGTCTGATTTGGCTGCCGAAATTTTGAATTTGGCGACTATAAGCGGGGACATAGAAGGCAAGGTTGTGTATGACCTGGGATGCGGCACTGGAAGACTGGCTTTAGGTGCTTTGTTGATGGGCGCTAAGGAAGTCGTTGCTGTTGATGCGGATGACGCGGTTATTGACACCGCAGAAGAAAACATGCATTCTTTGTTTTCCCTTTTAGGCGGGGAGCCATTCAACGGGAATATAAAATTTGTCTGTTCAGAGATTGCAGAATTTACAGGCAAATGCGACACTGTTATTCAGAATCCGCCGTTCGGAATACAGAAAGCGAATGCTGATAGAGTCTTCCTGGAAAAGGCGCTTGAATGTGGCAATAAGGTGTATACGCTGCATAAAAACGGCTATGAGAAGACTAGAGAATTCATAAGTAACTTTGTCTCAAGTAGAGGTGGCAGGGTTGATAAGATTATGCCATACAAATTCATGATGCCACACACATTCAAGTTCCATGACAAGCCTAGGAAGGAAATTAGCGTGGACTTGTACGTTATAGCAAAGTGAGCGCCCTAGCGCGGACTCGAACCGCGGACCTCCACGTTAACAGCATCAACCTTCTTTCGAAGAGTGTTGCTCTACCTGCTGAGCTACTAGGGCCTAGTAAAGAATTAATAATAGTTCATTTAATAAGTTTTTTGATTAGCTCCATTATCTTGTTGGGGTCCCCAGAAGCCTTGGTTTTCTTAAGAACTTGTCCTATTAAGAACTGGACAGATTTCTCATTTCCGGCTTTATAATCGTCCACGGCCTTTTTATTTTCTTTAATAACATCTTTAACAGCAGCTTCCAAATCTATCCCTTTCGGCAATCCTTTCTCAATAATCAATTCTTTGACTGATTTTCCTGTAGGAACCAAGTCTTTAATCAATTCTTTACCCAATCTTTCTGTTATATCACCGTCGTCCATAGATTTTAAGAACTCGGTGAATATTCTAGGCGTGACTTTTGACTTTTTGATAGTAAGACTATTCCAGTTCAAAACTTTCAGTAAATCAGTGACAACCCATCTAGAAACAAAGTTTGGTTTCTTGAACAGTTTTACGCATTCTTCAAAAAAGTCTGCCAATGCCTTGTCAGTATAAACAATTATCTGCGCCTGATTCTCAGGGATCTTGTACGACTTGACAAATCTCTTCACCCTAGCATCCGGTAGCTCTGGCATTTGCTTCTCTATTGACGCAACCTGCTTTCCAGATATGTTGAACTCCGGCAAGTCCGGCTCGAATATATAGCCATAGTCCTCTTCCGTCTCCTTCTTCCTCAAAGACACTGTCATCTTTGTGTTCTCGTCAAAGTGCCTTGTCTCCATTGCAACTTGCATTCCCATCCTCACAAGATTCTCCTGCCTAACAATCTCGTAGCTTATGGCTTTTTCCACGCTTGCGAATCCCGTTATGTTCTTTATCTCAACTCTTATTCCTCCGTCGATTGAGACATTCGCGTCGACTCTTAAAGACGCCTCTTTAGATGGGTCGTAAACTTCCAAATGTTCCAGTATGGATTGCAGCTTGGAAAGGAATTCGCGGACTTGCCTTACGTCTTCGAAATCCGGTTCAGTGACGATCTCAACCAGCGGTATGCCTGCACGATTATAGTCCACAAGGACGTACTTGGCGCTTGTGATGCTGCCGCCGACATGAACCAGCTTCCCTGGATCCTCCTCTATCTGTATCCTGCGTATCCTAATCTTCTTGCCTCCGACACCAAGCTCTCCATTGGTCGCAATCGGTATCTCATACTGAGTAATCTGAAAATTCTTCGGCATGTCCGGGTAAAAATAGCTCTTGCGGGAGAAGAACATTGTAGGCGAGACCTGGCAGTTCAAAGCGCGAGCTACCATCGTAGCAGATTCAACAACTTTCTTGTTCAGAGCAGGCTTTGATCCAGGCAGTCCAAGGCAAATTGGGCATACATTCTCGTTTGGTTCCTTGTCCTCATAGTCCGCAGGTGAACTGCAGAACAGCTTGCTTTTCGACAGCAAATGGACGTGCACTTCCAAACCAATTTTTGCTTTCATTAAATACCATTTATTGTTTTCAACAATTTAAAATGCAAGCTCTTCCCCGCAGTCAACAGGTCCTTGGATTGCATATTCCACTGTTTTCCTTTAAAGTCGGTCACCAGGCCTCTGGCCTCCCTTACCATTATTGTGCCGCATGCCGAGTCCCACGGCTTTGCGTTGTTGCTGATGAATCCATGTATCCTTCCAGCAGCTATTAAAGCCATCTCTAAATTCCCAGATCTAGGCTGGTAGAAAACCCTGAACTTTTCCTTCAATCTCTTGTACACTTTTATGTTCCGCGTCATGCCTTCAGGCGTCGAGCTGTGGCAGAACGTAACGATTGATTTTTCCAATTTGCTTTGGTCTTTGACATGAATTCTTCTGCCGTTCAGATACGCCCCCTTTCCTTCCATAGCAGTGAATAGCTCGTTTGTTATAGGAGAATAAACAGCGCCTACTACAGGCTTTCCATCAACGACAAGCGCGACAGCAGAATTGAAGAACGGTATGCCGATGGAGTAGTTAGTAGTTCCATCCAAAGGATCAACCACCCATTCGACTGCGCTAGAGCGTATCCGACCGGCTTCCTCCGAGAGTATGCCATGCTCGGATTTCCTCAAGATAGAAAGGATTTTCTTTTCAGCAAGCTTGTCCGCTTCAGTAACCTCCTCGCGCTCTGTTTTGAAGCTTATCTTGTGCTTCATTTTGAAGCGCTTGGTGAGTATGGCGCCTGCAGACTTGACAGCCATTGTCGCAAGCTTTAGCTCCTTTGAATAATTCATAGAATTAAATTGCAGTCGGCAATATTAACGTGTTAGTGCCTTCTATGGAACCTTCCGCGATGTCCTCCACGTTGCCCTGGGAATCTCCTTTGCGGTCCCGAGAATCTTCTCTGCTGTTCGTGGTTGCGCTGCGCCATCATAATGAATCTCAGACGCTCAAAGTGCGGCGTGTCCAACTTGTGAACTAGAAGAGACCTATCCTGAAGGACCGCCTTGAAATTTCCATGGTCTTCACGTGTCAACAATGATATGACCTTGCCTTCGCGCCCCACTCTTGCTGTCCTGCCTATTCTATGAACGTATTCTACAGAAGTTTTTGGCAGATCATAGTTTATTATAAGGTTTACGTTCTTTATATCCAATCCTCTTGCCGCAACATCAGTTGCTATCAGGGCGTCTATCCGCCCCTGATGGAACGCTTCCATGACACTGTTCCTTCTTCCCTGCTCCATTCCGCCGTGCAGGGCCATCGCCTTTATCCCGTGATCGCTCAGATTCCTGTTCACGACATCGACCATCCGCCTGCTGCCGCAAAAAACAATCACCAGTCCATCAGCCTGCTTTACAGTATGCACAAGCAGCGAAAACTTGTCCTCCCTCCTCACGTCGTAATAGTGCTGCATAAGCTTGCTCTTGTCGACATATGTGGGCATCTTCACCTTTTCCGGGTTGTTCATGTACTTGTCGACGAGTTTCATTATCTCCTTCGGCATTGTCGCGCCGAACAGGAGCTTCTGGCATTTGGGCAGGCGAGATACTATAAGCTGTATGTCGTCGATGAAACCCATGTCAAACATCTTGTCAGCCTCGTCCAGAACGAGTATCCTTATGTTCCTTGTATCGAACGTGCCTCTTGACAGGTGGTCGAGCAGCCGTCCGGGGGTGCCTACCACGACATCTGCATGCCTCATGTGCTCTATCTGCGGACTTATGGAAACCCCGCCATAAACTTCTACAATATACGTCTTTCTGTATTTGGTGAACTTTTTGAACTCCCTGCCGATCTGGTTGCAAAGCTCTCTTGTCGGGACGATAACTAGCAATTGTATGCCCTTTCCTGGCGTTACTTTTTCAAGCGTGGGAAAGCCGAATGCGGCAGTCTTGCCGGAGCCTGTGTGTGATAATCCTACGATATCCTTCCCTTCCTGTATAAGCGGGATGCACTTTTCCTGTATTTCCGTGAACTCGTCAAAGCCGAGGTCCATTACAGCCTTTTCGAACTCGGGCGTCAGAGTTATGATTTTCGTATTCATACAGATTGAATTAAATGTCTGCTTTTAAATGTTTGGTGATTAGGGTTTTTTGTGAAGTCACTATTAACTCAAAAATTTGGATTATGCCAATGATACGGGAGTAGTTCTTTAAGTTTGACTACTTTATCTTTTCTTACAATTACTTCGGTGTCCCAGTTTTCTTTATCGATTTGCCAGATCAGCTCCCTACATTTTCCACATGGAGGGATAATTGTTCCGTCTTTCCAAACAGCCACGATTTTTTTAATTTTTGATTCACCAGCTGTTACCATGGCTGCAATGGCATGCTGCTCTGCTCCAAACCCCTCTCCTTCATCAGTGTCAATGCACACACCTAGATAAATATTGCCTTTATTTGTAACCAGTGCTGCTCCAACATCTGCAATAAGTCGTCCTGTAGCACTCTTCCTTGGTTTTATCACGGATTTTGCCTTTTCAATCAACACTGTGTCGCTTATTCGCATCATATATAATAATCGTGGTCACTTGATACGATTTCTGCGGTCCCAATTCTGTGTATCAAGCCACCCATTTTAGCACATGCTACACAAAACTACGATTAGGGAAATTTACTCGGGTTAACTATTTCTGAAACCAAGGCTCTTTTATATCATGATTAAAGGCAAGGCCGCTTACCTCAACCGATTGTACTCAAAGATGCAGTTCAAGTCTGTGGAAGTGGGGGAAAGCATTTCCGGAGCCTCTCCCCCTGCAATATTTGTGGGTAAATGGAACTACCCCAAGGTTTTCGTTGGTCCTATGATACCGCCTGTGCACGGCAACACGCAGATTATGGATACGCCTGAAGAATGGCTCAGCGGCGGGAAGACAATCCAGGATGTTATTAATTTCCGTCTTAACCTTGTCCGCGGCAAGGAGCTTGTGAACGTGAATGATGTGAATACCAAGCCTGTCAGGTCCCTGCAGGAGATAGCTTTGGCGAAAAACTCGCCTGAAATGGACGCCGAGTTCAAGAAAAAGCCTCGTGGCGTGTTCTTCCACGAGGACATCCAGCCATTCGGCCCCAGCGCGCTATTGAAAGGGTTCAAGTTGAACGAGAATGTGCATTGGGACATGCAGATGGAAAAGGCTTATTACGATACTGACCTCAAGGCAAGGGACGCTGTGATAGGTCTTTATGAAAAGGGCTTGATGGTGACGGCAATACAGAAAGCCTTGAGCATAGGGACATTCGGCATGGAAAAAAACAGGAAAATGGTGCCCACAAGATGGAGCATCACTGCTGTCGACGATACTGTGTCGCTGCATATGCTTGAAAGCGTAAAAGCATATCCTGTCATAGACCACTACCAGCTTTACGAGGTAAAGGTGTTCAACAATTATTTTGCGATCCTTCTGACGCCGACCGCATGGCAGTACGAGTTCCTAGAGGCCTTCATCAAGGTCATGGGAAATGAAAGGATCCTGTTCTCCGATTGGGAATCATACAAGGGCAGGAAGGAATATGCATCTATTGGAGGTTGCTATTACTCGACAAGACTTGCAGTGCTGGAAAAGCTGGAAGAGATGAAAACGCAGGCTGGTGTCATAGTCTTCAGGGAAAGCTATCCTGGATACATCCCGACTGGGGTGTGGCTTGTGCGCGAAAGCGTTAGAGAATCTTTGAGGAGCAAGCCCCTTCAATTCTGGGACATGGAATCCGCATTGAAATGCGTTTCCCGCAAGCTTTGGCTGCCATTCCACAGGTACAGGCAGAAAAGCGCGTTGCTTCGCCAGTCTTCTCTAACCAGCTTTATGAAGGCATGAGATATCTTTAAATCGCTAAAATACTGCATTTGAGTGATTAACATGGAACCTGACCCAGTAACGCAAGCCTTGCATGATCTTTTTGATAATCTGTACACTATTAGAGGGAACGCTGACGCAATCGGCAGGGAGGATGTTAAGGAGTTTATAGACGAACACGTTCCAGAGGAATTGTATGATGAGGGCAGTCGCGCGACCAAGATCCGTGGGAATGCCGAAAGAAGATTTGGCACATATTCTAATATGGAGAAGCTTGCTGTCAGAGTTTTAACTGAAGTTTACCGAAGACAAGTCCGAAGCAAAGGCCTGGACGGTAACCAGCTTTTTAGAAGTTATAGGACAGTGAGAGGTCGTGTACCTAACATTGAATTCGAAAACTATAAAAGCAACGTAGAACCCCATATTTTATTGGAATCCTTCCGACAATCCTAACTTTATTTAACTCGCGTCAAATATTAAATGAACATGCCTGATAGGAAAAGCTTCTATGGTATAGTAGGCAACGGCGAGACCTGCGCATTGATATCCCCCAGAGGCAGCATAGACTGGCTGTGCCTGCCCAAGTTCGACGATTTCATTGTCCTCTCAAGGGCACTAGATCCTGTCAACGGCAACTATCTGGATATGGTTTTTCTGGAAAACAACGAGGAGCTTTTGGTGCAGAGCTCTTCGCAGGAGTACATAAAAAATACGAACATACTCGTCACCAAGCTCTCCATGAAGGATATGCAAGTGGAGGTAACGGATTTCATGCCGTGGATAGCTGCTGTGCACATGGGACCAAACCCCGATCGATGCATTGTTAGGATGATAACGATCAGGAACGATTCTGCAACTGACAAGGAGATTTCTATGAAGCTCAGGACAAATGTAAAGTCCTCTAAGGCATCCACTTACATAGCCGACAACGAAATAATATACGAGCATGAAAAGTTTGCCATTGGAGCGTCCTTTTTCGGTGAGAATATAGATGCCATACCTCTCAAGTCAGGACTCTCAACAGATGTCAAGATAGTCATATTTTACGACACCGACGCAAACAAGCTCCGCTCACAGATGAAGAGGTGGAACTACAGGAACATAGATGAGGAATTGGGGAGGTGCAAGGATTTCTGGGTCAACTGGATAGACAGAGGCAGGAAATTGCAGTTCAAGAGCAATAGCTTCGAGGAAATGTATTACAGATCATTGCTTGCTTTAAAGCTGCTTTCTTACGAGCATACTGGTGCAGTACTGGCAGCACCAACCGCCTCATTCCCAGCATATCCTGGCATGTCAGACAATTGGGATTATAGATTCACTTGGATAAGGGACAGTTATTTTGCTTGCAGGGCATTTTTGCTAACTGGACATTACGAGGAAGTTAGGAGAATCCTGCACTTTTTTTACAAAATACAAGGCAAGGACGGGCATTGGAGAATGCCCTTTTACACGATTGACGGCAAACGACCGCCCGATGAAATAGTTGTCGAAAACATACAAGGCGATAAAGGCGAATCGATTGTTATCGGGAATGCGGCAAAAGGCCAGTTTCAATTGGATTCGGAAGGAAGTGTGCTTTACGCAACTTACTTGTATTTCCTGTTCACAAAAGACAGACAGTTTCTTGCTGAACATTGGAAAAACATAGAGAGGGCTGCCAATTGGATAGCGAAAAATTACGACAAGGAAGAAAACGGTTTGTGGGAGTTGAGGAAGAAAAAGAGCCACTATGTTTATGGCAAGGTTCTCTGTTGGGCAGGCTTGGAATCTGCTGTAAATATAGCCAAGGTACTAGGCAAAAAGAGGTTTGAGAAATGGAGAAGGACAAAGGACGAGTTGAAGCAACAAGTTGTAATGGAGAGTTGGAGCAAGCAGAGGCAGGCTTTTCTTCAACACTATGGCGAGGATGCCCCAGTTGATATCTCCGCTTTGGCGGTAGAAGACTATGGCCTTGTCAAACCTAATGACAGTCGAATGAAAAAAACTGTTAAACTCATGGAAAAAAAGTTGAACGTAAAGGGGGGTATTGCAAGGTTTGAGAATGCAGTTCTTCCATTTTATCTGCCGACATTGTGGCTTGCGAGTCATTACATAAGAGCGGGAAATTTAAAGAGAGCCAACGAGCTGATCATGATGTGCATAAACTCCACCACCGATCTGTACCTTCCCGCAGAACACTTTGATCCAGTCAATGGAACGCAACATGGAAATTTCCCCCAGGCATTCTGCATGTCAAGCTTTGTCGAACAATTGATTATGCTTAAGGAGGGCAGTGAAAACAGATTAAAGTTTGCCAATATCCTCAACATGCCACTGGCTATTTTCCTGAAGAGCGTCGACACTGGTCGCAAAGGTCTGGAGAGAATTTTTGGCAAGGGCCTTTCCGTTATTTTCGACTTTCGACAGTTCATCAGCCTGAAGAAAAGAAAAAAGTCAAACCAGACTCAGACCTAGAGTTGTAATGAAGAGGAATTCGAACTGGAATGCTAGAATCATGTTAAGGGAAAAGTTGATGATTCGCGCCGCGATATTGATCGGTTCGCCAACAAGCGCGTCCTTTGCTGAGATGGCAAAAACTCGCATCGCCATGCATAGCGCAACTGTGGGCAAGAATGGAAGAAACGAGAGCATGGCCGCCAATGCTGCTATTGCACCTGTGACCAGTGACTCGAAAGAAGGTATGAAAGGCTCCACCCCAGAGTCCAGCAAACCGCTTCTGGAGGATATTGTGTACAAGATGTCGAAAATTCCTCCTATCACAGGCATCAGGAGAAATCCGAAGAGGAACCCTGTCAATGGGCCATAAATTATCCCTGTCAGGATTGCGGCAAGGGAGTAAAGCTCTATTCCGAAATGCAGGGGCATCTTAAGTTCGCTGAAAATGGTCTTGTCCACCCAGAACATGATGAAAATTAAGACAAGCTTGATTCCGCCGATTAATGCGGATAGCAAAGAGCCTAGTATTAGTATAATCAATGCTAGCAGAGGCTTGGGTATCATATATACTCAATTGCTTTCGAATGCGCTTGCGGCCTGGAGTATCTTTCCTTCCTGCAAGTGGTCTCCCATTAAATGCAGTCCTACAGGCATCCCATCGTCTTTCTCTGCAGGCACGGAGATCATTGGTATGCCTGCCAAGTTAGGAGCTACTGTCAAAACATCCATCATGTAAGTATCTATCGGCGACAATTTCTTTATCTCGTCGAACTTTGGGGCGACAATCGGCATCGTAGGCGCCGCTATAATGTCGTATTTCTTGAAAGCATGCTTGAACTCTTCTATCACCATCGTTCTTACCTTCAACGCCTTTAGATAATATGCGTCCCTATAGCCTGCCATCCTGGCGAAAGTCCCAAGAATTATCCTTCTTTTCGCCTCCTCACCAAAGCCAGCTGTTCTGACAGATGAAAAGTATTGATCAAAGTTTCCCTTGAGCTCCTGGTGCATGCCGTATCTCATGCCGGCGTACTTGGCAAGGTTTGTCGAGGCCTCGGCCATTGCTATGATATAGTATGACGGTAATGCGTACTCTGTGGTTGGCAGAGACATCTCTTCCCACTTTGCTCCGAGCGATTCCAGCTTTGTAATGGCATTCCAAACGCTTTTCGCTACTGTTTTGTCCTGTATGGCATCCATGTACTGGAAGGGCACGCCGATTTTCATTCCCTTTACGCCTTTCTTGAGGTTCTTCGTATAGTCCTGCTTCGGTACGTTCAATGACGTCGAATCTTTGGGATCGTGTCCTGCAATTACCGACAAAAGAAGTGCTGCATCATGGACAGTCTTGCCCATGCATCCTATCTTGTCCAAGCTATTGGCGTAATCTATCAATCCCCATCTGGAAACAAGCCCGTAAGTAGGCGTCAATCCAACCGTGCCTGTGAAAGCGGCTGGACATGATATCGAGCCTCCGGTTGATTCTGCCAACGCCATGTGTGGAAAGTCTGCTGCGGCTGTTATGCAGCCTGCACCTCCAGAAGAGCCGCCGCAGCTCCTTTTCGGATCCAGAGGGTTCTTAGGAATTCCGTAAGCGCAATTTACAGAAAAAGTGCCAAAGCCGAACTCGTCCATTGCAGTCTTTCCCAATATAGTTCCGCCGGCATCGAGAACTCTTTCAACACAAGTCCCATTAAAGGGAGGAATGTATCCTTCAAGAATCCTGCTGCCGGCAGTAGTTTGCATTCCTTTGGTGCAGATGTTGTCCTTGACGGAGACCATCATCCGTGACAATGGTCCTTTCTTTGTGTTTGCTGAAAGCTTGTCCGGCAAAGTTATGAAAGGTGAGAACTTTGTCTGGATTGACTTTGCGCTTGCTAGAATGTCCTGTTTCATACAATCTTCGGCCCCTTGAAATGCCTGCCTTCCTTATGCTTTGTGTTGGCAAGCGGATCCCAATCGAACTTTTCCGCCTTGTCTTCTCTATAAACATCAGAAATCTCCTGCGGATGGAACGACGGCTTGACATTCTTCGTGTCCACATCGTCCAAGTTTTTGAAGGCGTTAAGAACGTCCTTCAACTGGGAGGTAAATTTCTCTATCTCACTTTCAGACAAGTCTAGTCTTGCCGTATCGGCCACATGTTCTACAAGCTTCTTGTCGACATCTTTCGCTATAGAAACACCTTCTTAATTATTGGCGGGATAGGTATTTGTTTTTATCGCGCTACTTTTTCCTGAATGTCTTGTTCAGCTTTCTCAACTGCCTGTTTGTCAATACTATGCCGCTCTCTGCCAACTCGGCAAGCTTTTCCATCTGGTCACTGGTAAGTTTTTCCAGGTTTATGCCTTTTCTGGCAAACTTTTCCAAGTACCTCTCCTCTACGTGCCCAATAATGACAAGAACCACATAGACCATCACTGTAGCGGCGACGGCTGAATGATAGTATCCGTAGCCGACTGCCATTCCGAGTGCGGCGGAGATCCATATCAATGATGCTGTAGTCAATCCATGAACTTTATCATTCGCGCGAAATATAGCGCCAGCGCCAAGAAAGCCGACGCCTGTTACGATGCCTGTAGCAATTGCAGTGTTGGTTGAGACGCCCATCATCGTGAAAAGAGCAGCTCCAAGCGCGACTATGGAATAGGTTTTGATTCCGACGTGGCTGAACCTGAGCTCCCTCTCTACGCCGATTAATGCCCCGAGAGACATGGCTATGAAAAGCCTTGTAAGAACTTCAGTTTCTGTCAGTCCAATAGGGAGTAATTCCAGAACCACAAAATAAAATTGCATTTCCACGGCTTAAAGCTAACGAATTTTATTTTACTTTTTATCGGTTGGGAATCGCAGTTACAGCATAAGTTTGACGGGAATTGCATATGTGAACAAGAAAATATAGGATGCAAATTGCGAAAGTATTTATAAGTGGAAATAAAATAATTGTTACTTGTTGAAATCTCGTTACTTACCTGTTAAGTTGCGACCTTAACTTGTAAGCGTCTAGTTACAGTTATTACTGAAATCTCATTCTCGTAAAAAGAAATTAGGAAACCGTTTATAAAGGGTTTTCGATGAAGCGAAATATATTTCGCGAAAGATAGGAGGATTAACATGGACTCGATAGTAAAAAATGCCCTAGGAAAATCATTCAAAGACGAACCTTTCCAAAACAGGTTCAAACTGGAATCAACGTCGGGTGCAACATTTAGCAATATCGACTATTACAAGCTAGCCGAGCAGGAGTTCGGGTTTTCTATAAAGAAAGCGAAGGTAACGGTCATCGGATGCGGCGGTGCTGGGCAAAACGCCGTAACCAGGCTCACAGAAATGGGAGTCGAAGGCGCACAGACGATTTCCATCAACACGGATGCCAAGCATCTGGCCGTAGGCAAGGCCGACAAGAAAATCTTGATCGGCAGAGAATTGACCAGAGGTCTGGGCGCAGGAGGTATTCCAGAAGTTGGTAGGAAGGCTGCTGAAGAATCAAGGAACGAAATCAAGGAAGTCCTTGAAGGCAGCGACCTAGTATTCGCTATTGCAGGCCTAGGGAAAGGAACCGGTTCCGGTTCGGTCTCAGTGGCTTGCGAGCTAGGAAAGCAGATGGGCGCCATAGTCATCGGTGTAGTTACCATGCCCTTCAAGTTGGAAGGAGCAAGGGTTAACAAAGCCGAAGAGGCATTGGCATCAGTCAGGCAGGTATGCGACACTGCGATTGTCATAGAGAACGACAAGCTCTTGAAATTTGCAGGCAACATGTCTGTCCAGAGCGCGTTTGCAGTGGCAGACGAGCTGATAGCGGCTATGGTCAAGGGAATCACAGAGACCATAACACTCCCAAGTTTGGTCAACCTGGATTACGCTGACGTCAGGACTGTCATGCACTCGGGAGGCGTTGCATCCATAGGCGTGGGTGAAAGCAACTCGAGCAACAGAGCCGAAGATGCTATAACCAAGGCCCTGATGAATCCATTGCTTGAAGTGGATTATACAGGAGCATCGGGTGCGCTTGTGCACATCACAGGCGGTCCAGACCTAAAGCTGGACGAGGTAAACTCGATTGGTGAGGCTGTCTCGCGACAACTTGATCCTCAGGCGCAAGTCTTCTGGGGGGCTAGAATCCTTCCAGAATTCGAAGGCAAGGTTCAGGTAATCGCCATAGTCACTGGAGTCAAATCGCCTTACATAGTAGGGCCGGTGACAAGAGACGCTCCGGTTGTGAGGGAAATCAGCCACACACTGGGCATCGACGTAATAAGGTGAAGGCTCACGCCTTCTTCTTTACTTTCAAAAAATGAAAGGAGGATAAACTATGGAAGAAGACATTTACGACCCGTTTGATGATGCGGAAACAGAAGAAATGGACATGTTCGAGAACTGAATTTCAAGGGATTTTTTTATTTTCCCTTTTTTCTTTATTCAAGACTGAAAGTTCTCTTTAACTCAGCTATTCCTTTGGCAGTAAATTTGCACGGCACGTGCGGCATTAAATGTTAATATAGCTCCATCATTGTTCAGACCTTCCTGATACGCTTGATGAATTATTTCTAAAACCTTGCCTCTGTAAGCAGGCTTACCCATAGTATCCTCGCCCGCTTCCTTTAAGAGGTCGTCTGCATCCGCTATTAGCCTTATATAACGTCTAGTCGCTTCTTCTGGATTCATATTATGAAGAATAGAATGTAAACTTAGAACGTTACAAACACAAGTGATTTACCTTAAAGGTCTTTGGAACTGCGACCTTGACATTGGTGAAGGCGTCCTTGACAGCGGCGTCTTTGGAGCGACTTCCTCGGCAGGCTCTTCCTCAGGCAGCGACTCTGTTATGTGCTTTATGATCACAACATCGCCCACAGACAGGACCATAGGATAAGGAATGACAACGCCCCTCTTGCCGCCTACGACCTTTCCAAGCAACGAATTCTTGGCAGCCTCGACAACTAGCGACTTGACCTTGTATCTTGAAAGATCAAATTCGATGTCATTGACCTTGCCGCAATAGAATCCCTTGTTGGTGAAAACGTCCTTGGCGAACATGTCAGAAATATCCTTTGTCGATACTGGCATAGATATTATTTGTCGGTTCAAGTTTAAATATTTGTGCGGGTCAATAGTGGCCCATCGTATGCCATAACTGCCTTGCTGTTCCTTCGTGCTCGCCGCGCTTTTTAGCTGACTCCATTAAAGCTTCTATCTCGCCTTTGTCCAGCCAGATGCCATGCTCTTCACAAACATCGATTTTGACGTCTTCTATCGTCTTGATTTGCATCCTTTGCTGGCAAATGGGGCATTCCATGAAAACACTATTTAACTTATTGTAATAAATGTTTATCATGGCAAGGTTCAAGTGGATAGAAGTTTTCAAATTTTTATCTGGCTTTGCCGCAGCTTCATTTTTGACCACTATTTACTTGTACTTTACCAAAGCCTCAGTTCCGTTTCTTGGGTATACAATTTCGCCAGAATTGCTTGGGCTTAGAGCTTTGATAAACTTGGTTCTATTTGGTTTGTTCTTTTATTTTGGGTTTGCTAAGAGGAAGTGAACCTCAGAAATGTTTATTAGTAACTTGGATAAATTCATAATATGATAGAGAACACTTTAGCAGAGGCTGCTGGAATATTCGCTGGGGATGGTACATTTTATAAAACCCAAAGAGGTTTTGTATTAGAAGTCAGAGGACCTTCTAAAGAGAAACCTTATTATGAAGAGTATATTGCACCGATTTTTAGCGAAGTTTTGAAATCGAAAATTAAAGTAATTAACCGGGATAAAGAAGGGAGAATTATAGGTATAAGAAATTGTACAAAGTTAGCTAAAGAAGTTTTTCATCAGATATTAGAATTTCCTATAGGTAGAAAAGAAAACATAGTTCAAGTGCCTAGAATAATTTTTGACAGCAGTGAGAAAAATGTAATCATTTCTTATTTAAGAGGTGTTTTTGACACAGACGGTTGCGTTGCATTAACTCAGAATCGTGGAAATTATAAAAAGCCTATAGTGGATTTTGGTACATGCTCTAACAAACACCAAGATCAGATATTAGAAATGTTGACAAGATTAGGTTTCAATGCCCACAAACAAAAATGTAGAGTTAGAATAGGGGGTTGGTCTACTGTTAAGAATTTTTTCGAAATTATCCAACCTCACAATTATTTAAAAGTGAATAAATGGATTAAATTGTTGGAAGTTAGAAATGCCGAGGTCGCCTAGCCCGGTATGGCACAAAACCCGAAATGGTGTGTAAGGTTGCTAACCTTGCGGACGCAAGTCCGTCGTGGGTTCAAATCCCACCCTCGGCGCTATGATTTTGAGACTACTAGGCGCAATTATAATAATTGGGGTGTATTGGCAGCTGTTTTTATTAGTGAATTTTGGCTAGCGTTTCTAGTTGGTCTTTTGTCGGGGTTACTTAATATCACACTATCGAAGGATTCCTTAATAAGCTCAATGGCCTGAGAATTTTCTATCAAATCAGTTATAAGAAATGCTATTGTGAATATGTCCTTTCTAAATTTTTTAATCCGAAATTAAAGAATGAATACCTAAACCCTGAAGGATATCCCGAAACAGATGGAAAGAGAAGAAAACAACTATGCCATAGAGCCAATATCTCTGCCAAGGCTTCATATAAAAAGTATAGAAAATGCTATGCTTGAAGAAATGTCTAATAATATTGATCACATTAAAAGACGCGGGCATTAAACGGAAAGACTCTTTTGACTGTCCGTGACTTGCTTCTCCCTGAACCAGCTCCTCAGAAGAACCGGCGCTATCACTGTCGTCAAAATGCTCATCAAGACTATGGATATGAAAACATCCTGGCCGATGATTGCGCTGTTCAGCGCCACAAGGCCGACAATCATGGCGACCTCGCCCCTCGGCACCATGGAAATTCCTATTATCAACGAATCCTTCTGGCTCATGCCAAGCAGCCTTGCGCTGGAGCCGCATGCGACTATCTTTGTCACGATCGCAATGATAGTAAGAGCTATCACGAATATTATTATGTTGAGATTCAATGCATGAATATTTGCTATAATCCCGAGCGACACGAAGAACAGCGAAGCAAAGATTATGTGAAGATACTCCGCTCCTTCCCGGAAATTCTTGCCGTGCTTTGAATGGACGCCTTCCAGCGATATGCCTGCAATAAATGCCCCTATGATTGCCGAAAGCCCGAACAGTTCCGCGGACATTGCATACAAGAAAGCGAAGAGTATGGTGAATATGAAGACTAGCTCCGGGATTTTCTTGACCATATCAGTATTGTCCATCCTCCTGACAAGCCTGTTTACGCCAAAGTAACCGACAAGCACGCCAACTACAAGGAACCCGACCGCTTTGACGACTGCTATCCCTAGGACTGAGAGCGATAATTCCCCAAGGACTAGCTGCTGCGAAAATGAAAGCACGAGAAGAACCAAGACATCGTCTATGACAGCCGCCCCTATGATTGCCTTGGCTGCATTTGTCTCCAACTTTCCCATTTCCTTCAAGATATGGGCAGTGATTGCTATGCTGGTGGCAGTTAGCGCAGTTCCTATCATTATGGCGGAAGCAAAGTCGAAACCGAAAAGAACGGCGGTGAGATAACCGCCTATCCACGGCACTATAGCTCCTACAAGGGCGATTCCGAAATATTTTGGATTTAACAGATGCTTCAGGTGGAACTCGAGGCCAACGACGAACAGGAGTATCACTGCGCCTAGATGCGCTATTCCCTGCACGAATTCTGTATACGTGATTAAACCAAGAATGCTAGGACCTATCAACAGACCCAAAAGCAATTCAGCGACTATGACTGACTGGTTTATTCTGGACGCAATTAGATAGCCTGCAAAAGCCACGAAAAGCAATAGGCTCATCTGGAATTCTGGCGAGGCTGCAATGGCAAAGTCTGCAAATGACATGGTAAGCTTTTCTATATGGAGATAAAAATAAGAACTTATGGAGATCTACTGGCTGACACTAATTCCCATACCATTCCTTGGCTGGCTTTTGATTGAGTTGGTCAGAGACGAGGCAATACCGATTCCTTTGCCTAAAGGCACCATAAGGCAGATGCTCAAGATGGCGAAAGTTGGGAAAGGAGATGTTGTTTATGATCTTGGTTCGGGCGACGGCAGGGTTGTAAGGATTGCGTCTAAAGAATTTGGCGCAAAGGCGGTAGGAATAGAGAAGAACATGTTGTTGGTCTGGCTGTCCAGAAGGTTGACTGAAAGTAGGATAATACACGGGGATATCTTCAAGGAAGACTTGGGTAAGGCGGATGTTGTCGTCATGTACCTTTCCCACAAAGTGTCCCAGCAATTAAAGGAAAAGTTTGAAAAAGAGCTGCAGAGAGGGACAAGGATAGTTTCTGCGAGCCACCCAATCGACGGATGGAAGGCGACTAGAAGATTAAAGACGGGGCATTTTTACTCGTATTTATACAAAGTCTAGGTTTTCTGAGGAATTTATCTGATGATAATTTCAACTGCCTATTACTAATGAATTCTTGAAGTTTCTCTCTTTTATAAACTAATTGTAGATGTGGCATTACAAAATCCGATACAAATTTTAATGTTTTTGAAGAAACATAGAAACTTAGTTCATACCAACCATTACCTATGCGACCGTTTTTTCTAATAGGATTTCTATAACGTTGAAAAACAGAACAACCAAGTATTTCTTCTGTTGCTTTTGCTAAAATCGTTTGCTTATTTCCACTGACAATTTCTATGACACATCGTGGATATTTTGGTCGTTTAACAACGATACAACCATCACCATCTATTAAACCCGCTAAATAAGCCCCAAAATATGTAGAGTTTAGAATAACCCATTTAGGGGGTATAGGCGGATCGGAAAGAATGATGTCTAAATCTTCAAATGGTTTCAGCAAACGTTTAACGCCTATTGTGCATTTAAAAGCTTCATTTTTGCATTTGTACATCTTTACATTACTTCCAAGTATACTATTCGCAATACTTTGGAACCTCTCCAACATTGGTAAAGACTTCTTGCCTACTGATACAGATATTCGATAGTATGTTATACCCCTCCTTTTATTGTGATAAATATCCAGACAGCCGTCACATTGAATCACGCCTACTAAATATGCCAACTCCGCTGAAGGCTTTAACAACATCTCGACCATATTATTACCATATATCAATTTATATGAATTAGTTTTACTACTATATAAGCTCTGTAGGAACGTTATGGCTCCGACTTATTTTTTAAATCAAGAATGTGTTATTTATGATACGGGTTCATAGTCTAGTGGTAAAGTAAATTCACTTAAGGACGCAACCTTGACGAGCTAAGACTCAGAATGGTTGAGACCGCGGTTCAATTCCGCGTGGACCCACAAATGAGTGGGGTACACGATCAAATATAAGCTGTCTTTGCCGGAAAAGAATGCCAAGACATTTCTTAGGATAGCCATAGGGATAGTATTTATTTGGTTCGGCCTGTTGAAAATCTTTGACGTCAGCCCTGTGAAGGAGCTTGTGATGGACACGACACCATTCCTCCCATACCCATTATCATTTACATTGTTAGGCATATTCGAAACATTTGTCGGTGTAGCTCTTGTCGCAAACAGATTCGTCAAGACAGCTCTTTATCTAGCCATTGCTCACTTGGCTTTGGCAACGGCTTTGACACTTTTCTACCGCGGATTCCAGCCAAATTTTCCCATACTTTCGTTGGAAGGAGAATTTGTGGTGAAGAACATCGTGCTTGTTGCGTCCGCTTTCGTGCTTCTGAAATCGAAGAATATCACATCTGTTTAAATACTTTATTTCCGTTAGTGAGTACGGATGAACATGGAAGACGATACACCAGAAATTATTAACGACATTAGACATACGGGTCAACTCGCAGGTTTGGCCGTTTACAGGCAAGTGGGCAACGGTCACTATCACATCGAGGACGGCAACTATATTCTGGCTTCCGTGGGGGTTGATGAAACAGGACAAGGCTCAATTACCGTTTATGCAGGAACGTCTTACCAAGATCATCCACATATTCCGCAGTTTCTTGCTTTGTATGCGATAGCAATTAGAAGGGGAGTGCCATTCAAACTCGAGGGCAAACAGCAAAATATTGTTTACCAGGACGATAATCGACAATAGCCTATCGCTTTTTCTTTAGAGTTTTGCCTGGGTTCGCTTTACCGAAACGGATAAAGTGTTTAAATACTTATTCGTCTAACAAAACACTAGTGGTTTGTTGGATTCGGTTGCTCATATAAATTCAAAAGATTCCTTGGTAATGCCATCTATTGTTTTTGTTAGTTCTCTTTTGATCTTGTCCGCTGTTGCATTGGCAGCCCCAGGGGTTGATTCAGCATCTATAACTGGTGGTTATCTTGCCGATGACATTTATTACTTTTCACCGAACGATGACGGTAATTTTGACAGCTTGTCGATTGACCTGAAATTCAATGAAACATCAGATTATGAAATAGCTATCCTCAATTCTTCAGGCACTGCAGTGAGGTCGTTCAGTGGTATCGCAAAGAATCCGCATCCTAAGCTCTGGGACGGGAGAAACTTTGATGGGACTTACACTGTTCAAGTAACGTTGGAAAATGAAAATGGTGTTACTGTGACTAATGTGGCTGTATTAAATGTCGATACAACATCGCCTGCAACGACAAAGACTTATAGCGATGGCACAGAGGGGCTATTTGGCGTAGAGACGTGCGACGGCATAGTACCAGTAAATGTACATTTCATAACAACTGACACGACTATCACTCTTGACGCCACTGACAGCGCTTCTGGCGTGGCAGATACGTTCTACAGTGTTTTGGTGCCAGCTGACTGCTTTGATGTTGTTGAAAATGATGAATGGGACGAGTCTGAATGGGCAGGCCTTGAAGACAATAATCTTTATTTGGATGCAAGCGAATGTGCATCCGCTGTAGAAGGGGGCCAAGAATGCGTTGAAACCTTCTGGAACTTTGATACAGAAAATGCTACATATGATGGGGCGTTCACAATCGAGGAGGAGTCTGTACATAAGATATGCTTCTTTTCTCAAGACAACACAACAACCGAAGAAGATCTCCAGTGCCAGATTGCATTGGTCGACGATAATGCACCAGTAATAAATTCAGCAGAATTAGACCATGAGATGGTTGACTTGGAGTATTATGAAGGCGGTGCTTACAACTACAACTACTTTGACGACCCTAAGTGCACTGTGTTCACAATAAACGCAACTGACACGCATGAGATTGATGAAGTTAGCGTAAATGTGCAGGACGCTTTGACGAGCATGTTCTATCCGCAAATAACTGAACTGCCAAGCTTTGACGAAGTGAAGTGGGAAGACTATCTTGCAGACGACATGCACAATAGGCCATCTTTATCCAATGGATTTGTTGAGCAAGTTGATGCTAATCTATATGAATATCAATTCTGCCCACAAGAACATATTTACCACCTTTACGACATGGATGTGATTGGCTATAACGACTTTGGCAAGTTCTTGTCCGAAAAGCTGGTGCTTGGCAGCTTTGAATTCCCTGTGACGGTCAACGACACAGCAGGCAAAGAGTCAAGCGCGACAGTGGATCTGGCAATAGTTGACCTAACAGTGCCTCTGGACACAGGCTGGAACCTTAGGTCAACACCGCTTGCATTGGAAGGCGATGAATTCTGGAACACAGACGGAATAGACGCAGTCCTGCGATTTGATTCAGAGACGCAGTCCTGGGAGCTGGTAACAGACAGCAGCATGGAGCCTTTGGATGCACTGTACATGCATGCAACAGAAAGAAACCAGTATGGTATTATTTTTGATAGGGATTTAACATCCCCTCCTCTGCGAGAGCTGCAGTCCGGGTGGAACCTTGTCGGATTGGCACTCGAGGTTACTGATTACTGGTATAACCCCTCATACTATGGCTATCTGACCTACCTCTATGATGATAACTATGCCTGCGTGGGAGAAGATGCCCTGAACCCTGTTGTATTTGACTCGAACGGCAATACAGCTCTGGAAATGGTAATAAGCCCGTACCAGTATCTCAGCTATTCAGATGATGACGATGGAAGCTGGTACTTCTATCAGTACCAATGGATATGGATACCAGAAGTCAGGAGTGGCGAGGTAAGGAATGACTGCGATGAATATGTCCAAAACTTTGGCGGCTACTGGCTATTCATGCAGAACACAGACATACTGCCGGGACAAACAGTTACACCGCTACCGCTAAGCAACTAGCTTAAATCTCTTTCTATTTTTATAAATATAAGTGGTAATTAATGAGGGTAAAGACTGGATTTTCTTTTGCGCTTGCGCTTTTGCTTATTGTCTCGGTTGCAATTTCCCAAGAGTCGCCCCAATTTCCTCATCTTTTTTATGGGTCATCCAAAATAGACGGCTTGGACACTCCTGCAGGAGCTGTCATAATAGCGAAAGTGGGCGGGCTTGAAAAAGGGAAAATTACTACAACCGAGAGCGGACTTTATGGGGGAGTTGTTTCAAATCAGGAAAAGCTTTTGGTTCAAGGGAATATCGCAGAAGGGGAAGTTGTGGAGTTTTACATCGCTACAGTAAAGGCGAATGAAGTGGATGTTTTTGATTCTGGAAAGATAGAGAATTTGAATTTAACTTGGACGTTTCCTGCAAGGATACAAATTAATGCCATATCTGTGAAGAACGAACCTATAATTGTCAAACCTGGGACTCCTGTAGTGATTAACATCTCAGGGCTTGTGATAAACATAACTTCGGACAATATAACTTCTGGCATGATAAACAATGTGACTGATCTTGGGAAAGGATTTTTTGTAACGTCTTCTCCACCTTCAGGGCTACTGAACACATCAAACGTTTTTGAAATTTCACTCGGTGGAAATTTTTCGATTGTGATATCTATGAAGTATGGTGATGCTGGCATAAATGAGGCTACAGTTGCTGTCTATAAATTTGTGGGTGGTGCTTGGACTTCTATACCGTCATCTGACATTATTAGCATTGATACTTCAACGAACACTGTAAATTTTAGGATTCCTTCAGGTGGCACCCCTTACACAATATTTGCCCAATCGGCTTCACCGCCCTCTTCGCCAATAGCAGGCACAGGCGGAACTGCTCCACCACCTGGCCCAGCCAGTGTGAATGTAAGCAATGTCACGCAGCCGCAACCTACACCAAATGCCACAGCTGTTAATGAGACGCAACCTGAAATCACTCCTTCTATACCTGCTCCAGCTCCAGAAACGTCGGTAGCACCCGCACCTTCTCCATCACCCATTACAGGTTTTGTTACCCTCGTTACTTCGCCGACAGGACTTGTTGTATCTTTAGGTGTTTTGGTTTTAGTGGCCGCTGTTGTTTATGCGAAAGCATTCCGTAAAAGAACGCCGTGGAGGACAGATTATGCTTACACGCCAAAATATCAAGGACATGTCTTGGATTCTTTGAAGAGCCAGATTGAAAACCGAAGGAACAGAATGAGAGATAAACAAACTTAAATCTTTTTCCTTACAACAATAAAGTGATTGCTTGTCGGTAATAGCTGTTTTATCGGGTAAAGGTGGGGTTGGGAAAACCACTGTTTCTACAAATCTAGCCACTGCATTGTCAAAGTCGTTTGGAAGAGAAGTGGTGCTTTTGGACAGCAATTTTTCAAGTTCGCATGTCGGGCTACATTTTGGAATTTATGAGGAGCTTCCAATTACTTTTCCCGACGTTATCAGAAAGGGTCAGGTTGTGACAAATGCCTTGTACGAGCACAAGGAGGCCGGCATAGACATAGTTCCTTCGTCGGTGCGGATAAATGAGGATGTAAAAGTCGCGAAGATCAAAAAGCATATTACGAATCTAGCCATGTCCGAATACGATTATTTGATAGTCGACTGTGCGCCCGGCTTTGGACCCATCGTGAGCAACGCCATTCAGGCGGCCAATGAAATTATTGTTGTGACCACGCCAAACATCCCTGACATAAGCGATGCCATGAAGATAGTTGAACTTGTCAAACAATTCAAAAAGAAAAATGTCAGGATAATTGTTAACAGGATAATGGAGGAAGATTATGAGTTGAGTTTGCCTGAGATAGAGTCAAGGCTGGACAGTTCGATAACTCATGTGATACACGAGGACAGAAAGGTTCCGGAAAGCATTGCACATGGAATGCCTATTGTCATCTACGACAAATATTCCCAACCTGCCGAGGAGTTTAAAAGGATTGCCGCTTCTATATCCGGCGCGGAATACAATGGACTGGGCGTCTGGGAAAGATTTAAGGGATTGTTTACCACGGGCACACCAAAAAAACCTAGGGAAAAGGTAAGGAAAAAATCTGGCTGAACTTCATGAAACCTCATAGCATTTGAATATCCATTCTACAGCAGTTAATAAGGATGTACATGGAAGAAGAACTCTCAGGCTTGATTGTAGACATAAAATCTAAGATGACGGTCAGATTAGCCCTGCAACTATAGTCAATACACCAATCATCACTGCGAAATACCCAAAGTTCATCTTTTCAGCCAACTTCATCAAGGCATGTATAGTCAACAGCCCGAAAATAAAGGAGAACAAGACACCAACAATCACATCATAGCTCACATTAGCGAACTCTCTGAAATTTAGAATTATGTTCGCGGCAAGCACTATAGGCAAACTCATTAGAAAGCTCAGCCTTAATGCAACTTTCTTATCGAATTTCCTTAGAAGAAGAGCAGATATTGTAAGGCCAGACCGCGAGAAACCAGGTATTATAGTCAGGCCTTGGACGATACCCAAAAACACGCTTTCAATTGTTTTAATATCATCAGCGTTTCTAAATCCGATCTTTTTCGCCCTGACTTGTACCAAACCTGTTATTAGAAGAAGAACCCCTGTAGCTGATGTGACTATCCTGCCAGACAGACCGAATTGCGCCAAGTTTTCGATTAACATGAAAATCAAAAGTCCAATCGTACCGCTGATTAAGGTAGATATAAGAAGGAATTTGAACACCTGCTTTGTTTCTATGTCACCTTTATTGAAAGGCGATTGTACTATCTTTATTATGTCCTTGTGGAAGTAGAGCAACGCTGCCAGCAATGTTCCCATGTGGAGGAACAATGCTTCTCTTAGCAATGACGCAACATCCGCGCTATGCCCGAACAGATTTATCTTGGCGAGGATTATCATGCTCTTGGAGCTTATGGGCAGCCATTCTGTGATTCCCTGGATGATGCCAAGAACTATTTGTTCAAATAGGATATTTTATCACTTGATTGATATTGGTGACGTTAAATATTAACTTGACTCTGGCAATGGTCGTATAGGATCATGGCAATGAATTTTCTACCATTTCGCCAAGCTCATCCAAAGTATAGGCGTCGTGGAGCTGGTGCTATGGATAATCTTTATAAATATCAAAATTTCTAGCTATTTTGACTGGTAAGCTAAGTAAACGGCTTCGGTCTTCTGTCAAAAGAAGACTGAGGAAGTTCCGCTCATACAAGGGAACCATAAAAATGGTAGTCTGAGAAGGCTGTGTTGATATCAGAAACGATACCTGTCAATTACAATAAACAATGATAGAAAATTGAGTTGTAATAGTAGGCTGAAACGGATCAATACTTCCGATGGTATGCAAGCATTGGCGCTTAGATAAATGCCGTGGAAACAGAAAGCGGACTATTCTTAGGATGCCAGTCTTTCTTTTATTATCTGTGGCAGTTTAGAGATTTCGTTAAAAGTCAGCATTATATCAGAATACTTCGACAGATACTTCTTATTAAGAGACATTGAGCTATTTAAGAAATCAAAACTTCCATTGTAATCGAATATAGATATGCATTTTATTTTAGGATCTACTAATCTTTTAGCCTTGTAGAAAAGTTATTATTAACTGATTGATTTCCTTATAAA
>CAYJVM010000005.1:0-40754 GCA_964373665.1 uncultured archaeon | reverse complement strand
CCTCCTGTTGTGTAATTAACTATATGGGTGTGCGTTACCATAACTTTTCTACAAGACGAAAGTTTTATTTAGAAATGACAAGTGGTTTTAATGAGTTTATATGAATTGGTCAATAGTGCGCTTGAATATTCTTTTTCTAGAATTATTATTCTACTTAACCTAATCGTACTGCCTCTGTTGTCTCTAGTCCTAAAGGGGCAATAGGGGAGGATTCTGCAACAAATCGGCAGATGACCCATGCAAGGGATATAAAGACTAGCCATATTTCCAATTTTCTAAACCAGCAGATGTTGCTGTTAGAACTAGAGGGGGTGATTAAATGGTAGATAATGGATATTCTAGGGAGACGAGGCCAAGAGTGCCTATTGGGAAGGCTTACGATGGCGATAGAAAGGTACAGGTAGGTGTCTATCGAGGCTTTAGACAAGTTGGAGACCGACATGAATGGTATCCTGCGGATACTGTAAAGCCTGGGCACATGTATTATGCGAGGTATAACAGGGGATACCATCCAGCTATCGCAGACGAAAATGGGGTCTTGCATTTCGTCCAGCCAAGTCAAATGCATGATAGGATAGGCGCCAGATAGCACCTGTGAAGCGAAAGGGATTTAAAGATATTTGAAGTGTATAGAGTTTTTATCCTACACGCTTCAATTGTTAGTTATATACATGAACAAAATAGAAAAGAAATGGCAAAAGAAATGGAAAAACTCTAAGATATTCGAAGCTGATGTATATCCAAAAAAGAAGAAATTCTTTATTACAGTACCTTACCCCTACTTAAATGGTAGGCCTCATATAGGTGGCGGCTTTACTTTTATTCGCGGTGATGCTTATGCAAGATTTAAAAGAATGCAAGGATTTAATGTTTTACTTCCTCAAGGTTTTCATGCTACCGGGGAACCGATTTTAGGAACTGTGGAAAGATTGAAGAAAGGAGACAAAACACAGATCGAAACTTTCAAGATGTATGGTGCTACTGACAAAGATTTGGAAGAATTTATTAGACTAGGAGCTGAGAGAGTTGCACGCTATTGGATGGAAGGTTGGATAGAAGATCTGAAAACCATTGGATATTCAACAGATTGGAGAAGAACTTTTGTTACTGCAATTACACCAACATACAATCGTTTCATTGAATGGCAATATAACACACTAAAAAAGAAAGGTTATGTCACACAAGGAACTCATCCTGTAATCTGGTGTCCACATGACCAATCACCCACTGGCGATCATGATAGATTGAAAGGGGAAGGTGAAAGTCCTATCGAGTTCACCTTATTGAAGTTCAAGTTTAAAGACATGCACATATGTGCTGCTACACTGAGGCCCGAGACTGTTTTCGGGCAAACAAACATGTGGGTCAATCCAGATGTAGAATACTTGATAATACTAGTCGATAATAAAGAAAAATGGATAGTGAGTAAAGAATGTTCCGGAAAGTTGAAGGATCAATTGAAAAATATCCAAGTTGTAGGCACAATCAAAGGCTCGGAGTTAGTTGGTAAATATTGTACAGTTCCAATGATAAACAAAGAAATAATTATACTTCCCGCAAAATTCTGCGACCCAAAAATCGGAACTGGTTTGGTAACTAGTGTCCCTTCGCACGCACCATTCGATTGGCAGGCTTTAGCTGATTTGAAAAACAATCAAGAAGAATTGAGAAGGTATGGAATAAGTCATAAAATCCTGGAACAAATAAAACCGATATCTCTTATTAAGCTCGAAGGCTTTGGCGAACACCCAGCACAAGATATAATAGCAAAATTGGGTATTAAAAATCAAGGCGATCAAGAAAAATTGAAGGATGCCTTGCACATCATATACACCAGAGAACACCACACAGGTATTATGAAAAAGAACTGCGGGAAGTATTCTGGAATGCATGTGGAAAAGGCCAAAGAGGAAATTAAGAAAGATCTTCGAAAGCAGGGATTAGCAGATTCTATCTGGGAACCTACAGATGAAGTTATTTGCAGGTGTACAAACAGATGCCATGTAAAAATTCTAGAGAACCAATGGTTCTTGAAATTCTCTGATGTAGAATGGAAAGAAAAAGTCAAAAAGTGCATTGCACAAATGAAGTTTTATCCTGATGAAGCCAAAATTCAGTTTCTAAACACGATTGACTGGCTAGAAGACAAGGCGTGTGCACGAAAAAGTGGATTAGGTACAAGACTACCGTGGGACAAAGAATGGATTGTAGAAACATTAAGTGATTCTGTTATTTACATGGCATACTATACAATCGCGGATGTAATCAATGAGGAAAAAATACCAGTCGAAAAGTTGACTGATGAAGTTTTTGATTATGTTTTTCTAGGAAAAGGCATTCCAAAAGAACTTGGTAGGAAATTTGGCTTGAATGAAAACCTTATTGAAAAAATGAGACAAGAGTTTGAATATTTTTATCCGGTTGATTTAAGAAATTCGGCTAAAGAATTAGTTCAGAATCATTTAACATTTTACATCTTTCATCATGTAGCAATTTGGGACGATCCTAAATATTGGCCTAAATCTATTGGTGTTAACGGATTTGTCACAATAACGGGAGAGAAGATGGCTAAATCAAAAGGCAATATAATCCCACTTAAAGATTTGAGTAACAAGTATGGTGCTGATCTTGTGAGAATAAACATAGCAACGTCCAACGAAAACATGGATGATTCTGACTGGAAGGAGGACTCGCTGAAAACATTTTCATCTAGGCTAAGCTTTTTGGAAAACCTTGTGAGAGACCGCAAGAAAGCGGGAAGAAAGTCGGCTAATGCCTTGGATGCTTACATGATTTCAGTTTTGCAGAATTGCATCAAAGGTGCTACTGATAATTATGAAGTGGTGAAATTCAGAACAGGTATGCAGTATGTCGCTTTCCAACTTCTCAACGAACTGAAGCATTACATTGACAAGTCAGACGGTATAAAGAACTGCAATAAAGCTGTTTTAGAGGAATGTTTATCTGCGACTGTAAGGCTATTTGCGCCATTTACCCCCCATTTCAGCGAGGAGTTGTGGAAGAATCTAGGCGAGAAAGGCTTTGTCTCGACAGCAAGATGGCCAGAATTTGACGAAAAGAAAATCGATGAGAACGTCTTGGAACTGGAGAACATCTTCAAGAAAACACAGGAGGATTTGAATAATGTCCTAAAACTTTCCGGCAAGAAAAAGAATGCTTACTTGTATTTCATCACTGACAAAGAACTGGAATACTTTAAAGATTCGATTGCTTATCTGAAGAAGCTTTTTGGCTTTAGTAAGTTTGCCATCTACAAGGTGTCAGATAAGGAGAAATACGACCCGCAAAACAGATCCGCAAAAGCGAAATATGGCAAACCCGCCATTTATTTGGACTGATCATGCAGAAACTATTAGAAAAGTCTCGACGATAGCTCCAACAATCAACAAAACGCTAGCAATCCCCATCACTTTCAGGCTGTCTTTCACTATAACTCCGAACAATTTAGTTTTCCTCTTCATCAATGCGGCAGACAATATTCCGCCGGCAATTCCTCCCAAAAAGTAGGCTGCAATTTCAAATACACCGTGTGGCATGTAGGTCGCCAAGGCCACAGGTATCCCATGAAACCCGCCGACCGATTTTGCCGTCAATCCTATGGCCGCAGACAAGACCGATGCATTCCATGAAAGGATGAACACTGCTCCGGATCCGAAAATAAAGGCGAATATGACAGATATTATCAATACACCTATGTTATTGCTCAGAATCTTGATGAATGTGTTTGAAGACAGAAAGCTTCCCCGAATCAACTGAATCTCCTTTATCTGGTCCTCGAAAAGTTTGTTGACTGTATCGTCTGGCAAGAACACAAAGACAAGCGACAATGCTAATATCATACCGGTAAAGAACGTTACATAGACCATGAGTGTTTCCTCATACCTCTGGAAAAAGCTCTGCTTCAATCTCTTCTTAATCTCGTATTCCGTCACAAATGCCTCGTAGGTCAGGAGGTTGACCATGAAAGGCGTCATCGCAAAAGTTACGAAAATGGCCGTGAACAAACCTGAGGATTCTGGGAAAACCACAAAAGCCATGAACAAGCTTATTAAGGACACGAAGATTCCTATAAAGAACATCCATATTGGGTGCCTTACGGCCTCCCTTATCGAAACAAGCTTTTCCAACACCAAGGCTATCTTAAATAAATAGTAGAATTAAAAATTAATAGGCACCATGTCAAAAAGAATCAACAAATCATCGCTGATAGGGCTTTTTCTAATTGCAGTCATGCTTTTGTCCACATTTGCATTTGCCGTAATACAGTCGTTTTCTCCTCAGGCAGAGTTGCCAAAAACCAACATAATTGATTACAGGCTGGATAGCCAGATACGCCAAGCCTTGATCCAGAATGGGGCCACGATAATCACGTTTGAATATAGCGACGCTTGCTTTGAATGCCAAAACCAAAAATTCACTTTGGAGTCATTTGCTAACGAATACAAGACCCAAATATTCCTGGAAGAGATTGTCGATGAGAACTTGAATGACTCCAGGACAACAATAGCAAGCTTTTACGGCAGCCAGGAATTGAAGGCGTCGGATGACGAGCGGATAATGGCTACCTTGTGCTCTCTAATGGTTGACCCACCTGCCCAGTGTGCCCTTCTAAAATAGATTAAAATCCATAGTATATTTATGGCAGCTGAGTTCGCCCCCAACTTCGTAAATGCCCTTGCATTCATAGGCTTGACAATATCGACCTATACTGTATTTTATTTCGGGCGGGTGTCAGCAAAAGACAAAGGTGTCTCATTCAGCCTCTTCACGCTGGCATTGGGGCTCAATCTGATAGGTCTGTCTCACTTGTTCAGAGTATGGCCAGAACTGATTTCGTCGCCTCTAGTATCAATCACGACCGGCATAGGTTCGGTTTTTCTGACAATAGGAGTAGCTTGGGTATTTTACGAGAGTAAAACTGAGTTGATAGTCCTGAGAAAGCGCCAAGAAGACATAAAGACTGTGATAAGCAAGCTTAAGGAAAAATACTATCAGCAGGAATTGTCGGAGGAGGACTTGAAAACTGCACACTCTCAGTTGCTTAAGGAGTTGGCTGAGATAGAAGTGGATATAAGCGGGAAAAGCAAATAGCTAGTCCTCCTTTATTTCCCGGAGGAACCTGTCTACGACTCGAGGCAAATCTTTTTCCTCAACCTTTAGAATCTCTGCAGCCCTTTTCAAAATCTTTTCTTTACTCTTCAGCTCTTGCCATTCGGTTTTGTTCATTTTTTCACCACTTTTCTTATCTTCTTCCACCTGGCAAATAACTTTTCAACAGCTGCCGATACATCTTCCTCCGTTACATCAAGTTTTTTAGCAACCTGTTTTAATATTGTCTCTTTTTCCTTGAGGTAATCCACAGCGACACCTCCTGCTTTTATTTCTATCCTGACAAGACCGTCTGCTATCCGTTTGGTTTTCGTTATTAGTATGGGACCTGCATCGCCTGTTGAATCATCATGAGTTCCACCGCAAGCCTCTATGTCATGGTTGTCTATAGCGACTATCCTCACATCTTTCGCAGGTATATATCCGCCTGCATAAATGCCAAAACCGTAATTCTTCTCTGCATCGCTCCTTGATACAATTGTCTTGGTTATTTCCAAATTCTTATCCACAATTGAGTTTGCCATCCTTTCTATCTCCTCGATCTGGACATCTGTCAGAGCCTCGTAATGCGTTATGTCTATCCTGGCCTTGTCGACATCCTTCTCAGCGCCATACTGGTGGCACCATGGACCGATCGCTTTCTTTACGACTCCGTTGATAATGTGAACCGCGTCATGATGTCTCCTTAGAATATCGCGCCTCTCTTTATCCACTTTACCCGCTACAGATGAATTCTCCTTTATCATAGTCTCATCGCCTGTTGTACTTTTGCTATGCCCTCATCAAAATATGTTTTTATCAAACCGGGCAAAAACATTTTCCTTGTATCTTTTCCATGCACCAAATTTTTCAGCTCTTCTATGCGAAATGATCTTATTTCTGAAACTTCCTTCGGGTCAATTTTAAAATCTTTTAAATCCCATTTGTGCACAAGCAGGAATGCTTGGGCAACATCCCGCAGAACAGATCTTCCTACTATGTTGTCGGAACGGAACTTTCCTATGTCTACTAGACTTTTTTTATCCACATCCAGCCCTATCTCTTCTCTAAGCTCATCAACCGCAGTCTGAAGATAATTGCCACCTGCTTTCACATGCCCCCCATGAATCACATCCCAAACACCAGGCAAATCTTTCTTGGTGTCCGCCCTTTTTTGGCATATCACATATCCATCAGGCGTTACCAACCAAACATGGGCTATCCTATGCCAATCGCCGTCATTGTGCACAAGTGACTTTGCTTTCACTTGGCCAGTAGGCACATCTTCTCTCGAGACCACGTCCAAAAGTTCTTCTTCCATATCATTTCTCCCCAGATTCCAATTCGTGAATAACAACGTCCCCTATTTTAAAGACGTTGACTATCTTCTTGCCATCAAGATAACCTGTATCGTGCATTTGCCCGCCGCCTGTTGGATAGAATGCAGTCTGATCCAAAACGACAAATCTGTCATTGAAAACCTTCAATACATTTGCCTTGAATTCAAGTACTTCCGGTTCATCATAGTAAAGAATCTTCGTAGCTGGAAGATCTGAAACGTCAAACGGGAATTTTTTTTCATCTGCCTTGTGTCCCATGTGTCTTTCTGTCACTTTTTGGTAAAAGTCGGGTGGGAACTCAACTCCAAGCTGTTCAGGAGAGATCCCCTCTGAATCATAGAGCTTTATCAAATCTGCTTCGGTTATTTTTCGTGTAGCAAATGATTCGACGATTTTCTTTGATCTCTCAACCGACTGTGCGTACTTCTTCCCTTCTACCTGCAAAATCCTTACTACATCATCCTCATGTTCGCTCAGTTCAGGGAACATTTTCTTAAAATAGTCTATATGCCATTCCGCCACGTCTCCAAGTTCTAATCGCCATTTGAATTTATTTATGAAACCCAATGCCCGCCTGAGTATGACGCGGAGATTATACCCACCACCGACATTAGAGGGCAAAGCACCGTCTGAAATTGTAAATGCTAATGCTCTTGAATGGTCGAGGACAGCATACATCGCAGTTATAGGCTCTATCTTTGATTCAAGTTCTTCAAGACTTATGCCAAGTTTTTTGGCTATGTCGCGCTTCATTAATCTGATGTTTGTCCCCTTGTCGATGTCCAGTGAGCCAGAAAGTTTCGAATATTGCAAGAACAGCTCCTGATCGTATTCGATGTCGCATGCGTTGCGGAATTTTTTTATCATTTCGTCGAATACAACATCGTACATCGTTGGTGTTCCCCTTGTATACCAGGGGATTCTCTCGGCACCCCATCCAACGTCCACAACTTTCAACGGCAGTTCCTTTATCTTAGTGTCTTCCATTCTGAATTCCATAAAAACGCTGTTGACTATCTCCAAACCCCGCGAGAAGGATTCTATGCACGGACCGAACGCGGAAAAGTCGGGCATGGCCCAAAGGTCTTCCTTATACACAAGTTCGTTTTCAGGAATTCCCATGACTTCCGTGAGAAAGTCGAAATTCAGCTCTATGCATTTGTCCTTCCAATAGCCTTTCCCAGTGCCGTCATTAAATGCGTGCTGTCCGGACATCTGGAAGCATGTCATATGCCTTCCGGTAACCCCGACATTGGCTATGTCGACAAATCTCAATGACATCTGCGGGACTATTAGTGGATTGGCTGGGTATTCGAAAAGAAGCCTGTTGCCGTCAAATCGTTGAAAGTCCTGGATTGACGCTATGGTGAAAAACAAGTTTGGGTGCCATCTCGAGACCACTGGATAGCGCGGCACTGATTCATGTCCGTTCTCGGTAAAAAACTTTTCAAATTCCTTCCAAGATTTTATAAAGTCCCAGTCTACTTTGGTATTTTTTTGACCTATGAACTGGTATCCGCTGCAATCTGAATCGGCGCAAATGTCCCTGTCGCTAACAGCCCAGAAGAAACCTTTGCATGAACTGCATTGCCTTCTTTTGAAGCCCCTTTCACCGAACAGCTCAACTCCCCAATACTTGGCGGGTGATTTCTGGAATTCTTTCAGCAGCTCGCCCTTTGTTATCATAAATGCACTAATTTTAATTAGAAAGGATAATTTTAAATCAAATGAAAAACAGAGTTTTGCTTTATATATCTGTAGCAGCGTCTTTGATAGGCCTGGCTGTTATTTACGTCGCTTCCCAGAATGTCCAGTTGATAGTAACGCCTGCAGGAAAGATAACATTCGATGACGTCGGGAAGAATGTCAAGGTCTGCGGCGAGATAACTTCATTGGCAGTTTCCAAGAAAAAACACACTTTTCTCAAGGTAAGCGACCACAGCGGAGACATAGAAGTTGTCATATTCAATTCCAGTTCAGAAAAGTTCGGAGCCGCTGAGTTGGAAAAGGGCGACGAAATTTGCGTGGCTGGCAAAGTGGAGGAATATGAAGGCAAGCTGGAGATTATTCCGAAAGAAGTTAGTTGATTATGTTATTTGAGATATTATTTTTCATTTCTCTCGGGATTATTGGTGGTATTATTGCCGGCCTTTTTCCAGGCATTCACCCCAACACGATAATTGCATTGGTGATTGGTGCATTGCCATTGCTTTCAGGGTATCCTCTGTACGCAGTTATCTCTTTCATAATTTCCATGGTCGTTGTGAACACTCTTGTCAGCTTTATCCCATCGGTGTTTCTAGGGGCGCCTGAGGATGACACCGCGTTGAGCGTACTGCCGGGACACAGGCTTTTGCTTGAAGGGAAAGGATTGGAAGCCGTTTACTTGAGCGTAGTTGGAGGTGTCGGTGTTGTTATACTGTTTGTCCTGACTATGCCGCTGCTTGTGCAAGTGCTTCCCTTCTTGTATGAGAACATTAAGATATACATTCCTTACATCCTGATTGCTGTAGTTGCTGTCATGGTTCTTACAGAAAATGGCGTTCAGAAGCTTTGGGGCATTTTCGCTTTCATTCTTTCAGGTGTTTTGGGTTTGATAGTGTTGAACAGTTATCTTGTGCAGCCGGATCAAGTTTTCTTCCCTCTGTTTACCGGCTTGTTCGGCATAAGCACACTTTTGATTAGCTTGAACGAAAAGACAAGGCTAGTCAAGCAGGTGGAAAGCTTCGGGATTGTAGACAAGTTCACTGCGGTAGCTGGGACTGTAAAGGGCTTTGTGGCCGGTATGATTGTCGGGATATTGCCAGGGATGGGCTCCGCTCAAGCGGGTACTTTAGTGCAGATTGTTACGAGAAGGAAGGATGATAGGGAGTATATAGTTTCGCTTGGCGGCATAAACACGGCAAATGCTTTGGTTGCTTTGGCGGCGCTTTATACAATTGGGAAGGCGAGGTCGGGTGCAGCTGTTGCTGTTGAAAAGCTTGTTGGGAGTTTTGGATTCAATGAACTATTGTTGTTGACTGGTGTCGCATTACTGTCAGTCGGTTTGGGTGCGCTGGTGACATTGTTTTTGAGCAGAAAATGCTTGTGGCTGATAGAAAGGATCCCTTATGACAAGCTGTCAGTCGCTATAATTTTAATGCTGATTGCTCTCACATTCATCCTTACAGGACTTTACGGGTTTCTGATTCTTTGCGTGGCAACTGCTATCGGATTGATTGCACCGTTGACGAAAGTGAAAAGAAGTTTGTTGATGGGAGTGTTGATACTGCCGGTAATATTTTGGTTTTTCGGGCTGGTTTAAGATTTAACTTGCGGGATAGATTGAAAGGTTTAAATAGATTGTTATAAAATTGTCTGTACGTGGAAAAAAAATCATTTTAGTTTGTCGAACCCCATTTCTATAGTTCTCCCTTCAAACTCCAACTTGTCCTTGAATTGACCTTCCACTTTGCCCACGGAAACTCCATCGGCGCCAACCTCCTTGCCTATCTGCCCCGAATACTTTTCAAGGATTTTGTTTGTCTGCTCATCTGAACTTAGTGTAAGAACTATGCTTTCCATGACATCGAATTTGTTTTCCTTTCTCATAGACTGAATCTTTCTTACGGCTTCCCTAACCATAGTCTCTTCCATCAACTCCTGCGACATCTCCTTGTTCACAAAAACTTTGCCGTGCCTAAATTGGAATTCGGCAAGGTCGCCTGAGGGAGGCTCCATCACAACGCTTAAAGATTTGGCGTTGCACATGAAAAGAATTACCGTGCCCAGCTTGTCAACTGCATCCACAGCGTCTTTATTCTCAGTCTGGATGAATATTTCTGAAACGGGTCTCCTCAGCTTCAGTCCGCCCAACTGCCTTGCGGCAAGCAACGCCTCTATCATTTCGTTCGCCAATTCCATGTGAGTTTCAAGGTGTCTGTCGACCAAAGTGCTGTTCGGTTGTGGCCACTCTGTCATGAAAACCGATTTCTTATCGCCATCAAGGTTAAGATAAATCTCCTCCGAGACGAAAGGTGCAATAGGAGCCAATAGTTTGGACACTTCAACTAGGCAATCGCGCAGAACTGAAAGTGCAACTTTCTTGTCGTCTCCAGATTCTGTTACCCACACCCTGTCGCGAATCAGTTTTATATAAACTCTGCTCAAGTCGTTGACAACAAAATTCGTTATTTTCCTGCCTACCGAATGAAATTCAAAGTTTTCATAGTGTTCTGTGACGTCCTTAATTAAAGAGTTGACCTTCGACAGTATCCACTTGTCTTCCACCCTCAGTTTCCTCTTTTGAAGGTCAAAGTTCTTCGTGGAATATGTTGTGAAGAACGAATAGGAGTTCCATAAAATATTCAATGTCTTCCTTATTTCATCCGCGGTCTTGAAGCTGAAATTTTGGACTTCCCATGGCGCAACTTCCCAGCAGAAGTAAAGTCGCATAATATCCGCACTAAGCATTGCTATGGCCTCTTCTGCCCAGACTACGTTGCCAAGGGACTTGCTCATCTTCTCTCCCTTCTCGTCCACCACCCAACCCATTAACGAAACTGACTTGTACGGCGTTGAATCGAATGTCGCAACACCTGAGAACATCATGCTATAGAACCATCCCCTTATCTGGTCCTGGCTTTCGCATATCATGTCCACAGGCCATATTTTTTCAAAAATTTCCTTGTTCCTGTAAGGATAGCCTAGCGATGCCCAGGGAGCTATGCCAGAATCAAACCATACATCAAGAACATCCGAAATCCTTTTCATTCTTGAACTGCAGTTGCTGCAAGTGAGCTCTATCTTGTCGACAATATGCTTGTGCAAGTCAATATCCTTCGGTAACTTTGTCGCGGCCTTTTCCTGCAGCTCTTCCAATCCTCCAATAACTTCTCGCTTGTCGCAGCCTGTGCATACCCAAACAGGAAGCGGTATGCCCCAATATCTCTGGCGTGAGATGCACCAATCAACCGCATCATCCAGCCAGTTGTGGAATCTCTCCTGGCCGAATTCCGGAAGCCAATTCACTTTCTTGTTCTCCTTGGTCATCAAATCCTTGATCAAGTCGACCGTGAAGAACCACTGCTTGGTCAGCCTGTAAATCAGCGGGGTCTTGCAACGCCAACATAAAGGATAAGAGTGTGTTATCCAGCCGAAATGCAATAAAAGATTTCTCTTCTCCAGTCTTTCCACTATCGACTTGTCCGCCTGCTTTACGAACATGTCTCGAAACTCCCCTGCCTCGCTTGTGAACTTGCCTTCGTCGTCAACAAATGACGGAGTTGGCAGCCTGTAATGCTCGCCTATATAATGATCCTCCGGCCCGTGGCCAGGTGCGACATGAACTATACCCGTACCCTCTTCCGCGCTGACAAAATCGAAAAACGATTCCTTCATCTCGTCAACTCTCTCCATCAGGCTGTGCTTGTATGACTTGGACTTGAGGACTGGCACAGACATGACAACATGATGAGCGTGGGCGTCTTTCTCCAGCTTTTCCTGCGCCGGAACTGAGAGAACCGGTATGTATTTGATGCCGTCCAAATCTTTTCCGAAGAATTTTTCCACAATCTCATATTTTTCTGTCTTGAGCAAGTCTTTCAAAACAGACTCGACTCTTTTCTCTGCAATGATGTATACTTCATTTCCTACTTTGACGCGGACATAGTATTCCTTAGGGTGCACTGCAAGCGATACATTGTCTACAAGTGTCCATGGGGTGGTTGTGAATGCCAGCAAAAATTCTTTCTCCCTTCCTTTCACAGGGAACTTGACGTAAACATACGGATCCTTCACATCGGCATAACTATCCGAGACTTCATATCCTGCTAAAGCTGTCTCGCAGTGCGAGCACCAGAAGGTCGACTTTTCGCCTTCCACGAGCATCCCCTTTTCTGCAAGCTGCTTGACTGTCCACCACCCAGACTCGATGTAATAATTCTCATAGGTTATGTATGGCTCCACATAGCCTTTCCAAGCTCCTATCTTCTTGTAAAGCTCCAGCCAGATTTTCTCGTTGCCTGTGACGTGGTCCTTGCATGCCTGAATGAATTTTTCCACGCCGAACTTTTCTATATCCTTCTTCGACTTGATGCCCAAAGACTTTTCGACCATGTTTTCTATCGGCAGGCCATGTGTGTCAAAGCCCGGCTGGAACCAAGAGCTGTAGCCTTGCATTAGCTTGAATTTTGCCCATATGTCCTTGCATGAAGTTGTCTTGATGTGGCCGACATGTGCGACATTGTTCACATAAGGCGGACCATCTAGAAGGTAAAATTTCTTTTTCTTCGGATCAAACTTGGTAAGGCTCTGCGCAATCTTGTGCGATTCCCAGTGTTCTCGAATCCTGTGTTCCAATTCCTTCGGATTGTACTGGCCTTTGACTTCTTTCATAATAGAACCTTGCTACTTTGTAGAATTAGGAATAGGAAGAAATATAATTTAGAGTTCAATCCGGCTACCACACATAAATCAGCTTTATAAAGTAGAGTTTATAAAGATTCGATAATTCGGCTTTTTGGTTCCTTATAGAAGCTTGATTCTTCTTTTCTATCCGAAATAAGGTTTTAATTGTCTTCTTTTCAAAACATGTGGGAAATGAACTCCTCCGAAAAATAGGTAAATTAACGTGACAACAGTATTAAAGGGTGATGACATATGTCAAGCAACGTAGTTGTGACTAGAGATATGGTATTAAACACGTTCTCTAATCTAGAGCTGTCTATGGAAAAAGGATTTGGTAAATTCCAATAATGAAAACTATCTCTAAACTAGACAACTTGTTGCCGCTATGTTCTTCCAGAGAATTAGCCGAAGTTGTTGGTGCGTTAACAGGAGATGGTTCATTAATACTTAGGAATAGAAAGGTAGGCTTTGGTAAGAATCGTGGTAAATCTCTTACTAGCTGTAGGATTGAGTTTACTGATCAGGATGAATTTGTTAGAAACTGGTTCCAACATAATTTCAGAAAAGTGTTTGGTATTGAGTGTAAAGTGACTATCAGAGACCATTCCAATAATCCGCAAAAGTTCGGGTCTAATAAAACGGAGATAGTTTTGGAGCTAAACTCGTCTCCTATTGTACGAACATTGAAATGTTGCGGTGTGCCTGAAGGGGCCAAAGTCGTAAAGTCCTTTGACATACCGCTATGGATTTCCCAAGGAGATATGGAAATGAAAGCTGGCTTTATGAGAGGTTTGTTTAATGCTGAAGGTTGGATTAGTAGAAACACTATAGGTCTATTAATGGGTAAGTGGGAAGAGAAACTTGAAGACAACATAAATTTTTTGAATGGTATTAGAAGTTTGCTAAATGATTTTGAAATAGAGTCGACTTTACTACCTAGATGGAAAACTTGGATGAGAAAAGACGGGAAGGTAATTATAGGCAGTGGAATTTTTAAAGAAAAAGGATGTCTTTAATTAACTTCAGAGAAAATATTAACTTTATAAGGCTTGATAAAAAGATAAAGTTAGGAGTTATTGATAAGTAGGTGGATACTATCGAGTGTAACTGTTGTGGAAAGGATTTTCCTAAATTGAACCAGACAAAAATTGAAGGCGCTTTCATAGATGTCTGCGAAAGATGCGTGAAATTCGGTCAAAGTGATATTTCAGCTTAAATAATTAACAGCTTATTTTAGAATATGAATTACCACAGGTGTTTATATGAGACTTTATAAAAATACAACAATTGCCGGAGTTGGCTTAGCAGCTCTTGCTTTAGCATGTTCTCCTGTCAACCAAGAACAGTATGATCAAGTAAAGGGCACATCGAGCCCTCGGTATTGTTTTTTTCAGGCTTTAGTAGACGATAGTGGAAAAATAAGATATCCACGCTATGTACAAGACACTGAACCTTTGCAGAAATGGGATGAGCTATTATGTACCGACGCTGATCCTCCATATTTTATTGGAATAACGTTACCTAGTAATACATGGAGAGGACTAGATTTTTCCATGGAAGGTATAAATCGCGAAATTGCAGAATACCAAAATAAATATCCACACTGGAAAAGACTCGAATCTTGGATGGGAAAGGAAGATAATTTTTTTGCTGGATTTTTGATAGTAACAGATAAAAAGCCTCCTCAGCCTGGACAGAGTGTATATGATAGCCCCGAATATAAGCAGTTAGTAACAGATTTGTATGAGATAGTAGACAGAAATGTTAAACCAAAAGAAGACAAAGGCATTATAATTTAACTATTTCTTTCTTCTATAATTATGCAATACCAGGGAGCCGGAGCTGTCGTTACAATCAATAGTACAGTAAAAAAGAGCGAGTGAGAAAAAGTTATAGGATTGAGCAGCTTGACACAAAACTACGAAAAAGTCGCACCCGAATGGAGGCTAAGCTCTTAAGAGAAGCTAGGCGAACTGGCGTTAAAACACCGCATATCATTGATGAATTTGATAATGTAATAGAAATGGAATTTGTAGAAGGGGAAAAAGTAAAAGACGCTCTTGAAAAAGAGCAATATGCCCCTCTATTTGTTCATCCATTGGAAAGTCAGATGACCTTCAAGTATCTGCTGAATTTTCTACAGGACCATCTGTGTGGAATGCTCTAGCAAGCTGTTACGAATTAAATAATTTTGTAGGGCGTTGGGAAAGCATGAAGTATGCAGAACGTGGAATGACTAGGCTAAAAAATGCCAATCGTATTAATCAATGAACTGTTTTCCCACCTGCACGTATTTAAGCATAAGATTTCATTTGTTATGAAATGGTGAGTATGATGAGAGGGGAACGCCTTCACAAAGGCAAGTGGTTCACGGCATCAGTACTATTTCTAGAGTAGATTCCAAGGGAAGAGTTTCCATACCTGTAGGTCTGAGATATAAGCTAAGATTTATTGAAGGTTCTAAAGTCAGCTTCTGCTTAAAGGGCAATAAGCTTATTCTAACCGCTGTTGCCAATGGAGGTAGTGAGTAAAATGCCAACGGGATTTACTGGAGAGTATGAATTCTGGCAGTTAATGGGAATCAACCCGCGTTCTGTAAGGTATCACGGCGGTCAGGTAGATTCAGGTGACTGGAGAAAAGGTAGGAGTGGTGATGCCAGCGAAAAACCTACTATACTTCTTCCAAAGGAAGGTAGCAGCCTATGGCCTGTGACGAACTATGCTCTAAAAAAGCTTGGTGTGGGATACGAATACGGCTCCAAAAAATACAGAATAGACGTTGGTGATGTAGATTTATTTCTAGGCAAACCTTCAGACTGGAGAACTGCGCTGGAATATGGATTAGCGGATGCAGCAGTCACGGGATTGGATCTTGTTGTAGATAGGTTATGCCGGGATAACTATGTGATACCTAAAAGGTCTGTCCAGACTGCTGCAGAATTACCAAGGGAAAAAGGCGATGCCATGGAATTTTTGAGAAAATTCTTGGAAGATTATGAGACAGAAGAACAGAAACTTTCTAGTTTCGATAAGATCAATCTATCTATTCCTTATACTTTCAGCGACGCAAAGCAGTTGAAAGGTCTGCCTTATCCTTTATTGAGACTGAGAATGGGAAATGGTTTGGTAATGTTACTAGGCGAACTTCCCTACTCGCCAAGAAACGATAATGTTGGATGTCCGAGAAACTATAGGAACCTGTCGGAACTTTGGCTGGATGAAAGTTATACTAACTATATGGACGATTATTTAACGGGGTACAGACTAGTGCCTTACTCAGGTTCTTTGGAAGGAACTAACTTGGATCCTATCATAGATTTCGTCGTAACAGGGGGAACTGCGGAAGCGAATGGCAGAAAAGCGACACGTGAAATATTAAATTCGCAGGCAGTAGTTGTGTTTCGCGAGCCTAGACAAACAGAGATAAGAAGGTTTGTGGAGGACTTGTTTAGCGATATCATAGTTCCATACCCATCGTTGTCGGCGGTGTGATTATGAAAATTGTGGGAACTTCTAGGATTGGAAAAAAGAGGATGGTATTTAGAAAAGAAGTGATGGATACTGTAGGTGAAATATTCGAGACTGTAGCGAAGGACGGGGATAAAGCAGTTTTTGCTTGCACCAAGAAATATGACAACGTTATGTTAAAGAAGGAAAACGTTCAAGTGTCGAAGAGGGAAATAAAATCTGCCTATAAAGCGCTTTCAAAGAAACAGATTGACGCAATCAAGAAAGCCGCGAAACATATAAGAAAATTTTGCGAGATGGAACTAAAGTGTATAAAAACCTTTAGTTTTAGATATAACGGGAACCTGCTAGGAGAACTGGCAATGCCAATAGAAAGTGTTGGATGCTATATACCTGCAGGGAAGTTTCCATTGCCATCAACCGTGCTTATGTGTGTTATACCGGCAAAAGTTGCCGGAGTGAAAGAAATAACAATCTCCACACCTCCTGTAAAGCGGAATGGTATCGTAACCGCAAACGAATCTGTAATAGTGACTGCTGACATTCTTCGAGTAAATAAAATTTACAAAATAGGTGGCGCACAGGCTATAGCCGCAATGGCATTCGGAACAGCGTCTATTCAAAAGGTTGACAAAATTGTTGGACCGGGAAATGCCTACGTGAGTGCTGCGAAAAAATTGGCTTATGGTTACGTGGATGTAGATTCCATTGCAGGTCCTACTGAATTAATGATAATAGCGGATGTACGAGCAAATCCTAGGTTTGTCGCCGCAGACATATTAGCAGAAGCTGAACATGGCAAAGATACAGTTGTCGTTTTGGTAACACCTTCCACAAAGCTGGCGAATGCTGTGGACAAAGAAGTGACAAGGCAAGTGGAGAAGTTAGAAACCAAAAAGACTATACTAGAATCGTTAGACGAGAACGGTAAGTTAATAATTGCAAAAGACTTGGACGAATGTTTTGAAATAGCGAATAACTTTGCCCCAGAACATTTGGAGATTATGATAAAAAACGCCAAGAATTATATGAAGCGAATAAAGAACGCTGGAGGCGTGTTTATAGGGGATTACTCCTCATCCGTATTCGGAGACTATATCAGCGGTACGAATCATGTGTTGCCCACATCTGGAATGGCGCGCGTAAAGGGAGGGTTATCAGTCAGGGATTTTATTAAGTTCACAAGTTACCAAGAAATAGATAAAAGGAATATAATGAAGCTGATAAAACCTGCCTACGAAATAGCCAAATTAGAAGGCCTAGAAGGCCATGCACAGGCTGTAAAGATAAGAGGCGAATAGTATGAAATTCCAACCTCCTAAAGGCACTAGAGATCTATTGCCAGAAGATGCGAGCAAATTACAGCAGATAATTGAAGTTTGTAGAGATGTTTTCGAAAAGTATGGGTTTGGACCTTTAATCACTCCTGCATTCGAAAGTTTTGAACTATTGTCTGCGAAGGGTGGATATGGTGAAGCTGTAAAGGATGAAATCTATTATTTTAAGGACAAATCTGATCGCGAATTAGGATTAAGATTTGATTTGACAATACCTCTGGCTAGAGTTGTTTCCTCCATGTCATTACCAAAACCGTTTAAACGATACCAAATAGCACAAGCATGGAGGTATGACAATCCTGCATCTCTTCGCTTTCGAGAATTTTGGCAAGCGGATATAGACACTGTTGGAAGCAAATCACCATTGTCGGATATAGAATGCTTAGCCGCCATCTGTGAAATACTAGATAGGCTGGGCTTCAGAGATTATAAGATAAGAATTAATAGCAGAAATTTATTGCAGCGCGAATTTGAAAAAGTAGTAGACAAAGAAAAAATTGTTGAAGTTTTTAGGACTATTGATAAGCTGGATAAAATAGGCTTTGAAGGGGTTGAAGTTGAACTTAAAAATAAAGGTCTCAAACCCGATAATATTCTCAAAGTTTTGAAAGCGAATGAATTAAGTAAAATACCAGATAGCGAAAGTAAGAGAGAATTGGAAGAATTGTTTAATTTGGCAAAAGAAATTGGACGCGATAAAAAATTTCAATTCGATATTTCACTTGTACGTGGTCTCGAATATTACACATCTTTTGTTTTTGAAGTAAGTGTTGGTGCTAAAGTAAGTTGTGGCGGAGGTGGGAGATACGATAATTTGATTAAGATTGTCGGTGGTCAAGATTTGCCTGCTGTGGGAATTTCACTAGGCTTGGACAGAATTTTAGAAGTCATGAAAGAAAATAAAATGTTCAAAACTGAAAAGAGTAGTGTAAAGGTCTTTGTAACAAGCGTTGATAATAGTGTACTAGATGATGTCGTACGAACTGTGGCAGAATTAAGGAGAAACAATATAAGCTCTCAGATGGATTTAATGGAAAGAAACTTCGGCAAGCAACTGGAATATGCCAACAAAATTAATATTCCTTATGTTCTAGTCGTGGGTAAGGAAGAGCTGAAAAAGAAAAAGTTTAAATTGAAGGATATGAAAACTGGTGAGCAGAGGGAAGTGTCTTTAAAGCAGGCTATTTCTCAACTAAAGGTTTAAATATTAGTTATACAATGTATAATTATGCCAGTTGTTAAAACCCGTGCCAAAAGGTGGGGTAACTCCCTAGGTTTAATTATTCCAAGCGATGTTGCGAAAAAGGAACATATAATGGAAGACCAAAGCTTGGATATAATAATACTTCATAAAGGTAAAACATTGGAAAAGCTTTTCGGGTCACTTAAAGGATGGAAAATAAACACGCAAAAGGCACTAGACGACTTGGATAGAGAAGAACATGGATGAAAGATTTTTGTTCGACTCTTATGCGATAATTGAAGTTATAAAAGGCAATCCTAATTATAGGAGTTACAAAAATGCCGGGATGTTAACTACGAAACTGAACTTATTCGAAGTGTGTTATTTTCTGCTAAGAGATTATGATGTGGAAAAGGCCAAAGAGTATATGGATAAGTTGAAGGGTTTTGTTGTGGATTTCGATAACGACATAGTTCTTATAGCGGCCAAGCTGAAATTATCCAGAAGAGAGGATAAATTATCGATGACTGATTGTATGGGATATGTACTTTCCAAAAGTCTAGGGGTCAAATTTTTGACGGGGGATGAAAAGTTCAATGGTGTGGAAAATGTGGAATACGTTAAGTAACGCTTATTAAAGAAGTTCTGTAATTGATTTGTATGAGTGAAAAAGTGCAGAGAATAGTTTTGGATACGTCAATCATTATCGATGGCAAGATATCCCAGATGGTGAGAAATCACGAACTTGAAAACATCGAGATTATCGTTCCGTATGCAGTCCTTGACGAACTGCAGGCTCAAGCCTCGAAAGGCAGGGATCCTGGTTTTGTAGGTCTGGAAGAGCTGAAGAGATTAAGAGCGTTGTGCGATCAGAACGATATAAAACTAAGATTCTCCGGCGACAGACCTTCCATCGAAGACATAAAATTGGCCAAATCTGGCAGAATGGACGCGCTTATCAGGGATGTGTCAAAGGCAGAAGGCGGGATTCTTTATACTGCCGATTATGTCCAAGCGCTAGTAGGTGAAGCCGAAGGCGTGAAAATAAACTACATCCCCACAGAGACTAGAGTTGAAGGTCTCAAGTTCGAAAACTATTTCACGCCTGAAACTTTGTCTGTGCATTTGAAGGAGGATGTCGTTCCAATGGCAAAGAGGGGCAAGCCAGGTAATTTTGACCTGGTTAAACTGTCCGACCAGCCTTTGAAGAAAGATGAGTTGGAACAGATGGCTATAGAAGTTTCAGAAGCTACAAGAGTCAGCGAAGAAGGAAGCTTTGAAATTGTAAGATCAGGCGCCACTGTTATACAACTTGGAAATTACAGAATATCCATAGCAAGGCCTCCGTTTTCAGACGGGGTTGAGATGACTATTGTCAGACCTGTGGCAAAGCTGTCTTTAGAAGATTACAGGCTGTCGGAAAAGCTCATGTCAAGATTGAAGGGAGAGGCTGCGGGGATAGTTATAGCCGGCCCGCCAGGTTCAGGAAAATCAACACTCGCCGCATCAATTGCCGAGTTCTATATGAACCAGAATAAGATTGTAAAGACTCTCGAAAGCCCGAGGGACTTGCAGGTGCCTCCCGAGATTACGCAGTACGGGCCGCTGGAGGGTGATTTTGAAAAGACAGCTGACATATTGCTTTTGGTGAGGCCTGATTATTCCATTTTCGATGAAATAAGGAAGACAAAGGATTTCCAAATTTTCTCTGATCTGAGGCTGGCTGGTGTGGGAATGATAGGGATCGTGCACGCTAGTGAAGCTATAGACGCCATCCAAAGATTCATCGGTAGGGTTGAGTTGGGAGTGATACCGCATATTATAGATACTGTGGTTTTCGTCAAAGCAGGCGAGGTGAAGAAAGTCTACCAACTTGAATTGACAGTCAAGGTACCTAATGGCATGACTGTGGCTGATCTGGCAAGACCTCTTGTCGAAGTCAAGGATTTTGAAACCGAAAAGCCCGAGTATGAAATATACACGTACGGCGAGGAAAATGTGATTGTCCCGGTAAAGCAAATGCAAGAAGCGTCGCCCCTGCGAAAGCTCGCGGCGGAGAGGATACTGCAGGACATAAAAAAGTTTGATTCTAATGCCAAGGTCGAGGTTGTTTCGGACAACAAGATAATTGTCAGGGTTGCTAACGAAGTTATACCTAGGATAATAGGCAAGGAAGGTTCGACTGTGAAGATGCTGGAGAAGAAGCTTGGAATGAGCATCGATATAGAGCCTAAGACAGCAACCATGGGTAATGAGATCCAGTTTGAAGTTTATGAAAAGGGCAACAGCGTAGAATTCGTTATCGACAGGAATTTCATTGGAAAGGCGGCCAGCCTCTTCATTGAAGACAAGTTCATTTTCTCTGCAACTATCGGAAAGAACGGCTCTATTAAAGTGGCCAAGGATTCCGACATCGGAAAGGAAGTCTTCAGGGCGATTGTCGGGAAGAGAAAGATCAAAGTCTTCTTATAGGTTCGTTGTTGTTCACATTTGATTTTCTTTATCAGAGGATTTTTGTGGCATATTATCAAACTGCATGTAAAAGTAAAGGATTTAAATATTATATCTTGATATGGTAAAGTGAGATAATGGAAGAAGTTATGTACTTTGGTTATGGTGCAAATCGGTCTGCTGAGATGATGAAATCCGTTGTTGGTAGAAAACCAGAAGGATTTCCTGCTAAACTTGAAGGTTATGAGCTTTGTGTTCAACTATGGGAAGAAATACCAGAAAACGTTGGGCGAATCCTTAGTAATCATTGGGACTCGAAGTTTAGAACTTATTGTATTAGACCTGCTTCTGGAAGTGTAGTTTCAGGTCAGGTCTGGTATTTAACAAGAGTAGAAAGAGGTTTAGTTGGTGAGTGGGAGATACACGAACTTTGGTATCAACCTATCAATGCCCAGGTTAAAGATTACAATGGACAGACTTTTGAGGTAGAAACTGAAATAATAGATGACCCTAATATTAAACAAGTTGTTGATGGAGAAAATTACCCGACATTCTTAAACAGAGAAGAGAGAATGTTTGAAGTAGCAAATGAAACAAGAGAAGAATATTTGAAAGAAAGAGCAAGTTAATACATATGTAAACAGTTTCTAAAAAACTGTTAATTGAAAAGATAATTAGTTCATGTGCAAAGCCTGTATCTTTAAATCCTAGGGGAAAACGCTATGTTACAACTATCCGCTTAACAAATCAAAATCGAACCTAGTCAAAATCTTGTTGCCAAATAATTTAATCATATTGAACATTAGATTCACTTGAGAATCAGGTAAAAGATACAACAATTTTCTAAACATCATTCCTTTATTGATTCCAGGAACTAGTTTTTTCTTCCATTCCAAATCGTAATTTTGCTTGAGAAATTGATAGTCAAATTTATTTTCTTCAAATGCTTTCTCAACAGCATCAGTACAAATCTGTGAAGCGATCAATCCATAAGTAATCCCACCTCCAGAATTATGAAGGACTATAGGTCCTATACCTCCTACAAAAGTGTTAACACCTGGAACTTCCAAGTCATAAACATTGTCGTCTGAAGGCGCAACTTTCTTTATTTCTTTAATGGGGCTTACTAAAATGTTATTATTTACAATATTTCTAAGTAAACTAAGTTGTCCACTAGTCGAATTTATTTTAGAGAATACTTTCTTCAATCGCTCATAAGAGAAGCTTTTATGCAGATGTGGTGCCCAAAACTCTTTTTTTAATTCTTTTTTGACATCTAAATTATTTAGGAAAACTTTTGGTAAAGTAATGAGTGTTTTTGATTCTGTTTTGCCTAGATGACGAGTTAATTTTGAAGTCTTATGAAGAAATGTATCTGACAAGTATAGTAAATCATGTTTGTTTGAAAAGGCTATTTTATAACACTTTCCTTTCTTCATTATTTTACCGTATAATTTTCGTTCTGGTATAAAAGATTCAGTTATAGTAGGATTTAATTTGAGTTGCAATGACAAAAGCGTGATATCGTCTATTAGTTTTCTACTAACGGATTTAGCTGATATTTCAGCTGACCAATTTCTTCTTTTACTTGTATTTCTTACTCGTATGGTACCATCTCCACGCAAATATGCTTTAAGAAATTCTTTTTTCAGGCTATTTGGTACATTAAACAGAATGAAGGGTGCTTGTTTAAGATGTGCACCTGTGCCTACTTTAAAGACCTTTTTGAAAATTTTAGTTAGTAGATAACCTCCAAATGCAAATTGGTAAGAGGTGATTTTTTGAGTTTTGGGGTTTTTATGAATTCTTACTTTATGTGGTTTAATACCAAATGATATTTCCAAACATTTGAGGAAATCTTCAATATAACCTAACTTTCTATCCTTTACACCGAAGGTCACTCCTATTTCTTTTTCGTCTTTGCAATGACCTTCTGAAATATAGTACCCCAATAAGCGACAAAACTCTGGTGTGATTTTGATTATGTTCGGGATCTTTACACTCTTTTTAGCTGGTTCGTATGTTATAACAATATCTTCTGGTATAATATTTTTCTCTAGAAAATATTTTAGTGGTATAGAATCATTATCCCAATACGAACTTCTTTTGCTTCTGGGTATATCAGAACGTTTCTTATAAATTAGTTTTTTACTGTCTCGGACACGGGTATTTGGAATTAACTCAGGAGCTTCTTGCACTATAAGTTTAATTAGGTTGATTTCTTTAATTGATTCATTATTTGGAACATCTAAGGAGCATAAAAGAAAGTCTTTGTTAGGTTGTAGCTCTGAAACTTTTTTAGATACGATTTCTTTCTCAGCTAATATCATAACACTATGAGAACCTGTTGTTTTAATTCTAAAGCCTTTATTCAAAATTATTTCATAAAGAGGTTCTTTTATTTTATGTGATAATAGTCTACTAATTCTACGAAATTCTGGTTTATCTGCAAACTTATCGAGAGAAAACCCATAAATATTTTTATTTAGATTATATGATACAAAATTCTTATTTTCTTCTTTACTACCATATTTTTCAATATCTTTAATCTTCTCATTTCTTATTAAACCGTCAATATTTACCAATACACATTCTTCTGAGTCTATACTAAACGGTTTAATTTGACATGCAGCATCACCCACTAACATTATTCTATCTGCAACTGTGTCGTTCATCACACCAAATCGAATAACCCCTGCGACATCAGGCTTTAGCCCGTTATGTCCCAGTCTGCTCTTCAAAAACTTTTCATAGTAAACCTTCGGCGTTGACGGCGATGCAAGCCCTATCCTTGCCACATTCTCATTTTCCGGGACTACCCATGCAAAGAATTCTGGGGCTACTTGGTTGCCAAACCACAATTCAGCAACCTGTGCAAAATCACCGACTGCCGTAGTCTGCATACCTACATAGATGTCTTTAGGCATCTCCAATCCAGCAACCTGTGCAACGGTTGAATTAGCTCCATCTGCGCCTACCAGCACTTTCGTTTCGTACACTCTTTTACTTGTCTTGACCTGCAAATGCCCGTTATCGTGCTTGAAAGTTTCAAACCGTTCAGTCTTGACCTCAGCTCCTTCTTTCACAGCTTCGTCAAAAATGAACTTGTCCAGCCCAGGCCTGTCAAGAACGTAAACAGTCTTCTTTGACTTTAACGTGAAATTAGTGCCGTCAGGGGCGAAGAACTTGCCATAATCAAGTTTGTTAACTATGAGCTCTTTAGGCAGCTTTACTGTTTCAGGTGTCCTCCAACTGACTAGGCCTGTGCACTTGCACGGCAAGCCTACTTTCTCATGCTCTTCAAGCAAAAGGATTTTCTTCCCTTTCTGGGCAAGCAGTTGCGCAGTCCTGCTCCCAGCCAGTGCTCCTCCTACAATAATAGCGTCATACATAACCATCAATTACACGTTAATTATATAAAACCAATTCTAAAGTATAACTTTGCCTCGGTAGCTCAACTTGGATAGAGCAAATAGTAATAGCTCAACTCCGTCCTAAGGAGAAGGTTGAGGGTTCAAATCCCTTCCGGGGCACTTTACGTTAAATTGATTTAAAGTTTCGCCGCAAAATAACTTTATGATCCTGGAATTGATTTTCGGTCTTGCTATACTTGGGGTGGTATTTTACATACTCTTCAAGATGCTCGACAGCATAGCAGTCGGCGCCTTGCTGGTATTGGCAATATTCATTTCCAGCTACCTCATACTCGGCTCCTTCCCGGAGATTACTAACGTCCCCATCATAGGCCAGTTCCTGCCAAAGACCGGCCAAATTATAGCGGTTATAGGGGATTCTCAATATAGCATTGATATATTGGACGTGTCAATTGCATCCAATGGGAATGTTCTTGTTGCTGTTTTGAACAACGGCAACTTGGGTCTGACGAACCTGACCGCGCACGTCGACGGAATGCCTGTGGAAATAGTCAAAGGCGATAAAGTAATAAATTCAGGTGATGTGACAGTGTTGGAGCTTGCATGGAGCGGCGAGTTCAAAAGGGTTGTCATAAGCAACGAATACGCCAGAAACTCTCACGAGCTCTAGTCTCTTCTTCTCAGGACTCGGCAAACCATTCATCTTTTTGTCAGGTTTTCAAATTTCCTCATCGAATTTAAAGCTAATAGAAGCAATATCTTTTAGAAAGTTTAAATAAACATTACGGGATTGGATGAAAATTTGGTTTGGTTTGCCTGGTATAATATTTGTTGCGCTGCTGTCTACTGGTGCATTGGCAGTGCCTTTTACGGCTTCTTCTGACCCATCTGGAGCCAATGGAGGACAGAGCTCGCAACTGCTGAACTTTACCATACAGAACACTGGGAGCGTCAATATCACCCGCTTGAACATCACCCTGCCCGCAAGCTTTGTTTTCTCATCCTCAGGCACAACGACAACAAGTCCTTATACAGCGTCGTCTTCCTTCCCGGCATGGACCAACAGCTCGTCCATAGGCCTTGTAGGCAACGGTGCTACGCAATACTTCTGGGTCTACCTTACAACGATTTCAGCTACCGGTAATTACGGCTTTAACGTATCTACATTGGATGCAAATGGTGTATTCAACTCAACGAATGTGACCATAAACGTATTTGACACCCTTGCTCCTACTTATTCCAGTAACACGACGTCGCCAAGCACAAACTCAACCTATGTGCAGAACCAGACATACTGGTTCAACATAACATGGAGTGACAATATCGACATATCAAAAGTGTTGATTGAGCACAATATCACCGGTAGCGGCACTCCGCACAACGACACTATGAGCAACTCCAGCAGTGTCTATTATTCGAAATTCACGGACCTAGCAGCCGGGACATACGTATGGAGGGTGTACGCGAACGACACCAACAACACCTTCAACTCCACTCAGCAATTAACATATACTATAAACAAAGCCGCGAACATCATAACAGTTTTTCTTAACGGGACATCCAACGGCAACATAACATCGATAAACAACACCGCAATTAATATAACGACCACTGCGAGTTGCACTCAGACAGGATGCACAGTTTCGATAACAAGGGACGGCACATCTATTGCTTCCGGTGGAACTCTGCCATACTCAAAAACGGACGATGTAATAACCTCTGTCGGACGCCATAACTATTCTATCACCGTGACTAGTAATGCAAACTTCTCGACAAACTCTTCAACGTACTTTGTCGCGACGATTCCAAGTTATTCTGTAACCACATCCAGCATACCTTCAACGTTTTCAAACAGCACCAGCTCATTAATCATAACATTTGACGGCAATCCGGATGTGGTGAATTTGTACACGCACGGCGACTGGACCGGAAGCAACGCCACTTACACCATGTCGAACAATTCCGCTACAACATACTTCTACAATACTACCTTCCCGGCAGGAAACTGGAATTGGAACATACATGGGATTTTCTCGAACCACACGTTCAACATAACGAAATCATCATTCACGGTAAACCCGGCCTCGCCGACAATTTTGCTGAACATAACCCCACAATGGACTCTTGATTCCCCGATTCAGACGAACGTCACGTGCACGTCAAGCATCTCTAGCCTCACTGCGAAGATATACAGGAACAATACTTTGGCCACCAATCCAGACGTGCAGACATTCAACGCAGGGACGGTCTACGAGTATTTGTGCAACAACACAGTGAACCAGAACTACACTGTGGCGACGCAGAAAAACATGCTTATAATAAAACCCACTCCAACCGGCACGATTGCTTTCATCGACACCACTGCATTGATGGAAGTCAAGCAAAACTCCACTGCCTCGTTTACAGTAAAGGTGAAGAATACGGGAACAATTGGACAAAACGTGACGCTGGCTATAGCGGGTATAGATAGGGGATGGTACTCTTTAACGGAATCTAAGAATATTTTGGTTGGGCAGACAGCTGAGTTTACCCTTACGTTCGACATAAAGGACCAGGATCCAAAGGAGTATAGTGGTGAATTCAATGCAAGCAGTCAAAATTCATCAATATCCCAAAATTTCACGCTTAAGATACTGCCGTCCGAAGAAACCCAGAGTGAGATAAAGGACAGGCTGGCTCTGTTCAAGCTGGAAGTATCCAAGCTCGAGTCTTCGATAAACGAAAGCAGGACCGCCGGAGTTAATGTCCTGCAGGCGGAGGAGAAGCTAGCTGAATTAAAGTCAAAGTTTCGGGAGGCGGAGGATGCTCTAAATTCCGGGGATTACGTCGGGGCTTTTGCAAAGTTTGAGACGATAGAATCGCTTATTACGCAGACTCGTGAACAGTTGAAAAAACTTCCGGCGGTTGCACAGCCAAGCTTGAAAATACCGAGCACTTGGATTTACGTCGGTATCGGCATTGTGGTCATTGTCATTGTCGGATTCGTCATTTACTTGTTTTTGCCCTCCAATGAGGGGTACAAGCCTGGAACAGGCGAATACGTATGGGCCGGAAAGGAAACTATCCAGACTCCCAAGAAAGGCATTGCGCAAAGAATTAAAGAACTGCTTTCCAAGTTGAAGTTCTGGAAAGGATCTGGGACAGGCTGATTTTATGGCAGACTTTTTCAGCTTCACAAATCCTCTGCTGTGGATAATCGGATCTGCTGTTTTAGTGGCGGTACTATTCATCGTCATCTTCTTCAAGTGGATAGTCGGGAGAAAGTACTAGCTATTTCTTGTACCTTTCAAGAATTTCTATCTGATTCTGGATGATGTCCAACTCCCTTTCATAGCTTTCCCTATCATCGGGCTTTGCTGAATTTATTTTGCTGATAATGGACAATTTCCTGTTCCGCAACCTTTCAATTTCCTTCTCAACCTCATGAGACATGCAATCCCGTTTTATCTCTTGAAAATGGATTTCGTTTCAGACTGCCTTACATAAAGGTCGTATACTGGCAGAGTTATCTTTGACTTGAACACGGACTCAAGCTCAGCAATCTTTTCAAAGGAACCGGCGGCTAACACTTTGTTAATTAAAATCTTGCCGTTGTAAACAATAGAATCCACGAGATTCAAGTCTGTCCCCGCATATCGTGACGCTACTACGGCGATTAACTTGTCTATGTTGCTTATTATTGCAATCTTGTGTCCCTCCAAGTACTTGCCTTGGAGGTTTGAGTTGAGCTCCCTCTTGATTGGTGTGAGCTTTGCCTGAAGCTCTTTGTCTCTGTTCCTTAAGAGTATGTTGTCGCAAAAGTTCTGCTGGAATCTCCTTCCGTCTATGAGGTCCTGGGTCACTATACACAGGCCTAAAGGTGTTATCTCCTGCATTGTGGCTGCCATAAAAACACTAGATATTAAATGGTGTTGGAAAGTATTTGTAGGTTTCTGGTAATTCTTTTCCTCAATTTGTAGGTATTTCTATGCATGGCATAGCCGAACCATCCTTCCAAAACATTGTTAATACTCTCTCTCTCTCTGGGTGGCAATGTATAGAAACTGAGCTTCAGGTTTCACACTAGTCATGTCATTCATCATCGCTACTATCTGTCGCCTCTGTATTTCATGGCTAGACGGAAAAAGCCCTAATGCGCCATGTGCCAGCGTGTAGTCCAGGCTCATCGCCAGGACAAGATAGAATTAGTTAGATTTATTTATTAAGAGGGGCTTCCGTCCACGTACCCAGAGCCCCGCCGACGCCGACCTCGCCAAAAGATAACCTGATCAACGGCCTGTCCGCATTCGCGAAGAGCCTCCGCACGACAGAGTCCCAGTAGCACCCGACAGCAGACAGTCCTTTATCAAAATAAATCCCGTTCCAATATCCCCTGCCTTTTCTAGATTTCAACTCGCCGTTCACTGGAATAACTCCGGATATTTGGTCGAAATAACCTTCTTTTGTTGGAATCTCAGTCTGGATAATCGGACCCAGATTGTATCTTACGACAACCAATTCTGTGTTTGCCTCGAAGCCTTTTCCTTCAAAAATGGCATGGTCATCAGACGGCAATATCCCCACGTCTTTCACTCTGCCTATTTTTCTTTCGTCGTCAGATTTTGCAATCATCTCGCCAGTGTACACCCACAGAGGCGCCAGCACATTCTGTTTGTAAGCCTGACCCTGCGGAGAGCAAGCCGCCTCTAGCTGTTCCTTCAAATAACCATGCCTTAATGGGAGACCTAGTTTTTTTGACAATAACTGTAAAAGCAACACTTGCTCTGGCGGGTTAAGATTTACTATTACGCCATCTTTGTTTACATAATCTCTGCCGTTTGCCGAGAATTCTCTTGAAGCCCTTAATGGAGTGCTGTATGCGGAAGAATCCCCTATTTGGGCAAAGTCTTCCCTGGCTGGATAAACAGCTATGCTCGCCAGCGCTTCTGCCAGTTCCTGCGGCAATAGCTTTATTGATTGCACCATACTAAGTAAAGGACAGTAAAGGATTTAAATGTTGTATTTACTCATTTCCTGCGCTTGACTTGAACAGGAACACTTAGCTCTTCTTCAGCTATCCTGTCAGCATAAACTTCGGTTATTTTTGCGTCCAATTCAACAATTTTCCTTACGATCGGGTTGTCTTCGTTCAGTCTGTACATTTGAGACTTTCCGACGATTCTCGTCCGTTTTACAATTTGATTTTTATCCAAAATTTTCCAAATCCCATGCAAAGTTGACCACCCTATATCTGAACCTTTTGCTATTTGTGTCTTGGAATAGTCGAATGGTCTGTTCTCCAGGAAAAAATCTATGACTCTGGAAAATGGCGTATTTCCCATAACCAAAACAAATGAAGACAAGTTTTCGTTGGTCATACACTTTATTATATAGTTCACATTTATAAGCGTTAAGCTTTTATTTGTGAATATTCATTAAAATGAATAATGAACCAGCAAATTAAGGCGTGGGCATTAAACAGGTTGAAGAGACATCGCTATATCGGAGGTAAACACACAGACGAAAACAATATTAGAAAAGGTGCTGATCCGCAAAATTATCACGAAATAGAAATTATAACAAAAGATTTGGTTAAGTCTGGTTACATATCGACAAAGCCAACATCTTATGGAAAGCACGTATCGCTTAATCCTAGGCTGATAAAGGAGGTGGATGAGTTCATACAAAAGAATTTAACCGAAGTTATTTTCAGGTAGCTGGCTGAATACTAATGTTGAATACACTGCAGATAAGTATAATAAACTCAGCTTTGAATTATGAAAATCTAGAAAAGGTGTTTGCATGAGACTAAGACAGCCTATCGTGGCGGTACTGGGGCATGTGGATCACGGAATGTTCATTTAACAAGTTGAGCACGTTTAGACCACATTGTTGGACGCAATTAGAGGTACTGCAGTCGCCAGCCAGGAGGCAGGCGCTATAACCCAAGCTATCGGCGCGACAAACATACCCGTCCAAGTAGTCAGGAATATATGTGGCAACCTTCTTGAGAAATTCAATATCCAACTCACAATACCAGGCCTGCTTGTAATAGACTCCCCAGGCCATTCAAGTTTCATCACATTGCGCAAACGCGGTGGGGCCATAGCTGATTTGGCTATTCTGGTTGTTGACATCAATGAAGGGTTCAAGGAGCAAACTGAAGAATCGTTGAATATTCTCAAGGAATACAAGACCCCGTTCATAATTGCTGCAACAAAGATAGACAAAGTAAGGGGATGGCATACAAACAAGAATTCGAACTTTTTCGAGTCATACGGCAAACAGAGGGAGGATGTAAGGGAAGAGCTCGACAACAAGATATACAATCTGGTCGCGCAGCTCTCTGAACGCGGATTCGAGTCGGACAGGTTTGACAGGATAAATGATTACACGAAAGCCATAGCCATAGTTCCTGTTTCCGGCCATACGGGCGAAGGACTGCCTGATATACTTCTCATGCTCGCAGGCCTTGGGCAGAGATTCTTGACGGACAAGCTAAGCTTGTCAGATATCGGCAGGGGGACTATACTTGAGATAAAGGAAGTCAAGGGCCTTGGAAACATTATAGATGTGATTCTTTATGACGGCGCGATAGAAAAGGGTGATTACATAGTTATAGGCGGTAAGGAGCCTATCGTCACAAAGGTAAAGGCTCTGCTGCTGCCGAGGGAGCTGCAGGAGATAAGAACGGAGAGACAGTTCGTGCAGATAGATAGGGCAGAAGCCGCTACAGGCATAAGGATATCGGCGCCGGGACTGGAAAACGCAATTGCTGGTTCGCCCATACTTGCTGTCAAGTCTGAAAGTGAGATTGAGAACGCCAAGGCGCAGGTGCAGAAAGAGGTGGAGAGTATCAGCTTCAGCAAGGACATGGCAGGAATTGTCATCAAGGCAAGCACTCTGGGAGGATTGGAGGCGATGATAAAGCTGCTGGGGGAGGAAGGTGTGCCAATCAGGAAAGCTGATGTGGGCAAGCTCACAAGGGAGGACATAGTCGAAGCTCAGACTTCTAACGACGAGATGGGAAGGGTAATTTTGTCTTTCGACATGCAGACGCCTGAAGAAATCAAGTCGATGGCCAAGGATTTGGGAGTGTTCTTTTTTGAAAACAGTGTGATTTATAGATTGCTGGAAGAATATAAGAAATGGTCATCGGATAAGAAGGGTAGGGAAATTGAAAACAAGCTGTCAAGCGTGAGCAGGCCTGCAGAGCTGGTTATTTTGAAAGGTGCTGTGTTTAGGACTTCCAATCCTGCTGTATTCGGCGTTGAAATCACTAGGGGTTATTTGAAGGCCGGGTCATTGCTTAAGAAATCGGACGGGAAGGTCATCGGCAGGGTGAAGGAAATGCAGTCAGAGGGTAAGGCAGCTTCAGAGGCGAAAAGGAATGATAGAGTGGCGATAAGCATGGAGAACATCACAGTCGGCAGACAGATCAACGAAGGGGACAAGCTTGTTGTCGTGCTGAATGATAGCGATGTCAAGACGCTTAGAGAAGTCTACAGTAAGCTTACCGAAAGCGAGAAGGAACTTTTGGATGAACTATCTTAAGCTGTTCTTTCTTATGTTCTTCAAAAGTCCCAGATAGGTGCCGTCAAGAAGGTATGCCTTCATCTCGTCCATGTCAACCGCTTCTGCCACCAGCGGCCCTGAAACATCTTTGTCCAGCATCAAATTCAAGCTCCCTATCATCGAATTGAATGAAGGAACTATGATTATATTCAGTTCGCCAGTTTGTTTTGTATCATATTTCTTCTTTACTGATTTTTTATCCAGCTTTCCCTTGAGCCATATCTGCTGCCTGGAACGGTAGCCGAGCTTGTCCTTGAACTCCACGGCAGGCTGCATGTGCCCCATTAAAATGTAATCACACTTGACCAGGGTCCTTGAAGGCCATGCATGGCCATGGAAAAATCCATACTTGTGCAGTTTGAATCCTTTGCTGCCGTAAAGCTTCACACCAGAAGGCACAAGCTTTTCCAGAAAATCATCGTGATTTCCCTTGCAGACGGTGACGTTGACTTTAGCCAGAAGATGGTCGAAGAATTTCGGTACGTCGCGCATCTCCTGGAATGTTGCGCCCGGGACTTTGTGCTTCACATCGCCCAGAATTATCACTGTCCTGGCGCCAGTGGCGTCTATCAATTTGTCAAGCATTGATGTAAATTTCCCTATCTGCTTGTGTATCCTGACCCCGAGTTTTGACAGTTCAGATTCCACTCCTAAATGTATGTCCGAAATCACAAGGGCCTTCTCCTCCGGGATAAACGCGGCCGGATAATCCGTCAACATCTTTATGGTCATACTTGCCATTTATAACTTTAGCCTTTTATCAGTATTCTTGGAGTACATTGATAAACAATATGATGACATGACAGCTATTTCTATCTCTTTTAATTGATATTCTAATTCAATTGAACAACTTGTGCATATCCGTCACGTGACTTGTCTCTTTCCAATTTGTACGCAAAACCTGTAACAGCTTCCTCCAGTTCTGGGGTGTGTGTGATTATGAAAGTCTGTTCCACAAATTCCCCTATTTTTTCCCGCAACGTGTCTGACAAAACTTTGATGGCCGCGGAATCAAGATTTGCAGTAGGTTCGTCAAGGAAGAGAATTGGCAAATGTGGAGCCAAAACAAGGGAGAATGCTATTCTTAATGCCAAAGCCGCCAATGACCGCTCACCGCCAGACACAATACCGTCTGCATTGACCCACTCTCCACCCAACGTCCTTAGCTGCAAGACATAGTCGCCCTCTTCCACATTTAGCCTTATGTCAGGGAAATCCTGGTAAGGATAAAGAACTTTCCAAAGCTGTGTCATCGAGTAATTCACTGCCATCACGAATTCCTGCCTCAGCTGGATTTGGGTTGCAACGAGAGCCTTTTCAAAAAGCTTTAACTGCAAAATCAAATCATCTAGCCTTTTGATTTCGTCCTTTTCCTTCTTCGCGTTTGCAAAAACGCTTTCCAACTCCCTCAGCCTGTTTTCCCTTTCCCGTATCAGATTATCCGAGTTTTCCTTTTTTGCCGACAGTTCCTTCTCCTTTCCTATTAAGGATCTCAGTTCATTTTCCATTTTGTACAGATCTTTTCCTGCAAAAGAGCTCTCTGCCTTCTGGATGTGGAGTAAAATCCTGTTTCTCTGCTGTGTTATATCTGTTATCCTTGTTCTGCTTCCCTCATACTCCCTCAAGTAGTGTGAAAGCAGTTCCAATTTTTGCTTTTGGGTTTGCGCATCGTTTATTTTGCTCTGCATTTCAAACATGCTTTTCTGCAGGTCGGATAATTCTTTTTCCTGTTTTTTGGTATTGTCCATCAGAATTTTCAGGGCGGATTTGTGACTGTCTGCTTCACTCTTTAATTTGTCGCTGTCCTTCACCGCCACCAACAGCTCGTTCAACCGTACGAGATAAAATTCCAGTTCCTTCATTTCCTTTTCAGTCAGCTCCTTTTTCTGCAGGGCATCACGAAATTCGTGTTTGAGATCCTCTATGTCGCGTTTTTTTTCCTTGATCAAAATGATTTTCTTTTCTTCCGTCAGCTTGGTGTCACATACAGGGCACTTTGCTTTGATAGAGGAAATCTGCTCGACTGTCTCGTTCAAATCGTTTATTTTTATCCTAACTGACTCCAACTTACCGACGCATTCTTCTATCACGCGTTTCTTTTTCTCGATGTCCTTTTCAGGTGATTTTCCCGCCTTTTTCTGCAGGGCGTCAGCCTCTCTCTGGGACTTGGCCCTGTTCTCCAGATCCGCATTCAACCTTTCAATTTCCTTTTTGTAAAAACCTGCATCTGCTACAAGCCGCGAAAACTTCCCCATTGACTTTTGTTCTTCATTCCTTTTCTCTTCCATTACTCCCATAGCATTGCCCAAGAACCGTGCAGTCGACGTAAGATTCTCGCTTATGGATTCTTTATCAACTTCCGCGAGGGCGCTTTCAATTTTTTCCATGCTTTTCAATAGCTCTTCCAGCGCACCAGTGTATCCATTCTCTTCCCTTTTCATTGTTTCATAGTCGTCTCGCATCTTTTGGAGAATATTGAGCTCATTTTCCATCAAAGACCTTTGTCTAGTTATCTCATTTACCTCATTGTCAAAATTGGATTTTTCTGAAACCAAGTTTTCCAAAGAATTCTGGAGCATGCGTATCGTGTTTTGCATCTCATTCAAATCCAATCTGTCCACCGCACCTTGTTTGGCAGATTTTCTTTCAGAGAGTTTGTTGACCACTGTTATGGAGCCTGACCTTGCAGCTTCAAAACGTTCAATCATTAAAAGCTCATCTATTTTCTTCATTCTGTGACCCTTAGGTATAGTAAGGAAATAGTCCAGGGCGTTCTGCTCAGAATAGATGGCTTTGTTGAACAGTTCATAGTCGATCTTCAGTATGCCCTCTATCATCTCGTTCACCCTCTGCGTGCTCGGCGCTTCCAAAAGTTTGCCGTTTTCCCGGATCTCCGAATATGTCGTGCCTTTCCTTTTTTCTACAATCCGCTTTATCGAAAAGTTCTTGCCATTAATCTGGAAACTTACTTCGACTTCAGCAACGTCTTTTATCGACGGCTTGTTCATTACCAGATCGTCAAGCTTCATCTTTCTGGATTGCAGACTGGGAAATGTGCCGAAAAATGCAAAGCAAATAGCGTCGAGTATTGTGGTCTTTCCGCTCCCCATATGGCCCAATAATGCGTTTGTGCCTTGTGAAAACTGCAATTGTGAATTAGAGTGCGAGCGCCAATTTTTCAATTTCACTTCTGTTATCACATCATCGCCTCTGCACATTCAATGTAGTCTGCTGGCCAATCAATATCCCCATCGCTGTGTCAACCTGGCCGTCGCTCAGGAGCCTGAACGTAGCCTCATAATCAAAACTCTCATCGGAACCTAGCTCACCCATGTTTTTCCTCAAAAGCGACAGCCCCAAGTCCTCAATAGACATTTTCCGTTCTCTAAGATTTTTCAATAGTTCCATTTTCTCCGTCAATTCCTGAGACTCTAATTGTTTCGCAAAAACCAATATCGCCTTGTCCGCGTATTTTCTTTCCAGATCCCTGAGATCGCTATCCAAGACCACAGCCTTGTCACCTGTCAGCTTCAGTCTGATAAGCGGCTTTTTCACATGGTCTCTTGAAAAGAGCAGCTGGTTTATTTTCCTTTCCAATTGTTCCCTGACTGTCACACCCCTTTCCATCTGCAATTCCTCGTAGTAGAGCTTCCTGTTGGTTTCCAGTGGAACAAATTCGACTGTTGACTTGTCATCAATTACTATTCTTGCTATCACCTTTGCCGTCTCCGCCTCGTTTCTTTCCATCTGCGTGATTACTGTGCTTCCGGGCATCACCAGCGTTGTGCTGCCCAGTTTTTCCATGCTGTGTCCATGCAAGTGACCGTTGACAATGATGTCGAATCCTTTGGGAAGGTTTGAAAGGCTTATGCTCGGCGGCTCTATCGGCGAATATATGTAAGGGTCTATGCTCTGGTGCATCACCAGAATGTTAATGCAATCTGGGACTGGTTGAGGATTCCATTTATCCAGGACATCTTTTGCGTATCTTTCGGGCACTGACGACATCCCATGTATCGCGACTCTTTTCCCGCCTTTTTCAAATACAACTGTATTAAGATGAAGCTGTATCACTAGACCGGCGTTTTCCAGGGATTCAACAGTGTTGATTTCACCCTTGGCCAGTCTTTCATGGTTTCCGGTAATGGCTATAACTGGTATGTGCTTCAAACTTCTTTGGGAAATTTCTTTAAGTTGCTTGTCTGCATGGACAAGTTTTATGCCCGTGCTGTCCTTCATTAACGGTTTTGATAGAATTTCCAATGCTCTTCCCCATGTCTGCGTTTTTGGTGCGCGTATATCGAAGACATCGCCCGCCAGAATTATTAAATCCGCATCTAAAGACTTTTCAATCGCTTCTTGTGCATTGTCAAAGCTGTCGTTTTCCAGTTCTGAGTTGTATGCGTAGCCGAAATGTAAATCTGAAAGAACCGATATCTTCATACTAGACTATAGTGACTGAATTTATTTATCCCTAAACTTAATGCTTATAACATCCTCCCCGGGCTAAAGCACCGGGGTTTCCTTTTTTTTAATTATACTGCCTTTCCGCGGCTTTCGACTGCGGACTGAAGTCCGCAGATTTCTCATGTACTTAAGTAACAAAAAATTATTATAGGGTAGATGGTGTTCTATACAGGAGAAACCAAGAGCGAGTTTCCGGCAAGTGGACCGGTAAATGCTACAGTCCATGGTGTAGACATCGTAATAGACAAATTCTCTTTATATGGTTCTCCCATTGGCATGTATTCTGTAGTTGCTGGTGTGGGAAGAAATGGCACGCATAAATTTTTGGTTGGAAGGGGTTTGGCAGATGGTATGTACCAAGATGGTCCGCGAATTGTTTGTTTTGTAGGTAGAGAAATACCACATTGGTATGAAGAAAAGGTAAGAAAAGTCCTAAATGATTATAGATTGGAAACTGATGGTGTAAGGGATTGTGAAGTAGTTCTCTGGCATGAATTGATACTGCATGATAACTCGGGTAAGTAAGGTTGTCCCAAATTCTTATAAATGTTAAAGTCGAAGAATAGTGAGTGAGTCGATGTCCCGCCAACCAAATTCGAAAGGGTATTGTTGAAAAGGCTTTTATCTAAGACTCTTAACCGGAACCAGATCATTCTTATCAGGAAACTCCGTCATACTGAATGTTCAACGATGACTGAATTGCTAAAGAACATATCCGAAACCCATAGCATCGCACTTTCCACGCTAAAGTTCAATTCCCGCGTATTAAGGGAACTGGATTTGATTTCTTTCGGAAAAGGCCATTCTGCAGAACTGACAGAGCGCGGGGAGTACGTGGCAAAAATACTGGGTGATGGCGATGGATGAGAGCTACTATCATTTTCCACCTGTACAGTCCGACGAAAGAGAACGGTTGTACGGAGAGCGCGTGCATAAGCAGCTGCGTGCCGAGTTAGGCTTATTGAAAGCGATAGGTAAAAGAGATTTAGGCTTTGACTACGAATTAAAGTTGAGCAGATCTTTAAGAAAACTGAGGAGAAAATTAGGGTATGGCAGATAAGATAAGCTACGGGGATTTTGACAAAGTCGACATAAGAGTTGGTAGGATAATTGAAGTGTCGGACTTTCCTGAGGCGAGAAAGTCTTCATACAAGCTAAAGATAGACTTCGGCGTTGAGGTAGGTGTTAAGAATTCTTCGGCTCAGATAGCTAAATTATACAAAAAGGAGGATTTGATGGGAAGGGAAGTGATTGGAGTGGTAAATTTTCCGCCAAAGCAGATAGCCAACTTCATGTCCGAAGCGCTGATGCTCGGCGTACCTGACAAGGACGGGAATGTTGTTTTGTTGAGGCCTGATATGGATGTTGAACTGGGTGTGAGGATGTTTTAATGGCAGAACAAAAACAAGAAGGAATTACTGTAAAGAAATCTGAAAATTTCTCAGAATGGTACACGCAAATAGTCCAAAAGGCCGATTTGGCAGATTATGGTGTCACACAAGGTACAGTGGCATTCAGACCAACCGCATACGCCATCTGGGAGAGCATACAAAATGTATTCAACGAAAAAATAAAATCGACAGGCCATAAAAATGCCTATTTTCCTTTGCTCATACCTGAGAGCCTCTTAAAAAAAGAGGCTGAACATTTCGAAGGATTCATGCCAGAAGTATTTTATGTAACACAATCTGGGGACAATAAGCTCGGTGAAAGGCTTGTAGTAAGACCTACATCAGAAACAATAATCTATACGTTCTACTCGAAATGGATCAGAAGCTGGAGAGACCTGCCTTTATTGCTGAACCAGTGGTGCAATGTTCTTCGTGCAGAAATAAAATCTACGAAACCTTTTGTCAGAACAAGTGAATTCTTATGGCAGGAAGGTCATACAGCACACGAGACAAAAGACGCTGCTGATAAAGAGGTGATGTACATACTTGGCGAATATCAGGATCTTATTGAAAATTATCTTGCAATTCCTGTTTTAGCTGGCAAAAAAAGCGAGATGGAGAAATTTGCTGGTGCATTGTATACGACTACAATAGAAGGTATGATGCCTGACGGTAAGGCATTGCAAATGGGAACATCGCATAACCTTGGTCAGAATTTCTCAAGACCTTTCGAGATAAAATTCTTGGATAAGAACGGTAAGGAACAGTATGTGTGGACCACTTCGTGGGGCATATCTACTAGATTACTTGGTGGACTGATAATGGCTCATGGTGATGATAAGGGACTTGTGATACCTCCTAAGGTCGCACCTATCCAAATTGTAATTGTACCGATATATTACAAAGATGTTGAAAAGAAGCAGGTGTTGAAGAAAGCTGGAGAAATAAAAGGCATGCTTGAAAAAGACGGCTTTAGTGTGAATATTGATAACAGAGAAGGATATACCCCAGGCTGGAAATTCAATGAATGGGAACTTAAGGGGATACCATTGAGAATTGAGATTGGACCACGGGATATAAAAAATAAGCATGTTGTAATTGTCAGAAGAGACACTAATGAAAAAATTGTTGTTAAGGATAAGGACTCTGTGAAGAAAGCTTCTTCGTTATTACAAGGTATACAAGAAAACCTCTATAAGAAAGCAAAAAAAAATCTTGATAGCAGTATAACAACTGTGAAAAGTTACACTGATTTCAAAAAAGTCATAGATGGTAAAGGCGGTTTTGTAAAAGCATCTTGGTGTGGAGAAAATCATTGCGAAGAGCAGATAAAAGTAGAGACTGGAGCAACTATACGAATCATACCACTCAAAAAGGAACCGAAAGTATCAAGATGTATCTATTGTAGTAAAGAAGGTAAAGAAATTGTATACTTCTCTAGAGCATACTAAGTTTAGATAAACTAGAATTAAAGAGTCTAGGTTTGCGACCATAATAAGTCCAACGCTTTGCTGTATGTTCTTTTATTTTCAAAAGCTTCGCTATCTTGTATGCTGACAAGCCTTTTGATCTTAATATTAAGACTTTTTTATAATTTTTAATTTTTTCTTCCTCTAACTTAGCTAAACTTTCAACAATTTTCAAAGCATGTAAAGCTGACGTTTTTCTTTTATAATTATGCAAGAACCCTATCCTAGTAATAAATTTGCACAAATTGATATAATTCGTGTGGATACTAAGAAAATTGGTTGCATATTGGAGTTATCCCTGCTTCTAACATACTTTCTATCAAAAGTAACTTTACTAGTTGTTATATCAAATCCTTTTAGAATCTTTCTTATTTGATTAAGAAAGCTAACACCATCTTTCACATTACTTGTACTCTTACAAGTATAAAATTTCAAACCTTGATAGGCTAGAATTTTATTTTTAATTTTGGCTATCTTACTGAGTTCACTGTCAAACAAGCCTTGCAAAAATTTTACTTTGACTTCTCTATTTTTAGATTTGATGATCCACTCTGGAATTTCTACTTTAATTTTAGTTTTATCCTCGACTACAGCACAGAAACAAAAAAGAAATCTTGAAAAGATGCTGTCGTGGACGGCCATTTTATCGTTGTCGATTTTATATTTATAGATAACAGGTTTGACATTAAATGTTTGCAGCAATTGCTTTATTTCAAAAAGTCGCCGTAGACACCATAAAACCAAGTATGACAAAATTTTCTAGATAAGTTCCCATCACCCCAAATTATAACCAACCAGATAAGCTATATTTTCCATATCGTTTTTAGACAAGCTTCTATCAAATCTCTGACTAAATTCTTCCAGTATCTTAATTATTGTTGGCTTTGATTTAGACCTTGTCCATCTATGAATTTTGTCTATACTAACGCCTATAATCTCATTTATTTTGTTTCTGCTATAACCTCTTTCGCGCAGGTTCAAAACTTCATAATAATCTTTCAAGTCTTGTAGTTGTAATTTCGTGAAAGATTTCATAATTGGTTTTTGTATTTCATTATAGAATTACAATGTTCCATAATTATAAACTTGCTATTGTAATTGTGTTTATTGTGGTGAAAATGCGACGGAAGTTAAATTTTGACTAAATCAATAAACTATGCGGCAGAACCTAAAAACCAAATCTTTTTAAACCTAGCTTGGTAATAGAAATTATCTGATTCTTGT
>CAYJVM010000004.1:0-57130 GCA_964373665.1 uncultured archaeon | reverse complement strand
ATACATATTTGTTGCCCTGTGATATCAAGGGGCAGTAGGATTATAATCACCTAAAGTTATAATATAATAATAACAATGTTATATTTATATATTATTTAATATTACATTTTCTCAGCAAAGGAACGCCGTCACAGCCAGACAGTAATATCACTTCTACTAAGAATCCTTCTCTTTTCCCGAGGAAACCGCATTTTTTCTATAGGAAAGATCGTGTTAATGTTTGGGAACTTTATAAAAATAGTTGGAACTTTCAGAGTTTTTAGGTGGAAGTTTCATAAAAATTTAGTTAATCCATTAATTAAGAAAAACTTAGTGATAACGGCCTTTACAAACAAATCCTTATCTCTGAGCGGTTCGTAACTTACAGGATTTGAGTGTTTTATCTTCAACAACATACCACTACCCACAAGACGCTCCAACCTCTTCCTAAACCCCTCTACACCAATCTTTAACTTGTTGACAGTCCGCATTTCCCGGTATAGTATCGGGAAGCAGTGGGGCTGGCAGTCGTATGGAAAATCCTTACCAGTCATGTAAAATTTCCTTAAAATTTGTATGTCTAAAAAATCCAATCTTTCAGCGAGTTCGATTGCCCTATCGACAATCGTCGTTGTTTCCCGTAAAGTTTCATTTTCCACATACCCCCCAAAAATTTTTTGATCCATCAATCACACCGACAGGAAATAGGAGTTCGGGATTGCCTTTAAAATGGATTTATATGCTCAAGTAGCTATATCACATCGCCTAGTTTAACGTCAATTTTTTGACCATCAACACTTATCAGCCCAAAATGACCCTCAGGAAATCTGCCGCAGTTTATTATTCTAGTACCTTTCAAACTATCAACTCCCCTCCCCTCATGAATATGGGCACAAACGGCCACGTCCGGCTGATTGGTTTCAATAAACTCCCTAACTGTTGGAGAGCCGACGTGTGCGCCAGTTGAAATGACATCCACTTTAGTGTTTTGTGGCGGAGTGTGAGTCACCTGGATCTTAATATTCGCGTTTTTTACTTCACTAAACGCCTTTTCCAACCCCAGTAAAATCTCACCTTCCGAAGGTTCAAATGGTGTTCTGAAAGGCGTCCTAGCGCCGCCGTAGCCATAAAATCCAATACCATTTATAATTTTCCCTTCCCCATGGACACTGGTGCTTTCCCTCTTTAAAAAGTCTATAACATCCTTATCCCAGCTTCCAGGAACAGTGATGATCGGCTTCCCAAACCCATTCAGTTCCTCCAAAAATATCCTAACCAAGTCAGTCCTACTAAAGCCTTTAGGCGTGGCGTGGTCGGTAAAGTCTCCAGGACAGACAAAAGCGTCTATCTTGAATGCTGATACCTTGTCCAAGAATTTCATAATGTTTTCTATATCGCCATGTATGCAACCCAATACAGCAATGTTCATTATCATCATTTTATCTTAAGATTAAAATATTTAATTGTGGCAAACAAGCGGAAAGGGTACATGGTGGAGAGGAAGATAAGGCTGCATTTTCAGAAGAAGGGGTGGACCGTGATACGGGCTGGCGCGAGCCTAGGTGAGGCGGACCTCATCTGCTTGAAAAACAGCAGTTGTGTGTTGTTCCAAATCAAGTCGACAAGTAAAAAAACCTTCTATTACTACGGGTATGAAAAGGACACGTTTGAAGGCTTTCCTTTTTTCGTAGTCGTCGATTTCGGCTATAATAAGATCAGGGTGTTGCCGCCGAAAAAAGTGATTCATTTAAATGACGGTGTTCCGTTGGAAAGCTTTACTAATGATTAATACTACAAAACCGAATTCTCATTTACGGTGGTTCTAGTTGCAAGCTTCTACGACTCTGGTAGATTTGGATAAAAAAGTGAAATTGATCATGAATACAAATCACAGGATCAGCATGCATAATGACAACATCCACAAAATATCAGGGGTCATGTCTGAACACAGGAGGGTTCCAATTATAAGCAAGGATAAAACTTTAGTTGGAGTGTTGACACAGACAGACATCATAAATGCGGTGTTGAATGGGCATGCACCTCAAACAAGGATAGATTCACTTGTAGGAAAAAACACCGTTTCGTGTAGCATAACATCCAGCATAGGAGATGCAGTTAGAATTATGAAAAGATACAATGTCGGCGGCATGCCTATAGTCTCAGGAAAGAAGCTTGTAGGTATGGTTAACGAGCGAGATTGCCTCCAGTTGGCAAGATTTGAGGAATACCCCACTGTTCATGACGTAATGACCAAAAAGCCATTTTTTACCAGTCCACATATGACAGTCTTCGACTGCGCTAAGAGCATGATAAACACACACTATAGAAGGTTTCCAGTGGTCCAGGACAAGAGACTTGTGGGTATCGTGACGTCGCATGACATACTAGACCATTTACGGATATGGAATTTTAACATTGGGTCTATGAGCGAGCTAGTATCCAACATAATGAAAACTTCAGTCTACACACTATCTGAGGAAAACAGCATACGGGATGCAGTAAAGCTGTTTGCCAGAAGCGCTTTCGGCGGTGCACCGGTTGTTAAGGAAGGCAGGCTTATCGGGATCATTACCGAGAGGGACATAGTCAACCTAATAAGGTTAGGCCAGAGCGCTTTTGTGTAAGACTGAGTACACTGGGCCATGCACGCCCAACTTACTTTCGAATAGGACAACTTCATTCACTTCAAAGGACAGCAGCACCTTTATTGTCTGCAAGCCCGCTTTGAATAGATGCTTGTCACCCACGCTTCTTACCCGGCAAAGAGTTAGGTGTGAAGGCTTGCTGTCGCCTTCTATGGCTTTGGATATGTCAATCCTCAGGCTTTCCATTTCCGCGTCCGCAGTATCGAGGGAAATCACTCTAAGGTAGGTTTCGTTAGGTATAAGTTCGATGTTGTTAATGTTGGCAGTGAATTTCCTATGCCTGGAGCATACCTCGTCTAAAACTCTAGAGACGTTCCTTATCTCAACATCATTCCTGTCTCCTAAAAATGAAAGGGTTATGTGCAGGTTATCCTTTTCCACAAATTTCGCGTCTATGGGAAGTTTCTCAAGGCGTTTCTGCACGTCCGAGACATGCTGTTTGATTTCGTCGGGAAGCGGAATGGCTATAAAGGACCGAACCATAATCTTTATTAAATTATAAGACGAATAATATGTTAGAGTTCTATGGCTGACAACAGAATCAGAGCTGGTGACCTGGTAGGAAAGACCATAATCAGTGAAGAGACAGGAAGAAAGTTCGGTATAGTGACCAATATAGACTTTATAACTGAAAGTGGCGAGCTTTTAAATATAGTGGTTGACCAGGCTACAAAACACCTGACCGATATGAATCTAAAGTCAGACGACAATGGCAGGATGCTCATCCCATTCACGTCCGTCAAGTCAGTTGGGGACTTTGTAATAATAAGCGAAAGCGAACTCATCTAATCCAAGTAATTTCCACATCATCGGTTCTCCAGTCTTGTTTTACGCCACTTGATGCTATGTCGCCCTTCCGACCGCTTTCATAAGCCAAGACCCCATTCCAACCGATCATTATCCCATTATCCCCAGAGAACTCTTGCGGTACAACGTGCATTTCCGCATTCCTATCTTCACACATGGTATTCATGATTTCCTGCAACCTCTTGTTTGCAGAGACGCCGCCCACCAGAAGAACCTCATTTTTCCCTGTGTGAGCTAGAGCACGTTCGGTAACTTCAGAGAGCATGGAAAAGCTTATCTCCTGAAAGGAATATGCAATGTCTTCCTCACGCAAGTTCTTTAATCTGTCAGAAGCGGCGGTAAGCAGACCGCTGAATGACATATCCATCCCTTTGACGGTGTACGGCAAGTCAATGAAACTTCCCTTTAATGCAAGTTTTTCTATCTCAGGACCACCAGGCATCTGGAGGTTCATTTCCCGTGCCAAGACGTCAAATGCGTTGCCCACTGGTATGTCCAATGTCTCACCAAACACCCTATAGCGGCCATCTAAGTAGGCCAGTATCTGCGAGTTCCCGCCAGAAAGGTATACTACAACAGGGTCTTTTGAACTGGTCTTCGCCTTTCCAATTTCTATGTGCGCGACTCCATGGTTTACCCCAAGCAATGGCTTGTCGTATTTTCTTGACAAATATCTGGCAAGGACCGCGCCGACTTTCAACGCATTCGGAATCCCCATTCCTTTGGAAAAGGCAATGACATCGACATTAGATAAATCAACCTTTTCCTTGACAGCAGAAAGCAGTTGTGACGCCATATTGATATGGTGTTCTGCAAGGTCGCTAGGGATGAAACCTTTGCCTACAGGAGGCTTGAACATGTCCCGAACATTAGCTAAAATATCACAATTCTCATTAACCACGCCTATACCAAGAGTGTGAGCAGTGGACTCGATCCCCAGCGCTATCATACTACCTGTATCAAATAGAAATATTATAAATAGATATTCTATTCATGCAACTCGAAGATCTGGTTAGCCATGGCATACCGGCAAAGTATGTTGAAAGGCTGAAGGATGAGAAGATTAAAGCATTATATCCTCCTCAGGCTGACATTGTAAAGAAAGGATTGTTTAAGGGAAAGAACCTTATCCTTTCTTTGCCGACTGCAAGCGGAAAGACGTTGATTGCAACCATGGCAATGGTTCACGCCCTTACAGAATTCGAAGGAACTAAGGCAGTTTACATAGCTCCGCTCGTTGCGTTAGCGTATGAAAAGTATGATTACTTTAAGATTTTTTTCGGCAAGGACTACAAGACAGCTATTAGTATCGGCGACTATGATTCATCTGACCAGTGGCTTGCAGATTATGATGTCATCTGCATGACGACTGAAAAATTCGAAAGCCTGTTGAGGCATAATATTCAGTGGGTTAGCAAGATCAGGCTTGTCATCGCGGACGAGATTCATATGCTTGACGACACTTCACGCGGGCCTACGCTGGAAGTTTTGTTGACAAAGCTCAAGATGCTTATTCCTCAGGCGCAAGTTCTGGGCTTGTCTGCAACCATAAGCAATGCTGATGAGCTTGCCAAGTGGACTAATTCGACATTGGTACTCAGCGATTTCAGGCCCGTGAAGCTTTACGAAGGGGTTTCGTTCAATTCAAGAATACACTTTGATGACAAGGAAGGTTACGAAATTGATGACAAGACCGATGTAGAAAATTCTATAGTGAAGAACACGATTTCCTTGGACAAGCAGGCGTTATTTTTCACATCCACGAGGAAAAACGCAGAGAGCCTTGCGGAGAGGTTATGCCAGACGACAAAGCTCGAGTTGAAGAAAGGCGAGGTTCCACAATTACAAAAATTGGCAGGTGAGATAGAAAGTGTGTTGGAGAGTCCTACGAGACAGTGTGTGCGAGTGGCCAAGTGCATCAGGGCTGGAGTCGCATTCCACCATGCAGGACTTCTTGGCGCACAGAAGAGGCTGATAGAAGAGAATTTTAGGAACGGCCTGATTAAAGCCATTGTCGCGACACCGACGTTAGCGATGGGCGTGAATCTTCCTGCATTCAGGGTCGTTATAAGGGATGCTAAGAGATATTACCCCGGGGTAGGTTCGATGTACATCCCTGTTCTTGAGTACAAGCAGTTTGTCGGAAGGGCAGGAAGGCCCACATACGACAGTTTCGGCGAATCTATACTGCTTGCAAAGACTGAGGGCGATGCGAAGGACTTGATAAAACATTATATTTACGGAGAACCAGAGAAGATAAGGTCCAAACTTGCATCAGAGCCGGCATTGAGAATGCACACACTTTCCTTGATTGCGAGTGGATTCTCTAGTTCCCATGAGACATTGATGAAATTTTTCTCCAGAACCTTTTACGCCCACCAGTATGGAGACATGTCGTTAGTGGAGCAGAAGATTGATGAAATTGTAGAGTCATTAACAAAATGGAAATTCATTGCAAAGAAAGGCGACAAGCTGACTGCAACTAGGATAGGGAAGAGGATATCTGAACTTTATCTGGATCCGCTAACAGGACGCAAGTTTATAGAAGCTCTTGGAACGATTAATAAAAGGAAAGTTAACGAATTGAGCTTCCTACAGCTATTGTCGAACAGTATTGAAATGAGGCCTTTATTGTCTGTTGGGTTGCGAGAGATGGAAGAGTTGGAACAGTTTCTTCTGAAGAACAGATCTAGCATTTTAGAGGACATTCCGGAAGAGTTTGATCTAGAGTTCGATGATTTCATAAAGTCGGTGAAGCTATCAATGATACTCAGTTCTTGGATTAACGAAATGACCGAAGACCAGATATTGAATAGATTCAATGTTGCCCCAGGTGAATTGTCCACCAGACTGAGAAATGTTGATTGGCTGCTTTATGCGCTGCACGAGCTGTCATTGTTAGAAGGACATAAGGGCATCCTCACGCTTGTGAGGAAACTGAGAGTAAGGATGAAATATGGAATTCGAGAGGAGCTGATACCCCTTGTAAAGCTGAAAGATGTTGGAAGAATTAGAGCTAGAAGATTATTTAATGCCGGCTTTACGACTTTGGACAAATTGAAGAAAACGCCAATAGAAAATTTATCTAGGATATTGGGTTCGAAGATTGCAAATAGTGTGAAAAAACAATTGGGCGACGATGTAAAAGTTAAAGAGGAGAAACAGGCTACTTTGCAAAAGTTTTGAATTCTATAGATAGATGATTAACCGCAATTCTAAAATAGATAATTCCCAAATTATAGTCATGTTCAGATGGTATGGGATAGCTGGGACAACCATCATACTATTCGCCCAATTTACCATGCTGCTCCAGATACAGCCGTTCGCCACTTTCTTCACAGCAATTGTGTGGATAGGTTATATTCTTCTGATTGACAGCTTTGTCTACGCGATAAAAGGCAGCTCATATCTGGTCAACAAACGTCACAAACTCTTCATGATGTCCCTTGTCTCAATCAACTTTTGGTTCATTTTCGAAATCTACAACAAGTTCGCCCAGTTCCAAGGCTGGTATTACGTAAACCTTCCCGAGTCGAGACTGGTAACTTTTCTAATGGGTGGCATTGCCTTCACCACCGTAATACCTGCCATCCTAGAGACATCGGAATTTTTGGGCTGTCTTAAACTGTTCACTGCAAAGAGAAGTAGAAGTAAGATTCCACACACCGACTTTATGGCATACATCCTGTTTGCCGTCGGAGTGATATTCATTCTCCTACCTTTCGCAGTAACTACGCCGTGGATGTGGGTATATGTATGGACAGGGTTCATCTTCCTTATAGATCCCATACTCTACATTTTCGTGAGGAAAAAATCGTTATTGCACAACATCATTACCAAAAACTATACTTTAGTGATTTATTTGATGATAGCTGGGTACATATGCGGATTCCTTTGGGAGTTCTGGAACTACAATGCCCACATTAAATGGTATTACACTGTTCCGATACTAGAGAACATCAAGATATATGAGATACCCGCAGTGGGATTTCTGGCGTATGGACCATTTGCATTGGAGCTTTACGTCATGTACGAGTTCGTCAAACTCCTACTTTCCCGGAAAATGTGGAGAAATAGCATAAGACTAGACTCGCAATATATAGCTAGCCATCGATCTGACAAGCAATAATATAGACAAATCACGGTATAGTCTTCTCTCCCTTTCAGTTCCCAAAACAGCTTCACCTTCTCTCAATTCCTCCAAAGCCAAACCAATAACTTCCCTGTCAATTCCATGCAAAAACAATCCCATTCTCGTCAAGTCTGCGTATTCCATCAATCTGAGGACTGGATAAGTATCTATACATTCTTTCATGTTTTCCTCTGCATCGACTAGATCGTCCAAAAGCTGCGCCGCGGCACCGAATCTTTTCCCAGCTTCTTCAACACTGTCTTTCAGATTACCTTCGTAAAAATCCGTTAATAAAGTCAATGTGTTAATACAATATGCTCCGACACCTTTCGCACTTGTCAGAGCTTCGTCTTTGTTCCTAATGTAGAGATTGCGTATCAAATATCCCATGAGGTTTTGGAATGACGCTGCGAATCTGTCGTATCTGAAGAATCTTCTGTGCAAGTCTTTGACAAGAAACGCAGCAGCTCTTTGCGGAACATTACACCCTTCGAAATCCCGACCGCGAAACACATCCCAATATTGTTCAATCATCAGCTGTTTATCCACTTTCGTCATTTCAGGCACGTCCACCGTGTCGTCACAAAGTCTATAAACCATCAATATTTCCGAAGAATCCAGACCAATTGCATTAGAAACCATTGGATCTCGGCCGCCGTTGATTGCGTAAAACACCTGTCCTATGTACCCCTTTGGTCCTGCTTCTGTGCTTTTAGACAACAAATAATCCCTGACATCAGGATCGACTTTGGAAGCCATTTCATACAGTCTCTTATTCCAGGCATTGCCAAGCCTCAATGATCTTACACCGCCTCTTATAATCGATTGCGCAGCATTCAACACGGAATCACTAAACACTTGTGTTAAGTAAAAGTTTTAAGCATTGTGTGATTAGCCACGGAAGTGGGGTCGCTGGGATTTGAACCCAGGTTCCGCACGCCCGAGGCGCGGGTACTAAACCAAGCTATACTACGACCCCTAAGTCAATTTCCTGGCGAACAACAACCATCCAGTGTGCACTAGTCCCATATTTCTCGGCCTCGTCGTCCTGTCGGTCTTCCACTCTCTAACAATGTTCTCCACAGTTTTTATATCAGAAAAATACTTCTTTAATTCTTTTGAAACTTTTATTACCTCTTCAATTGTAGGCGAATAAACAACTAGCCACCCACCAACTTTAAGGGATTTGTATGCATGCTTTACAACCCTTTCAGGATATTGCAGATCCAATGTCACCAGATCAACATTCTTCTCGCTGATTCCTTTGAAAATGTCCATCCTCTTCAACTTCACATTCATCAATCCAGAAACCTTTATGTTCTCATTGGCAACTTTGACAAACCTCTTGTCCTTCTCATAAGTCACGATCTTACCATTAGGTAAAAAGTTCGCCAGCATGACAGAAAGATATGCACTACCAGTACCCGCGTCCACGATCAAGCTGTCAGGAGAAATTCCAGTGTATGCAAGGATCATTCCCATATCTTTCGGTAGTATGACTTGAGCGCCACGCTTAAACTTTCTATGAATCATGTCAAGAATAGTAGGTTTGGCAACAAGGAACTCCTTCCCCAAGTGTGTTTTAATCTTCCCGCCAAATCTGCTCTTCAGCAAATCCTTAGATTTTATGATCCCGCTTTTCGTATTGATATCATTGCCCGCTTTAATCAAATAAGATTCGTCTTTTCCCAATAATAAAAGCGTTTTATCGTGTTTCATTACCATACTACTTTTTTTTTTAAAGAAGAAAAGTTTAACTCTATTCTACGTTAGTAGAATGTTATAAATATTGCAAGCCATAAAATAATATGGAAAAGATTAGTGCAGTACTAAATTTTGTCAACCAATCCATAGAGAATGGAAAATATCCGACTGGAACAGAGTTACATAAGAAGTTTAGGATATACGATTTTGATCTGACTATTGATAAAATATATAACAAACTAAAAATAGACTTTCTGAAGGTTCCAAATAAATCTAAGAGAATGAGAGAGAAAGTAAAGAAGTCTTTGATTGAATATGTTACAAAATCTGTGAAGAAAGGTTACTACCCAACACATAGAGAAATAAAAAGAAAATTTAATATGGACTTGTTAACATATTTCCCAGATGGAATTAAAGAACTATATAGAGCGTCGAATATCCAGTATAAACAAATAGAAAACCAAGCGCTCAAAGTTGCAAAAGCTAAAGATTTACAGAGAGTAGCAGTCAACATAATGAAGAGAGGAGAGATTGATATTTTATCGGTAGCAAAACCTCATCAAAAAGGAATAGATTTATTACTAGATACCCCAAAGGGGAAACTTGGCATAGAACTAAAAGCTTATAGCGAATACGAAAAAGTTAAGAAAAAGGATATAGCTCAGTTGGAAAAATACAGAGTGGGATATAAGTTAAATCGAGTTTTACTATTTACAACAACTTCAAGTATTCCCAAACAAATCCCATCTTGGCTAAAGATATTCACATACGAAAAACTAATTAAGTATTGTGATGATAAAGAAAAGAAAATTCTAAAAAGAATTAGGGAAAAGAGCATCCATATAGAGACGAAGGACAGAGAAATAAGACGGAATAAGATACTTCATTATGTTCAACAAAAGTCAAAAGAAGGAATATGTGTTGGATATGATGAGATTTTGAGAGACCTACATTTAAGCGTATATAGTTATTTCAAAAGTATGGACGAAGTTTATGAAAAATCCAATATTAGAATTTCTTTGTTTAGATCGAGATACTTTAAAAGTAAGCATTTGAAAGAAAAAATAAGACAAAAATTACTTCAAGAGATTTTAGACTTCATAAAAAATGAAGTAGGAAATGGACATTATCCATCAGGGGAAAATATAGGAAACGCTTTTGGGGTAAAGCATATTTGGAATTATTGGAAAGTAAATGACTTGTATAAAATGTTAAATATACCTACCTATTTAGAAAGAAAAGCTGGTACAAGCTAGTTTCTCTTACCTTTCAATTTCTCTTCTAATTCCATTAATGCCTTAACACGGAAAACAGTCAGAGGGTGTGTCCTGAAAATTTCCCCAAGTCTGACCCACCAATTCTTCTTTTCCCACTCCATCGCACTCTTGATCTCCTTGTCGCTTATATGCAGATCGGAATACTCGGATGAAAACTTTGATATCTCCATGTTGGACGTCACAGGGTCTGCGATGTAGAACGAACGCAAAGCATCGCGAGAAGCTTCCTTTTTATGATTGCTCAATCCGTATGTGATCTTGACCAATGCCGATGCTAGCACGCTCGGTTTGGATACACTGCCGCCGAAACGGTCTGCATAATATTCTCTATATCTTGACAGCGCAAGTACCATGAGGTTAGAAACGATATAGACGAGATACGCACCGATACCAATCAGTATCGCCGCACCTACATCCCTCTTCTCTCCGTCACCCCTACCGTAAACAAGGCCGATAAAGACATAATACGCGACAAGCGGCACGACGCTTGCAAAAGTCATCACGACCATGTCCTTGTGCTTGATGTGTCCCATCTCGTGTGCGATGACAGCCTTGGTCTCTTCACGCGTCAGAGTATTGAGCAAACCTTGCGTGACTGCTAAAGTAGCCGATGCAGGCGTCCTGCCGAACACAAACGCATTGGGCGCAGCGCTCCTTGCAAGCGCGATCTTCTTCGGCATCGGCACCTTGTGTTTCTTCGAGTACTCTTTGACAGTGTCCCATATCCACGGATACTCATTCTTCCCTATAGCCCTCATGTTCGTGGTCATCCAGATTATCGACGGTCCCACCAACCACTGGATGAAAACAAGGACGAACGCAAAAATTACCATGAAGATTGTGGAGATGTTAAAGTAAAAGCCCACGGCCGCAAGCAAGCCGAACATCAATCCGAACAAGAGCACTATCGTCAGGTTCATCAGAAGGAACAGTTTGGCGGACATGGTAAATCATGCAACTTTCCCGAATTTAAAGCTTTCTTCCAAGCACTAGGAAGGTGATTATTATGACAGCGGAAATTGCCAAAATGAAATAGAACATTTCCTTGCTAGTCGCTCCGACGAAGATTGGAAAAGGGTCAATGAAGTCCACACCACCACCTTCAACTTTTGTCTTGGATTTAGCTTGAGAAAACACACCAGCCAAGAGAATAACGAATCCTACAACCATGATTATTAAACCGATTGAAATTAGTTGTTCAGGCATCTTCAGTCACAAATCAATTTACCATTGAGGTGATCTATTTCCTGCTGCATCAGAGTAGCTTTCAAACCTATTAATACTCTCGTATGGTACTTACCGACAAGGTCTTGATATCTAATCTTGAACCAATAATGACATTTGGTTAAATATAAACCCCTTAAACTAAAACAACTTGTTATAATTGGTAAAAACCATTTTTGTTCTTTTATTTCAGGATTTATCATTATCGTATAATTATGATAAGATTCCTTTACGGCAATAATACGTTTATTGTATCCAATCTGAGGAGCCGCCATACCCAACCAAGGGTTACATAACCTATCAACTTTTCTTAAAATTTTATTTAGTTTCTTAGCTACTTTTCGAGTATTTTCATCAATTTTAGTTACTCTCTTACTTCGTAGTCTAAGTATTTTATTCGGATATTGAATGACCCCCTCTACAGAATTTTTATGAAAGTTGGCAGTAATTTGAAACGCCATAAGTTCAATTGTTTTATACCAAAATAAGTATTAGCGTAATGGGGCTAATATTCCTAACACATCTTGAACATCTAATTGTAAAGCTTCCAATAATCTTTTAAAAAGACTCGTGCTAGGATGCTTCTTTCCAGCTTCTATCCAGCATATGTGGTGAGAAACAGTTCCAACTATTCTTGCTAGTGCACTTTGACTCATTCCTGAAATTTCTCTCCTCTCTCTGATCACCAAACCTATTTTATCGCTTTGTGGTAATATTCTCAGCCAATCTTCTTTTGTAGGCCATTTATCTTTAAATTTGTAAACTTTACCTCTAGTTGTTACAATTCTTGTTATGCAATCTTTTATTCCTTTAATTGGGAAAAGTCCTATGTTTTTGAAAAAGGTAAATACACTATCTTGTTCAGAATAAAGATCATATCCGAATTTTTTCTTATAACTTAATTTAGGTACAGAAACGAATTTTAATCTTATATCACCCAATTTATCGATTAATAGTTTAATACAGTCTCTAGTAAAACCAAAAGTATGCAATCTTACATAAGGTCTAACTATTTGATCTGATCTAAAATCTCTTTTAAAAGAGCCGTCACCTAAATACCAATGTAATAAAGTTGCTGGTATAATTTTAATACCTGGTGGTACTATTTTTAGTGTTTTACCTCTGTATCTGATATACCACTTTTTTCTAAGATCTGCAAGTGCTGGACACCTATGAGAATGTAATTGCCAGAAATCTTTCGATTTTGAAAACCCACTTTTGTGTTTAGCTGGAAAAACCCTGCAATGTAAACCCCGTTTAGTTAGGAGTTTAGCTAACCACTGCAAGTATTTTCCATCTTTGGCTTGTTGGGTATAGATACCATCTTTAGAAATAGAACCATCACCAAGTAGACTACCTTCGATTATACCAAGTGTTACTCTGTCAACGTCTTTTAAATCCCAAACAATCTTACCGATTACATCAGATATGTCTAAATCAAATTCCTTCTTTATACCAACTCTAATCTTCACCAATGTTTCTTTCATCGGTGTTCTTTGAGAAGTCTCTATTTGTCGAATAGTTTTAACACCCATACCTGATATTTCCGATAATTTGGTCTTTGTCAATCCTAGTTCTTTCCTAAGTTTTGTTAATTTCTTTCCAACCGACATACATTATATTAGTAACATGTGATATAAATACTTTTAGGTATTTAGTATTCAAAAATAATCTTTAAATACTTTAATTTCTTTTATAGTTCTATGGGTAAACTAAAAACTTCGGTTACTTTAAGTAAATCACTAGTTGATTGGATCGATAAACAAATACAATCGAGAAGATTTGCAAGTAGGAGCCATGCTGTAGAGTATTGTATAAATAAGATAATGAAAGAAGAAAAATGATTCTAATATTTTATTACTTCATTTAGTACCGTATGTATTTCTTCTATGAGGTCAGTAGTAATAGTAGATTCACCATATTTCTTAATTGCATATTCTCCAGCTTTTCCATTAATAAAAGCCGATGCACAGCCAGCGACAAAGGTATCAGTTTTCCTAGCTAACAACGCTCCAGCAATGCCTGTTAAAGTATCCCCCATACCCCCAACGGTTTGCTTTGGAGAACCCGTATCATTTAACATAACTTCTTTTCCGTTTGATATTACATCAACGTTTCCTTTCAAAACAATTGTTATAGGCGGGTATAACGGGCAAGTGTTATCTTTACCGCAGTTTAGTTTGTAAGCCTCTTTCCTAACCGTGTTTATTCTATCTTTGATATTTTCTGAAACTTGCACACCAGTTAGTTCCAGTAGTTCACTTGAGTGTGGCGTGATTACGAGCCTTTTATTTTTTAATTTATCTTTTATTGCACTAACAGCCCTTATTGCATCAGCATCTATCACCATAGGTAAGTCAATCTTCCTTACAAGCTCATTTATCGCTTTCCTAGTCTTTGGAGTTCTCCACAAACCAGGACCAATTACTACAGCTGTAGCCTTGCAGGTCTTAACCAAGTCAAGGACTCCTTTAACATGCCTAGGTTCCAGCTGTTTACCGTCCAAAGGTTCGGTTATTAATGCAGGAGAATAGTTAGCAGCCACATCCATGGCTCTTTCAGGACCGACCAAATAAACCAGATCACATCCACCCCTGTATGCAGACATACCTACAAAAATTGGAGATCCTGTATGCCTATTACTTCCTGCTATAACAACTAACTTGCCGAACTGACCTTTGTGCGACCAGTTGCCTCTTTTTTGGTAAACCTCCTTTAGAACGGTTCTCTTCACAAGTTTCATAATTTAATTAAAGCTTACTCTGGTAAATACTCTTATGAAAATTTACGTCGTAAAGACGCTCATAGGCGTGTTCGGCTTGGATGAAAATAGGAAGGTCGTTCTGTTCAGAGTTTATGCCAAAGATCCTGTCAAAATGGCTGAAAAGTTCCTTTCCGAAGAATCAGAAGAGTATAAAACCATTAAGCAAGAGGCGCTGAAGAAAACTGAAGATGTGGTGGAAAACGACAGGGATACGGATGCGTTTGTGAACCAGAACCTCCGAAAATATGCGTTGGAACTCAAGTTCGCTAAAGACAACATTGAGCTAAACCAGCTCTTGGCGCAGATAAATCTAGAGATTACGAAAAAGAAGGTTAAAGCCGAGACAAGCCGGGACAACTTGGTAATCCATGCCGTTAATGCAATAGAAGAATTCGACAGGTCAGCAAACGTTTTTGTAGAGAGATTGAGGGAGCTGTACGGATTGCATTTTCCAGAGATGGACCGCGCAGTTTCAGACCATGAAAAATTCGCCAAACTAGTTGGCAAGTATGGAAACAAAGAGGCGATTGATGAACCGGAATTAAGAAAGTTGTCAAGTCAAAGCATGGGTATTGATTTCACCACGCGGGATACGGATATGGTAAAGCAACTGGCGTCAAATATACTGAAACTGTATGAACTCAGGAAAACACTATCGGGTTATCTTTCTAACCTGCTGAAAGAAATCGCGCCGAATTTTTCGGCTATTGCAGGCGATTTGATTGCTGCCAAGCTCATCGCAAAAGCTGGCGGAATTGAAAGGCTGTCTAGGATGCCATCCTCCACAATTCAGTTGCTAGGGAGCGAGAAGGCACTTTTTAGATTTCTAAAGTCCAGAAAGAAATCCAAGTCACCAAAATACGGGCTCATTTACAACCATCCGTTGATACAAAACGCGCCGCAAGAAAAGAGGGGAAAGATAGCTAGATTGCTGGCGGCCAAGCTTTCCATAGCGGTGAAGATCGACTATTATTCGAAGGAGAACAAGGCAGCCCAGATGAAAAAAGACTTGGAAAGCAAAGTGAAGGAAGTTCTCAGCGAATGATTTGCATGGTGAAAAGATCAAAATTCGAAGGCATATTCATCACCGAAGATAAGATAGCGACAGTAAATCTTCTGCCTGGAGAGCAGGTTTATGGGGAGGTTCTGTTCAAAGAGAACGGACTCGAGTATAGGGAATGGGATTTCTGGAGAAGCAAGCCCGCAGCCGCAATAAAGAAGGGCTTGATAAAGTTCCCGTTAAAGAAAGGGATGTCAGTCCTTTATCTGGGAGCAGCCAACGGGACTACAGTTTCGCACTTTTCCGATATCGTTGGAAATGAAGGTCTGATTTATAGTGTGGAGATCAGTGAAAGACCATTCAGGGAGCTGATGCCGATGGCTGAGAAAAGAGGGAATATAGTACCGATACTTGGAAATGCAAGAATACCCGAAGATTACGAGAACATAGTTTTGGGTAAAGTCGATTTTGTTTATGAGGATGTGGCCAGCGACGATCAAATTCAAATAATGATCAGGAATTGTGAAAAGTTCTTGTCAAAAGATGGATTTGCCGCAATTGCTATAAAATCACAGTCGATAGATGTGACCAAGCCACCGAGGCAGGTCTATAATGAGAGCATTGAAGTTCTAAGCAAACATTTTGAAATTTTGGACAAAGTCGAATTAGATCCTTATGAAAAGTTCCATCTTTTTGTGATGATGCGACCTAAATAGACTATTTACTTTTCCTAAATTTTGTAATCGCAAGTTTAACCCAGCTAGAAGGTTTCATACGGTCGACCTAACCTATAATCCAATTCGCCGCCTAGTCAGTAACCAGTCTCGTAGTTTCTGGGCGTAATCCATTCTTCCCTCTCTTCAATCAACATGGTTCCGCATATACTGCAAGATTGTCCGTTCTCATATCTCATTTGGCATGTCCGGCACATTTTCATTGAATCACCTGTGAATAAGAAGAAGGAAGTCGGAGAACACTTTAGGTCTAATGGAATCCTCCAAGGGGTTTGTTCTCCAACTTCGGTTGATCGGCCAAAAGGTTCATCTGCAATTTGAGCACTTGATACCTCCCTTGACCTCGACTATCTCATGAAGGTCAACCTCGGTGCTGCATGACGGACATACGAATGCAACTGCTCGGGGCGGCTGTTCTATGTCGTAAGACATTACGAATGACACAGGCAATTTTCTTAGGGGCATTTCAAACATCTAAAGTGATGTTAGAAAGCGTGTTTATAAACCATCATTATAAGCAAAGTTGTAAAATCTATGATAGTTGCTTCAAAACCACAAAACATTTATATACCTTTTTATAAGAAATTTAACATTAGTATGAAGAAAATTATAATATATATTCAGATATTATAAAAAAACTAATAGAAGGATGATGGTATGCAGGCGACGCTGATCGAGGACAATGGAAATGGAAGAGTGGCTTACGACTCTTTGATACTGGTGGAGCCGAGTGCCTTTGCAGTATTGAACAGCAAGACATCTTTGAAGATAGTCAAGTCTCTTGCAGAGACACCCGCATCCGCAATTGACGTTTCCAGAAAAATGAAAATACACGAACAAAAGGTATACTACCACATGAGGAAGCTCGAAAAGGCCGGAATAATATACACTATCTCGAACGAGAGAAGGCACGGCATGATAGCGAAAATTTACAGCGTGGTTTCCCCTGTTATAGCGGCCAAGCTCCACGACAAAGGACTAGAAGTCAAGGAAAACGGTTTTATAGAACTGCCAGAACAATCCAAGAATTTATTGTCCCCGTTTGTTTTGAACGGAATAATGGATTCAAAATTAATCTTTGGCGATCCATATCCACATGGGGCATACGACTCCGGTGGGAGTGAAGCTGCTCACTTGACCGATTTTATCCTGATGCTAGGGATGATATGTAAGAGCATGCACTCTCCATCCTATAAGCTGGATACAGAAGTAAGGGAAGTTGACATGAAGGAAAATTTGATTTTGATAGGCAATGCAAAGACCAATACAATCATAAACAAAGTGAATTCTGCCCTTCCCGTGTATTTGGATCCTGAAAAAAACATCCTCAAGTCCAGAATGTCCGGCGACTCTTTCAAAGACGACAGGATAGGATATATTTCTAAGATTAATAATCCTTTCAACAGTAAAAAGTTTGTGTTGGTCATAGGCGGAATTAGGACAAGAGGGATAAGGGCTGCGGTAATATTCCTAATCAATCACATCAGCGAAACGCTTAAAAACCTGAAAAGTAGTGACAATTTATCTGTTGTGGTTCAGGGACTTGACAAGGATGGAGATATGGTGATAGATTCGATAAAGGTTTTAGAGAGTGAAACATATGGTGAATAGTGGCAATAATCTCCCATCGTCAGAAGACGCATACAGACTAGCTTCGCGGATTATGGATTATCATGGAAACTCACAGTTTTTCCTCTTTCCTTTAGGTTGGGGAGGAGCACGAATAGCGGATCTAATTGAGCAAGTGAATGGAGAGTATGGAATAGGCTTGAATTTCAAGCGGTATGACTTGCCAGTCAACGACTTTAGTAGCGGGGAGTACAGAGCTGTTTCTGGGCTTGGATGCAAGGGAGATATGGTAAGGAGAAATCTTGAGCATGGTCAGACTCAGATAAATAGCATCTATGGGAGAAGCTTTAGAAGAGTAGAACCCGTAGACTTTGTAATAAAGAGAAGCGCTGTGATACTTGATGATTGGGTTGGTTATACAGGACAAGCTATGAAAGGCGGGATTATTTGGGCTATAGATAATCGGGGCGAATTAAACTTAGATCAAGTCATACCAGCCGCAATGGAAGGTTTTGCTGAATTGAAACTTCCTACTGCATATACCGAACATGCTAGCTTGGTAAGCCCTTTGGTGCTGCCATATGAAGAACTTCCATTAATTGCAATGAGATGATATAATGGTTCTATCGTTTCCTGACATGGAATTTTATCAAAGAGTAATCGCAGAACCCGCAAGAGTATTTGCGAGATATGTTTCAAGTGTGTATAGTAGTAGGTCTGCTCCAAATGAAAGAGTGGTAATTTTAGGAATACAAGACAAATGTTTGCCGCCGAATTTATATGGTTCTGTTTTACTACAGGCGTTGCAAACTCGGGGATGTAGTGTGATATATAGTGACGTCATTAGGGAAAGAAGTGATGATCGTGAATTGGAAGAATTTCCATCAAGCGATATGCAGGATAAAACGGCTATTTTAGTGGACGTTCATTTCAATCCAAGAGCTGGAACATATACACAACAAGCTTTGGGTCAAGGAGCTAGACGCGTACTTTACACCACACCATCCCCGTCAAACAAAGTCTGGGAATATTTGGAGGGAAGACTAGTCGATCTTAATGGTGTTTAAGTGAAAGCATTCATATCAGCCCCGTATACAAAAAAATCATCCAATCAAAACAGTCCACATAAAGGCCAGATAGTAGACACGGCTTTCATAAATTTCCTTAATTCCATCGATTCTTTGGTTAGGTCCTTTGGGATAGAAACATTTTTCCCTCATAGGGATTTGCATCACTGGGGAAAGACGAAGCTATCTGAAGAATATATAGGTAAAAAGTCTCTGGAAGAAATCAAGAAATCAGATTTGATGATTGCTTATCCTGAGGAAAGTGTAGGTGTCAACATAGAGCTTGGGTGGGCGTCTGTGCTAAAGAAGCAAGTCATAATCCTAATAAACGAGAATGAAAACGTGAGTATGATGTATCCAGCCTTGAATGGTATAACAAATGCACACATTGTAAAATTTAGAGACATAACGGACTTGAGAGAGAAACTTAAGGAGAAATTGCAGAACGCAAATCTTCCTGCACTATAAATATTTATAGATACTAAAAACTTTATTTCTCTAGTGGTGTTTATGGTAGATAGAACCGGCGAAGTACATAGGGATACGCATGAAGTTGAAATTCAATTAAAGGTTAATATGGATGGCCAAGGCATATATGACTTGGTGATAGACGGACGAACTGAAGAGTCACCAAGAACATTGGCTTTATTCAACCATTTTCTTAATCAGGTAGCTAGGCATGGGCACCAAGATATCTCAGGCACAGCGACATGCAAGGACGGACTTGTTCACCATTTATACGAAGATACGTCGTTGGCATTAGGTGGTGCTTACAGGTCAGCATTTGGCGATAAGGTGGGAATCAGTCGAGTTAGCTATCTAAAATGGCCATTTGAAGGCAATGTTGGTGAAATGGCTATAGATTTGAGCGGTCGCGGATACTCTGATTTCGAATCTAAAGACTTGGAAAGAATAGACCCTCTTTCATATGCCATGGTATATCATGTCCTTCAAGGACTGGCAAGAGAAGGCGGGATAGACATTTATGCCAGAACATCTGGCTGGGATCCACACCACCAAGTAGAGCTCCTGGGTAAATTATTCGGTAGAACAGTTTATGATGCGACTAGGCGACTAGAAGGGTACACAGAAGTTCCGAGCACGAAAGGCTCATTATAAAAAAAGAAAGGAGGATAAGGACTAGGAACAACTCCCCTCCAAAAAACCGCATGACGGACACCTTACCAGACAATTTCTAACTAGATCCATATGACTGCTCCCACATATTATACAGTTCGCGGTCATTGCAATCACCTATACTGGAACTAGACATCCATACATTCTTCCTTTTCCGACGTAGTTGATTCTGACCTTACGTTGGTCTCTGTCGATCAGGAATGTCTTACTTATCGTTGCAATTTCTTTCATATCATCACCTCTTCAAAAGTGCTTAATTATAGCCTTTGTGTTATAGTGGCTGTTGTTGAAATCACCCAGCTTTTTCTGATCACCGAATGCCAACACAGGGAACTCTAAAAAGCTACCCGAACAGCCCCTGCAAAACACCCTTTTCTGGCTAAAGCCGTCAATAAACTTCATCATCCTCATCGATCCACACTTGAAACATTTCATTTAAAGCACCAGTAATTATTTCGTCAAACTGACATACCTGTCTTTCGGAGGAGTACATTTCCCACATATTTTGTGAAGAAGGGATTCTAAGCTTTGTTTTGTTATTAAAAAGGCTTATTTTGCTTTATTCTCGCTCAAATTCTTGTTTAATGCCTATAAAAGTCAAACTAACGGCAGAACTTCTCTCCAGTCTTTTACAGAGTACATCGCACGCGGATTTGACCTACCACTTCGATTAAAGTATATTGTCATCGCACCCGCGGATAATCCAGCCGCAACGTCTTCTTCTCTATCACCTATCATAATAGATCTGTCCGCATCCATTCTTTGTATATATTCCCTAAGTTGTCTGCTTTTGTGCCAGGCTATATCATATCCACCTACCATCGACTCGTCTACACCAAGCACGTCGTCAACTAAATTTGAAAGACCATGCCGATTTAAGGACCGTTCTATCGCTGGTCGTGTGGAGATTGACACAACAGCAACTCTGTAGCCCATCGACTTGATCTCGGCAAGTACATCAGCAGCATGATACATCAGTCGTTCATATCGGTTTTCATACAATCTAGATAATTCTCTTACTGTCCCAACAAATGTTTTAATGTCACCTTCTTCTGCATCAGGAAACAAACTTGTAAAGTAATCACTCCATGGAAGACCCATAGCTTCTCTAATAAGCTGAAGTGATACATCTCCCTCCAAGCCCATACTTTCCAAAGCTCCGTTAACAGCCCTACGTGTACCTTCGTCGTTGAAAACTATTGTTCCATGCAAATCAGACGCAAACAATTTCATACTTTACAGAAGTGTAGAAAAAGTTAAAAAGATTTCAAATTCCGCAAAAACTTGCTCAAGTAGTTTCTATCAAATCTTGCACCAGCAGCTTGTATATGCCCGCCGCCGTTGGAATTTGGCAGTCCTTGAACCGATCTTGCAGAAAGCTGCGCCAGATCAGTCTTTGACGCAAGCCCGCGTCTAAAACTCACTTCAATCTGTTTGCCAGACTTTTGATAAATGACCAAAACTTCGTTCTTCATCAACTTTGATAGGAATGTCGCCAGAGGAGACTTCATGTTAAGTTTAGATTTCACTTCATACAAAACAAGGTTCTTAACACGTTTCTTACGTTTCTCAAAATCCTTCACAAGTCTGTCGAACTCTTTCTCCGACTTGATATGGAATTTCAAAAGCTTCTCGGCTTCAGCATTTTTACCGGACAATGCGTCTTGGTAAGTTCCAGACTTGAGCAATGCTTTCAATGCAACCACAGCACCATCAATACCATCCACGCTCCTTCCGCTATCAAAAATTTTTGCCAGTTTCCCAAGAAGCGCATTGTCGAAAAGCTTTTCATCAACGTTCTCATTGTCGCCAATCAATTCCTTTTCACCCTTCTTTATCGCCTCAAACAAGTCATTGCAATTTTTCAATCCCATATCGGATAAAGTCCCAATCCCAGCAATCCACAAAATACCCTTTACATCAAGATAGTTCTCATAAAGTTTGTAGCAGAGGTAAGTTGCAGGTATGTAAGCCTCCTTGTCGTGTATTCGTGGATTCACGTAAGAAATCTTCACATAGCCTTTTGGCATATGATGGTCGATAATAAGAATTTCCGCGGTTTTTCTTAGCTCTGTCAAGATCGTGACACCGACAGATCCTATGTCAACAATGATGACATGCTTTGACTTCATCCTCCTTATCCCCACGAGAACACTTTCTGTGACCTCCGAATTCAAGTCAGACACCAACAAGTCACTTTCGATACCGTGCATATTCTTCAAAAGCTTGTAGATTATGGCAGCCGAGCATATACTGTCGTTGTCATGCCCGTGTATAATCGCTACCCTGTCCTTTGGTTTGATGATGTTGATGAATTGTAAACCAGGCTTTAAAGTTTCCGATATCAACTTTTCCATAAATAAAGTTAAACATCAATCTAATAATACTAACGAGTCTGAAGACTAGATGGATTGGCGCGGAATTTAAACCCACAAATACTTATTCCTTCCCTTCGGACTCTTTCATTTTCTTGAATGTCTCCTCGTCCAGAACTATCACAGGCATCTGTTGCTTCTTCGGCTTTACGTTCGCAAGAAACTCGGTAACAGAAGTCAAAGTGTCGACATGGTGCATAATCAAAGCCTCTATACTCTTCGGTGCAGAACTATCGCCTCTTGTCGACGCTACAATTTGTATTACCTCTTCAGGGAATCCTCTTGCATACAGCTCTGCAACACCTAGAAAAACGTGGTCCATCTTGAGTCCTGTTGGAACTGGATCGCCATCCTCATCAATTCTCCATTCATAGACTTTCATTATGTCATGAAGCAATGAACCAGCGACCAGAACATCTTTGTCTACCTTAATTCCATAGTTCTTCTCAAAAATTTCGGCTATACTAATACACAGTTCTGTATTAGTGACTGTGTGATTCACAACCTCCCTGATTGCGATTCCAGCATCGCCCACAGAAAACGGCGTCTTCACATTCTCCAAGTCTTCCTTCGGATATTTCTTGAAATTAGGGTTGGATAGTTCAGGATTTTTGATAAGTTCAATGACATTTTGCCTTAATTTCACGTCATTTATTTTCTCGCCTAAATCTAGTAATCGCTGCATAAAATTCGTTACCCAGTAAAGTTCTTAAAGTTGCTTGTTTTTAGATTCAACAATTTAAGTATAACACCAAATACAGCAATCAAATGATATCACATATCGGTCTACCGCTCGGTGACTTCAAGCACATACTTACCAATTCCTATTAAAATTAGGATTAGTAGTGCCAGTGTATAATCCAACAAATGGATCTTTATGAATATTCAAACAAGTTTATATCTGATTTAATATCACTTTGTGGGAAAATCTAACCGAACAATGAACTTAATCCAGCAGATGCTTGCTCGGCCGCCTTGGCATCTTCTTCCACGTCTTTCTTCTCTTCCTTCTTCTCAGTTGCACCAGCTGCAGGCGCGGCCGCGCCAAAAGAAACAGATTCCTTTAAAGCATCATCGATATTTACTCCTTCAAGACTTGCAACAAGCGCCTTGACCTTTGCATCATCAACTTGAGCTCCAGCACTCTCCAAAATCTTCTTTACATTCCCTTCATTAATCTCATGCTTGCTTTCATGTAATATTAATGCGGCTCTTAACTCCATCATTTATTTCACCAATCTAGTTTCCAGAGATTTTTCCTGTTGATTTACTTTCGATATCAAGTATTTAATGTTTTCCCTTGTCGGATAACCAATTGTGATGGAAAATGTCAAGTCTTCCCTGATTATATCCCTTAACCTATTAGGATATGTCTCAACCAGTTCTAATGCATCTTTAGGGTACAATATGCCGTCATAGAATGACTCTACCTTCAGCTTCACTTCCGCTGTCTGCACCTTCAGTTTCCTGAGAACGCTGGCAACTTCCTTGGAAATCACAACATCCTTCTTCAGAACTGTCGAAGCCTTTTTCACAGCAATCTTCCCACCTTCAACACCAGCTATTATTCCCACCTTCTGAAGCTCGCTGATAGCCGGGCCGGGCAACAATTCAGTCGGGCCTGGCTGGACTGCTACGTCGTAAAGCGCAATATCCCCTTCCTTCGCATATGTTTTGAATCTCATCGAATTTATTTTCTTGAAAATTGAGAAAGGCTCAGAATTGGAAAATATTATCGCAGGTTGCTTCGGCAGCTTGTCCGTCAAATCACTGAATTTCGATTCCTTGATGGCCATTTGGATTAAAGACTTTTTACCGATTTTTATAATCGCTTCATCGCCCAATGTTTTCTTGATTTCTTGTAGCTGCTTCGTCGGCATCTTAATCATATCAACAAGACCCACAGTTTTATGGCTGGCCAAAAGCTGCTTCAGCGACTGGAGCTCCTTTTCTTTAGATTTACTCGCCATCAATTCACCCCTATTTTCACTGGTGTGCCCATAGTAAACTTCAAAAGCGCCTTCCCAATGTTCTGCCTTCCCCGCGGCAATTTTGATTCCAAAAACTTGAGTATTTCTGCTACGTTGTCAACTATCAAATCGTCTTTCATGTCTTCCTTGCCTACAGTGCACTGAACTACGGGAGCGGATTTGACAACCAGCCTCACACTCTTTTTATAATTGGCGACAAGCCTTTTGGGATCCCCCGCTATAACTTTTGGCATCTTATTTCTGGGCGCAAGAACCTGACCCAACGCCTTGCCTATAACTGGCATCAATTGAGCTTCAGAAAGGAAAAAGTCGGTCTTGTTTCCCATTTTCTTGGCATTCCTCTTGTCAGTTGCCAGTTTCTGTATGTCGGCGCCGCCCAAGATATCGCAATCCAGCCCATTCAAGTTGTCGGAAAAAACAACAACCTGCGCATCCCTACCCCTTCCATGCGGCAAAACAAGGTCTTCCGAAAACTTGCTCTCTGGTTTTTTGAGGTCGATCTCTTTGAACGTGACGATAAGGTCAATACTCTGCGTAAAGTTCCTTTTGTCTTGCGCATTCCTTAGCGACTGCAATGCTTTTAATATATCGTCTCTCATAAACACCCTCCTGCCTAGGCAGTATAATGGGCCCTGGAATAGATTTTATAAGGTTTAAATTTAAATAGATTTAGATTTTAGAGGGTAATATGGGATCGAAAAAAACAAAGGTAAAGGACCCGGCAAAGAAAGAGGATGAAAAGCAGAAAAAGGATGAGAAAAAGAGACCTGAGACTAGGCAGATTGGCCTGAAACAGGTCATTCGTGTAGTTGGCACTGATCTTGATGGAGACAAACCGGTTGTCAGGGCATTGAGAAAGATCAAGGGCGTTGGCTATAACTTTAGTAATTTTGTGTGCGCTGTTGCCGGGATAGACCCTAATGCGAAATTACACACTCTAAGCGAGGAACAGCTGGGAAAAATCGAAACCACTGTTAAAAACCCTATGCAGGCAGGGATACCAAAATTTCTTATTAATAGGCAACGTGATATGGCTACAGGCCAAGACATTCATCTTACAAGCTCAGACTTGGATATTGCTAGGAAATTCGACATACAAAGGTATGTCGACCTCAAAACTTATCGTGGATGGAGGCACATGTTCGGTCAGCCTGTAAGAGGACAAAGAACCAGAAGCACTTTCAGGCAGAAGGGCAGGGCGGTCGGTGTTATGAGGAAACAGGTTCAGCAAGGCACCGCGCAAAAGGCGGGAGCCGCACCTGCAGCAACGCCAGCAAAGACGCCAGAGAAGAAGTGATATAATGGACAGAAAAGACGTATCTCATATCATTGATGCAAGAATATGGTCGACAGTTCTGAAGAAGGATGTTGTGATTTCCAAGGAAGTTGCCAGCGTTCTCAGGTATAAGTGAGAAAGCATGAAGAGGCAAAGAAAAGCATATCATACGCCGAAGAGACCGTGGGACAAGGAAAGGATCCAGTCTGAAAAAGATGTCATGAAGAAATTCGGACTGAAGAACAAGAAAGAAATATGGAGGACAGCATCTTTATTGAGAAAATACAGGAAGCTTGCGCGTGAACTTGCAGCGAAGAGGAATGAGGAGACGGAGAGGATCATAATTGAGAAACTTGCTAAACTGGGAATTCTAAAGAAAGAGTCTACACTGGATGATGTTTTAGGTTTGACTATAGAAGATTTTCTAAACAGGAGATTGGAGACAGTTATATACAAGAAGAGCCTCGCCAACACGACGAAGCAGGCACGCCAGTTCATAACGCACGGCAAGGTTCTGATAAAGAACAGGAAAGTTAAATTCCCGAGCTACATAGTTCCTATCGACGAAGAAGATAACATCACAGTTATGACAAATGTTGTTATAAAACAAAGAGATGAGATGAATGGAAGAAAAGCGGCAGTCGAATAAAGAAGAAAAGTGGGGAGTTGCAAACGTCTACAGCACTTCGAACAATACTATAGTACATATAACAGACATCACGGGAAGCGAGACTATATCAAGATTTTCCGCAGGGATGATGACAGATAAGGACAGGGATGGTGGAATGCCGTTCCCGGCAATGCTGGCAGCGAGGAAGGCAGCAGAGGCTGCAGTTGCGCAAGGAATAACTGGAATTCATATTAGAGTTCGCGCAAGAGGATCACAGTATTCGAAATCTCCAGGAATGGGTGCGCAGCCGGCAATAAGAGCATTGGCAAGAGCAGGATTAAGGATTGGCGTCATTGAAGATATAACACCTGTAACTCATGGGCATCTTAGGAAGAAAGGAGGACGCCTCGGAAGACGCGTTTGAGCAATTATCAACAATACATAACTTTTTAGGTCTCGTTTCTCACGTCTTAAGAAAAAACAAGCCAATCTAGGCCTTATTATAAGGTATAAAAACAAAAATCTGACTTTATCGCGCCAAAAAAGTTAAAATCCGGATAAATTTTTTCTAGAAAAACAGTAACATTTAAATGTATTTACTCCCATCAAAGTTCTATTGAACTTAGTGGTCTAATGGAAATGTTAGCAACTTTAGGAAAACTTGGTTTACTAAGCAGCTTTGGAATAGGAATTGCACACGAATTAACAGGTGCCGATTTCCTAAAATTCATGTCTTTGCTGCTTGGCGGAACAGCACTAGTGTTTCTTCTGAGCTACGCGAAGAGCAAAAAAAAATCGTTGAGCAACGATGTTCTTCATTACCTCAAGTTCCTCAAGTGGCCCAAGTAAAGCCTTAAATTGTTTCAAAACCCAACTAGAACTGTTAATTTGTGATGTCATGAAACTTCAATTGGTCGACAAGACAGAGGGTGAAATAAGGTTCCTCTTAGAGGGCGTCCAGTTCCCTTTTGCAAACGAACTCCGCAGAATAATGATGTCGGAGATTCCTACGATGGCTATAGAGTATGTCGATTTTGTAAAGAACGACTCTGCATTGAATGACGAAATTGTCGCGAACAGACTTGGTCAAGTGCCTTTGAAATTCGACAAAAAAGGCTACAACGTGACAAAAGAATGCAAGTGCGACGGCAAAGGCTGCAGTTTGTGCCAGGTGAAAGTGACCCTTAAGAAGAAGGGTCCTGGAATAGTTTATTCAGGAGATCTGAAAGCCAGGGCAAAGGACATAGTTCCTGTCTTCGACAATATTCCAATAACAGAGCTGTTCGAGGGGCAGGATATTGAATTCGAGGCTGTAGCGACTCTTGGATATGGAAAAGAACACTCGAAATGGCAGGGTGCAATAGTTGGATATTCAAGCTTGTTTGACTCCAAGTCAAAGGCATCCCAAATGAAGCTATGCAAAAAACATCTGCACCATGTCAAAGATGTGAAGGGAACTGAAGTAACACCTGTCGAGTGCGGCTTGTGCAAATCCTTGAATGAAGACGGGGACGACTTTAAACCTCTTAACGACAGTTTCATATTCAATGTCGAACCCGTATCGGGTCTTGATGTTGATGAAATTGTTTCTGATTCTGCAAAGATTCTGGAAGAGAAGGTAAAGGATTTTGACAAGATAATTAAGAAGTTGAAATAAGAATAACTGGGTTATGTCCTTTGAAGTTGCAATCCCCTTGTTTTCTTTAATTTCCTTGCCTTATACATTAATCCCTTACAAACGAGCTATCAAGAAAAAACTTTGGTGGACATACGCATTTAGTGCCCATTCTATGGCGGTCTGCATTATAGTTGCGTTGTTCTCATTATTCGCAATGAAGTACAATGTACTGAACATTATTGCAGGAACTTTGCTGGCAGTCTCTGGTCTAGGCTCGCAGATTTTAGGACTAGTTTACATAATTAGCGATAAGAAATTTACTTAGTCGCCAGAAAATACGTCGGTAACCTGCTTATGATTTCATTTCACCACATACTAATGTTCGCGATAGGCATTTGGCTTTTAGTTTCCACAGTGCCTAGTTATAACGAAGTCCTGCTAAGCACAGGCATCCTTGCAGTTTACGCTTTGTTTATGTGGGACAAATTGGACGCTCATTGGATAGTTGACAAAACAAGTAAAATACCAATAAGGACACAGAGACTTTTAGTAAGAACCGGTCTGATTACCTTCTATATTTTATTGCCTGTTTTAAGAATTGCAGTCTGATTACGACAAATATATGCAAGTCCAGTAAAGCGAAATTAATTAAAGTTACAGTCAACATAACTTATTACGCAGGGGTCGCCTAGTCTGGTCAATGGCGCGAGAGGGGTATAGTTTACTTTCCCTAAGCGATGCTTAAGCATCAGACTGAATTAAGCTCTGATAAAAGATGAAGATACCTCGTGAGTTAGTCTCTTCGCGAGTTCAAATCTCGCCCCCTGCATTTACTAAAGGTTTAAAAAGTTTTTCTACTATCTACTCAATATGGAATTAAATTTTGGAGAACGTATCGTTTACGAGTTTTATAGTAGACAATTGCAAATAGACGCTTATCCATTGAGACAAGGTGTTACAGCAGAAGAAGTAGTACAACTTTTATCAAGCAACGGATATGATGTGTCTTCTCCGACACGAGAAGACTACCCTAACATATTTAAAGCACGTCATCTTTTTCAAGATGGTAGTGATTTTTTTTCAGATAGAATGCCAGATAAAATATTTTTAATTAGTAAAATGGAAAAACTCAGAGGAATTTTAAGGTACAGGCGTTTTGAAAATGGAAATTCCGTTAAGATAGAAAGTGAGGATTCAAGAATAGAACAATGTCTTTCTGTTCTGACCTTAGAATAGTCAAAACTTCATCAAGCTGTCAACAAGTTTGCGCGTCGCTTCTTCACCAGCGTCGTCATCAGGCTTGATCATCTCGTTGACAAGCGCCTCTATAGTCTTCCTTTTTTCATTGTCGCCTATCTCAACTATCGCCCTGAAAGGCTCTTCCAATTTCCCAAGCAGTTCATTCGTCCTCTCCATCCTTTTCTGCATCTCAATCAAAGCTGCCCACAGCTGCGCAATCCTGGGATCGTCGGCAGACTCGTATGCGTACCTGTATTTGTTCACCGAACTGATTATGGAAGCAAGTCTTTCCATATCCTCTTCACCAAGCCTTTTCTTCCAATCTTCTTTCTGTCTGCCAAATAACGTCATAATCTGAATTGATGTTAACAAATAAATCGTTGCGTGCAAACACTTTTAAACTTTGGGTTGCAACATCCTACAATGAAAGACGGAGATTTCATAACGATTGAATTCACCGGAAAAACTAAGGACAACGGCGAAGTTTTTGACACCACTAATGGTGAGACAGCGATAACTTCTGGGATGTACAACCCCAATGCAAACTACGGCTCGGTTCCAATAATTGTCGGCGCCAAGCAAGTCATTCCAGGTATGGAGGATGCGTTCAGGGAGATGAATGTCGGCGAGAAAAGGACGGTGGATATACCCCCCGAAAAGTCATTCGGCGAGAGGAAGGCAGAGCTTGTGACCCTTGTGCCCATGTCGGCTTTCAAAGGAAGCGAAGTGGAACCGTCTGTAGGAAGGACTGTGAATGTCAAGGGAATGGAAGGGCGGATACTGAGCGTTGACGGCGGAAGAGTGAGGATAGACTTCAATCATCCAATGGCTGGGAGGACGATAGAATATGATATTGAAATCAAATCAGAGCTGAAGGACAATGTCGAAAAGATACAAGGCGTCGTCAGGTACTTTACTGGCCTAAAAATGGAAGACTCGAACCCAATTATAGGCGACGGCGAGGCTACCATAACGATACAAAAGGCGGACTTTCCAAAGGCCGTGAAGAAGAACATGGCAGACACTGTCATGAAGTGGGTGGACGGCATCAAAAAAGTAAGCTTTATGGACGTTTTTGCCAAGGAAAATTAAAGATTTATTATTAATCTATGAATTAAATATAAGGTTTCTTATGGGAGTCAAACAGTTGGCGGACAGGTCAAGGTCGGAAAAGGAGAACGAATACGACAGTTATATCAAGCAGATGATCGACCAGAGAAGGACGAGCATAAAGGTTGTCGGGTGCGGAGGGTCTGGTGGGAACACAATCACCAGACTGATGCAGGTCGGAATAGTGGGGGCTGAGACGATAGCATTGAACACGGATGCTGTTGATTTGCTGAACACAGAAGCCGATAAAAAACTTGTTATAGGAAAAGATCTGACGCAAGGCCTGGGGGCAGGTGCCAATCCCAATGTAGGTATGGAGTCGGCAAAGGAAAGCAAGGACGACATAAAAAAGCTGTTGCAGGGAGCAGACATGGTCTTTATTGCCTGCGGTCTGGGTGGCGGATGTTTGAGAGGTAGTTCCACGATATACACTAATCCACAAGGTCCTGTGAGAATAGATTCCATACATCCAGGATCCTTTGTTTACTCGTTGGAGGATGGAAACCTTGTAAAAAAGTCTGTAGTAGCCGCCATGAAAACTGGCGTCAAAAAGATATTTGAGGTGAGGACAAGGAACAGCTCGTTGGTCGCTTCCTATGACCATCCGTTTCTGAAAGTTGTGCCGAAAAGAAAAGACAAGAGTGGCAGATTTTCCAAGTTTGCTTTCGAATGGGTGGAAGCCAAGAATTTAAGCCCTAACGATCTTGTAGTTACCTTGAGGAAGGCGCCTGAACTCGACGAACCAAAGCTGGAGATAGAGAATGGGTTTTATGCAACCGAGAGTTTTTGCAGACTGTTCGGTTTTCTTTTAGGAGACGGTTGGGTATCAAGAAGCACGGACAGCTGGAAAATCCATTTTTCCCCATCTAAAGATGAAGAAAGGAATCAGAAATATATTTCGCTTATTAAAGAAATATTTGGCCTTGTGATGAAAAAACACGATAATTGGTATTATGCGAATTCTAAGCGCGTTTATGAACTTTTGTGGAAACTTGGTTTGAATAAACACGCTAAAGAAAAGGAAATTCTATCATGGGTATTCAAACTGCCAGATTCCTATAAAAGGGAATTTATCCTCGGACTAGCTGATGCGGACGGGCATTACTATCGCCAAAGGAAAGTGAACGGAAAAGATAAGATTGAGCTTAGGTTTGAAATGGGTAGTGAAAAGCTCATAAAACAACTGAAGGTTTTATGCGATTACCTCGGTTTGAGGTCAAGTAATGTCTCGTCAAGAACTCGTGAAATCAAACCGCCAAACTCGAAACAAAAGTTGATAAGCACATCTTGGGAAGTGCGAATCTACAAACTTCACCAACTAAACAAGTCTCTGGAGAAATCACGGGAAAGAAACGGTATAGGGTTCTTGTACGGTTATAGGGGAACTATCCGGTCAGAGTTTTTCAAGCACTTCGGCTTTACAAGAGTCAAATCAGTCAAATATTTGGGCGAGGAAGACGTCTATGATATAACTGTGGATGGAAGCCATAATTTTGTTGCCGAAGGATTCCTTGTGCATAATACAGGAACAGGAAGCGCTCCTGTAGTGGCAGAAATAGCGAAGAAGATCGGCGCGCTTACTGTCGCTGTAGTTACGATGCCGTTCTCAATGGAAGGCAGGTCACGAATGAACAATGCAAGAGAAGGCTTGAGAAATCTCGAATCCATAGTCGACACGTTGATAATTATACCAAACGACAAGCTTCTGGAAATAGTCCCGGACGTGAGCATAACGACTGCATTCAAGGTCGCCGATGAAATTCTGGTGAATTCAGTAAAGGGAATAACAGAGCTGATCACAAAACCAGGTCTTGTAAACCTCGACTTTGCCGATGTAAGGACGATAATGAGGGAAAGCGGTCTTGCTTTGATAGGGGTGGGTGAGAGCAACTCCGAGAACAGGGCGTTCGAGTCTGTTGAAAGAGCCCTGAACAATCCTATGATGACTGTTGATGTCAACGGGGCTCAGGGAGCCTTGATCAATGTCATAGGGGGGCCGGAGATTACGATAAGAGAAGCTCAGCAAATAGCTGATGCAGTCTCGTCAAAGCTCTCACCAGACGCGAAAATAATATGGGGAGTTCAAGTCGACAAATCACTCGGAGATACTGTCAGGACGATGCTTATTATCACAGGAGTGAACTCAACTCAGGATGGAAAGGGCCCAGCCGGTCGCAAAAAGAAAGATATAGAAAAATTCTTGGGAATAGAGTTCGTTGAGTGATTGTATTGAACTTGAAAGAAATGTTCTCCAACTACATAAGGATACTTAAGATAGCAAAAAAACCTGACACTGAGGAATATTTCGACACTTTCAAAATGTGCGTAACAGGAATTTCCATGATAGGGGCAGTAGGATTTATATTTTACCTTGCATCTGTTTTATTGGTCGGTTAAATGATTTACACGATAAAGACTGTAGTTGGAAGGGAGAATGTAGTAGCTGAAGCTGTGGCCGCGAAAGTCGTCACCGACAGTCTTGATATTAAATCCATAGTCCATCCGGAGGAGATCAAGGGATATATTTTTGTTGAAGGGAGCATCGACGATTTGGAAAAGATTTCAAAAGACCTGCCCCATTCGCGGGGGCTGATCAAAAAGCCGGTAGAGCTGAGTCAGATTGAGAGATTTCTGCAACCTAGGAAGGTCGAGGTGGAGCTTGATGTGGGTGATACAGTCGAAATTATCGGCGGGCCGTTTAAAGGCGAGAAAGGAAAGGTTACTAGATATGACAAGGTCAAGCGTGAGTTGACGATGGAGCCGATAGAAACGCCAGTGCCCATTCCCATCACTGTCTCAGTGGAATTCGTCAAAGTCTTGGAAAAGAGAAAGAAGTGATTTAATGGCAAAGAAGGAACCGAGAAGTGTAACAGTTAAGATGATTAAGAAGGAATTCAAGATAGACACAGCTAAGATTACCGAGGAGGACAAGGCAAATGGAGTGACACATGTAGCTGACGTAAAACTTGAGGGAGTTGTAAAAATCTCAAAGGAAAGAATGAGCAGTTTATCTGCGAAAGACTTGACAGGTTCCGTCAAAATAGTACTGGGAACACTAAATAGCATGAACGGAGTTTTGGTTGATGGGAAAAGACCGAGTCAAGTCGCAAAAGAAATCAGCGAAGGACATGTTAATGTCTCCTAATTTCTAATCAGTATGATTTTAAATTTTTATCATCGCACAGATTATTATGCCTAAAAATAGACCACGGCAATACACACACGTTGCTGAAGAAGGGCCAGACTCATTCAGAGGACCTTTCTATTTTTCTGGAGTGGACTGGCAGGGATTTGAACCCTGGGCCTTCTGCTTCGGCGATCTCTATGCCACCTGCGAATTATTCTATGCAGACGATCTACCGGACTGATCTACCAGCCCATAAATAATTTTAGTAAAGATAAATTAACCTTTCTTCTTAACAGCTCTAGCCCACTTTAATTTCTTCTTATTCCTTCCCATCTCAAAATTATTCTCGCACTTTGATCTGCACCAATAGTGAACCTCTCCTGTAGGACCTACAAACATCTTGCCAGTGCCCTTTGGAATATTTGAGCTGCAGAACGAGCATTTCATTTCAATTACCTGGCTTCCATCTTGCCGGCAGACTCCATCTCAGTCTCTCTCAGCATAAGCACATCCTTGACCCTTATCGGACCTATCACATTTCTCGTCAGAATCTTTCCCCTGTCAGGACCGTCAATAACCCTGCACCTTACCTGCATGACGCCCTTGACACCGGTTCTGCCCATCAATTGCAATACTTCAGCCGGGTAAGATTCTCCTGCCATTAAATCACTTGGCGATCAGTTTCGAAATGGTTTTGACAATTTCATTCACAAGATCGTTGCCTTCTCCAGCATTCACTATGCAAATCGCAGCTGACTGGACGTCCAAACCTGCAGCCCTTCCAAGCTCAAGCTTTGCAGGAACATAGATATACGGAATTTTCCTTTCCTCGCACAACGCAGGAAGATGCATCACAATCTCTTCAGGATCCACATCCAAAGCTATAACCAAAAGCTTGGCGTCGCCCTTTTCAACAGCTTTCGTACTTTCGTTGATGCCTTTCCTTATCTTCCCAGTGTTCTTTGCCATCTCGACAGCTTGCAAAGTCTTGTCGCTGACATCTTTAGGCACCTCGAATTTTACATATGATTTCGGCATTTGCTACCACATCCTCTATTTCTATTTATGGATAATGTTTAAATCCTTTACTCACAAGAGCTCATCATGTATAAAGAACGCATTCGGGGAACAATAATGGAAGTTATACGTTACAACCGCCATTACAACGGATGGGGAGAACTTACCATAGATACGACGCAAGGCTTGGAAAGATACAGAGCCAAGGTTGATGGGTTCCAAGCCGGCCAAGATACAACTATAACATACATAATCACCGAGGGTAGTGATTTTCCCAGATGGGTTAGATGGCTTTTCAAAATTCCAGAAGGAGGCACATTTCACAAAGGTTTACACAGCATAGAAAGCAATGGGATAAGGTTTGTTTATTGAATCATTTGTGAGTGAAACACAGCAATAGTTCCTTACCCTTCTTGTTCAGTCTGACAAAGCCAATTCTTGGAAATTGGACAAGCGCCCCCAGTTTAAGTTTCTTCAAACTTGGTTCAGCGATGCCTGCAACAATTTCACCATCTGGCATAACAACCTTAATCTTAACGTTGGGCTTGGACACCCAATGTATTTTTTGGATTTCATATTTAACATCCTGCGAGGTTACTGTAGAGTTTCTATTCAATCTTATAGAAAGTAAATTCATCAGTCCGACTTCTTGACCTTCAAGGTTCTTAAAGTCTTTCCTCTCCACGTAAATTGCACTTGGGTCGACAGGAATTTTTCTCTTTCCCCTTTTAGGAAAGTCTGGGTGCAATTGAGCCTCAGTCTTATCTTTTCCTGCATCCTTTACCGATATCTTTACCGGTTCTAGGACAGCGAAATATCTGTTAGCCTTTTGGTCCACCAACTTCCTATTCTCGGAATAAAGAATCTCCATAGGGACTTTGACATCCGCCAAGCTTAGCCCCATGTTTTTCACAAAGTTTCTAATAGCTTCTGGTTGAATCCCTCTTTTCCTCAATGACTGAAGGCTCCATGTCCGTGGGTCATCCCACTTGCTGTAATTTCCCTTTTCAATCATTCTTCTCGATTCGGTCTTGCTCAGCTTCGCACCTTCAAGGTTCAATATTCCGTAATGTAAAATTTCGGGCTTGTTCCACACCATCAAGTCCCAAATGAATCTTTCCATCTCGTCTTCTATCATCAAGTCCTTCCCCCTCAGTATATGAGTGACCCCGAACAGATGGTCATCAACAGCCCACGAAAATTCAAGCATTGGCCATACCCTGTATTTTTTACCAACTCTCGGATGCTTTCTTTCTGCAATCCTGAACAACACCCTGTCTCTAAATGCGGGATTTGGATGGCTCATGTCAGTTTTCAGCCTTAGGACAGCAGCACCTTCCTTATACTCTCCGTTGAGCATGTGCTTCCATTTCAAAAGATTTTCTTCGACACTTTGTTCTCGGTGAGCACAAGCAATACCATCTGCCCTATTGCCGCGCAATTTTGCCGCACGGCATTCGCATACATAAACATAGTCACGTTTCATCAAATACTCTGCAACTTTATAGAATATCTTGATCCTGTCGGATTTGTAAAAGGCTTTGCCATGCTTCACACCCATCCATTTTAATCCGTCTATAATCATCCCGTATGCCTCAGGAAGTATGAACTTCTCCTCGCTTCCTATTGTATCGTCGAAAACAAGCAATAGTTTGCCTTTGTACCTTTTCACATACTCGTCGTTCAGAATCACCATCCTCACGTTTCCTATATGAAGAGGCCCTGATGGATACGGTGCAAGCCTCATCACAACATTTCCTTTAACATTCGGTAAATCGGCAAGTCCTTGCTCAACTCTTTTCTCCTCCTGCTTCACACCCAACTTTTTAAGCAGGCTTTCTTGCTCTTTCAGAGGAAGTGAGTTCACATCTACAACTATTTTTTTGATTTCCTCAATCACAGTCTTTATGTCTGATTTCACAGAAGGATTTTCTGCTATAACCTTGCCTAAAACGGCCTTTGGGTCAGCCTTGCCTCCGTGCTCAACCGCATTGATAAGCGCATGTTTGTAAATCAGGTCTTTCATAACAAATAGAGAATTGGTAAGCTAATAAAATATTATGGATGCATAGCCTGTGATCGGCAGCTGATCCTCGCCAAGGTCTGCGATAGTGCCGTACCGCAGCACCCTAGCTTTCTTGGCACCCATCTCCTTTACAGCGTAAATAGCCGCTGCTACAGTCCCATAACCGCAAACATTCATTCCCGTTTCCTTTATCTTCTCAAAAAAGCCCTTCGCGTCAAGCTTTGATATGGATCTGATCAATTGTTTGTCAGCGAGATAAGTAAGCTCTTTCTGCATTGTTCTCGAGAGGTCTGAGCTTCCAATAACCTTCCATCCACCTATAGCCTTCGCCAGCTTTCCCACAGTTTTCCCAACAATCCTGCAATTTTCGAGAAAGGCCTTGTCGGGCATTTGGTCATTGATAGTCAGTGGTAGCATCTTGAACTCAGTCATTTTGTGCAGGAGGAACGGCAGTTGCACCTCTATTGAGAACTCGCTCTCATGAACGAAGGCATCAAACTCCACTAGGCCGCATTCTTTCAGCAGTCTTTCCGCGAAAAAATCGTCCACCACAACTTCCCCAATGGGAGTTTTCCACAAGCTGTTTTTCATGACTGCGAATGTCGAACCTGATGTCGAGTGATTGCTGCCCAAGATAACAAAATTGGACTTTTCCACACCCGAATAAAACTCTGCGGCCACTTCCCCGGAGTATATGTATGAAGAATGCGGGACAAGGGCACCCAAAACACGTTCCTTGAATTTTTTCGTCTTCGCGCCTCCCAACAAATAGTCTAGCTGCTTCCTCAAGTTATCGGAATTCAAGTCATAAAGCGTTCCTGCGGCGACGGGCGGCCTGAGTAGGACTACCATTAAACTATATTTGTCCGCTAGAAATTAATCTTTAACAGTTGTGTTTGAAAGCATGTCTTTTCAACTAAATGAATAAGTATAAATATTCCATCAGGTCAATTAATTAAAGGTGTGATAATTTTGACTGGGAAACAAAAATTTGGTCCAAAGCTGTTTTTCAGATTAAAGCCTGTCAAAATGCTCACATCACTCAAATCAGGACCGAAGTACGCTACAATAATTGCAAAGGAAACCGATTGCACTTACTCGCACACAGTGAAATTGCTTGACTTGTTTCAGGAATACGGCCTTGTCGACTTTGAAAAGAAAGGCAGGATAAAGATTGTCAAGCTTACCGAGTTTGGGGACGAAGTCGCCAAGAACATGGACGTTGTCCTGACTAGACTGGCTAGAGTAAAAATGTAAATTCTGGTTCTTATGACTGAGAATAAAGGCAAACTTCTAAAAAAATATGAGCAAATGATGAAAGAGCCGGACAAGTACACTGAAGAGCAGTTCCAGGAGATAGAGAAGGAACTGAGTGAGGATGTACACGAGACTTCAGAGGGGCTGGGGATAGAAGAGGAGGAATCAAAGGGCGAAGAGGCTTATCCTGAGATTGAAAAGGCGATTAAAGCCGATGCAGACGAAAACGAGGATGAAGACTAACTCAACAATTCCAAGTTCTTAACACCCTTCAAGTACCATTCCTTCAACTGGTCTTCTGTATAAAGCTCATACTCCTGCGCAAGATATCTAGCATGCCCTGTCAGCCTGTCTACTATCGGCCCAGGGACGCCCGCGTCTATCATCTGCGTCTTGAAGAATTTCCTCAGCGAATGCGCATGCAGCTCATACCGCTTACCTACTTTTTTGCTCACTTTTCTGAAAACATTGTTCAGAATGAATTGCAGATTCTGGTAGCTCATCTGGGTCCCGCCATGAGTTGCGAACACATGAACGTCCGCGGTGATTTGGTGACCATTGTTTTTCCGGTGGTCCAAATATGACTGCAAGACCTTTTTCGACTCGTCCGAGATAAAAGTCAGCCTAGCCTTCCTCTCTTTCGCAGTGATTCCCTTCACTCTGATAGTTCCAGGTGTGGAGTTTAGATCAATGTCCGACATTTTCAAATTTCTTAGTTCACCAACCCTAAGGCCAGATGACACCAGAAGAATAATGATACACTTTGCCCGCATGCTACAGTCCCCCAAAATATTTTTCAAATCCGCCTTTGACGGCAGCGTGTCTTCATGCACATTGTACATCTTCATGGGCACAGTCCTCTTCAACTCTATGCCATTGGACGTGAAGAATTTTCTCACGGAAGCCCCCCAAGCCCCCACAGTTTTCGGGGCCATGTTCTTGTTCGCCAAGTTTATTACAAAGCTCTTGTAGACTTCATCTGGATCTATAGACTTGACCTTAAGTTTTTCCACAAACACGTCCAAATCATCTATCTCCATTGTCTTTACAAAAAGATTCACGCCCTTCATATAGGTCTTGGCAGTATTATCGCTTCTAGTCAAAAGCTTCAGTTCGCCGAGCATGTTGTTGACCGCATTGAATTTCATTAGATGTTCCATGATATCACTATAGTGCTTTAAGAATTTATTCACTTTTCATTCCTATCACACTTGCTCCTATACTCGCACATGCCGCACATCCATAAGGTCTCTTCCGATTGCTTGGCCTCGTCTATGGGCAGGACATCGCTGGTGAGAAGCTTGTGCAGTATAGAGAACCTTTTCACTATATCCTTGCTGTGTTTTTCGTCGTAGGCTATTTCAAAGGCCTTTGTCTTGAGGTTCTTCTTGTCGATGTAAAGCACTATACCATCTTTAATGCCGGTGGCGTGCATGTAAAACTGCAATTGCATAACGTGGTTTTTGTTTGGCTTGTCCATTCTCCTTACGTCTGCGACAGACTTGACCTCGATTATCATCTTCCTACTGTCTTCAACAGCTACTACGACATCATCCAGCCTACCGGAAACCAGAAAATCCTTAAAGTCCATCTTTACCGGCAGCTCAGCTTCGATGAATTTTATTTTGTGGGCGTTCTTCTCGTTCTTGAAGACATGGAAGACAAAGTCATGCAACAAGTTTCCAATCTCAAAAATTTTCAAACTATCGGTATCGGTCTCCATCGGGCGCTTGTATGAGTACCACACTTTCCTTATGCAATTGCCGATCTCAGATGGGTAGTAGCGCCCTATCTCTTTTGGCTTTCTGTCCCGCTTTATGTGCGTTTCAATGAGCTTGTCAAAGTCTATGATAAAAATCGCCTACTATAATTGAATGCATAGTTTAGATAAAGATAACCAGGGTTCATTTCCTTCAGCTGTATTCTCTCCATCTCCAGTTGCACGTCTTGCACTGGTAGAACCTTGTAGGTGGCTCGTCCCCGCCTCTAGTTTGTTGCATAGTCCAGTAAGCTTCCCGCAAGACCTCGCACTTGGGGCACAATATCGCGGTGACGGGAAACTCTTCTTTCAAGTCCTTCAGCACCAGAACCTCCTTTTTCTCCATCTTCCTGGCGTTGTATAGTTCAATCCTGCCTTCAAGCTTTTCCTTGATCCCGCAAGACCTGCAGAAAAGAAACTTTCCACCATCATCAGCCTGCACTTTCATTATGTTCCCGCATTTCTGGCAGAATTTCATAAGATGAAGTAACGCATTCAGATTTAAATAACCGCAGACAATCTAATTCCATGGTTATAGAGTCACAGATGAAATTGGGCGTGGGAGATAGTGCGCCGGATTTCAAATTGAAAGGAATTGATGGCGGTATGCATTCCTTAAAAGACTTGGCAGGCCCAGAAGGGGCAATGATAGTGTTCATGTGCAATCATTGCCCGTATGTCAAGGCCAGGCTTGGCGCCATAAAGGCTTTGTATGAAAAGTTCAAAGGCAATGTTCCTGTCGTTGGAATAAACAGCAATGATCTGGAATATCCAGGCGAAGGGTTCGAGAACATGAAAGCTTTCTCATCTGAGATGGGGATTGATTTCGCATATTTGATTGACGATACGCAACAGGTGGCCAAGTCTTACGGCGCCACGTGCACACCAGACCCTTTCCTTTTCGATAAAGAAATGAAGCTAGTCTATCATGGGAGGATAAATGATGCGCTCACATTGGACGACGAACCCACGGAAAACATAATGGAAGACAATATTACAAAGCTTTTGAATGGAGAAAATGTTGAAGAACATTTCCTTCCTTCAATGGGATGCTCCATAAAGTGGAAGACACTTTAATAGTTTTCCCCTGATAATATATTATGGCAAGATTTCGCCGTTTGAGGGATATACCGTCAGGGCCTAAGCTGATGATAGCTGGCTTTGATGGAGAAGACCCAGGTTCAGTGTCTTCGGCATTGCCGAAGTATTTATTTAAGAAATTAAGACCACGCAGACTCGGAAAGATAGAAGGATACGACGAATTCTATTTGTTTGATCGAGATTTGGTAACTCCAGTCATAGAATATAAAGACGGCCGAGAGATTAACTACCATACAGGGCCTGAGAATACTTTTCACTATGCTAAAGTCGACGACAGTGGGATTGTCATATTCTTGGGCGACACGCCTTACATGCAGCCGCATAAATATGCAAACATTCTGATATCGGCGGCGCAGAGTATTGGAGTCGAGAGACTAGTGATTGTCGGCGGTATAAATTCAGAGGTTCCACCGAACAAGGAGAGAATGATATATGGGGCATCCGATGTAAATAAAGAAGTTTTCGATGAATACGGCATCAAGCCTTTAAACCACCATAGTCTCGGTGAAATAGGGTATCTGGTACAACATCATTCCAGAAAAAAAGGACTGGATACGCTGATGCTGCGTGCAGCTGTGCCGCATCTTACCAACCCGGATGATCCACACCGTAAATATACTATAAATCCGGATAATAGGTCTGTCTACGATTTGTTGAGAAAGATTTCTAGAGTGTCAGGTATTAAGTTTGACTTGGCGGAACTGGAAGATACAAGCGCTGAAGGCATAGAAGGTCTAATGCGTCTCTTGGAAGAACACGCTGCGAATAGCATGGCAATGCGGAGTTATCTCAAGGGCTTGGATGAGCAATATGAAGAATCCGTGCATAGGACAGTCCCTTCCATATCTGAGGAGGATGCAATGGACTTGGAAAGGATAACAAGAGGTCTTGAGTAATATTTAAATCACTGAAAACCGTATTTATGAGAATGGACGCATATTGCATGAAGTGCAAAACAAAGAGGGACGTCAACAATCCCCAGGAAACTGTTAATGAAAAGAGAATAAGGATTGTTAAAGGCACTTGCGCTGTTTGCGGGACTAAGGTTGCCAAAATCCTTGGCAAAGCCAAGTAAATCGTTCACTTTGACTGCCAAAAACCTTCCAAATACCTTCTTATATCGTAAAGGGTTTCTAGCTGTTTTTTTATTCTATCCGAATCAACGCCTATACTAGTATTCAGTAAGGAATAGCCACCGCAATTATCAAGGTCTTCCACTATTCTGGCAAGATGAATAGGCAAATCTAAGATATCTTCCAAGGCCATAACGTACCTTTCTGTAGTTTCATTCAAGTCTCTTCTATACAAATCTCAGTTTAGCACCAGTTTTAATTTATAATATGAAATATTTCAACCTTACTGTATCGAGAAACTAGAAAATCAGTTCATGTTCAGGTACAGGCAATTCTTTTATTCTTTCGGGGCATTTACCTGAGTAAATACATGCGAAATTGGTTACGCTATTAACATGCCCTTTAATCTCATCCTCAGAATAACTGCCGTAAATTATCAGAACCCTGTCCAAGTCTCTTGGCTCGTAAAAGTCAAACTGGAAATTCTCCTCGCCGTTCACGAAAAACCTTACGCTTTTGTCGAAACTGTTGCAAAAACTCTGCATGTCTATAATAAAGCATGTTGCGTTAAATTCCATTCCCAAGCTTTCGAAAAACAGATTCAACGTAACATTTTCCATCCCCTCGATATGCATAATCTTATCGCCGTCCGGATTCCTCAGATGCAAGTGCATGTATATGTTGGCAACGTCATACTCAGGTTTGTTAAAATCAACCTTCTCTCCATCGAGTACAACTTTAAAGTCAAAATGCGCATGATAGTGCGGCATCTCGAATACCTCAACTTCCCTTATCGCTGCTTCATTGTTCATCAAAAAGTAGAATTGAAAAACTAGGAAAAGGAATACTGCTATAGGCACAGCCAATATGTAATAATTGAATTTCTTCTTTTTCCCCATGTATACTAATGTAGAATTTGTTATAGGAGTAATATTAATTCTTTACCAACAAATTATCTAAAGAAATGTCAGACGTTGTATCGGTCAAATCAACAACAGAATTGTTTTTAGAAACAACTGCACGCTCGTTTAGAGAAATAGGCTTCGATAACCAAGGAATCATAGGTTATGTAGTAGGGATGTTGAATGGGTTCAGAAATGCAAATGCACTGTATTCACCTTTAGCAAACGAACCCGACTTTAGTACGGAATACGTCTCTGAATTGATTAGTAGGGCAAGGGAGTCTGATGCAAATACTAGGACAAGAATATACCACCACATAGGGGATTATACTCTGTTCATGGGAGGCCTGTTTCCAGAAAGGGTTGAAAGAAATGGAGGTATTAGCATGTATGCAAGCGCTGGCAAACGGTCTTACCTGTATGTAGCTAATAGACTAAGTGATGATACCTTTTACTTGCTGTCGGACAATTTTAATCGGTGCGTGCGTGCACTGAATTTCATGAGAGAAAATTACATCCGCCTGGACAGCCCAGAAGAATGGCATGGTGGCTCTGTGATTGAGGTCGACAGAAGTTTTATGGAAAACAGAATGCTTGATGCAATAAACCGGTGGAACACAACTGGAAAGTCCGAAGACATGAAAACAGCTCTTGCATTTGCAGAAGATCTAGGATATGATATTGCTCAAGTTTTTGAGCTGAAGAATGCCAAAAATATCCAGAAAGGATAACTACTCTTCCAGACAAACCTAGTTGGCTACATTTTATAGAAACTCCAATTAGTGTTAATGACCAAAGGAATTTCCGCAGCAATAATAGCTGTAATAGTCATTGCCATAGTTGGCATAGGCCTCTACTCTTTTCAAAACTCTACTGTTAAAGATTATGGAAACCAGGAGCAACAAACAACACCTTCACAATCTCAACCAGACCAAAAATCAGAAACACCATCATACAGGGAAGCATTTCCACCGTCTACTAAATATTCCGGACCATTCGGATGCACAGGTAAAGGTACGGTCAATTTCACTTCACCGCCAAGAAAGTTGGAAAATATAGAACTAATTAAGCCAATCGGTTTAATTAATGCAGACAGTGGGCATGTGACACCTACTGATCATGGATATTACTATCCTCCAAATTGGAAACCAGAGGATAATCCGGCCGAATTCAAGGATGTTCTTGCTCCTGCTGACGGCGTAATAACAACAGTACAGCTGGTCGGAGGAAGGCAGGGGGACTATAGATTAATCATACATCATACATGCACATTCTATACGATTTACATTCACGTCAAAGAATTATCGCCAAAAATCGCGAAAGAAGTAGGAGAGTTTTCAACAATGACCAAGAACACGAATATTCCTGTCATAGGAGATGAAGTTATCGGAAGAGCTAACGCATTTGATTTTAGTGTACATGATGACGATGTGATTTTGGAAGGATTTATTGTACCGGAGAATTACAAAGGTGAGTCATGGAAGATTCATACGGTTGATATGTTTGCATATTTTGTCGAGCCAATCAAAAGCCAGTTACTTGAAAAGAATATTAGACAAGTAGAGCCTAGAGCCGGTAAAATCGATTACGACATTGACGGAAGGCTTGTAGGTAACTGGTTTGTTGAAAACACTAATGGATATGAAGGAACAGAAGATAACCGAAACAAAGGCAAATATTGGGCGACACATCTTTCATTTGCTTACGATGGAATTGATCCTTCGCTAATAATGGTTTCTATCGGCGATTATAATGGTGAATCTAAACAATTTGCAGTTAAAGGAAACTCGCCCAATCCTGCTATTGTAAGCATGTTGGATGGAGTTGTAAAGTATGAGCTAACTGATTATGATTATAAAGATGAAACAGGACAATTCTGGGATAGACGAAGTTATGCTAAAGATTTGAAAGCTGTCGGCGGAAGTCAAGTGCAGGGTGTTGTATTAGCTCAGTTGATTGAAGATAGAAAATTGAAGTTTGAAGCATTTCCTGGCAAAACTATATCCAATGCCACCGGATTTACATCTAGTGCAGTCATTTATGAAAGGTAAATCTTAACTGGGATTAGTCCATAAACAGTTTTTATATAAGGAACCCATATTTGTTAAATGGCCGATTTGATAATATTCAAGTTGATTCAAGCCGTAATAGCTATTTTGTTCTCGATATTCATATCGGATTTCAGGAAAAAGAAACACATGGAGTCATGGATAGACCATAGGATTCTAATCGGAGTAAAGCTTTCCTACCCTATACTTCTCATAACGTATACATACGTGATATTCACCTTGAATAGTGTCTACGTTTACGACATCATAGCCTTAATTCTGACATCCGTGGGAACCTTGATTGTGATAAAGGCAAAAATGGATTTGGGCAGATACCACACATGGGCTGGTTACAGGTTGAAAAGAACAAAATTGGTGACAACTGGCATTTACTCACACATTAGACATCCGCTGTATACAGGAATATTCGTTTTTGCATTCGGCGGCATACTATCAATATTCACCCACATGCATTTGGCGGTATCGGTTGTCGTCGCTATGGGAGGTGTTGTGATGATGTCCTTTCTCGTAGTCTCAGCCAGAAAAGAGGACGCTGACATGGAAAAAAAGTTCGGGCGCAAATACGTGCAATATAAAAAGAAAGTACATCCATTTCTACCTATCCACGATATGAATAGCTCTTGATTTGCCAAAAGTTGTACGTGCTCTGTTGCCATAGCCTTTTAAAGGTTGATTACAAAATCTGTATTCTTGAAACAAAAGGAGTGAGGATAATGGCATTCGGAAGAGACTTCGGGTCAAGGGAAATGCACAAGGCAACTTGTGCTGACTGCGGAACTGAGACTACAGTACCGTTCAAGCCCGTTGAAGGAAGACCGGTTTACTGCCGGGATTGTTACCAAAAACATAAGAAATATTAGATAGTCAGCTTTTTCTAATATTGCTTGAATTAAGTAGTGATTTTTCTAGTTTTTATTTTTATCATAGGTTATTTAAAGATTAATTCTCAGACTAGATTTATGACAGGCTCACCTGTGGAAGAGACAACAAGACACCATGATATACTGGGTAAAATAGATCCGGACAACCCTTTACTAGAGTGGGTATGTTTCGCAAGGAATGGAATTATGATTAAAACACCAAATAGCTTTGAAAATACGTTTCGTGGTGCAGGAGACCCACTTGAGGTTTATGCTCAAGAATTGTACGCTGAGGTCAACCGAGTTCTGCCTGGTGTTCCACTGGATAAACTTCCTTGGAAAGAATACGGACAGCCTGGTACTCGTGCACTGAATGCTCTAAAAAGACATATGAATGGGACGTCAACAGCGGGTGAAGTGTGGGATTATTTTTACCAGTCTGGAAGAAACAATCGACCTGTTAGAATATTAGATTTTTCAGATCGTGGTTACCAAACAGCGCGTAAAGTGTACCAATCAGTTGGTTGGTACTTGCCGGAAGTAAGAATTGAATAAATAGATTATATATTCTAAAAATGAATTAACGTCAAATTCAATATACTTGCAGATTACTTTAATGTCCAAGTCTCCTGTAGAGATAGTTAAGGGGTTTAGGAACAGGAGAAAGATTGTAAATGTTATCAAGTGAAAGCGTGATGTGAGTTATGAAGAGATTTAAAGACTATAATTCAAGTTTATGAAAGTTAGCATTTTCTGTCCGGCTAACATGGAAAAATTCTCCAAAATAATAGGAAAGTCGCAAACTCAGATAGAGCAGATAGCAGTGGGTATAGGAAAAATTTTAGCGGAAAACAAATGTCGTCTAGTTGTGGTCTTCAACTATTCAGGAATGCTCAAACTTGTCGGAGACTCGTACAAGAAAAAAAGAGAACTTAGTTCTTCTTATTGACCTGGTATAACTACAGTTCTAACTCTTCTACTTCCAATTTTCCGGATTTTTTAACTAATTTCCCTACCTTTACCTCAGCTTCCTTAAGTATATCCTGGCATTCTTTAGAAAGCCTTAAACCATCCTCGAATTTTTTTAAATTCTCATCAAGGTTAAGATCACCAGACTCTATTCCAGATACAATTTCCTTCAGTTGTGTAAGTTTTTCCTCAAACAAACCCATCTTTTTAGGAATATTCATCACCTAACTTCCTCAACTACAGATTCAACTTCACCTTCATGTAATACAGTATTTAATGTATCGCCCTTTTTAAGCATTCTTGCAGATTTCACTATTTCGCCCTTTTTCATAGCCACACTATAACCTCTCTTTAAGATTGCTTTTGGATTTAAATCATTTAAACGTGTATTCGTATATTCCACTTCTTGCAACAGAAACTTTATTTGTGACTCAAAGGATCTGGTTATGAGTTGCTCGAAGGTATCTATATCTTGGTAATTTTGATGCAAAAGTTGTTTGAACCCATTTAATAACATACGTTCTTTCAACTCGATCTGTCCTTTAATATCATTGACATTTGGAACAATCAATTCTGCGGCATTAGAAGGTGTCGCAGCTCTTATATCGGCAACGAAATCTGAAATGGAAAAATCGGTTTCGTGACCGACAGCCGAAATAATAGGAATTTTAGACTTGAATATGGCTCTAGCGACTGATTCTTCATTAAAACACCACAAGTCCTCAAGGGATCCGCCACCCCGCCCGATTATAATCACATCAACATTCAATTGGTTCAGGAGTTCAATTCCTTCAACAATGGTGGGAGCAGCATCAATGCCCTGAACTTTTGTAGGCGCAATCACGATTTCTAAAAATGGCCAACGTCTCTCTATTATGTTAACCATATCGTGCAAGACCGCACCATCCAATGAAGTGACAATGCCTATAGTATTTGGGAAAACCGGTAAAGGTTTTTTATATTTTGCGTCAAACAACCCTTCCTTGCTCAATCTTTCCTTTAGTAAAAGGAATTTCTTATGTAGTTCGCCTACACCGTCTTGGCGGACTTCTCTTACAACTATCTGATAATTACCACGGACACGATAAACTTCAACAGAACCCTTAGCTATTATTTTCATACCATGTTCTAATTTAAAGTCTAGATGCTGATTCCGCCCTTTAAAAAATGCACAAGAAACTTGGCATTCCTCATCTTTGAGTGTAAAATATATATGTCCAGAATTATGTTGTGTTAAATTTGATATTTCACCACGAACTGCTATATTTTTCAATTCATTATTGGACTCTAAGATTTCTTTTATGGTAGAAGTCAACTCAGAAACAGTCAATACACTCTCTTCAAATGAATATTTTACTACTTTATCCTTCAACGATTTTATAAGATCCATTAAACCAACAGATATTTTTTATCTTTATAAGTTTTCTTAGTTTATATTTAAGAGGCGAGTAGAATGAGAACAGCCTTTGTTGATATAGAGACCACTCCATTAGAATTTGACAATAAAGAGATTATCAATTATCTGATGGATAAAAGTTTTCCCAGGTTTAGTCACCCATTTTTCGGTAAAATTATAGCAATCGGTGTAAAGATGGAAAACGAAGAACCAGTGATTTTCTACGGCAATGACGAAAAAGATATATTAACAAAATTTTGGCAATTCCTTCCAGAGAATAACATAGGTAAAATAATAACATGGAATGGGTATGGATTTGATGTCCCATTCCTGAATATAAGATCTGTAATAAACGAAATAAAAAAGACGAAAACCATAAATCTTAACAAATGGCGAATGCTGGAAGTCGGTTCTAATCATATAGATTGCATGCAGTTCTTTTCTTCTACAGGCGAATTTCAATTTATTGCATTGGAAATAGCATGTCGTTTGATGGACATACAAGTTCCACCTGATAGAATTAGAGGTGATGGTATAGAAAAATTTTTCAGAAAAGGCGAATGGGAGCCGATTATTAATAAAAATAAAGAGGATTTGACTATGCTAGAAAAACTTTACCAAAAGATTCAACCTTACATCTCTTAAAAGATAACTAATATTATTAAAAAACTAACTGTCATATAAAATGGTGGTATAATGGCACGATTTATGGTTAAAGCATTAATTAACCGAAATTATGAGGTTAAATTCTCTAGAGAAGGTAAATGGATCATAGCAGAGATACCAGGACTTAATTTAGCTACTCATGGTCAGACAAAAGAAGAGGTTATGGCCAATTTAAAGGATTTGGTGGAAGATTATATGAAAGATCCAGACACACCCAAACCAGTAACCAAAATCAATATACAATTCAAAGTTTCTATTCCTAAAGGAGTGTTAGCTCATGGCCAAACTCAGACCTCGGTCAAAGCGTGACATACTGAATATACTCCACAGTAACGGATTTCAAGAAGCTGGTGGAACACGGCACATGAAACTAAAGAAGACGCTTGCTGACGGGACCGTATTAACAACTTATGTGTCAAGAGGATCGAAGGAAATTCCAGTTAAAATTATAACATACATAATCAAACAAACAGGTAAGAAACGTGAAGAGTTTGAGTGAAGTCCTACTAAAGCTAGGTATATCAAAGAAACTAATTCTAATCCAATGCCAAAAAGAAGCGAAAAACGGCATTTACCTAGTCAAAATACGCCTAAATCCTCAGAGATAACTATGATTATCTACGATGTTGTTGTGCAGAATATATGTTAGTGAGAATCAGATGGCAAAAAATACGGACAAAATACTTAGTATAACTAAGACAGAAACAATACCAATAACACCTACAACAACCCCAACTTTTCCTAGAGTAAATTTAAATGAAAACAAACCCGATATAAAACCTATGATAATAAATATTACTCCGAATGGTGCTACATAATCTGGTGTGAAAATTCTGAACTGTTCTTGTAGCAATATAACTCCAAAAATAGTCAAAAGACCCAATAAACTAAAGGAAAAACTTGCAAAAGATAAAGTTCTTTTATCCATATCAATAATATACACGTATAATATAAATATAATTTGTATTCTACATTACATATTTTCGTGAGTATAATATTTTGCAGATTTCCAGTTATCTAACAGCTTCTAAATAGCGATAATACGCCTAAATAACCCAAAATAGACCTTTTTCAGCCCCCTTAATACCAAAATAAAGCATATTCTACATAACATATTTGTGAGTGTCTAATAATTTTGCCAAAAAGTGAGAGAAATTAAGTATATGATATAAAATATAATAAGAAAAATAGATATTGGTGAGACTTTATAACAAAGTGAGGGTTAATATGAAAAAGAATAAAACATATTTTATAAAACATAAATACATAGAAATGAATTGCATTATATATTTAAGTGAGGATATATTTTTAGAGATAAAAATTTTATCTCCATAAAGCTAAAGTGAGAGTTAGACAAGAGATAACCTAAAATAGAAAAAGTGAGGTTTTGATAGATTTAGACTATAGTGAGTTTTTGAGCGAAAAGCTTATTTGTGAGAAAAGCAATAAAATAATATGGTTTTTGGATGGTTGAAGCGCTTATTTAAGAAAAATCGCAGCGATGCAGGCGATGCAATTACATCGGTTACATCGAGTTACATCGATGTAGAAAAAGATTACATCGATTCACATCGTATTACATCGGATACATCATCTCAGTCTGGTTACAGCGATGTTACATCGTCTTTACATCGCCCTGTTGAAAAAGATATCTCACTTGAAAAAACTTCTCTTGAACTCGGTTTGGCTGCCGGATACACTGGACGCTCAATACATGATATCAACGCTGCTTTAAACCGTATTGAGTCATTAATGGTCACAAAAGACTGGATGAATGCCAATTATGACCATCAAAAGCTAATTGATCTTCTCTTAGCTGTTAAATCTATTCTTGAATCACATGATAAACTCACACAAGAAAAGTTTGATATCATGCTTAGTTCTATGGACAGGATCTCTGAAATATCAGAAGAGCTTCCTGAACCTGTAAAATCGAAAATGGAAGCCGAAATTGACGCTATCAATAGAATATCGGTTAATTTGAGCCCAAAAATGAAAAAAACATTGGAAATAATTAAAGAAATAGGTGAAATTAGTTATAAGGAACTAACACCTAGAATAGACTATAAAGACATTTCCTCCACAAGAAGTTTATTATCTCGTATGAGAGACAGAACAAAAGAAATCGAAAGTTTCGAAAAAGGTAATGAAAGATGGGTGCGTTACATCGCTGCAGTTAGCTGAAGCGCTGTACATCCCTAAATCTACAGCAAATATACCTACTTCCCATCTAAACGGTATCAAAGAAGAGGTAGAGAAGCGGAACTAGTTAGTGCCCCACTTCAGTCTGCAATGAGGACAAACCTCAATTTTTTCGAAAACACCAGCTCTAACGAAAGTATGGCATTTTCTGCAAGGCACGTTGACCTTGCTAATGAATGGACTAAACTTTGACATTAATTTCACCCCTTGGATTCGACCGATCAAGACCGAACTATTATATATAGCTTTCCTTCTATATAAAGTTACCATTTTTCTGGGAGATAATTTATATGGAGTTTCTTACATTGTCTATCCTTCTCTTGACCCTAAGATAGTTCAAAATACTTCTGGCACTTACTCCTGGCTTTAACCTGACCATCTTGATCTTCAAGAAAGGCGGAACACCCTCCTGCTCGATGACGGATTCCTTCAGATACTTGTCTATAAGGCGAGAAACTGTCTTGTGATTCAGTTTGCAGCGTCTCCCAATCTCTCTATACCATAACCAGGTGTCTTTTGCCTCAAAAAGACATTTAACGATTTTAATCACGTTCTTCCATTCATCTTGTCTTATTTTATTATCTTTCATACTTGACGTTATCTCCGAAAAGCCGTCCTTCTGGAACTCTCACATCCAGTTGGAGCATTTTCCTTACTCTAAATAGAACTTGTGAATAAATAAAGCTAGAACCTGAAATCTTCCAATAAATACACTTTGGAAACTATGACTTCTTTCCATTCGCCTATTATGCTCCCAAAGTTTTGCCTTATCTCCATTTTAAACTCGTCAAAGGAATATCGCAGATGAGTTTTTGCGCTAAAGCGGCTCTATTGAATAAAGACTTTTCCAGTCGACGCCACGGCCAATATCACCTGATCGATAAGCCATCGCCCTGAGTATCACATCAAGAACATCGGGATCTTCAGCTATTTTTCTAACTTGGTCAACATCTACAGGGATGCCATTAACATTGTATTCTACACGGGCTTTAATGAAAGGTGGTCTTACATCCACCAGACTCTCATCCCTCTCCAGTCCAGTTTCGTTGCCCACTCTGTCAAAGTAAAATTCGAGAGCACCAGACACATCGTTCAGTGGTATAGAGCGGTGAGGAACCAGATTTAAGAATAGAACCAAACCTTCAGCAGTTTTCTGCACAGAAACTTCATATCCTATGGGCCTTTTTATTTTCTCCAGTCTGTATAGTATAAAACCCACCTTTAGTTAGAACTTGAAGGATATAAACTTGCAACGCTTCCCAACAGAACTATGAAACTATCTTATACAATTCATCCCGTTCAGCCGCAGTTTTAATTTCCATGGCTATCCTTCTTCCAGTGGATACAGGCCTTCCAAAAGTCCACACGGAATACTCTGATCCTTCTCCAAATGGATTAGTACCTGCAACTATCCTGGCGGATATTTCAAAAACTGTAAATCCTGTTTCAGGATGGTAGAATGTTTCCAACGCAAACGGACCTATCATACCAGGCGGTATCAAATTTTGAGATGCTTCAACAGTACCTTTCCCCATTTTCCATATCTCAGGCAGGAAGCTTTCCCTAATAGATACAGCATGATTTCCTGTTATAGTATAATCCATAAATTCAGGCGGCACATCCGGCAACGCCCTATACGCTTCATCCACGGGCTCTATCCTCTTATCGAAACCCATATGGACGAGCACACCGTTGTTAATTGGCAGACCTACAGAGTCCTCAAAAGGCGAAAAGAAATAATGTGGATAATAGCGAACCCCTGGCAGAAATTCCTGTATTGTAGCGTTGTTCTCATCATCCGGTCTTAATGTACCATCATCTATTCTTCTATAGAGCTCATGGAAAAAATCTGCCCTAGATGAAACCGTGAAAAATCCCTTGCCACCTCTTGCACCCCTGAACTTTACAAAAATCTTCCCGTCTATGTCATCAGGGCTTGCATATTCCTTTGGGACTCGAACGCCAGCTTTACTCAACCACTCCCGCTGCTTAGCTCTGTCACCCTCCCATGTAAGGGTTTCCCTGTTGCCAAGAATAGGAACATAGAAACCGTCCTGCATGTTCGATGGTCCGACATATTCGACAAATGAACCATGTGGTATCACAATAGCATTCATATTCGCTAACTGTTGTTGCACTTTTTCGTCTATGACATCTTTCCAATCCTTCACTTCTATGTAGACATCGGGTGTGGCTGCTTGGTACGCATCATAGACAGGTCTTCTATCTGGTCTGACTATACCTACAGTCTTGAATCCTTCTTGGCGAGCGCCATACAAGATTTGAAGGGCGGAATGAGAGCATATAGTCGCTATAGCTATATTACCCCTGTTATAAGAGTTCAAAACTGATCTAGTTTCACCATTCATTAACTAACAACCTCATGTAGCCTACCTATTTTGGCAGCTTCCATAATTTCCAATACAGTTAAATCCAAGGGATCCTCTATTCTTTCCCCTCCATAAACATGATTCAACAAATTCCTATACTTCAAAGTCAGGCCTCTCATCTCAGGTGATGTAGGACCTATTGCAGGATCCCCAGGGATTCTCGGAGAGACGTCAAACACCACAAATTCCATAGTCCTGCCATCTGGGCCGTAGGCAAGCGCACCCTGCAATCCAAAAGACCCTATCATTCCGGGTGGTGCCTCTTCTTCTACAACTCTCATAAATCTTTCGGCGGCTCTATAAAACATGGAAAGAAAAGATTCCCTTACTGTGATTCCATAATGCCCAACTTCCTCATTATTTGGCAATACATCAAGCTTCAACTGTTCTCTTGCAGGAAGGTCCAGAAAGCCTTGCAAATTAACTTGCCTTCTACCACTGAATCCTACAAGGTCAAGATCACCAAACAAATCTTTCATAGCGTAACCATGGAAATTAGCATTAACTTTTGCCCCTAACACGTAAGCTTCAATTCTAGATTTCCGTAAAACAGCATCATCTATAAGACCCACCTTTCTGTAGGCTTTAACTTGTGCATAGTAATCCTCTGGGGAAGTCGCTACAAAAAAGGTTCTTTCTAATGGTTTGTCTGCTCTCTGAACCTTTACTATAACCGGACCATCGATTTGGTCTGGGGTTTCATAATACTTTGGATACTTTATCCCTGCCTTTCCCAGAAAATAATACTGGTTTCTGGGATCGTTTCTATCTTCTGTTCTGAGCATGGCTCGGTTTCCATATATAGGTACGCTGAATTGATTTTCTATACCATCTACACCCACGTAGACTGTGAAAGAGCGGTGAGGAACCCATATTGTATTGTGTTCTAACAATTCAGCCTGGACTTTAGGTTCTAATATTTGCTTAAAGTCGTCCACAGAAATTACATGGTCGTAAAGATGGCTGTTATACTTTACATAAAGTTCGTCCCTTCCAGCCTGAGCAACAAGCAATGTCTTAGCCCCGAAAGCTTTGGCAGCCCGGCCGAGAGCAACTGCAGAATGAGATCCAAGAACACCTATATGGATATTGTCAGGCTTGTAACCCCATACAACTTTGTGAATATCATGTGCAGTAATCATTAGCATCAGTATTCTATAGAGAATGTGGATTAAAATTTAAATACATGAAACGGCGATAAAAAGATTCTTATCTTCTTCGCTTGCGATCCTTCCTACAAGTCTTGCACAGCCAAAGATAACCAGTTTTGAACAACTTCCCAACTTCCTTTACAGTCCCCTTACAGTTGTCGCATTTGGTATGCACAATTATAACTTTGTTTCGTAGAATATAAAGTCATTTAACAATTACGCTCTTTTCGGTGACAGCCACCATGCTGTTGCTCTCCTCCTTCAAAGGGGGATAGTTTCTGACTGCACCAACCTCGATCAGTTGCCTTAGAGCCATGTCTATCTTCAGTGGGCTTGTGTCTTTGATCCATCTCTGTGTGAATGGTAATTTCTCAAAGTCCTTTCGCGCCAAGTCCAATATCCTTCTTGCCTCTGGCATCCTCACAGGGGCGTCATCTGAGAACTGAAAAATTCTTGTTGGCGAAGACTCGATTACAAAACCGCTACCATTCGTCGCAAAAACCTCCATCGCGTAAACTTTTCCAGATTCGATTTCGTCCTGTATTTTGTTCTTGCTGTTAGGGATCGATGGATGCGCATGCTGATTGTATCGCTCAATTCTATGTCCGGCCAGGTTCCTTATGACGTTGAATCCCATAGAATTCACAGTGTCCTCGCAAACTTCTGAAATCTGCCATACTTTAGTGCCAGGTATTACCAGCTTTAATGTCTCCTCCAGCGCCTTTTCCGATGCCTCTATCATGGGATCTGACTTTTTACCGACGCATATGGTATAAGCCCTGTCACATGGATAGCCGTCCACATGCACACCTATGTCAACCTTGACAAAATCACCATCCTTTAGCGCCAGACTGTCATTTATGCTTGGCGTGTAATGAGCGGCAATCTCGTTTATGGATATATTGACAGGCCATGCTGGCTTGCCGCCAAGATCGACAATCTCCCTTTCCACAGACTCTGCAATCTCAAGGGCCTTTGAACCATCCTTTACAAACTTTCTCGAAAACTCTACCACTTGATCTGCAATTGAAAACGCCTTTTCATATGATGCCAATTCTTCCTTTTCCATGCAAACACTTTATATCAAAATGATGACTACATCTATTAATGAATTTAAGATTGAATTGGACATTAGGCATTCTTATAGCTTGTGTGACTGTGTTCATACTTCAGTTATTGTTGCCCATTGATTGGGATATGCTTTCGTTCACTCCAGCATACGCAGCAGACAGGCCTTGGACGTTCATTACGGCAATGTTCATGCACGCTGATATAACACATTTATTCTTCAACATGTTCGCACTGCTGATGTTCGGGTTGATTTTGGAAAATTTCATTGGTTCCACAAGATATGCGATAATCTATTTTGTTTCAGGAATCGCTGGCAGCGTCGGATATATACTGACAGCGAGCAGTTCGTTGATTCCGGCGGTTGGTGCGAGTGGGGCGATATATGGTATAATGGGAACACTCGCTGTGCTGATGCCGTTCCAGATGGTTTGGGTCTTTGGATTCTTTCCGTTGCCGATGGTAGTAGCTTCTGTGTTTTGGGTGCTGTCTGGATTCCTTGGATTATTTGCTCCAGGAAATATAGCGCATGGAAGCCATCTAGCGGGGTTGTTTGTCGGGTTTTTGATTGGGGCATACCTTAGGTGGAGATTAATGGAACATAGAAAACGAAGGAGTATGCGTGTGACGGGTTATGCCGATTGGGAAATCTGAAATTTATACTTCCTACCTTCTTGTATTCGATTTATTAGTTTTTTGTTGTACAATTCAACAAGTTTTCTACGTAGCGGTTCCTCTGATAGGTTCAATTCTTTAGAAAAATCCTTTATTGAAAAATCCCTGATTCTTAAATGGGATAGTATCTCCCTTTCTAAATCCCCTTTGCGTCTTTTGGACTTTACAGAAATGAAATAATTTTCTAGTTCATGCAGTTTTCTTATTTTGAACTTGTTTTTTATGAAAGGTTTGATCATGTTTATAACTCTTAAACCGTCATATTTACCAAATACCTCTATTCTATTCAGAAAACCGGTTCTGTACTTTTGATGGGGTTTCTTGTAAGTTATAGTCCTAATACCCAGAGACTTTAATAAATTTTCTATATCGGCTGTAAGTTTTGGTGCAACCTGGTTTATGCTTATTCTCCTATATCCTATAGATCCTTCATCATCAATAATGGCCGCAATGAAAGCCCACCTTAATTTTTCTGGCCATTCGAATACAACAGGTGGAATGAATTTTTCATTCGCACCTTCACTTTTACCATACGCGAATCTACCAAATTGGTTTATCAGAATTTTACCGCAAATATTGGAACAACGAAGCTCTGTATAAATTTTATTTTTCATGTAATTACTAGTCTTCTTTAGAGGTGTATTCAAACATCCGTATCCAAAAACCTTGGACATCGAATAGTTAAAATCTTCAAGTAGTTCTTCAGATGTATTCGTATATCTGATAACAAAATTTTTGTCAATACAACCATCACCTAAAATATTTCCTAATATTCTAGCTACATGCTCAGTTTGAAAGTTTCTAGGTATTTTTACCAATCTTCCATTAGTAGAATACACACTCCTGATAGTAATTCTAACTCCTAAATTGTTTGCGACCTTGTCTAGAACACTAATTGAAACCCTACCAGTTCTTATAGCATTTGCGAAATAGTCAGCCGATAATCTAAAGTGTAATGATGTTTGGCTAAGAGAGCCAAACTTGTCTATTAATAATTTTTTCATATGTTTAGGAAATTCCATCGAAGTTCTTGGGAGTAACAAAGTTAACTCTATCATATATGATATTTACAAGTGTAAACATTTAAGTGTACCTACATTTTGTAATGTAGGTTCTCTAAAATCTATTGGTCATAATTAACACATAAGTGCACTAATCTCTAAC
>CAYJVM010000003.1:0-58729 GCA_964373665.1 uncultured archaeon | reverse complement strand
TCATTAACAGAATTGAGAGACTATCGAGCAAGACAAAGGGTTAATCCAGAAACAGAACAGCTGTTTAGATCATTAAGTGAATTGCAAGACTATCAAGTAAGACAAAGACAACAGCAGCCAGTAAACCACAGACTAGGCGTTTTGATAAAACAACGATTGCCAGAGTTAGGTAAAAATCAGAAATGGTTGGCTCAACAATTAGGCATTACAAAAGGAACTGTCTCTAGATACCTAAGTGGTAAAACTACACCTAGAAGAAGTTTGCAAGAAGAGCTGTTTAAAACACTTGAGTTACCATATGAAACATTAGATGATACTGGGCTTAACTAATGACTCTATTGTAATTCACTTCCAACACAGTTGTTGTCAAGAGATGGTAGTGATTTAATGTACGAAGTACAGCCCATGGGGTTAAGGAAAGGAGAGCATAGAGATACTATATTCGCTTTTTGGGTTCAAAGAGATACCCCAGTGTTATATGGCAACAGATGGCCCACTTATGGCGGTGGTCCTCATGCTGGAGAACCTCAAGATTCTCTGTATTTAGATCTGTGGAGAATGGCTGATAGTATTAACCAAAACGTAGGATCGTCTCTTGCTGTTGGACCTGAAGCTAGGATAATGCTTCCAGTACAACCAGAGTGTGATACACGTACTTCTTATACGTCATATCGTGTTTATCTGAGAGTGGATTCACGAATAGCAGACCAAGTTAACAAGTTGCTCAAAAATAAAGGTACGAATTTGAATTGCCTACACAAGATCCCAAAGGGTAGAGTTATGCATAGATATTTAGGTTTTGTAGGAATTAGTGGCAGTTATTTCGGTGTCAAAGCAAAGTTTGAGGGTCACGGCGTGACAAATGTGAGAAAAGTTGATGGTGTGTACATGAACGGACGTGAATGTGCGTTTGTAGGAGTGGAAGGTCCCAGTCGAGAAGACGTGAAGTCTGTATTTGAAACGATAGCACAGGTAGAAGGTGTTCATTTGTATCGTGTTTATAGGATATTGGACGACCAATCGAGTTTATAATACAGGTATAGGTTAGATAATTTAGAATAGACTTAACGATTTATTTCTTCGGTTTGTAGCTGTACTTCTTGCCAGGCAACTCCGGCAGCTCTATCTGAATCGTGTATTTCTTAAAGTCGGCCTGGGTCACTTTCTTCATGAAGAATATCCAGAACGGACTCAGTAACAGCGTCAATGCAATTATCGAGACTGTGAGATTGTAGCCGAAACCATTGATGATGCCTTGTTGAAAGCCCAGTGATGCGAGGATGAAGCTGAACTCGCCTATCTGCGAGAGAAGAGCTCCGGAATAGAAACTTTCTCTCCAGCCGCCGCCCAGGAACCTGAAGATTGCAGCATTGGCGATGGTGTTGACCGCAAACACCGCGATTGTCAGCAATGATATGACAAGTAGATGCTCTAGAAGGAATTCTATGTTGATGAGCATGCCTATGTAGACGAAGAACAATGCCACGAAGACTATCCTGAAAGGATTAAGGTTTGTGCGCACCCACTGAGTTTCATTAGTAGCCGCCACTAGTATTCCTGCCACGAATGCGCCGAATGCCGCCGACAGGCCGAATAGTCCGGTCAAGAGCGCAAGGCCGAAGCATATCAACAGCGCGACGAAAACCTGAATCTCATGGTCGCTCTTGATGGCTTCGCCGAAAGGCAGAGATATCCCACCCTTTCTAATAACCCATGCGACAGCGCCTATTATCAGAACCGACCCTACAAGAGGCAGCATAAGCTCCCCGCCGCTCAAGGATTGGCCGCCGACCATGTTCAATATTATCAGCATCGGTATCACGGCAAGATCCTGCACAAGAAGGACGCCGAGCATATCCTGGCCTACCTTTGTGTTCATCTCCTTCTTGTCTTCCAGAATCTTCAGCACGACAGCAGTGCTACTGAGGCTGATCACAAAGCCGAAAAGTATGCTTCGCGAGATTGGCCAGTCCAATAAAGTGCCGATGGCCAGGACCAGTATAACGCTCACGATTATCTGAAGTGTGGTGCCGACGATTGCAACGCGCCAGTTAGAGACCAGCCTTGGAATGGAGACTTCCATGCCGATAAAGAACAACAGCAAGATTATACCAACTGTACCCATCTGGGACAATATTTCATCGTTAGCCAGGCCTAGTCCATTGACTCCGAGCAACAAACCCGCTACAATGTATGCTATGACGTACGGCTGTCCTAGGTAGCGAAGGATGACTCCAAGAACCAAGACTACAAGCGCAAATGCTGCGACGGCGGGGACTATGGGGTCTAGAAGCACCATGGTAAATTCATTCGTTTTCTGAGGTATTATTTCTTTTTGACATCATGTCCGCCGAACTGCTCCCTAAGGGCTGCAACAACTTTCATTGCAAACCTCTTCCCATTCTTCTGGGATTCGTAGCGTGAGAACAGGGCATGCGCTATTGTAGTTAAAGGCACTTTGCTTTCAATCGCAGTCTCCACAGCCCATCTTCCTTCACCAGTCTCTTCTGCATAAGGAAGGACGTCTTCGAGGTTAGGATGCTTTTCAAACGACTTGTGCGTCAAGTCCATCAAATGACCGCGGATGATGCTGCCGTTGTTCCATAGTTTGGCGAGATTCTTCAGGTCAATGTCAAAATTGCTTTCTTTAATCAGTTCCAACCCTTCTCCTATGCTCTGCATCATACCATATTCAATGCCGTTATGAACCATCTTGGCAAAGTGGCCGGAGCCTGACTTGCCGATATAGCTATAGCCGTCTTTAATCGCAAGGCTCTTCAACATTGGCTCTATCGTTTGGAATGCAATCTCATCTCCGCCGACCATGATGCAATAGCCTATATCAGAACCTATTAATCCGCCGCTTGTACCTGCATCCAAGAAATAAATGCCCTTCTCTTTCAGTTTGTCGGCGCGTTTAATGGAGTCTTTGAAAAAAGAATTTCCGCCGTCAATGATGATGTCTTCTTTGCTAAGATAGGGTTCCAACTTGTCCAATATCTCGTCAACTGCAGTTGGCGGTATCATCAGCCAGATTATATGCGGCGATGGAAGCTTTTTAGTAAATTCTTCTATGTCACTAGTTCCGGTGGCGCCGGCTTCTTTTGCTTGTTCAAGAACCTTCTCGTCTCGGCCCAAAATGACTACTTCATGACCGTCATTTACCAGGCATTTGGCGATGCCACTTCCCATGCGGCCCAAACCAACAAGCCCGACTTTCATAAAACCATTCTATTTCCCGGTTAAATATCGTTTTTAATTTTCAGCTCAATTTCGAAGGCTCAAGCTGTCTTTCTCCACGCACCCAGAGCCCCGTTGACGCCCCAGTACAACGGCCAGTACGCATTCGCGACGAGCCTCTGCCGACGGTAATTGCCCTCGTCAGAGTCCCAGACGCACCTGACAACAGACCTTCCTTGATTGTCTGGATACACACCATTCCAATATCCTCTACCCCTCACTTCTCCCAGCTGATTGAAAAGACCTCTTTTGTTTGGAACGTACACTCCTGCTTTATTCAAAGTGAATTTATAATCTTCTGTATTAGACTGTTCTGGTGCATCGCCTTCAAAAACAACACTTGGACATTTGCACATTAGTTCTGTTTTGACAACTCTGCCAAATTCATGGCCATCATTTGTTACTCTCCCCATTTCCCCTGTATAAACCCAGAATCGAACTATGACATTATTTTTGTAGATTTGGCCTTCGTCTGAATAAGCTGCTCTTAATTGTCTTTCTAGATTGCCATGCTCCAATGGACCATATTTTGAATCCAGCAATCCAAACAGCATTATCTGCTCTGGTAGATTTAACCGCATAATTACTCCATCATCTCTTACGAGAGAACCTCTATCTTTTAGTTCTACCTGCCTTTCAGATCTCAAAGGCTCTTCATATGCCCCTAAAGGATTGAATTTTGATTGTTCTAGAGGGACTATGTGTTCGGATAATTCCTCCAAAGCTTCTTGCACTGTTCTAGCTACAACTACAGTTGGCATATTTTATTATGATATAGTAAAGGATTTAAACGTAGGTCAAAAGTTTCTGAATCTCAGTCTGGTCAGTAATCGGCTTTAATCCTTTTACAATCTCCTGAAACTGCCATTCCGGCTCGTAAATCTTTGCGAGATCTTCAAGTGTTATTGGAACTGTATCCCCTTCAAGGACTTGAATGACCTCGTCTATTAATGCCTCGTAGGACAGCTTACCAACAGCATCCTTTGACTCTACAAGCTTGGGCTTTCCATCCTCAATCACGTAAAGCTCCCAACTGCCTCTCTTTCCAGTTTCAAACTCTTCCGGCGTATCCAGATATTTAAAATCCGCGAAAGACCCGTCTTCAAAATACAGCCTTATCCTCTTTTGGTATGCATCGATCTGGAATCCTTCGCCGATTCGGATTTCCGCAACAGCATTATCAGCAAAGTTAGGTCCTGTCACTTCATACTTTACTTCAACCGCAGTTGGATTTATATTGTCATATTCAGGCCTGACTATGTATGTTTTTGCATCGACCAGTTTTGTTGATTCTGTCCCTAGTGCATGCACTAAGATTGTCAAGGGGTGCACCCAATCCATGAATATGCCGCCATTCTCAGTCGCCAACAACCATACCCTTTTGGCGCCTTCCTCGCTCACCTTTTCAAAAAACGCAGCATCGAATTTCGTTATTTTTCCATGCTCTTCAATCATCTTCGGCAGAACTCTTTTCATCTCCACAGTCAATGCCTTTATGAGATAGTGCAGGTGCAGAAAGACATGATTATCATGATTGTTCGATTTGATGTAATGCAGCATTTTATCGAATTCGCTTTTGCTGACAGCAAATGTCTTCTCAACTACGGCAAGCTTGTTTTTTTCCAGACACTGAAGAAGCTGGCTGGAATGGAACTTGTTGGGACTTGCTATCTGCACGACATCCAAACCTTCGAAGAACTCTTCCGGGACATTGCCGTCTTGATCCACAGTAAAGTACCTGTCCTTTGGTATCCCGTACAATTCCAGCTCTTCCTTGCGATCACCGTATGGCTTGCGGGCGACTGCCTTAAACAGTGTCATCCTATTGCCGTTGTTCAGCGCCTGATACAGCCTCTTTACCCAGTGCCCGAGACCTATTGTCCCGATTTTGTATTTGCTATCCAAGAAATCCCTTATAATGTCGTGTGGTTTTTAAATATATTAATTCCATATAATAAAGATGAAATCCAAGAAAAAGGAGAGCAAGGAAAGCTTCAGCGCATGCGGAAAGGATTGCTGCTGAGCAATTTTAGAACAACTGTGATTAAGAACGAATTTTGACTGGATAAGGTAAAATATATCCGCATTTATATTTAAAAACTATTTTACATCGATTTGAGCTCTTTGCAAGCGATTACTATAGTCGATAAAAACTGTTTTCTCTTCTGAAAATAGTTCGATTCCTTTCCATCCTACTTCAGACCATCCATTGCCAGAAGCTTTAGCTCCTCCAAAAGGCAAGTGCACCTCAGCTCCTATGGTTGACGCATTGACATACGTAATGCCGTATTCAAGCTGCTTTATCGCTTTCATGGCATTCTGTATATTGTTTGTGTAAATAGCCGAACTTAATCCGTATTCCACAGAGTTGGCCAATTCGATTGCATGTTCAAAGTCCCTTGCCTCGCTTATGGCTGTAACAGGGCCGAATATCTCCTCTTGAAAGATCTTCATGCCTGGCTCGGCGTTGGTGAAGACTGTAGGCTCGACGAACCATCCTTTCAATTTAGGCACTCTGCCGCCGCACCTTAGTTTGGCGCCTTCGCCCTTGCCTATGTCGATGTACTTGACCACCTTATCCTGCGCTGACTTGTTGACCAAAGGACCCACATCCACTTTAGGATTCAGACCGTTCCCAAGCCTCAGTTTCTTCGTCCTCTCTACAAGCATCCTTTCGAATTTCTGCCTCACCTTCTTGTGAATAATAACCCTGCTTGCCGCAGTACATCTCTGGCCTGATGTTCCGAAAGCACCCCAGATGACTCCATCCAAGGCCAACTTCATGTCCGCATCATCCATAATTATTATCGGGTTCTTGCTTCCCATCTCCAGTCCAATTCTCTTGCCAATTCCGGCATCTTTCATTATCTGAGCACCAGTGTCCTTGTGGCCTGTGAAGGAGACTGCCTTGATTTTCTTGTGCTTGACCAAATGCGTGCCGACAGTGCCGCCTGAGCCGGTGACCATGTTCACAACTCCTTTAGGGACGCCGGCCTTTTCCAGAATTTCAACGAACTTTGTCGCGCAGATCGGCGTGTCGCTTGAAGGCTTGAAGACCACTGTATTGCCACAAATTAAAGCGGCTGTAATTTTCCACGCTGGTATTGCAATAGGAAAGTTCCATGGTGTGATGCATGCAACGATACCCAACGGTAATCTCACAGTCATTGAGAATTTATCAAGCAATTCACTTGTTGTAGTTCTGCCGAATAATCTTCTTCCTTCTCCCGCCATTAATTCACAAGTGTCAATTGCTTCTTGAACATCACCGCGAGTCTCGGTTAAAACTTTACCCATCTCGCTAGTCATTGTTCGAGCAAGTTCTTCTTTATGCTCTCTGAGCAAATGTGCAGCATGTAAAAGTATTTCTCCTCTTTTTGGTGGCGGGACTTCTCTCCATTTTTCCAAAGCGTCTTCCGCAGCATCTATCGCTTTGTTGACATCTTCCTTGCTACCTTGCTGGAATTTGCCGAGAACTTGGTCGTAATTAGCTGGATTGACGCGTTTGAAAGTTTCGCCGGATGAACTAGAAACCCATTTACCGTTTATATATAGCTTGTAAGTATGATATGCCATTAATTATAATTACCGAGAGGATAATTTAAGCTCTAGGTGAAAACGGTTCTAAGGTGAAAAAGCTTCCACGGCAGCTCTTCTGCCAGCAGGTGTTAATTTGTAATATGTTGTAAATCTAGGACCCAGTTCTTCATCGACCAGCCCTTTACCAACTTCAGTTAATTCATAACGTCCGTGAAATTTGCGCGCAACCCCTTTATTCATCAAATATGATACAACTTCATCCAGCTCGTAATCCTCTTCACGAGCATATTTATCTAGAGTCTCTACATCTCTGATTAGCCTACGTTTTGTAAGTGGTCCGTGATAAAGTATTCTGGTTATCCTTACTGCACCTGATGTCGAGTCGATATCTGCAGATAGTTGCTCAAATCTTCTTTCTTCCTGGTATGAAGAAGGTAGACTACCACCTTGCATGAAACTCGTTTCTCGACGAAGTATGAATACTTTCAGTCTTTCATTACCTATCGGGTTTATTTTCAGGGCAGAGTCTGTTGTGAAGCCATCTTCCTATTCTGTAGCCGGGGTATATCATTAGAACTATAGGATATGGTACTAGAACTGCACCGTCAGGATCCACAGGGTTTTCATATTCTTTTCTAATTTCTTTCAGGGTCATTGCTCTTCGGCCTCTTATCCTGTCGTGTTCAAAATCTCCTATCTCAGGCAACACGCCCAGAAGCAAGTTGGCGACAATAGGTATGCCTACCGCACCTCCTAAAATATAGTACGGCAAATATGGGTCGTTTATCGACATATGGAAGTATCATAATGTAAAAGACTTAAGGCTTTTTCATCAGGAGATAGAGTATGGCCTTTGCCGTGTGAAGCCTGTTCTCAGCCTGGTCAAAAACTACAGAATTCTTACCGTCTATAACGTCAGAAGTTATCTCCTCCCCCCTATGCGCAGGCAGCGGATGCATTATGATGACGTCCTTCTTGGCCAACTTGATCAATTTAGAATTCAACTGGTATTTCGCCAAGTCCCTTAGCCTTTTCTCTTTCTCAGCTTCATCGCCCATGCTGACGAAAGTGTCCACATAAATCACATCCGCCCCATTGACAGCTTCTTCAGGGTTTTCTATAATTTTATAACTGGCCTTTATCTTGGGCTTGTAACTTGGATGGCATGATACAACTATATTCATGCCGAATTTTTCGCATGCCAACACCAGCGAATGGAATGTGTTGTTGGCGCCGTCGCCCAGAAAAACTATCTTCAATCCATTCAGCTTTTTCTTTTTATTTCTAATGGTGTACAAGTCAGCCAAAGCCTGGCATGGATGCTCCAAGTCAGATAATGCGTTAATAACCGGCACGTCTGCAACCTTGAACATCCTAATCAACTCATCATGGGAATTGACCCGGGCTATTATCATGTCCGTATACCTTTCCAGGACATTAACTGTGTCCTCGATTGTCTCACCTCTGCCGAGCTGGATCTCATTCCAGTTCAGGCTAATATAGTTCCCGCCTAGTTGATTAATTGCTACCGCAAAGGAAACCTTGGTTCTAGTCGAAGGCTTTTCAAAAATCATGGCGATGTTCTTTCCCTGAAGGTCTTTTGTCCTCTTGTTTTTCAACTTGTCAGTCAACCTGAAAATATTTTCCATGTCCCCTTTAGTCAAGTCATTTATTGATAACAAGTCTTTTTTCATTCGATCACCGTGCCAGATTTCCCTCTCAAAGCTAAATTCAATTTCTCAGGGGACGTAATCAATACTTTCTTCCCGCCTCTCTTCAAAAACTCTATACTCGCCTCAATCTTGGGTTTCATCGAACCCTCTTTGAACTGATTTTCATTAAGATATCTTATCGCGTCTTTGACACTTAATTTCCGGAGTTTTCTCTGATTCGGCTTTCCGTAATTGTAATATACATAATCTACATCTGTAAGGAAAATTATGATTTCGGCTTTCAATTGAGTAGCAAGCTTCTGTGTGGCATGATCCTTATCTATCACAGCTTCTACTCCAGTAAACTTCCCACCTCTTTTAATTACTGGGATGCCTCCACCACCACACGCAATGACAACAAAATTCTGTTTTGTCAGAGTCGAGATTTCTTCTATGTCGATTATTTCTACTGGTCGTGGTGATGCCACTAGTTTTTTCCAACTTTTCTGGCCTATTGGTTTTGTAGGGTGCTTGAACGCTTTGTCTTTTCTGTCAACGAGTACACGCGTGATAATAGTAACGGCATTCTTATGTAAAACATTTTCAACTGCTTGCTGTATCCAATAACCTAGTTGTCCTTGCACCATAGAGTCTAAAGTATCTAAAGGCATTTCTGGTAGCATTTTCTTGGAAAGCTTTTGTTGAAGTAATAAATTACCCACTTGAGGTCCCGACCCATTTGTTAAAACTAAGGTAAACTTTTTTGCAAGAGTCTTAAGATGATTAATTGTCGTGTTAACGCGTTTAATCTGCCTGTCTGCAGTCCCGCGTTCCTTAGGATGAATCAATGAATTCCCGCCTAAAGCTACAACAGCCAATTTCATAATAATATTTTGCTTTGCACACTATTATTTGAATTTATGAAATCTCAAGTCTCCTTCTCAATTTACAAGTATTTTCATGCATAATATATCCCGTCCACCAAGTTTTCACTGAAGCTTCAGGTTTCGCACTAATCATTTCATCCATCATCGCTACTAGTTGTCGCCTCTGTATTTCATGGCTAAACGGAAAAAGCCCTAATGCGCTATGTGCCAGCGTGTAGTCCAGGCTCATCGCCAGGACAAGATAGAATTAGTTAGATTTATTTATTAAGAGGGGCTTCCGTCCACGTACCCAGAGCACCGATGAAGTTCGGGACCGACGGCCTGACCGCATCCGCGACGAGCCTCTGCTCGTCAGAGTTCCAGTAGCACCTGACAGCAGATAGTCCTTTATCAAAATAAACTCTGTTCCAATATCCCCTGCCTTTTCTAGATTTCAACTCGCCGTTCACTGGAATAACTCCGGATATTTGGTCGAAATAACCTTCTTTTGTTGGAATCTCAGTCTGGAGAATCGGACCCAGATTGTATCTTACGACAACCAATTCATTCGCATCAGGATCTTCTCCTTCAAAAACAGCATGGTCATCAGATACTATTTCCACGCCTTTCACTCTGCCTATTTTGCTTTTATCGCCGGATTTTGCAATCATCTCGCCAGTGTACACCCACAGAGGCACCAGCACATTCTGTTTGTAAGCCTGACCCTGCGGAGAGTAAGCCGCCTCTAGCTGTTCCTTCAAATAACCATGCCTTAATGGGAGACCTAGTTTTTTTGACAATAACTGTAAAAGCAACACTTGCTCTGGCGGGTTAAGATTTACTATTACGCCATCTTTGTTTACATAATCTCTGCCGTTTGCCGAGAATTCTCTTGAAGCCCTTAATGGAGTGCTGTATGCGGAAGAATCCCCTATTTGGGCAAAGTCTTCCCTGGCTGGATAAACGGCTATATTCACCAGGGCTTCTGCCAGCTCCTGCGGCAATAGCTTTATTGATTGCACCATACTAAGTAAAGGACAGCAAAAGATTTAAATGCTTTTATAACTTAATGACCTTCCTCAAATCCAGCTTGCCAACTTCCTCCAGCTCGTAATCGACTTCAACAACAGGCTTGTTTATTTTAATCAATCTCCCTAGAGCAACAGGTGTGGCGTCAATAACTGCATCGGCCTTTGCGGCATTTATCGTCTTCTCCAACTCCTTAATCTGTTCTTTGCTGTATCCCATCGCCGGAAGTTCCTTCTTCAAATGTGAAAACGCTTTATACACATCCTTAATGGAGCCGACAGCATACTTGCTGGCATCCACTATCTTCGACTTGTACTTGCGCGCCGCTATCGTGCCAGCCCCATAAGGCATACCCCCATGCGTCAATGTAGGGCCGTCCTCGACTATGACGACTCGTTTGCCTTTAATCAAATCAGGCTTATTAACGCTCACCACGGATTTTGCAAGAATTATTCTCGCTTCTGGATTAATCGACTTGACATTCGTCGTCACTCTTTTGACGTCTTCTTTTTTAGCAGAGTCTATCTTGTTAATTATCACTACATCTGCCATCCTTACATTCGCTTCACCTGGATGATATTTTAATTCATGGTCAGCTCTGTGCGGATCTGCGACAACTATGTACAGGTCAGATTTGATGAAGGAGAAATCATTGTTGCCCCCGTCAAATACAATTACATCCGCCTCCTTCTCGGCTTCTCTCAGAATTTTTTCATAATCCACGCCAGCGTATACGACAAACCCGTTGTTGATATGTGGCTCGTATTCCTCCCTCTCTTCAATCGTCACGTTATGCTTTTCCAGGTCGTCGTACGACGCAAACCTCTGGCATATCTGCTTGCTTAAATTACCGTATGGCATTGGATGACGAATAATTACGACTTTCTTTCCTCTACTTTTGAGAATTTTTGCTATCTTTCTTGTTACTTGGCTTTTGCCAGAGCCTGTCCTGACAGCAGTGACAGATATCACGGGTTTGGACGAGTGCAACATTGTTGAATTTGGACCTAACAAAACAAAATCTGCGCCATTTGCCAAAGCTATAGATGCCTTGTGCATCACATGCTCATGAGTAACATCGCTGTATGCAAACACAACTAAATCAATTTTGAACTTTTTAATTAAATCTGCTAGAAGTGTTTCTGAATAGATTGGAATACCTTGCGGATACAATTTTCCAGCCAATTCTTTTGGATATTTCCTACCAGCTATACCTGGTATTTGTGTGGCTGTAAAAGCAACAACTTCATAATTCGGATTGTTACGGTATACCATGTTGAAGTTATGAAATTCGCGACCTGCTGCCCCAAGAAGAATAGTTCTAATTGGTTTGTTCATTGAAAACACTAATTCCTTTTAAAATAGTATAAATTCTTCTTGGATGTATACCTATTCCAAATTCCTCAAATATTTTAAGAGGTATATCTCGTGGTTTATGACCAGTCTTGTATAATTCTAAAATTCTTGCATTGATTTGCGCATAATCTTGACGAGAATGTATGTATTTGCTATTCTCTAGCATTTTAATTAACTTTCTTGATTTCTCTTTCCTATCTAAAGAAAATTTAAATAAACAAAGTTCAGAAGCCTTTCTTAAATCGTCCTTAGTCTCTATTATTACTTTTGGTCCTCTTATCTTTGATTTGATATCTAATAATTCTAATAGTTTCTGTAAAAAGACTTGATTAGGTCTACAAGCATTAGTTATTTGCCATCCCCTAATGTAAGAACACCCGTCGCCGTCGTAGATGCCATTTAAAACGGCTGCCTTAAATTTGTCTGGAGACTTTAGTATCCAATTTACTTTAACGGGGGTATACGTGGTTGTCTCTTTTAAATTTAGACCTAAGCAACACTGTTTTAACCAAGAAATTAATGGTGAATATTGTGACCTCCATATAAATTTTCCATGCGGTGTTTTACGAGAAGATTTACCATCTTTGGCTCTTTTAGTCATTATACCTAATTTACCTAAGCAATAACAAAAAGCTTCTCCTATATTAAGATTTGATTCGTGCTTTCTAGATAACCCAAGTCTTAATCGAGTAGACACTGTTTCTATTGACCTATCCTTATCAGAATCACTAATCATCATACCAATAACATAACCAAGTGCAAATTCTTTATCGGTATATCCGAATTTATTTTCCTGATCTTTAAATTTGTCAGATCTTAATTCTTTTAATTGGCCTAAAACTTCCAAGATATCATTGTGATCCTTTATTTTGATTGGAACCTGAATAAATCTACTATATTTCCATCCTTTTTTTATAAGGAAAGGTAACCATTTATAATAGGGTTTAGGATTCTCTGAAGGTATTAAAGAGGCGAGTCTTATTAAATGTGGGATCTGACCTCTTAACCAACTTTTAATTGTACCTTCTTTAATTTCAAGAATTCTTGCAACTTCAGACAGTTCTAGTCCTTTTGTTAACAAGTTGACAGCTAAAATGTAATCATTAAAAAACTTGATCCGCAATTTAAAAATGGGTTTTTCTTTCATTAAATGCAAGAGATAGCAGTTATTTAGTCTATTTTCTACCTCATTTAAAGAACTTAATTCAAATATCCTTTCTATTTTCCGGTTTCTCATTTCTTCTCACCTCCAATATTTAATTTCTATCAATTAGATTATCTTAAATAGTATATAAAGTTATCGGAGCCTCATTTCCCACATGTTTTGTAGGTAAGGTAATTAAACAATATTTATCCTTCCTTGAATTAATCTATAATGGATGGCCAAACTTAGAAGAGTCCTTGGTTTGTTCGAACTGACGCTGATCGGCGTTGGAATTATCCTTGGCGCGGGCGTATACACACTTATCGGAAAAGCTGCAGGCGTGGCGGGAAATTCCGTGTGGCTTTCCTTTTTCATCGCTGCGGTTGTTGCGGCTTTCACAGGCCTAAGCTATGCAGAGCTTTCCAGCATGTTCCCGAAAGCGGGGGCGGAGTACGTATATGTAAAGGAGAGCATAGGCAAGCGCGTCGCATGGCTCACTAGCTGGATACTGATATTTGCCGGGATACTTGCTGGTGCCACGGTATCTTTGGGATTTGCCGGCTATCTCAACGTTCTGACAAACCTGCCCATAATGACTGGGGCTCTCCTTCTCGTCGTAGCCATCTCCGCGATAAACTTTTGGGGGATAAAACAATCTGCAACTATGGCGATAATCTTCAGCATAATCGAGGTGTTTGGACTGGTTTTCATTGTCTTTGTCGGCATCCCGTACTTCGGCTCTGTCGACTATTTTGAAATAACATCGATAGGCAGTATATTCAGCGGTGCCGCGCTTTTGTTTTTTGCGTTTCTTGGCTTTGAGGAGCTTGTCAGACTGTCTGAGGAAACCAAAGGCTCACGTAAGATAATGCCAAAAGCCCTTGTGCTTGCAGTGTTGATAAGCACTGTCCTGTACGTCCTTGTGTCTATTGCCGCGATAAGCGTGGTGGATGCTTCGGTGTTAAGCGCGTCAAACTCGCCTCTAGCAGATGTCGCATCAGCCGCCATAGGCAGGAATTCATCGCTAGTACTTTCCATCATAGCCCTTTTCGCCACATTCAACACAGCTCTATTGATACTGCTCGCGACTTCAAGAATATCATACGGGATGGCAATGGACAAGTCTCTTCCGAGAGCATTCGCGAAATTATATCCGAAGACAAGAACCCCGTGGATGTCTATACTGGCAATAGGTGCTCTTTCATCCCTCTTCGTATTTGTTGGGAGAATTGAAGCCCTTGGTTATCTTACTGACATGCTTGTTTTCGCCGCATTCATAGTCGTCAATGCCTCTCTGATAGTTCTAAGATATAAGAAACCGAAACTGAGGAGGGCTTTCAAGGTTCCGGTCTCCATAGGCAGGATGCCACTGCTCCCATTGCTGGGAATTGTAACATCTGCCATCCTTATGCTGAATGTAGGAGCTGACGTCATGGTTTATGGCATAGGCATCCTTGCATTAGGAGTTGCCGTATATTTGGCGTACTTTAAAAAATTCTAGGGTATGCATACCAACGGAGGCTTTTTGAGAAGCATCTCCACAAGCCTTATTGTGTTCTTAATGTCGCTCATGCTTGCCATCCCCACGCCAGTGTGGATGTTCCTTATCGGCACCGAGACTGTTGTCGACGGTATACCGCCTCTGGATAATGAAATAGTCAGTGCGTCAGTTGCGCCGTATTCGCTTACCTCAAACTGTATCTGCATCTTGTTCTTCTGTGCAATGTCCTTCAGCCAGTCGTTTATGCACTTGTTGCCCAGCATGCTAGCGTCCTTGAGGGTTATGCATGGACCGCCGCCTAACGACCTCGTTGGAGTGCTGTACACATCGTCCGTGCTCGTGGTGTCCAGGGCAATTGCCCATGAAGGGTCGATGGCATAAGCCGACGTCCTGGCGCCATACATGCCAACTTCTTCCTGCACTGTGAAAACGTAGAATATCTCGCACGAGCAGTCCTTCAGCGCCTTTGCGAGCTCAATGAGTATGTAGCATCCCACTCGGTTGTCCAGAGCCTTGCCGCAGATGAGCTCCCCGCCTGCAATTGCTTGCATGTCGTTGCCGTGAAAACACACATAGTTCCCTATGCCAACGCCAAGCTCCTTGAGCTGCTCCTTATTAAAGCCGGTGTCGATGAAAAGGTCTGTGACTTTTGGCATTTCTTTTACCGTATCGCCTCCCGACAGATCGTTTGTCGTTATGACCCCCATCAAATCTCCTTTGTCGGTTTTAACCGCAACCTTCTGCCCGATCAACGCAGAGACCTCAATGCCGCCGATGGTTGAGAAAACTATCTTCCCCTTTTCGTTTATTCGCTTGGTCATCAGCCCTATCTCGTCCATGTGAGACGCCAGCATAACGCGCGGGAGCTTCCCCTTCTTATGTCCGACGAGGTTGCCGAATTTGTCCACGTAAACCTTGTCAACGCATTTCTCTAGCTCTTCCTTAATCAGCTCCCTGACCTCGCCTTCGTTGCCGCTGACGCCATAAGAGTTAATCAGTTTCTGCAACAGTTCCATAGACATTGTTAATTATTTGTGAGTCTGTAATTAAATTATAATCATATGAAGCCTAAGTTCATCTGCAGAAAGCCCGGCCCCAAGTCCGTAAGAATCTTGGAGCGTGACAAGAAAGTCATATCCCCATCTTTGACAAGGGAGTATTCGTTCGTCTTCAAGAAGGCCAAGGGCTGCCACGTATGGGACGTTGACGGTAGGAAGTATCTTGACTTCGCCGCGGGCGTTGCTGTCATGAACATAGGCCATACTAACACTGTCATTGAGAAGGCTCTGCGCCGGCAGATAAAGGATGCGACGCATGCGGGCTTTTCCGATTTTTACGCTGAGAAACCGGTTGAATTTGTTGAATATCTATTGAAGTTCTTGCCTAGGCATTTGAACAAGGCATTCCTCTCCAACTCTGGAACAGAAGCTGTAGAAGCGGCCTACAAGCTTGCTAGGTGGCATACAAATAAAAAATGGGCTATAGCATTCAAACCCTCATTTCACGGCCGGACGATGGGGAGTTTGTCGCTAACGAATTCCAGACCAGTTCAAAGAGAAAGGTTCTGGCCGTTCCTTCCAGTAAAGCATGCTCTGTATCCTTACTGCTATCGATGCCCTTTTAAAAACAAGGAGCATGACGACTGTGTTAATTTATATCTCGATGTACTGGAACAGAAGATCTCAGAGTGTGACAAAGATTTAGCCACTGTGTTTTTGGAGCCTGTATCAGGTGAGGGGGGCTATATTGTTCCGCCGACCGATTTTGTAAAAGGCGTTAGAGAACTGTGTGATGATAATGATATTTTATTGTGTAGCGATGAAGTGCAAGCTGGCTGTTATCGTACAGGAAAGTTTCTTGCGATAGAGAACTTTGATGTAAAACCTGATATTGTTGCTTTAAGTAAAGCTATCGGTGGTGGTATTCCTTTGGGAGCTACAGTAGCGAATGAAAAAATAATGAACTGGTCAGAAGGAAGTCATGCTTGTTTTCATAGAAGGGCTAAAGTAGTTCTTGCAGATGGTTCTAGGAAAGAGATTTCTGAAATAGTAAATAAAAAACTTCAGGTAGATGTTTTAAGTTATAATTATAAAACTAGAAGGGCAGAACCCAAGAAAATAGTAAATTGGTTTAAAAGGAAAAACGTGAAGAATTTAGAATGGTACAAAGTAGTCACTACAAACTCAGTTAATGGTGTACAAGCACCTTGTGTGACTAAAGAACATAAGTATTGGGTAGTAAATAAGGGTTGGGTGACAGTCAGAAATCTGCAACGTGGAGATAAAATACTTCTGCCTATTCCGCATCCGGCCCCCACACAAGAACAAGTAATAATTGGAAGTCTACTTGGTGATGGTGCATTATCTAATCCGAAAAGTAAAAATTCAAATGCTCGATATCCACATCTTACAATAGGTCATCAAGAAAGGCAATTGGACTATCTTAAACTCAAATATCAATTACTAAAGAACTTGACAAGTTGTGAAATAAAACTATCGCCAGATTCTCATAACGATGGATATGACAGACAAAGATTTTACTACTTTCGAACTAAGAATTTTCCTTGGTTACTAAATTATAGAAAAGTAATGCATACGAATGGGAATAAACTTAATGTGCCACCCGAATTAATTAAAAGACTTAATCCGCTAGGTATGGCTGTGTGGTTTATGGATGATGGTCGGTATGACGGAAAATGGAGAGCAGATATTGCTACTTATAATTTTGACAAAGAATCCCTACGTAATGTTATTGAATATTTTGCCAGAAAATACGAAATATATTGGGAGCCTTATCCTAGAATTCTTAGAAATGGTGAGAAGGTTTTTGGAATAACTGTTAATAAATCTCGAGGTTCTAGAAAATTTTTTGAAATGATAGCATCTTTTGTTCCAAACTGTATGCAATATAAACTACCTAAAGAATTTCGTAGAGATACAGAGTTAGAAGGTATACAAATTCGAATAAATAATAGCGAATTTGTCCCGACAGTTGGAAAAGTGATAAAAGTAATAAAAGCTAACAACAAAAAACAAGATAATACAATATATGATATAGAAGTAGAAGACAATCATAATTATTTCACACCTACAGCTTTGGTTTCTAACTCGACATTTGGTGGTAATTTATTAGCGTGTGCTGCTGGAATTGCGACTTTAAAATTTATGCGTGAAAAGAAATTGGGGGAGAATGCGGCAAAAATTGGAAATTACATGATGAAAAGGTTGGAGGAGATGAAAGAAAAATATGAGATCATCGGTGATGTGAGGGGCATTGGCTTGATGATCGGTGTGGAGGTTGTGAAAGACAAGAAATCGAAAGCTTATGGCGTAGAGGAAAGAAGCGATATTTTGTGCAAGGCTAGTGAAAAGGGGCTGTTGCTGCTACCTGCGGGGGCAAGCGCCATAAGAATTTGTCCTCCTTTGATTTTGACCAAAGAACAGGCTGACTTGGGATTAGACATCTTAGAAGACTCTATAAGAGAGGTTTTGTGAATTAAATATATGATTAAATTGTTTTAAAACAGATACTAAACTATGATAATTGGAACTGTTAAGGAGATAAAAACTGGGGAAAATAGGATTGGTTTAACTCCACAAGGTGTAAATCAATTAGTTGCTGATGGACATGAAGTTTTAGTTGAAAGACATGCTGGTATGAATAGTGGTTTCTCAGATGACGACTACCAAAAAGCCGGTGCTACGATAATAGATTCTGCTCAAGAAGTTTGGAATAAGTCGAACATGATTGTAAAAGTTAAGGAGCCGTTAGAATCTGAGTTTGTTGTTCTGCGGAAAGATTTGATACTATTTACATATTTGCATTTAGCTGCAGAAGAAAAACTGACAAAAGAATTATTATCAAAAAAAGTCACGGCTATAGCTTATGAAACTGTAGAATTAGAAGACGGTTCTTTACCTTTATTGGCGCCGATGAGTGAAATAGCGGGAAGAATGGCTGTGCAAGCTGGAGCACATTATTTAGAAAGGACATATGGGGGATTTGGCAAATTATTAGGAGGGACGCCTGGTGTGTCACCGGCAAAGGTAACTGTTTTAGGAACTGGGATAGTTAGCATAAATGCTGCAAAAATCGCAAGTGGTATGGGTGCTGAAGTTACTATTATAGGAAGAAACTTGAATCAGTTAAGATATATCGATGACGTGTATCATGGGAAGATTAAGACATTAATGTCAAATCCGTTAAATATTGAAAAAGCTGTTGTTGAATCAGATTTGTTAATCAGCGGAATTGCAATAACTGGTGCTAAAGCTCCGAAGCTTGTTACACGTGATATGATAAGAAAGATGAAGAAGGGATCAGTTATAGTTGATGTGTCAATAGATCAAGGTGGCTCCATAGAAACATCTCGAGTAACCTCCCACCAGAATCCAACATATGTAGAAGAGGGAGTGATACATTACTGTGTCTCAAATATGCCTGGTGCAGTACCACACACATCTACATTAGCTCTTACTAATGCCACTTTACCTTATGTTCTTAAAATTGCAAAGATGGGATTTGAAAATGCTATTAAATCTGACAGTGCTTTAGCGAAAGGTGTTAATACCTATAAAGGTAAATTGACTAATGAGTGTGTTGCAGAAGCGTTCGGGTTGGGATATACTCGTGTTCTGAATATGGAATGAAGATTATGACAAAAAAAGCTTTGGTTGATGGTGCAAAGATTTACAAATGCGGGATTTGTGGATTTGGTTACAAGGACACGACAATCGCAAAGAAGTGCCAGTCATGGTGTTCGACGCACAAAAGTTGCAACCTTCAGATAACAAAGAACGCTGTTTATTTTCCAAAGTTAAAATATTAAAAGGTGTGAATACAAGTTATAGTTCGCTAGGTGTTTAAATGGTTAAGGTTCAACTTGTCTACACAAAGACCTGCGTGTATTGCCCGGCTTCAAAGGCGCTGTTTAAAGAGCTGAAAAAGGAGCACAAGTTTGACTATGAGGAGATAGACGCAGTGTCGCCAGAAGGTCAGAAGCTTGTTGCCAAATACTCCATAATGGCAGTCCCGACAGTTATTATCGACAATAAAGTCCGCTTCACTGGAATGCCTTCAAGGGACAAAGCCGCTGCAGCTGTCATGGGTAAATAAAATGCCTGAAAAAGGACAACATGAGAACGAGATTGTAGGCGCTTATACTCAGCTTGTTTTCGAATGCGTGGTGTGCAAAAAGTTTTACAAGAAATCTGGCATGTGCGGGCAGTGTGATGCTGTCCTAAAGCTTAAGGGTGGGTAAAATTTCTGGCGAGACCGTCTACGATACAGTCGTCATCGGGGGCGCCGCCGCATCTTTGACGGCCGGCATTTACGCAGCACGAAGGGCGATGAAGACATTAATCATTGCCAAGAGCATCGGGGGGCAGGCTGTGATGACCGATGTGATCGAGAACTATCCTGGCTTCCTCAGTGTAGGAGGAGTTCCCCTGATGAACAAGATGTTGAAGCAGGCTATCAAGGCTGGAGCGGAGGTTATTTATGAAGAGGTTAATGCCGTGGAAGAGGCACCGAATGCGAATGACGGCAAGCCTATGTTTTCAGTGAAGACAACAGCGCCCAACACATACAAGACAAAGAGTGTCATACTATCCTACGGCAAGACGCCGAGGACTTTGGACGTGTCCGGAGAAGGGGAATTCGGCGCCAAAGGCGTTTCTTATTGCGTCACTTGTTTACCATCCGATTCAGACGTAATTGTTAACAATTCTTTGAGACCCATATCAGAAATAAAGCAATCTGATTTGATCCTAACACACGATGGTTCATTCAAACCTGTAATAAAGACGGTCAAAAGAAGATATGCCGGAGACTTGGTGAGAATTAAGACACGGTTCTTTAGAGAAAGTGATGTGAAGCTAACTCCGAATCATCCTGTGCTTGCAACAAAACTACATAAAGGCCCGTCTAATAACTATTGGAATTTTATATGGGAGCAACCGGAATGGGTTTCTGCTGGGAACTTGACTGAAAAACACATACTATTGTATCCTATAATTACTGACATAATTGACAAAAGATTTCTGAATATAACAAGACTGGGGTTCCCGATTGGAACCGAAGTTGTATCGTATAAAAAACCGACTTATGCTTCCCACAGCATCCCTTCCAAAATACCCGTAAACAGAGAATTCATGAGGCTTGCTGGGTATTTTCTCTCAGACGGTTGCACAACATCTAGAGGAATTAACATATACTTGCAAAAAGGGCAGGAAAATTACGCAGACGATATTGTAAAAATCGTTGAGAATTTATTCGGCATCAAAGCTTCGGTGAAAGTAGCTGAAAACGTCTTGAGAATAGGCGTTTATTCTGTACTTGTCGGTAAGTTGTTCGGAAAGTTGTTTGGGAAATACTCTTATAATAAGAGCATTCCACATTGGATGATTTTCTTACCTAATGCAAAACAAAAGGAATTGATTAAAGGTATATGGAGAGGCGACGGCTATAATGCCGAGAAACATTTTTCAATAACGACAAACTCTAAAAAACTATGCGCACAAATTAAATCACTGTTTCTAAGGCTAGACATAATACCTTCGGTTGAAAAAATACCGCTAGAAAAGTTAAAGCCCACCTACATAAACGGAAGGAGGATAGAATTCAAACATGACAAATATCAACTCTTAGTAGGTGGACCATTCTTAGAAAGCATGTCTAAAATACTCGGAGTAAAGCACAGGAAGATAGAATCTAGGAAAAGAATGGCTCATCATGCTTGGATAAGGGGTGGTTATGTATATCTTCCAATACGCCAAATAAAAAAGGAAAGATACAATGGTGAAGTTTATAACTTGGTTGTAGCCGAAAACAATACTTATGTAACTACTAATTCCATAGTCCACAATTGTGACGGACCTCTATTCAAAGGTAAGAGTGTGGCTGTGGTTGGGGGTGGTAATTCTGCTTTGGAAGGTGCTGAATATCTGAGCAAAATCTGCCCTAAAGTTTATCTGATTCACCGTCGCGACCAGTTCCGTGGCTTCGAGTATCTGATTGAAGAAGTGAAGAAGAGGAAGAATATTGAGATACTTTACAATTCAGTCGTGAAGGAGATCAAAGGAAAGAATACAGTACATTCAATTATCGTACAGAACGTTTCCACAAAAGTGGAAAAGGAACTCACTATATCGGGAGTTTTCGTTGAAATAGGCTCAGTGACCAAGACTGAGTTCATCAAGCACTTGGTGAAGCTGGACCAGCTGGGACAGGTTATTGTCAGCAACAACGGAGAGACTTTTTATCCGGATACCGAAGACATAAGACCCGGCGTATTTGCCGCGGGTGATTTGACACAGACGCCCTTCAAGCAAATAGTGGTTTCTGCAGGTGAAGGATGCAAGGCTGCACTACAGGCATACAACTATCTCGTCGGCCAACATCCGACATTTGTCGCTGACTGGGTGGCAAAGAAAAAGAAGTGATGAAATTGGAAGACAAGAACCTTTTGTTAATCGGTTTTGCCGCACTAGCTTTAATAGTCATTCTGTTTCCGAAAGAGTATGCATCTAGTGGCGGGCTCGCAGGCCTCCCAAAAAATAAAGAATGCGGATGTGTGGGAATCAAGTTCAGCTACTATCCGGAAGGCTGTTTCGACTGCGGAACAGCATACTATTGTGCCGGCATTCCGCATAGTTGCCAATGTTTTGACATAAGAGGAAATGCGACTGTGTGCTCCTAATATTTCCTAAATAGCTTCAGCCATATCTTTTTCGAAAGTCCTGAGATAGTGTTGAAGCGAATTTCGCCCTTCTTCTTGAACTATTCCTATAGCGACTGTATATCCTACTCTATAAGCGTCAGTTTCGTAATCAGTCCAGAATTCAGAATCAGTTGCATTGCAAACATCTAGAAAACCACTTTTATAAGCTCTAAGTTCCAACAAACGCTCTTTTGGATCAGACCTTGAAAACCTATATAATCGGATTGGTTTTATTCGATGGGGCGAATCCATATTTTGGTATTCGTAGTGCAAGAATTTAAGATTTACTGTGTTTCCTATTCCACTCTTGGGCCATCCTTATCCTTCTGAATGTCGCCGGATGCGTGAACAGCCACATTTCCACAATCCACGGCGGCTTTAAATCAGACAGGCTCAAGTCAGCAAGTTTTTTCTCCGTCGATATCTGAGCCAACGGCATACTTAAATGATCTAGTGCGAACCCATCTGCTTCTGACTCCCTATGCCTCGAATATGCGTTGATGAATGGCATAAGCAGGAACTCTAAAATGCCGAAAGCCAGAATTATCAGCGGCAGGGATGCGATGTCGCCTATTGTTGCTACTCCGAAAACTGGGCCGGCATTTCTGACAACATAGTCCACGGCAAATAAAACAGGGAATATCAATATGGCATCGACCAAAATGCCTTTGAGGATGTCTTTGTTGACATAATGCCCGAGCTCATGTCCAATTACAGTTTCTATCTCCGCCTTGGTGAAATTAGACAGAAGATTGTCGAAAAGGCCTATCTTTTTCGAATTTCCGAATCCCATGAAGACAGCATTGGGTTTGACTGACTTTTCGCTCTCCTTGATCACTACTATGTTCCTTATGCCTGTGACGCCAAGCTTCCTGCATAGGTTCAGAATCTTCCTTTTCATCCTAAAGTCCTTGTACGGATGGACCTTCCAGAGAATCGGAAGTATCATGATGGGATATATGTAGTTTATTGCCGCCATGAAAATTATGTAAAGGATCCCGGCGTAAATCCACCATGGGAAGAAATTTTGTATTGTCAAGTAGAGGAAATATATTGTAATCAATGAAAACACATAGCCTATCAGGGTCATTTTCACAACGTCATTGAGCCAAGACGAGATGTTGTAACGGGATAGCTTGAATTTGTGTTCGTAGACGTATGTTGAATAGAAAGTCAGCGGAAGTTTGAAGAATGTGAGAATCAACAATATCGCCAAACCGTAAAGCAGTACAGGGAAAGGATGCTGCATTGCTATATCTCTAAGGACAATGTGGTAGCCTGTGGACAATATGAAAAGAAACATGCTTAATGACAGCAACGAACCGAACACATATATGAGAATTCTGCCCCTTCTGTAATCTTTTGCCATCTTCCTTTTCTTCGGGTCGAATTCATAAGGATACTTTATCTTTTTCATGCAATCCTGTGGCCTAAATACAAAGTTTTTATTCAGGTAATATATAGTTATGTCATGGAGCTTGAAAATTTTGCAGACGATTTCGGCCCAGAGTATGTTGTAGAAGTTTATGACAAGAAAATTGGGTTGAAGGGAGTGCTTGTGATTGACTCCACTTCGCTAGGTCCGGGTAAGGGCGGCATTCGGATGACACCCACTGTTGATGTGACTGAGGTTTTCCGGCTGGCGAGGACAATGACGTGGAAGAATGCGCTTGCAGAGCTTCTGTTTGGCGGCGCAAAGGCTGGCATCAACGCGTCAGCTGCAGACATCAGGAATAAAGACAGGAAGAAAGAATTGATACAGTCTTTTTCCAAAGCATTGAAGCCCTTGGTTCCGAAGAAGTATATAGCAGGACCTGATGTCAACACCGGAGAGCAGGAGATGCAGTGGTTCTTTGAGGCTAATGGTGACTGGAGGTCGTGTACGGGCAAGCCAGCCAAAGTCTGCATGAATCTGTTCGGCAAGCCGGGTGAGAAATGTGGAATACCGCATGAATTCGGATCGACTGGATTTGGAGTGGCTCATGCTACTGCAGTTGCCGTCAAGTATAGAGAGATGGATATTAGAGGTTCAACGGTTGCAATAGAAGGCTTCGGCAATGTGGGCACATTTGCGTCGCAGTATCTATCTGAGTTCGGCGCTAAGATAGTGGCCGTCAGCGACAGCAAAGGCGTGATTTATAATGAAAATGGATTGAACATTAAAGAGCTGTTGAAAGTCAAGGAAAGGACGGGAAGTGTGACTAATTTCAAGACAGGGAAAGTTTTACCTAACAAGGAGATTTTTGAACTGCCTGTTGACGTCGTAATTCCAAGTGCGTTGCCAGACGTAATAACAAAAGAGAACGTAAACAGAATCAAGGCAAAGATAGTTGTCGAAGCTGCCAACATACCGACAACACCAGAAATGGAGGATATTCTTCACAAGAGGAATGTTTTAGTTGTGCCGGACTTTGTTGCCAATGCTGGCGGTGTAATTTCTTCGTATGCAGAATACAAGGGCTACAACCCGAAGAAAATGTTTGAGCTTGTAGAGCAGAAGATTAAGAAGAACGTAAAGTTGGTTTTGGATAGGGCGAAGAAAGAGAATATCAAGCCTAGGGATGCAGCATTGAAGATTGCGCAGGATAGGATCAGAAAACGTTAACCTTAAATAATTGGTATGCGAGTTGGGATTATGACGGTTACAGACGTTCAACAAACTCTAGCTCGGATTGCAGCCGGTGGATCTCTGCGTTTGTTTCTAAATGACATAGACTCACAATAAATGACGATGCTCTTCGCGGTGTAGCTGACGAAAGATTTCAAGCGTATTTTGAATCCTCCGCTGATGCTGTTGCCAAATCCCAGTTTAGGAGAGACGATGGTGAATTGGTTGCCCCATGGGAAGGAGGATACACGCTCGTTGCTATAGATACTAAAGGAAGAATAAGAGGCGTATGCTCCAGGACGAATGGAAGGGTTTACAAAGACTACGGAGAAAACCTGTTTCCTTATGCGCTAAAGAAAGCTGCCTATAGACTTTATCTGGGAACAAATGACTATAATGACGGATTGAATTCAGACAGAAATATCCGTGTTTTGAGAGCAGTCCTGCCTCAAAGTGAGCATATATATCTCGGGGAGGCTGTTACTGACATATTCGATGGGTCGCAAATAATAATAGGGGCCAGTGGTTGTGAATTGAACCGGTCTTATAAAGAAGGCTTGGCTCCGAAGATGATAAGAAGAGACAACGTAAATTTTGTAGCCGGGTATGCAGACATGGTATTTGCTGAAGGTATGGCAAACCGAATCGATAATTACCTTATTTCAGATATCCCTGTTAACCAGCCTTTGAGATCTTTTACAACGACTGTTAATGAACCTGTTTTCTTCTCTACTTTACGCCGATCTCATTAAGCATTAGTTTATCTTACTACTATCCGAACATCGACTATTTTCGCGCCTTTCTCGTCAGCTATCAATGGGTTGATATCCAGTTCCTCAATGTTTCTACGCCTCTGCGGGATTTTAGAGATTCTGACCAGCAACTGCTTAATTATGTTTGAGTTAATCGGTTTCTGTCCACGCACGCCTGAAATCAGCCACTGATTTTTCAAATCGGACAACATGCTTTCCGCATCCTTTTCATTTATAGGACATACTCTAAAAGCGACATCTTTCAATGATTCGACAAAAATACCACCTGCACCGAACATGATCACATGGCCAAACGTAGAATCATTCTTAATGCCAATTATGAACTCCCTACCTTTGACGTATTCCTGAACAAGAATTCCAGTTAGTTTTATTTTTTTCAATTTTGCCAATTTCGTGAATTTAGTAAATGTATCTTGTGCTTCTTTTTGATTATTTACAACATTTACCCCACTTATATCAGTCTTGTGAACGGCTTTAGATGAAATTATTTTCATAACTACAGGGAATTTTTTGATTTTTACCAACTCATTTTCCTTTTTAATTAGAAAGCTTTTGGCAACAGGCATGCCCGTAAGCATTCTTTCAGCATCTTTACCAAGAAGGACTTTCATGAAATTAAATTGTGTTTCCTTGTTTATTATTCTGTATTTCATGGCTAAACGGAAAAAGCCCTAATGCGCTATGGACAGGCGTGTAGCCTGGGACTGGTAAGCAGACTACCGTAGATTAGAATTGGTAAATAGGAAATAAGTTATTGATATTTGGATAGAACTTCTCTTGCAGTAGCAGGCCTCTCTTCTAGTGTGCCTTCTGTCGAGTTTATAGCACCAATCAAAGTCAAGTAATCGTGCTCCTCGATTTGAACTAATTTTCTTTCAGCTTCAGCTTCGACCAGTCCTCTGCGTGCGGGGCGAAAGCCCAAGACCGAGCCCGAAAGCGAAGGCCACCAGTTCGCACCCGCGTCGAACCGCCTCTCGCGAGGGAACCACCCGTAGCCACGAAAGACAGCCCTAAGTCCTTCTTCATAATCTGTATTCGAACTGCTCCACAAGTAAGCCTGATTTACAAGCCCCAATTCTGGGATGTTTTTATCTAGTCTGCCAAATATTTTTGGCAAGTTTGGCAATTCCACTCTTTTTCCGCCATTTATTACATAACCTCCATCTTTTCTGTATACAGTTGAGCCTTGTATAAGCAGCGGGTGTTTTCCCGGATTTGGCATAGGATTAAGATTGCTTGCATAATTCCCATTTGCATTGGGCCATGCTATCAGGCTGTCTGTCCATTCTGCCGGACCTGTTATCATGTCTCTTTCTGTGTCCGGATGTTCTTGCTCCAAATAAGCTCTTGATTCAGACCATTGCCTGCTTGTTGGGAGAAGCAAGTTCCTTTCTTGTGTCCATAGCTTTGCATCGTACCATGTTATGTTGACTAGAGGCCTGCCTTGTGCATCTAATGCCTTGGTTTGAGCTATGTAGAGTCCTAAACCAGGAACTTCTCTGTATTGCAGTTGATTCTGGGCTACCATAGTTTAATAGAGTAGAGTAAGAGATTTAAATGTTACAAAAAAACTTGTTTCCAGGACTAGAGCAACATTTTATTTTTGTACGTGTGCGATTTAGAATGCTTTAAATATATTGGTTCATAAATATTCCATATGGCACAGAAATATTACGATAATACAAAGCTTGAAATCGTCATAGATTTGCTGAAAAACAACGAAAACCACATAAGGGGGATTGCCAAAAACTTGGGCACTTCGCATACTACAGTCTTGCGGAAAGTAGAAGAACTGACAAAGGAAAATGTGCTGGACTACAAAATGGCGGGCAAAAATAAAGTATTTTCTTTAAAGAAGACTCTCAAAACAAAAAACTATGTTTACATGTCGGAGAACTATAAACTAAACAAACTGTTAGAAAGATATCCTGAACTTGGTGTAATTCTGAAAGAAGTCATATCGAAAGCCCCGTCAAATTTAATCATTCTGTTTGGAAGTTATGCAAAATTTATCGCCAAGCAAGACAGCGACATTGACTTGTTCGTCGAAACTAAAGACAATACCCTTAAAGAGGATATCAAACTGGTAAGTGGAAAAATAAACCTCAAAATTGGGAAATTTGACCTCAATAACTCTCTAATAAGGGAAATTGTGAAAAATCATGTTATTATCAAGGGTGTTGAAACATTTTATGAAAAAGCAGGATTTTTTGAATAGTCTTAAAAGCGAAAACAAGCTTGAATTGGTAGAACCTTCTGAAGATATAATGAAATCTTGTTTAGAAAAATCTGCAACTTCATTGAAAGCTTCTCAGATATTATTGGACTCGAACCTTTTGGAAGAGTCTGTATCTATGTCTTATTATGCTATGTATCACTGCCTTCTCGCACTTTTGTTTAAATGTGGCATAAAATGCGAGAACCATACGGACAATATATTGCTGCTTAAAAGATTATTTAATGAAAATGAACTTCATGAAATGATTTCAGCCGCCAAAGAAGAGCGGATAGATAAGCAGTATTATGTTGATTTTGAAATTACTAAGGACGAAACAAAAGGTATGATAGAAAAATCACGGGAGTTTATCACAAAAGTGAAGCTCATAATCGAAAGTCTAACCCATGGCGAAATAGATAAAATAAGGAGTAAATTCAAATTATTCTAGTGGTATAATGACATTGGACAAGTTCTTCAACGCTCAGAGCATAGCAATAATCGGCGTATCGCGCGACCCGAACAAAGTCGGCCATGTGATTTTCAGAAACTTTGTAGACAGCGGATACAAGGGCAAGATATTTGTAGTGAACCCCAATGTCGACAGCGTGCTGAACTACCGATCTTACCCGTCCGTGCTGCAGATAGATGAGAAGATAGATTTGGCGATTATTGCTGTTCCAGCAAAGCTGGTTCCCAAAGTTTTGGACGAATGCGGGAGAAAGAAGATACAGCATGTAATAATAGACAGCGCAGGCTTTAAGGAAGTTGGAAACATGAAGCTTGAAAGAAAGTTAGAATCCGTAATCAAAAAATACAAGTTAAGGGTCATAGGTCCGAATGCATTGGGAGTGTTTGATGCTTATTCTAAAATAGACTCTTTGTTTCTGCCTAGATACAGACTCACAAGACCTAATGAAGGTGTGATATCCTTCGTCTGCCAGTCTGGCGCCATCGGCTCATCGATAGTTGACTTGGCAACTAGCGAAGGGCATGGATTTGCAAAATTCATCAGCTATGGGAATGCCGTGGATGTCAATGAATCTGATTTGATCGAGTACCTTGGAGATGACGAGAAGACAAAAGTCATTTGCCTGTATATAGAAGCAGTCAAGGACGGCAAGAGGTTTTTGGAGGTTTGTAAAAAAGTTTCAAAGAAAAAGCCTATTATAGCCATTAAAGGTGGTGTGACAGACGCGGGTGCCAAGGCCGCATTGTCGCACACAGGCTCGCTTGCAGGTAGTGCGGAGATTTATTTCGGCGCCTTTAAACAGGCGGGGATAATCAGGGCGGAGACACTGGAGGATATGTTTGACTATGCAAAGATCCTTGAAAAGTGTATCGAGCCGGAAGGTGGTAGAATACAGGTAATAACAAATGGCGGAGGCTATGGAATTCTTGCTGTTGACGCTGCCGAAAAGGTCGGGGTTGAACTAGGACATCTTAGTAAAGGAACCTTGAAAGGATTGAAGAGTAAACTGCCGCCTATAATAAACGTGGGCAATCCTTTGGATTTGGTTGGCGACGCCACTTCTGCAAGATACAAGGTTTGCATTGACGCATGCATGAAAGACAATGGAATTGATGTTCTTCTAGTTATTGTTCTGGTACAAACGCCGTTGATTGCGGCGGACATTGTTGACATACTAGTCGAAGCAAATAACCTGAAGAAAAAGCCTTTGATTGTAGTTTCGGCCGGCGGTGAGTATACTGAAGTTATGAGAAAACATTTGGAGGACAACGGAGTTCCTACATACACTTATCCTGAGGATGCAGTGAGAGCTGTTAAACAATTGGTGAAGTATTATAATAAATAGATTTTGGATTAGCTCCATAGCTACCTAATATCTCTTCTAATTTCTTATTCTTTCTCTCTATGGAGAAGCCTATTTTTTCTTTAAACAATTTCAGATTCTCAAATCCCCCTATTCGAAGCCTGAAATTAATGGTAGTGTCTTTAAAACCTGTCCCAATTCTTTTATCAATGTTTTGAACTCTTATTCCTAGTGACTCCAACAAAGTTTTTACAAGAAGTATTAATTTCTTATCGTTATTAAAAACCGCGATAAATCTAGTTGCTGTTCTTGGTGTTTTCAGATTTGATCCTGAGACATTTCCCTCTGAATCAAACATGCCCCGTAGGAAATTAGCTTTCACTATACCATTGGCTCCAATTAATTTTTCTATGTCGAAAGCTTTCATAAATCTGGCGGCCCGTAAAGAATACAACATAGTTGTATACAATTTCTTTTTCTTGTTGAAATATAATGAAAAGTTCAATCCGCTCCACTCTTCCAATTGGTTATGAAACATCTCGGCAAAATCTCTGTCTTTCACTTCCAATGACACCCACCCTTTTGTCTTCTTGACAACTATACAACCATCACCCTTTACTACACCTAGAATATAACCAAGTTCAGGAGACAGCTTATCGAAATTGTGCTTAAGAAAACGCCCCCTGGGAAGCTTTCCCATTTTAATCCAGCCCCGAACTGTTGCCGGATAAGCCATATTAAGTTTCTTCGATATCTCCAAATAATTAAGGCCTTGTTTCCTTAGTTCGAATGCTTTTCATACTGTTCTTTAGAAAACATATTCATGCAACTCATTTCTGTTTAATGTAATCTTTTATCAGGCCTTCTAATACTTCCCAGACTTCCTTTCTTTCCTTCTTTACTTTTGCAACAAAATCTATCCACACATTTCGATCTCCTTTAAGAGTTATAGCATCCTTCATAGTAATATAGTATTACTTTATTACTTAAATACTTTTGCATAATTATATAAATAAATTCTGATCCAAGTTAATAAAATGGATGAATTGTTATTCTTCACTGGAAGTGAATGCGTTCATTGTAATGAGATGAAACCTTTAGTAGAAAAGCTAAAGAGGGAAGAAAGTATAAACCTTAAAGAAATAGAGGTGTGGCATAATGCCGCCAATGCCAGATTCATGGAAAGTATAGACAAGGGCTTCTGCGGCGGTGTTCCTTTCTTCGTCAATACAAAGACGGGAAAGAAGATTTGCGGCGCAGTAGACTATGAGGCTTTGAAAAAGTGGGCGACTGGTAAGTAACGACTTAAATCTTGACTTCCAATTCACTTTCGATTAAATGTATGGCGAAGCTGTAGAAAAAGTTCCTGGTGGAAAACTTGTTAGAATCAAGGTAAAGTTTGACGATTTCATAGAGGACGTTCGTATAACCGGGGATTTCTTCCTACACCCAGAACAATGCATTGACGAAATTGAGAACTCGCTTAGGAATACTCCGGTTGACTTCCAAGACGACGTGATAACTGATAAAATTAACGAAATCCTGGAAAAGGAAGGTGCAGAGTTGATCGGTATAGATTCGAAGACTTTGTCCAGAACTTTAAAGTTGGCGATTGAAAATGGTAAAATGGCGACTGATACCAGTTGAGACCAAAAGTCCTGCTATGAATGTAGCGTTGGATGAAGTTGCCATGGAGAGCGTTAGAAAAACCGGCTCTCCTATCATAAGGTTCTACTTATGGGAGCCTTCCGGCGTGGTCATCGGCTATTTCCAGAGCATGAACGACGAAGTCGATATACAATTCTCCAAGGAGAACGGCATTGATTGTGTCAGAAGACTGAGTGGCGGTGGAGCAGTTTACAATGACGGGAAATGTCTAACGTACAGTGTGATAGCTCCAGGGAACATGTATCCGAAAGGCATCCACGAATCCTACAGAGTTTTATGCCAGCCTATATTAGACGCTTTGGAAATGATTGGGTTGAAAGGCGAGTTCAAGCCTATAAATGATGTGCTATTAAACGGCAAGAAAATTTCCGGGAATGCCCAGACGAGAAGGGGCGGAATTGTATTGCATCATGGCACATTGCTTTATTCATTGGACTTGGAAAAAATGTTCTCTGTCCTGAAAGTTGACAAACAAAAGATTTCAGACAAGGCGATTAAGAACGTTGAAGAGAGAGTAACATCATTGCTGCACCATAAGAATATTGCATTAAATGAGTTTCATGATATTCTGGTCAAGGCATTTACAAAAGACAAAGAATTCTTTTTTGATAAATGGACCGAAGAAGAATTGGAAAGAGCGGGAGAACTGATTGAAAAAAGGTACTCTAAAGACGAATGGAACTTTATGCGTTGAACTTGAAATAGTCCCTTATCCTGTCGATCTTGCCTAAATCCAGAGTAGCGACTATAAGGCCTTCCTTTCTCTCTATTTTCCTAAGAACCCTGTAAGGATCGCATATCATGCTTATGCTTGCCGTTTTCCTGGTAAATGCATCGCAATGCACAAAGTAAGACTTGTTCTCGAACGCGCGTATCAGCGGCGTATTCCTGACTATGTTGATGCCTCTTTTATAGTCGACCATGTACGAAGGGCAGAAGATGATTTTCGCGCCGGATTTTCCCAGCTTGTTCACAAATTCTGGAAAAAGATAATCATAGCATATTATAACCCCTATTTTCCCGAATTCCGTGTCGACAACCTTGTTTTTCAATCCTCTGGACACATATTCTGCTTCGCTTTTCCACAGGTTGACCTTCTTGTATCTGTACCGTATTTTGCCCTTCTTGTCAATGACATAAGCGATATTCCAAATCTTTCCCTTCTCCTTTTCATAGGTACTGAAAATACACCAGATGGAATTCTTCCTGCATCTCTCGCGTATCGCTATTAAGTGATTTTCTAATGATATGATTCCATCAAGCGTTGATACCAAAGAATTCTCCGGGAAACAAACAAAATCGCATTTTCTTCTGCCTGCCTTGTCGATGAAATGGAGCATTCTTTCCAAGTTATTCCCAGTCTCTTTCACGACTCGCATCTGGACAGCTGCCACTTTGACTTTCATTTTTTCACGCCCGAGTGCCAATGTAAGCATAGCAAACTTTGCCCGGTATTTTGCCTTGTGCCAGGAATTCCCGGCCCCTAAGTTCTTCATATAAATTTCCAGTTAAGCGCATCTCCTCCTGCGTCGGTTCAGAATAATCCAAGCCTAGTGTCGATCGGACGGATTCTATGAGGCCCATTCTGGTTGCGCTAGGATCGAAGCGGTTTAGCGGTGCGTTCCTCCCTATATTTTCTCTTTCTTCGTCAGTGAGTTTGAAAACACGTTCGGCTAAATGATATGGAAAGCCTTCACAGTAAACCATAGAGCACAGATAAAGTGAACCGCCGGTCAAATCCAAAGAAAGACTGCCCACCTTGTATGGAACGCCATCCTGTCTGATTAGGAAGTCTCTGTTGACCAACTCCAGGTCACATCCTGTCATATTATGCATCGCCTCCATCAGCGGGGTTGCAGCTTCTGCATCCATCGCATCTAAATCCTTACGACCATACCTCGGCAGGGACATTCCTATGTGCACATCCTCACTCCCTTTAATCATCCCATAGGCTTTGTCGAACCTTCTTACGATAGGGATGCCCAAATATTCAGCTTCCGGCACATTTACCTTATCTGCCATTTCGCGCAACCCTATGCTCACAACATGAGGGCCGTCATAAGTCTGAAGTGTTAAAATGGGCTCTCCATTTTCAGTTGCAATCCTCCTGCACGCTTCTTTGTATGCTAGGGAAACGTAAATGTCATCTGTTTGGTGAAGCACTAATCTTGTAGGTCTAGGCAAGTACAAAAAATCACTATTAAATTTATCGCGGCGAAGGTTTAAAAGAAATGGTCGCTCAATGATTTCAACTGGCAAAACCAATAAATAGAACGATCGTATGATTAAATGCGTTATTTTCGACATTGGAGGAACTCTGCATAACGAAACAGACGTACCTATATTCGAGAAACTTGCGAAAATGTGCAAGAAGGATGTCGATGCTGTCAGGAACGCAGTCGAAGACGCCATACCAGATTATCAAAGGGGGAAGATAACAGAAGCTGAATTCTGGGTGAGATTCGGTGAAAGGCTTGGGATTGATGCGTCGAGCCTACGAACCTTTTGGGAAGACAACCAAAAAAAGTACATCAAGAGAAACAGTGAGATGGAACGCCTTGTCAAGGGGTTGAAAAAGTCTGGCTACATTGTAACTGCTCTTTCAAATACGGAGGCTGGAGTTGCCAAATACAACAGAAAGCTGGGTGTGTACGATGAATTCCAGATTGTCGTCCTCTCGTGCGACGTCGGCTTTAGAAAGCCTGACCCTGAGATTTACAAAATAACCCTTCAAAAAGTTGGTGTAAAGCCTGAGGAATGTGTGTTCGCAGACGACAGGAAAGATTTTCTGGCGCCGGCCACGAAGCTTGGGATGAAAACAATACACTTCAAATCATTGCCCCAGCTCGAACACGAATTAGGAAATCTAGGCGTACGGATTTATAAGCCGTGACTTGGAAATAGGGGTATATGAAGCTGGAAATGTTTCAAATCCTGAACGAAGACGGAAAGATTGTGAACACACGGAACATGCCAAAGCTGGCCAATGACGAAATAAAGGCGATGTACGAGTATATGGTTCTGGCTCGGGTGTTTGATGATGTTGCACTGAAACTCCAGAGGGAAGGAAGGATGCTTACTTTTGCATCGCTTCTTGGGCAGGAAGCTGCGCAGATAGGTTCGGCTCTTGCCATGCAGAAGGATGACTGGTTTGTACCGGCATTCAGGGAGCATGGAGTTTTCATAACATTCGGCTATCCTATGGACATGCTTTACCAGTATTGGGCAGGTGACGAAAGGGGAATGAAGATTCCTGAAGGAATTAATGCGCTGCCTGTCGCTATTCCGGTCGGAACCCAGGTGCCGCACGCCGTTGGTATTGCGTGGGGAATGAAGCTACAGGGGAAGAACTCGATCGCAGTCGCTTACTTTGGCGATGGCGCGACAAGCAAAGGCGACTTTCACGAAGGCATGAATTTTGCGGGTGTGTTCAACATTCCATGCATTTTCATTTGCCAGAACAACCAATGGGCTATTTCAGTCCCGAGATCCAGGCAAACCGCGAGCGAGACTTTGGCCGAGAAAGCGTTCACATACGGATTTGATGGTATCCTTGTTGACGGCAACGATGTTTTCGCGGTCTATAAAGTAACCAAGGATGCTATTGACAAGGCGCGTGCAGGTAAAGGGCCGACATTCATCGAATGCTATACGTACAGATTGGAGAGCCATACTACGGCGGATGATTGGAAGAAATACCGCGACCCTGCCGAAGTAGAGGAGTGGAAGAGAAAAGACCCGGTCGACCGCCTTAGGAAGTACATGGAAAGCGAGGGCATATGGAATGAAGATTATGAGAAGCAAGTCTCGGAGAATGCCAAAGCGCGGGTTAATGAAGCTGTGAGGAAATTTGAAGCTGTTGAGCCACCCAAGCCGCAGGACATTTTTGAGAATGTTTATGGCGAAATGCCGCCAGAATTAGAAGAACAAAGAAAGGGCTTTGATTGATATGGCAAAACTTAATCTCGTTCAAGCAATTAATCTCGCCTTAAAGCAGGAGATGGAAAGAGATTCTTCTGTAATTCTTTTGGGCGAGGACATCGGGAAAGATGGCGGTGTGTTCAGAGTTACGGAGGGCTTGTGGCAGCAGTTTGGAGATGACAGAGTTATTGATACCCCTCTAGCCGAAGTCGGAATAATCGGTACGTCCATAGGTCTTGCGATTGCCGGGATGAAGCCTATACCTGAGGTCCAGTTCGACGGTTTTTCCATGTCAATGCTCGACCAGCTCTACAACCATGCAGGAAGGATGAGAAAAAGATCTCAAGGTAAGTGGAATGTGCCTCTAGTTCTTAGAATTCCGCATGGAGGCGGGATAAGAGCATTGGAGAATCATTCGGAATCTTTGGAGGCTTTCTTCACGCACATGCCGGGAATCAAAGTCGTTGCGCCGTCAGGACCGTACAATGCCAAAGGCTTGCTTATTTCTTCCATACGCGACCCAGATCCTGTTGTATTTCTTGAGCCTAAAAGAGTTTATCGCGCAATAAAGGAAGAAGTTCCTGATGAAGAGTATACGATACCGTTGAGCAAGGCTGAAGTGGTGCAGGAAGGCAGCGATGTTACTGTTATAGCGTGGGGCGCGATGCAGAAGGTTGTCCGCGATGCCATCCAGCAACTAGGAGGCAAATATTCTATCGAAATTATCGACTTGCTGACGTTGTATCCTATTGACAGAAAGACTGTCATTGATTCTGTGAAGAAGACTGGGAGATGTGTCGTTGTGCATGAGGCTCCAAGAACATGTGGGTATGGCGCTGAATTGGTTGCGACGATTAATGAGAATGCATTTCTAAGCATGGAAGCGCCTGTGCAGAGAGTGACTGGATATGATGTACCTATGCCGTTGCCGAAATTGGAGAATTATTATATCCCTGATGCGGCTAGAATCAATAAAACTATTGAAAGTGTCATGAATTTTTAATATCAGCTTGCCAATATTCTTTATTATCTTGCCAAACTGTCGATTATTTTTAGGTCATACTCTGCAGCTTTCGCGAGCCTTGGACTGCGCATGATATAATCATTCATAGTTCGAACTATATGACGTCGTGTTTTATCGTTCAGACGAACTGCTGCGACAGGTGACAATCCACCCCCAACCTCTGACTGCACGACAGTAAGCAACTCGGGTTCAGCAACAGCCATGGAAAGGTAATATACATGATATGGGAAGGACTCGCCGAATCCTACATACAAATTCAACTGTCCATTGTCAGGGGCTGTGCCGTCCAATGAATAACTTCCTTTCTTCAATCTTACCGTTTGACCTATGTAATGCTCGCCGAATTTATATTCCCCTTCAAAGGCGTCTTCAGGAGCAGTTGTGAAAAACAAGCTGTAGATAATATTGCCCAGGCTTATCAATGGTGGTATTATCGTGTTTACATGGGAAGCTCTTTCGAAATCTTCTTCTTTGCCTATGCACACTGTAAAATATTGATTGTTTACATCTGGAACGGTCTGCCGCATAAGATTCCAGTTCGCCACAGTAAAAGGATATAACGACGGATTCATCCTTATTTCCAAAACACCTTTATCTATTCTGGAGAATGGTATGAAAGATCCTCTTTGATATTGCGACATGTTGAGTGGAACTAGCCGTCTCAATATTCTCAAGGAGCCACTAGGCGAATTGGGTGGTATGCTGTGGAATTCAGCGCCTATTGTGGGAAATCCATCAAAAACACTGAAATATTCTGAACCGAAATACTCTGCAAAATCAGGGAAACCGTAGCTATGACTTCCTGAACTTTTATTCAGAAATTGCCACAATCTCGCCGTCTGTGAAATACCCAAGTCATTTATGTGCCTTGGCGCAACTCTGTCCTCTTCAATTGTCTCACCCATGAAATAAACATCCCTCTTTAGCTGCTCTTCATCTTCAAACGTACCTCCGCATGCTATATAGGGCACCATAGATTTTGCGATCGCTTCTCCGCTTCTCACATTCCCCAGTTTTGTCATTTGCGCAGCAGACCTTAAAAAGTTGGATTTAAAGGGAGAATCAAATTGCAATGAAGCTATATCTCCTAGTGCTATGCTTATTTCTCTAGCGTCCCGTTCGTATAATTATCTATACCGCCTGATTGCTTCTAAGACTGGTTCTTGGTCAAGAAATACTAAATCTCGGTCACTAGTCTTTCCCCTCAGAGTCCCGAGATGTGCATATGAACGATTCTTATTTGTTCCCCAGTCTCCATTGATTGCTTCAGTCGCAAAAAGCAGTTCTTCAGGTAAATTTGACATTTTTATCTTGTGTATCCGTCTGTTCTTCTTCGAGAATAAAGACTTGAAGACGGTGCGTATCCCGTACCTACTGGGACAGGCACTCTAGGATATGTTGGGACAAGAGGCTCTTTCCTTTCAGGGTTTGGTGTAGTTGGCAAAGGAAGTATTAAAGGTTCCTCTCTTCTAACTGGAACTTTTTTTGGAACAGCAGGCTTTGTCAGAAGAATGTGCATGTTAATTTTATGTTGCGTTAAATATATAAATCCACAGCAAGGGATTGTGTCGCAAAAATGAAATTTATAAGCCTGAGATGTTTATCATATTTGAAATGCCGGAAAGAAGAACTATACTTCAAAGGCCGTTAAGGCGTGGGCACTTGGATCTGGAAGTAGCTATACATCCATATTCTAATGGGACAATAGTATTGAATTTTCCTGGATTTGATGGTCATATCGACGGTTACAACAACAAGTATGGTCAATTGGCAGATTTTCTCGTGGAAAAAGGAATTGGAACTGTTGTAAGAATGGGAAACAAGCATTACTCGGAATTGCCATATCCACAAACAATGATCGACAATTTCAGATATGTTCTTGGTTACTGCATTTCGAATGGGGATGAATTAAGTGGTAGAAGAAATCCTGTTCTATATCTGATGGGTGCTTCAGCAGGTGCTGGAACCATAGCTGCTGTTGTTGGCGATTATGAAGACGTTGAAAGGATACTTTTAATGGCTCCTAGTACAAATGCTGGCCCAAAAAGAATCGCGACCAGTCTAGGGAAGTTTAACGGGGAAGTGTACATCATGATTGGTCAGGACGACGATGTTGTGAAACCTGAAGCAGGGCAGTATTTTTATGACCGAGCGACTCGAGTAAAAGTTAGAAAGCTAGAAGTAATTCCGAACTGTGACCATAATTTCCGAGGAGAAATTAATGGCAGAATAATGAGCAAGGCTCCTTTATGGGCTTTTGCCGCAGACACTACTTTTCCTTCACCCGCAGGTGGGATAAAACTATACGATTGATTGCCGAATCTTTTAGATCTGACAAGTCACTATTTAAATTCTTCTTCGCAATAATTATATGATGGCTTCATTAATACCTGAGGGTGTTGATGTCATCCGTGCTCTTTATGCAGACTTTGAAAGAATAAATAGGGTTAATATCGGCCAAAGGTCTGATGTTTAAACTTATATGATAGGGAACCGTACAGCCTATTCCGATGTGCCTAAGGATGTAAGAAACCTTTTTGATAGAATTGTTGTTCGAGAATGTCCTCTGGGACATGATATTGACAGTATGCGCCGTCTAGCAGATGAATATGGTGTTGAAGTTCGGGGCGATGGGATAGTGCTTGACTTGTATCATGCATTGCAAAAATTGCTTTCTCTTGTGGAAGCCGATGGCTACGTTCCAACTCAAACTAATGAAAATGGTGTTTATACTGGCGATCAAACTGCTGCTGTAAAAGTGCAGGAAAGTGTAGCGCCTGCACCTAAAGACGATGCAGGAGAACCGCCTTATAAATTCCCATTCGTAAAATTGAGGGGTAGGGACCAAGTTGACAGACACATGTTGTATAGACAACTAAGGAGACAATTTCCGGTCAGCTTTAAAATCGAAGATGTACTCGACGCTTATCCTGATGCAAATTACGCAATTGTCCGTTCAATAATCGACGGGGAATGGGTAGGGGCGATGGTGGAAGATATCGGTGGTAGAGGGCGCAATAAAGAATATGGATGGCGGAATACCTGGTAAAGTTGCTAAATGCCAAAATATTAATTCTTCTTTTAACAATCACAATTAGATTCAGATGAAAGAATTCAAGTTTCCGGACATCGGCGAAGGGATAGAAGAAACTGTTATAAATTAGATACTCGATAATTAAATTATGAAACGGGGACTTTACCACAAGCCTGGAAAGGAATTTGGTATAATGAGACAATTTCTGAATGAACTGAAAGATGTTAAAAAAAGTTTGAGAAGGGTCGAGTCTATTCTTGCAGAAGATCACTTGACAACAGAAGATCGGAAGGAAATTAAAAAATCGAGAGAAGAGATTAAAAGGGGGGAGTATGTAACATTGGAACAGTTGAAAAAAGAGTTGCGGGGCAAATGACCTTTTCGGTTGTGATTCCTAAGAGAGTAAGGAAAAAAATAATAAAGTATCCTGCTGATATTCAGAATAAATTAATTAAGAAATTGGATGGATTAGTATATTTCCCAAAGGATTTAGATATAAAGAAAATAGGCAAAATAACTTACAGAGTAAGAACAGGTGATTTCAGAATCATTATGGATATCTATTTCGATAGGAAAATTATCGAAGTTGTTAAATTAGATGTCAGGGGTAGAATACATTATTAGAGGTTGTTAGATGAAAGAATTCAAGTTTCCGGACATCGGCGAGGGGATAGAAGAAGGGGAAATCGTCAAGTGGCGCATTAAAGAAGGCGACCGAGTGGAAGAGCACCAAGTTATTGGCGAGGTGGAGACTGACAAGGCGGTTGCAGAAATTCCGTCTCCTTATTCTGGCATTGTGCTGAAGATCAACTTCAAGGAAGGCGAGACTGTCAAAGTCGGTCAGGTTCTTTTTGTCATTGGCGAGGAAGGAGAAAAATACACAAAGTCTGAAGTTAGAGGTCCTGTGATAAAGCCTGCTGGTGCAGTCGGTTATCTTGAAGAAGCATCGGACGAAGAGGGAGCCACTCCCCGAATTGTTTCACCTGCCAAACCTGCGGGGATTCAAGTCTTGGCAACGCCAGCCGTAAGAAGCATGGCGAAGGAACTGAATGTTGATTTGACCCAGGCGTCTGGCACCGGTCCCGAAGGGAGGATAACTGAAGAAGATGTCAGAAGAGCTGCGGGATCTGAAGCAAAAACTCAGGCGCCCGAGCTGAAGATCAAGAGAAAGTATGACATGTGGGGATACATAGACAGGATTCCGATGAAAGGTATAAGAAAGGTTATAGCGAAGCACATGGTCGAGTCTGTCAAGCATATACCGCATGTGACCACGATGGACGAAGCTGACGTGCAAAAGCTGGTTGCGTTGAGGGAAAGCGAAAAACTCAAGGCGAAAGAACAGGGTATTCATCTGACCTTTTTGCCCTTTGTCATGAAAGCTTGTCTGGTCGCAATGAAGGAGTTTCCAATGGTTAATTCAACTCTTGAGGAGGATAGTGAAGAAATAATCATGAAAAAGTACTATAATTTTGGCTTTGCAGTTGATGTCGACGGGGAAGGTTTGATGGTTCCTGTAGTTAAAGGCGTTGACATGAAGAGTGTTTTGGAAATAGCGAAAGAAATGCAAGAGCTTGCAGAAAAAGCCAGGCAGAGAAAGCTGGACTTGCAGGACATGAGGGGAGGGACGTTCTCAATAACAAACTACGGGAGCATAGGAGGAACATTCGCCACACCTATAATCAATTATCCTGAAGCTGCCATTCTTGGATTAGGCAGGATGCACGACAAGCCTATAGCTGTCGATGGGAAAGTTGAAATTAGGAAAGTACTGCCACTGTCGCTGGTGTTTGACCACAGAATTATTGATGGTGCTTATGCGGCAAGATTCTTGAATGTTCTGATTGCACAGTTGCAAGAGCCAGAAAAGCTTTCTAGATAACGCAGGAAGAAGCTTTATAAGCCTTATTACTGTCTTCATTATTAGACGGTAGTTATGACATTTGCAACATTGCTTCTATTGGCTGCACTAATCGACATGATAGGAGGCCTGTTCATAGTCCTCAGCGTTTCATCCTTCCTGCACTCTTTGCTTCTCTATCTGGGTATTATAGTCCTATTCAAGGGCATCATGTCCCTGCTTTACAGCATCCAGAAGAGCTTTTACTTCGATTTCCTAGGCTGGGTTGACATCCTGTCCGGAATGCTTTTGCTTTTGATGTTTATCGGATTGCCGGTAAGCTTTGTGTGGATTTTCGGCGTGCTTTTGCTGGCAAAGGGCATCTGGTCACTATTGTTCGTATTTTAAAAACATATACTAGTTACTATTTGACTTGAGATATAGCGCTTTCTAAACTTCCTTACAACCACATAAATGATAGGATTGTCAAACCTATAACTAAACCGGTAAGTACTAGGCCTGCAATTAAAAGTTTCTTAGCAAATTTTTTATCTCGATCCTTCAAAAGGAAATAAGCTATAATGCCACCTAATCCTAAAAAAACTATAGGAAGTAACCACCATAGAATACTCGGCTTTGCCATTTTATCTATTATTATTTGGAATGTATATATATATAGTCTTCTGACAAAAGCATTAAAACTTTACTTTGGCAAATTTATCAAATGGTCATTCACATACTCCTTACGATATTGGATCTTGTTACGGCACTTGTGCTGATGTCTAACGCGACATTGGGTTGGTTTTCTGTGGAGACCATACTCTACAACGCATTCTATCTTGTGCTGAAGGGTGTAATCTTTGCTAAGAACGACTGGGCGAGCAGGATAGACATACTAGCAGGGTTCTACATGGTATCGATGTCTTTCAATATTTTCTCTAACACATTAATTACAACTATTGTTGCTATATGGCTAGCACAAAAGATAATATTCATAATCTTCGATTTCGTTTCGAAATTCACCCGTGGTTAGATGGGGTTAAAGGAATTCTTCGGCGTAACACTGAATAAGATAATCATAGCCAAGATTTTCGGGATACCGCTGTTAATAGCCGACATTACATTCGGCATATTTTCCTACTTTCAAATTAACACAATTGTCAAAGTTTCAATTTTGATTTTATTCAGCTATATTGCGGCATGCCTAGTCGATTATTTTATCGAGTTTAAAAAGCGTCATTGACATACTTGAATAGTGAGGCTGTGAAAGACGATCATGGAAAAATGATGACCAAGCACGAGAAGCACTTTAAGGGAAGGGAGATAAGCGACATAATTCTTGGCGGGCAGGATGGATTGGTCAACGTTCTTGGTGTTGTTCTGGGGGTAGCAAGCGCTACTAACAGCATTCTTGTTATACTAGTTGCAGGACTGGCTGCTACTTTCGCGGAAACAATCTCAATGGCAGCTGTCGCATATACGTCTACTAAATCAAAGAAGGACTATTATGAAAGCGAGCGCGCTTTAGAAGAAAAGGAAATCGAAGAAATACCAGAACATGAAACTAAGGAGATATTCGAAATTTACAAAAAGAAGGGCTTTAAGGGAAAGATGCTGGACGATATAGTGAAGGTTATAACTTCTAACAAGAAGGTCTGGGTTGATACGATGATGACCGAGGAGCTCAATCTTTCTCCTAAATTTGACGAGTCGCCGATGAAAAAGGCTGTGATTGTATTTTTTGCGACATTAATCGGCTCATTGATACCGCTGGTTCCGTTTGTCTTTTTGGGAATAGTACCGGCGATGATTTCATCTGTCGTGCTTGCGGTTGCAGTGTTGTTTACTGTGGGTGTTGTTAAAGCAAGATTGACCGTGGGTAATTGGTTTGTTAGCGGTTTGGAACTTGCATTGATAGGAACTTTGGCTGCAGTGAGTGGTTACTTTGTTGGATTAGGATTGGGTGCATTGTTTGGAACTAATGTTGCTGGAATAGGATAGTATTTTCTTGGTTATTTAAAATTTGCTTGTCAAAATAGCTAGTATGACACCGCGAGGCCTGTCGTTATCCAGCCTTGATTCTGCGTGGTATTTGTCGACTCATTTGAAAGAGGGGAAAGAATTAAACCCTGGTGATTATTCTTTCTGTCCCGTAAATCAGAGGACTTGGAACCTTGATGGGACATATGGAATTTTGTTGCTAGCGCATAATCATCCTGCTGCAGTTATGGGTTATGGCTATGATGACAGGACATTCGTGATCAACCAGCTTCAAGGTGTGGAAGGAATGCAAGATTATTTGCGGCCTCTGTTTTACAGGCAAATGCTTTTGCAGATACCGATGGATAGAGCGTATGACGAAGGGTTTAGTCGGTTGAAAGTTACTAGCGCCAGAAACAGCAAGTGGTGGGAAATGGGCGCATTTATAGCTGGAGTTCCTTTGGAAGTTCATCAAAGGAGAATGCTGAAGAGTTTGGATTGCACTGCACAAGACGGCGGTATGGTGCCTGATCCTGACGGCGACTGGATTTTGGAATTTAAGGCTATAAAAATAGCTTAAGAACAGCCGCTCGTGCTCCCGCAACTGGTGCAGACATAGCAAGAACCGCTCCTAACCATCAGAGATCCGCACTCTGAGCAAGTCGACGCATCTCCAGACATGTCATATTTGTGCTCTTCCCTTTCATGCACAAACTGCGTCAGTCTTGCAACATTCTGGTTCTGGCTCTCCACACCCTCAACCTCCTCGCCGGAAACAATAATCTTCTCGCCGTTCAATAATCCCAATTCCTTCAAATCGTCTCTAGCCAAAAACTTGAAAGCCATCCATCTGAAGATATAGTCCATAATCGACTTGGCCACAGGTATCTCTTCATTATCAGTCCAGCCCATCGGCTCGAACCTGCTGTTGATGAACTTGCTCACTAGAACTTTCAGCGGAACTCCATACTGCAACCCGATGGAAACAGTCAGCGCAAAAGCATCCATCAGTCCTGACAACGTGCTTCCTTGCTTGGCCATTGTCACAAACAGCTCACCAGGATGTCCGTCCTCGAACAATCCAACATGTATGTACCCTTCCTGATTTCCTATCCTGAACTTGTGAGCCAGCGCCTTTCTCTCCTGCTGCAATTTCTTCCTAACAGGCGCTGCCGTCTCCTGCTTCTGCTGCTTGAAAACCGACAAAGGTTGCAGCATCTTGCTTCCGTCGCGGTAAAGCGCCAGAGACTTTAATCCAAGTTTCCACGATTCAAAATAAACCTTCTCTATCTCCTCAACAGTCGCATGATTGGGCATGTTGATAGTCTTGCTTATGCTTCCAGACAAGAAAGGCTGCGTTGCCGCCATCATGTAAACATGCGCCATGTAATTAATATATCGTTCTCCTTTCTTTCCGCATTTGTTCGCACAGTCGAAAATCGGATAATGTTCTGCCTTCAAGTGCGGAGCGCCTTCTATAGTCTGCGTCCCGCAGATGAATTCATTAGCCGCTTCAATCTCATCATCCCTGAATCCCAAGGCCCTTAACAAATCAAAATCAGGCTCATTATACTGGGCTTGCTTGAACCCTAATCTTTCAATGCACTCTTTCCCAAGAGTGCTTATGTTGAAAACAAATGACAAGTCCAAAACGCCGTGCAATAATTTTTCCGTCTTTTCAAGGTCGGCATCAGAGAACCCTTTCCTTTTCAGCGTAAAGGCATTGATGTAAGGTGACCCTTCGAAAGTGTTGCTGCCAACCATGTACCTCAAAATCTCTCTGATCTCCTCTTTAGTATAACCGAGATTCTTCAACGCCGGTTCCACTGTCTGGTTCACTATCTTAAAGTATCCACCGCCGACAAGTTTCTTGAACTTGACCAAAGCAAAGTCCGGCTCTATTCCTGTTGTATCAGCATCCATCACAAAGCTTATTGTTCCTGTAGGTGCAATCAAAGTCGCTTGCGCATTCCTGTATCCATACCTTTCACCAAGCATCAAAGCCTTGTCCCAAGATGCAATTGCTGCCTTGAGCATATAGTCAGGACATTCAGTGTGATCAATTCCAGGTGGAATAACATGCAATCCCTCATATTCTTCCTTTGGCGCATTGTATGCGGCTCTCCTGTGATTTCTGACGACGCGCAACATGTGCTCTTTATTTTTTTCAAATCCTGGGAACGGTTCGAGCACACTGGCCATCTCTGCCGAAGCAGCATAACTTTCGCCTGTCATTATCGCCGTCAGTGCCGCAGCGATAGCTCTTGCTTTCTCAGAATCATAAGGAATTCCCAATTTCATGAGGATTGATCCTAGGTTCGTGTAGCCTAACCCCAACGTTCTGTACTCATAGCTCAATTGTGCAATTTCTTTAGATGGATATTGCGCCATTAAAACTGAGATTTCGAGAACTATCGTCCATAATCTTGCAGCATGCTTGAACCCTTCTACATCGAATGTGCCGTTTTCCATGAATTTTCCCAAATTCAGCGATGCAAGATTGCATGCTGTATTGTCAAGGAAAGCGTACTCACTACATGGATTAGTTGCATTTATTCTTCCAGATGCTGGGCATGTGTGCCAATCATTATAAGTCGTATCGAACTGTAGCCCTGGATCTGCACACTCCCACGCAGACTGCGCGATTGCATCCCATAAATACTTGGCCTTTACTGTCTTTGCGATTCCCCCGTCGGTTCTCCATGTCAGGTTCCAATCTTTGTCCTCAATAACAGCCTTCATGAAATCGTCTGTCACACGAACAGAGTTGTTTGAATTCTGGCCAAATACATGCTCGCCCGCCGATTCGATGCTATCAGCCTTTACCAATCCGGCGCCAACCAGCGCTGCAAACTTTTTCTCTTCATTCGCCTTCCATTTTATGAATGCTTCAATCTCCGGATGGTCGATATTCAAAAGCACCATCTTAGCTGCACGACGTGTAGTGCCGCCAGAATTATGAGAGACTATTCCAGTGATAAGATATTGATTTCCGTCAGGTATTTCTAGATCGAAAACGTGTCCGTCTCCGAACGGCTCAACTGTGATTTTATCATAATAAACATTGGATCTCGATAATGGTTCTATAAAACTTCCTTTCAGCTGTACAAACTTATTTAGAAGTTTGTTGGCTCTGAATCTGTTAAAGTTGGTTTTGCCTGTACTTTCTCGGAAATGCTGGCTGGCAGCTCTTCGAACGTCATATTTTCCACCAGGTAACCCTGCATACATTTCTTCGAAATCATTTTCAAAATAAGGTAAGATCCACTGCTGTTCAAAATCCCTATTCTCTAAGCATTTTAGCCCTTCCAGCATTGTTTGTCTTTTTCTATCAGAAAGGAATGATACTTTTGCGGCAAATTCTTTTATGCCAAAAAACGATGTAACTAGCACTCTATGAATAGGTAAGATCCCGTATGCACCGGATCTATTATCAGAATGGGATGATTTGGAAAGAATGCCTATACTTTGAAGAAGTGATTGAATGTCTTTAACCATCCTTTCGCTCACAGATGAGCACGAAGGGTACATCCGCCTCTCAATTGTGCCGTCAGACTCGAAGAGTCCACGCAAGAAGGCCGCTCGAACCGAACTAGGCGATTCTTTTATCAATAACGGTATGGATAATTTGGTAGAAGACGTCTTTAAACAATCGTTTTCTCTAAGAAATCTTATTAAAGGTTTTGATGCAATCCTCAAGCTTATCGAATTATCGTGCTTGTCTTTTCTTTTATTTTCATAAACATGTATACCAAAAAGTTCCTTTGAAAGTTTTTTATATTTCTCGCTCATATCTTTGTCGTCCAAGCCAATTTGTATACCAACATAAGAAGCATGTCGTGTTTCTGTTACACTTCCGTCACCATATATCAATCCTAGCCATTCGGCAAATTTCTCATCTAAAATTTCAGGTAATTTTATTTTCCTTTCATTGTGATGATTTAAACCGACAGGCTTCAATTTTTTGAAGTCGTTGTATTCATAACCGGAAAAATCAATGTTTATGAAATCATCCTGAGTAATATCTTTTACCTCCTTCCAAACTTCTTCGCCATCAGATGTTCTAACTAAAAATCTATGTTCAGGCGTACATAGAACTTCGAATCCTAATGACGTCCTAATCTTTACTAGATTTTTAACGCCATTGTCAAAAACATTCGACACTTTTTTAAATCCATTCTTTGTTAAGACATACTCCCCCTTTTTAACATTTTTAATCTTTTTAATACCGTTTTTTGTAACAAGCTCTGTATCTTCGTGCACACATTTTATAGATCCTGCAACAACATCATTGATTTTCAAAAATGACATAACCCCAGAAGACGTTCCACCACCAGATAACGGTTCGCCTTTCGCCCTTAGATTCGAAAAGTTAGTTCCTGTATTGTGAATTACAACTAACCCATGCTGTCCTGCAAGATAATTATTATTTTTATTGACAGTTAGATCGAAAAACTCTGGATTTTCGTCTGTTGTTTCGATGGATTCAACAAAAGTTGCAGATTCGCTAATTCTTTTTAAAAATTCTGTTGCATCTGTAGTATCGACTTCAAATAACAGCCTCTTCAACTTTACAGGGTTTATAACACCTTCATATTTTAATCTACCTAAATGAAAAGTAGATGTCCCTACCGAATAAGATAACCAGTTAGATGTTTTAGATGGAATATCAAATGCCTGGCCAAATATTTCTTCTGATAATGGTATAGTAAAACGCTTTCGATGGTTTTCTCTTAGTAAAGACTCGGATAGTCTTTCCTTTCTTCCTGGATTACTCATATTTTCTAAAACTTTCATTAACTTCGATGAGTTGGTCGATTTTGCTATTAGAGTCACTATGTAGGTTTTATCATCTTTGACCATTCCTCCGCCGAATCCCAATAGAGAACTTAAAACTGAGAGCTTTTCTGCTAATAATCTGGAAGCAGTTGAATACGCGGTCTTACCTTCTGCTGTAACATGACCATCGGAGTCTATCAAGCCTGCTAAGAAAGAGTAAATATTAGTTAGTTGTGATTTTAAGATGAATTCCGGGAATTCGATCGAATATGTTTTATTTGGTTTCGTTATATTTGAGAAAAAACTTGTAGTTCTCCTTCCTAAGCAGTAGAGAACAAGACATTTGCTTCTTTTATCGTATGATATTTTGCTGTAATCTCCGAATTTCTCTTTTATTATTACCTTGGCTTTTTCTAAACTTAATAAAGTTTCGTCGAAAAATCGTAATCTTAATCCTTCATAGAGTTTTCCTTTTACCTTTTGTTTTCTTTTTCCTAATGAACCGTCTCCTATGAAATATCCAATTAACCATGATAAGTCTTTGTCGACCTTGACGGTGTTTTTTTCTTCTTCTTTGAAATATTTGGAAGTCCATTCGATTGATACATTCTCTTCAGGTAAGATCCTCTTAATGGTGGAATTGCTAGATAAAACTGCGTCACCTCTATTTAATTGATCTGCTCTTCTTTCTTCGATTTTTCTTCCGTTCCAAACAAGAAACGGATGCCATGCCGAAACAACGACTCTAGTACCGTTAGATAAAGAGACTTTTAGTTTATCCTCTTTTGAAACATCATATTGCCACACCTTTTCTATTAGATCCTTTTCGAAAATACCATCATTCGTCATAGAAATGGTATGAATTCCTAATTTGGACACATTAACAAACTTACCTTTCCTGTCAAAATCTTTGATTCCTATATGTTTGAACTTTTCAAATAGTTCGTTTATTTTCATTAGGCCGAATTTGTCTGTGTAAATATAGGATTCGCCTGAAGTACAGCCACTTCCATATTTAAAAATTCTTGCTTCTCTAACTGCAAGATCTAAAATACCACCTTCATTAACTAACTCGTCTCTTACCGGTTGAATAAAGCACGCGTGGCATTGTGAATGTGAATATGCGTCTTGTGACTGCACTAACTGTTTTGTATCAGGATCGACATACCAATGCCCTTGCGCAGGTCCTGTAATCCCATATGCCCAATGCAATCCTGTGTTGAACCATTGTGGAGAATTTGGAGCACAAAACTGCCGCAAGAGCATAAATGCAATCTCATCGTAGAAAGCTTTCGCGTCTTCCTGCGTCGCAAAATAATTGAACTTGTTTCCCCACCAAGTCCAACAACCTGCAAGTCTGTGAACAACCTGCTTTAATGAAGTTTCGCTTCCAGTAAGTTGCCTTCCATGAGCATCTAAAATCGGATTGCCACTCGCATCAACTTGAGGCACGCCTCTTTTTCTCAGGTATTTTTGAGCGAGAATGTCCGCGGCCGTCTGCGACCAGAATTTCGGGATTTCAACATTGTCCATCTTAAAAACTATAGTGCCGTCAGGATTTTTGATTAACGACGTTCTCTTTTCCCACTCTACAGCTTGATATGCGTCCTCACCATCCTTCGTGAACATCCGAGGTATCTTCAGCCCTTTTTGCTCCCCAGAAAGAACAACTCTTTGGTTAATGTCGGACTCCATAAATCAACCTTTTTTCAGTTCCTTCAATTCCTTCTCAAAAGATTCAATGTCCCTGAATTTCTTGTAGACAGAAGCGAATCTTATATATGCGACCTCGTCCAAGTCCTTCAGCTTGTCGACAACAAGATTGCCCACTGTCCTGCTTTTTATTTCCGTCGTGTCCATGCTTAACAGCTCATTTTCTATTTCATCCACAATTTTCTCGATCTTTTCCTGAGGTATCGGCCTCTTCTCACACGCATGCATTATGCCCAGTCTTATCTTGTTCCTATCAAAGTCTTCTCTGTCGCCGTCCCTCTTTATCACTGTCAAAGGCACGACTTCGATCCTTTCGTAGGTCGTGAACCTTTTCTCGCACTTTTCACATACCCTTCTTCTTCTGAAGGCCTTGTCGTCGCTTGCTCTCTTGTCGATAACTTTTGTGTCTTCGCTATCGCAATATGGGCATTTCATGGTTAACAATTGTGGTCCGGTGCTTAAAAAACCACAACATCTTGTGGTTTTAGCCTCCAACAGATGAAATTTTGTTTGAGTATAAATACCCTTTTCTATTTGTGAAAATATATTCCAAAGATGTGAGATTACTCTAATGTAGTTATTCGCTTTTTCTAAAATCTTGATCGGAACTTGTTTCTGCCCCTTCAAAGTCTTTAATCTCATACTTGAATTCGCCGTCTGACTTGTTCCCTCTCTCGCTCAGAATTTCGCGCGCTAAAAGCCAGAAAATTGTGGCGACTGACCTTCTGCCCTTGTTGTTGGCCGGAATTATCAGGTCTATGTCCTTTGTTTCATTGAAGGTGTCGCATATAGCCACTACGGGCACGCGCGCTTTGACAGCTTCCTGCAGAGCCTGATGATCTGTCAACGGATCTACAACCACTATTGCTTGTGCCTCATAAAAATTTTTGTAGGTCGGGTTCGTCAATGTTCCAGGCATAAACCTGCCTGTTATAACTCTTGCGTTGACTGCTTCCGCAAATTTTCTTATCGACGTAAAGGCTATCGATTTTCTCGTGACGACCAGTATATTCTCCATGCCCGCCAAGAACTTGGCTGCCGTCTTTATCCTTTCGTCAATCTTGCTTAAATTCATAACCGCCAGGCCGTCCTCTCTTACCTTATATATGAACGGCTTCATCTGCGCTACCTTCTGTTTCATGCCTATATGTACGCCTGAGGCCAGATAATCCTCCTGAGACATCAAAAGCTTCGTGGTCATGAATATCTTATTGTCGGAAAACGCTTTTAAAGATTAGACTAGCCTATATAGCTCAGCTCTTCATTGCCATCTTTCTTCTGCGGCATCTGCTGCTGCATCATTTGGCCGACGACCTTCCTCTGCATATCCTCCATCTTCCTGATGAATTCTTCCATTTCTTTTATCTTCTTGTCCAGCTTTGCAGTCTCTATTTTCAGATTTAGGATTTTAGATAGAACCCTCAGAACTTCTTCCGCGGCCTTTGGATCCGGCAAAATTGGGTAGCCGGTCGTCTCGCCCAACAAACACAATCCTTTCATGTCATAAAGTTTTCCCAGCCCCAACAAAAGCCCAGATGCTCCAATAATTGTCCCCACTTTGCTTGCCGTGTTAAAGTCTATGCCGTAGCTCTTGTATTTTTTGTCCATTCCTTCGTGGCTGACCGCTCCGACAACTTTGGGCTTTTCCTTCGCCTCGCCTATCCCCAACCCGCCAAGCGTAATCATTTCTTTAACTCCATATTTCTTCACAAACTCCAGGATCTTGTACGCAATCTCATAGTGCCCCTCGGGGTCCACGCTCTGCGAATCGCCGACAAGTATTATCAAATCTCTTTGGCTGCTTCCTTTTGCTTTGTAATAATAAAACTCGTTCTTCAGCAAATGGACAGCTGATGACTGCTTCAAAAGCACATAGTGCATAAAATGCGACGAAACCAGTTCCGCGAATTTCTTTGCCTTTAGCTCCTCCACCAGATAGCTTGCGGAAATCCTTCCCACATGGCCTATCCCCGGCAAACCTTCTATGAATATAGGGTTCTTCAGATTAGGCTTGTCCAATTCAAATATCTCTGTTGACATGCAACTCTGCCTTCATTTTCCTCCTAAATTCGCCGTAAATGTCCTCAGGGGAATATTTGGGCGGGTGAGGATTTATAGCTTCTTTATTACACTTTGTGCAAGTCTGTTTAAAAGTGTATGTTTTGCAGCTGGGACATTTCCTGAGTTTCATCGAATCTAACTTTCTATCAAGCTGTATTTGGATTCCAAGCTGAGCTTTCCTGCGTCTTCAATCGCCTTTTCTATGTCCTGCTCGAACTTTCTCCCGTCCGCTTTTGGTGATTTTGTTTTGATTTCGAGCAAATACTTCGGCGCTGAGATGTATGTCACATTTATACCCTTCTTTTCCAGGGTTTCAAGCACAGACTTGATTTTTCTGATGCCATCGCTGGCATAGCTCTGCATCTGCAGCTCTGCTTTTATCACATACTCTTTGTCAACAAGGCTCTTCTGGACGACCTTGACGATGCCGTCATGCCATTTCTTTGGAATGCCAATCTTTTCTAGAATCTCAGGTGATTTCTTTATCTCTACGAACGCGCTGTAAAGGCTGCCAAAATTTTCCAAAAGTGGAAACTTGATTTCTTCATAGACCTGCTCTATAGGCAGTTTTATCTCGTGCGCCATAATCTTCAAGATGCTGTCCGCGCGCTGTTCTCTCCTGAACTGATTCCATTTGCTCTTTTCCTCGCTCTTGGATACCCTTTTCAGACTAAGGTCGACTGTTTTTGCGTTTGGATCTATTTTGACAACTTTGGCTATATACTGCTTTTCTGCTTTGACAAATTTTTTAATATCGTGCACCCATTTTCCAGCGACTTCGGAGATATGGATCATCCCTTCTATGCCATATTCTTCGACATTGCACCAAGCGGCGAACTGGCTGATCTTTTTCGCCGTACAGATGACCAACTCTCCATGCCTTGGCATTCCCTGCTTTAGCGCCATAAACTCACCTTTATGTTTAGATAGTTGTTATTTAAAAGGAAATTTTTAAAGTATTTTATGGTGTTCTTCGAAGCACTTGTTATAGTTTTTGCGATCAGTGTTCTGGGTATAGCCGGTGGCTTGCTTCTCATATGGCGTGAAAAATTGGCCAAATTATTTTCAATGTACTTCATAAATTTTGCCATCGGCGCTTTGCTCGGAGTTGTATTTTTGGACTTGCTTCCGGAAGCCCTGAGAGCTGGAACTAGCATCTTGACATATTCCCTTGTAGGTATGCTTGTGTTTTATCTTCTGGAAAAAACGTTGCTCTGGTACCACCACCATTCCGTGGAGCATATTACATCCCACAAGAAAAGACATCATCCTGATGAAACTATACATCCTGCGGGCTATCTCATCACACTGGGTGATTCTCTTCACAACTTTATAGATGGTCTTGTTATAGCAGCGGGATTCTTGATCGACTTTAGGATAGGCATTACGACTTCCCTTGCAGTATTGTTCCACGAGTTGCCCCAGGAGATGGGCGAGTTCGCAATCCTGCTACATGCAAAGTTTACTAGAGCTAAAATTATCCTTTACAGCCTGTTTGCCCAAATGACTGCAGTTGCAGGATTCCTGCTTGGCTTTCACTACTTTCCTTTGTTTGAAGGGTTCATACCGGCTGTGCTTGCTTTTGCTTCTGGAGGGTTCATCTACATAGCTAGCACTGACCTTCTGCCAGAGACGCACAGGGAAAAGAAGCTTCACGCATCCCTGCTTCAAGTACTCCTGATAATTTTAGGTGTTTTGGTGATCTTCTTTGTCGGAAATGTGCTGCCTGAATGAACTTTATAAGGATATTTTGTAAATCAGTATCTGAGTATTATGGGTATAGTGCCGAGTAAGGAAAACAAGAATATCGAATTTAAGGAGAAGCTCATTCCCAGCATCCATCTGAAGGACTCGAAGAGGCAGCATCTGGCGTCGCAGATGAAGTATTTGCTGGAGCTAGGCAAAGGCACTGCTGTTTATGTCATTGGTGTTGACGATGATGGAAAAACTAAGGGGCTGAGTGATTTAGAGTTTGAAGAGACATTGAACGTGTTGAAGGTCATAGCTTCTGAAAACAATGCGAATATCACCAAAGTCGAAAAATTTACTGATAACGGAAACTTACTCGGTAAAATTGTTATCAACAAGGCTTCTACAAATGGCTTCAAATCACATATCGTAATTTCATCCGCAGGTCACGTAAACCATGGTAAGTCAACATTAATTGGTACGTTAATGACTGGGAAACGGGATGGAGAACATACTAATTGGTTGTTTTTGGATCGTTTACCCCATGAAATTGAAAGGAATTTATCTGCAGACTTGCATTATGCACTGCTAGGCTTTAAGGACAACAAGCCTATCCACCTGAAAAATCCGTTGGATAAGCGTGAAAGAAGCAGGGTTGTGGAGCAGGCTGACAGACTTGTCAGCTTTGTGGACGCGCCTGGCCATGAAGGATTTTTGAAAACAACTATTCGCGGTGTTGTAGGTCAAGACATCGATTACGGCTTGCTTGTAGTGGCGGTCGATGATGGTGTTACGCACATAACTAAAGAACATTTGGGGCTCCTGCTTGCGATGAACATACCGGTTATAGTTTGCATGACAAAAGTCGACAGAGTTGGCAGAAAAAGGGTGGAGGAAGCTGAATTGCAGATAGAGGGTATGTTGAAAAACGTGGGGAGAATTCCTTATCTGATAAAGGATGAGAATGACTTGAATGTTGTCATAGACAAGATGGGTACGATTGTCCCTATGATAAAAACTTCGTCAGTAACATTGGAAGGCTATGAATTTCTCAACAAATTGCTGACGACTTTGCCTGAAAGGAGGCAGAATACTGACAAACCATTTTTAATGTTCGTTGATAAAATCTATAATATTTCAGGTGTTGGCACGGTAGTTTCTGGGACTATTAAGCAAGGGAAGTTGCAAGCTGGTAAAGAGTTGATGTTAGGTCCTGAGTCGACAGGTAAATTCAAGAGGGTGAAGGCAACCAGCATCGAGACCCATTACCACAGGATATCGGAAGCTGATACCGGATTTGTTGTCGGGATTGCAATAAGAGGAATTAACCATGATGATATTGAAAGGGGGATGATAATGTGTGATGCTGAGCTGAACCCGAAACCTGTCAAGAGTTTTGAAGCTGATATACTTGTATTGACGCATCCTACAAGAATAACAAACGGTTATGAGCCTGTCGTTCATCTTTTCACAGTTGCCGAATCTGCAAAAATTGATTTCATGGACAAGGAATATTTGAAAGCGGGCGAGACAGGGAAAGTCAAGTTCACGTTCAAATATTCGCCGCATTACATGGAAGAGGGTGACAGATTTGTTTTCAGGGAAGGAAAGACGAAAGGTATAGGGACTGTCAGCAAGATTTTAGGTTAATTAAGTTTGCTGTTTAATTGTAAATAGTGGGTATGCCAAGTACTATGCAGTCTACACTAACCAAAGATGGATTAGCTGATCCTAATTACGGTCAAGCCCGTAGATTTTATGTTTACATAGAAAAAACTAGGTTGGGAGACGATGAGACAGCATCTCAGCAGCTTTACCAATCTGGCCGGTACAAAGTGCTCCGCAATCAACACCATGGTAACCACAGAGGCGCAAGGGGCGGTGACTTGGCAAATTCAATTGCTTTAAATGTTAGAATGTTATTGCACTTGTATGGTCTTGACGGCAAAGTCTCCATAATTCACAGTGCAAACGGGTACGAAGTTGTTCTAGATGATGCTAGCCAAGAATCATTTAGAGCTATATTGGAGGAAAACATCAAACCGGATTTCCTAAAAGCTCAAGCTTAGAATAATTGTGCAGTTCCGCCTGAGTGACGGCTTAATCTAGGCCTTATATTAACCGAGAATATTTTTTCAAGTGTATCGTCCAGGATAATTGCGCTTCCAATCAAATTTCTAGGCAAGTTGTTGACAAGCTTCTCCAGCTGTTCTGGCATGTATGTCTGGTAAACACTATGCAATGCTTGCAGGTCGTCTTTACTCGTCAGCCTGAAAGAAATGACAATGTCCACCTGCGATATGATGTCCTGATGGATCCTGTTGGGCATTTGCGTTATGGCGATCAAGCCTACGCCTGGCTCTCTTCCTTCTTTCGCTATTCTTTTGATGTCTGCACTTGAACTGACTTCACCTTCTGACGGACAAAAATTGTGCGCCTCCTCATAGATCAGCCATGTAAGCGGAAACTTTGATTTGCTTGACTCGCCGCTGATTTTTGCCACCTCTTCCGACTTTCTTGCCAGAATTCTCTGATGCAGTATTTCCCGTGATATTATTCCTGCGACCAACGTCCTTACTTGTTGCGATTTCAGCCTTGAGAAATCTAAAACTACCACTTCCCCGGGCTTGACCAAATCCTTAATTTTTACGCCTTCCTTCTTAATCACCTCCCATTGGGACAGCAGTTCCAAGAAATTTATTAGAGCATCCTTCACTTCTTTCCTAGATCTTTTGTCGCTTGAGATTAAATCAATCAGATCATCTATGCCGAAAAGTTTGTCGGATTTTGCTAGCTGGTTGAAATTCTTCTCCAATGTGACGGCAAGCTCGCTGGTTCTTTCAAGCTCAAACGCCAGAACCAAATCCTCTGCAGTCAACTCACCTAGTGCAATAGATATCGTGCCGTCAACAGGAATTTCAGCATTTTCATACTGCTCGACTTGGCTCTCCGGCACATAGACTTTGACATTTTTGAATTCTTTCGGCTCAAGCCCCCATTCCATCAGCAATTTTATTTGTTCTTCGTTGGGGATCTTCATGCTCCAATAGATGCCGACAGGATCAAAGACCACGAACGCCATCTTTTGGCGGTACTTTTCAGGCAACATGCAGAATTCCTCCAAGATGGTTGCTGCTGAGTAGCTTTTACCGCTCCCGCGCTTGCCAGAAACAAGAATTACATGGGGCTTCAACAAATCAAGCATGACTTTGGTCGTCAAATGAGCGTCTTCGCCTGTGCCTACGATATGTTTCCCTATGTATCCAGCAGCTTCAACGCCTGACTTTTCCAAGTCTTCTTTAGTCCTGCCGACTATAGTCTCGTAAGCCATATATAAAGAATTGTTTTTATATCAAATATTGTTGGGGATGTAGTATAGCTTGGCAGTACTCAGCCTTAACCGTGATTACAGAATGCTTGCATTCTGTCCCAGCTCTGATTTGCTCTGCAATTTCAGACTGGTTGGTGGCTAAGGGGTGGCTGCAGCCCGAGTTCAAATCTCGGCATCCCCATCATTCCAAATAGATTTTCTTATTTCTACCGTCTAATGTTATCTTGAATTTGTTAAGTAGATTTCTGCCGATAACTACTTTTGGTGCTTCTCCAGGATAATCTTTCTCTTTAATAACAGCGAACTGTATGTTTTCTATCCTACCAATAATCTCAATTGATCCTATACATAAATCTACATAGAATTTCTTTTTGCTTCCGAACCCTATCATCGGAACGGTGTCCATCTTGTCTAATTTCAAATCCTCTGCGATAGCTTCGTGCAAAACACAATATCTGGCACCTGTATCTACTAGAGCCTCTTTTGAACTTTCTCTTCCAAAACCGATTAATTTGATAGGAATAAAAGGTGTATCGTCTTTATAGTCCCATGCTTTCATTAGGCCACAAGCAATATAGCTGCAGTCTGCTCTTCTGGTGTATAGAGTTCAGCTATGAAAATCTCCTTAGATTTAGATTTCTGCCTCGCCCTCTTTAAAGCCTTTTTCAAGTCTTTTTCTATAACTATTAGTCTGCCCTCGCTAAAGATGGCTGTTTTTCCATGATGTCTCCTTATAAGCGCCTTCTCCATTTTTCGAAAAGATTCGATGTTCTTGTCCATAAAATTGCCTTATTTTAATATTTGTTTTACAACTATATAGTCTATTGGGGTCGTAGTCTAGCTTGGTTAGGATTCGAGCTTTGGGAGCTTGCGACCTGGGAAATGTATGGTTTAATGGCCGGCATTCAGGAATTCAAATCCCAGCGACCCCACTTTTAATTTTGAAAGTTAATTAGAATTATGAGAATTGGGAAGAAGATATTAGATGCTTCTATACTAATTTCATTTTTTGTTTTCTCGACTATTGTTATATTGGTATTTAAGCCTCATGTCATTTTATCACATTTGCTTTATTTCGTTTTTCCAACAGTTTACCTCTTAATAAGATATCCTGCTATAAGGCAAACGACGGTATTGTTTAGTTTGACTTTATTTGTGATCTTTCTCTTAATGGCTGTAGTAATCCAGACTAATTTTGGGTGGTATATACCGCCAACTTTTCCAGTTAGCGATCCGCTTAACATATTTTTTCAAATGTTCGGCTGGTTTCTATTCTGGATTTTTCTTGTTGTAAGTGTTTATCAGGTGTTTGTAGATGTTAGAAGTGGTCAACCTAAAATCGGCAGGAAATATAAATTTCTCCTTGCTTTAGTTGCAATCAGCTTTCTGGCATTTGTCGCTTTTTTACCAGTGAGCCACAAAATTAATTTTATATATGGCATAGTTGCTGGCCTAGTTATTGTACCCCCACTGGTCCATGTTATTATGGCTCACCCGAAATTGATACCAAAGATTGTTAAAGTGACTATGGTATTTTTTTCTTTGAGCATAGTTTATGAGTTTGTGGGTTTAAAATTAGGGTGGTGGTGGTTTCCTGGCAAGTATATAATTGTTTTTAACTTTTTTGGTAATCCATTACCATTGGAGGAGATAGTTCTGTGGATATCTTTTGGAGCTGCGGCAGTAGTATCATATTATGAAGAATTTGTGGGTGATTTGAAATGAGGCGCTCGCAAAAGCCGGACTGGCAGACAAAAATTGCAAAGGAGAGAATTCAAATCCTGTTCTCTCTAGCTGAGAAAGAATTCGAAAAGCATCCTGAAAGATCTAAAAGGTATATAGAACTTGCGAGAAAAATTGGTTTAAGATATAATGTAAGATTGTCAGAAGAGAAAAGAAAGTTCTGCAAGAAATGCAACACCTTGCTGAAGCCGGGGATAACAAGTCAAGTTAGGCTGGACAGGAAAACGAAAACAATCAACATAACATGCATAAATTGTCGAAAAATTTATAGGTACCCTTACAAGTGATTTCATGAGGATAGTAAAGAAAATCGTTAATACTTTCGTTAACCTTCTAACAGACTAGGTCAATGGCTGGAAAAAACTTCGAAAAAGAAGTCCAATGCTACAATACTGGTCATTTTTTCCATAATCTCTCCGATAGGTTTCCTTTTCGCCACGAGCTTAATTGCTAAATCCTACAGAAAAACGCATGTACTATCCCATGACATGTGTCACCCCTATAAGGATTCAATAGAAATCTCGTAT
>CAYJVM010000002.1:0-73382 GCA_964373665.1 uncultured archaeon | reverse complement strand
TGCTACAATGTTTATAAGGAAATCAATCAGTTAATAATAACTTTTCTACAAGGCTGAAGAATTTAAATATTAGAGTAGATTTACTTTTATGCCACAGTAGCTCAGTAGGTAGAGCACCCGAAACAGTCATAAACTGTTGGTGAACCTTGTAAGCGGAAGGTCGTGGGTTCAATTCCCATCTGTGGCTCTAATGACAATGGGGAAGATATCGAAATTGTTTTTTGCAATGTCAGCTTTGAAATTTATTTTTATCTTATCAATTATCACTTCATTGTTTCTTTGGAGCATTCCATTTCTCTCATCCAGCACTGGCGTATGGTCGTTTCTTCAGGAAAGGAGTGGTGTGACTATAGATGATAACGAAGCCGGTTTTTATAACACGCTAATAGAAGACTTTATTCGGCACGGCGACGACTTGCCGTTTCTTAATGAAATTGAAGCCTTGCACATGGACGAAGTGAGGCAGATTATATTGATTTCGAATGTAACCTTTTTTGTATCTTTCATTGCACTGCTATCGAGTTTTGACCACTTTTCAAGGAAAGACAGAAACTTTCTTGTCACAGCTCTCAGGAGGACATCACTCTTCGTTTTGGCATTGACTTTTGCTATCATGCTGGCATTTTTGGCCAGTTTCGATTTCGTTTTCCTAATATTTCACAAGGTCCTTTTTGTGGAGAACTTTGTTTTTCCAGCTAATAGCATCCTCAAAACTCTTTATCCAGACAGGTTTTTCTTGGGTATGTTAATAATCTATCTATTCTGCACGATGACAGTCAGCCTTCTAGTTGCGGTGATATCCCACAGATTAAAGCTTAAGTAATTTCAAATTTTATCTTAACAAGACGAGGTCGTCATTCAACGGTAGGATAGGCGCCTCCAGAATTCATGGAGATATGATCTCAGATGATTGCAGCTAGCGTCCAATTAGGGTTCGAATCCCTACGACCTCATTCTATTTCCAGCCGTGCGCTCCACGCAAAGGGACGAAAATCACTGGCAGAATCTCTTTTGTCGTAAGCTTTCCAGACTTTGTCTTATGAATCTTAATTAAACTCTGGTCGCTGTTGGGAGCGCCGATGACTATAACCAAAGTTCCGTTTGGCTTTAGTTGCTCCAATAGGGGTTTTGGGACATCCGGAGCAGCTGCACTAACGACTATCTTGTCATAAGGGGCATGTTTTGCATATCCTAAAGAACCATCTCCATGAACTACCGTCACGCTGTATTTGGCGGTTTTCAAATTATTCTTGGAAAAGTTGTAAGCATCCTCGTTTAACTCTATACCGACCACTTTACCACGCCGACCAATAAGTTCACGCGCATAAGCAAGCAATATGCCGGAGCCGGATCCTACCTCAAGGAACTTGTCTCCAGGCTTCAAGTCCAATAAAGACAATATTACTGCATGTATGTGAGGAGCGCTTATCGTCTGGTCGCCTGGAATCATCAACGCTTCATCATGGTATGCCCTGCGACGAAATTCTTTCAAGACGAACGACTCCCTAGGAACTTTTTCCATGGCTGCTGCTATGTTGGGAGATTTGATATAGCCACTAGAAGCCAGAGCCTGCACCATCCGCTTTCTCTGCTTTTCCATGAAATTAATTAAGAAAAGAAAGAAGAAAAAGGGAGGAAACGTCACTTGCTTATTGAGATGCTTATGGTTGACCAAGAAACTCTTTAGTTTCTTTAATAAATTTCTCCGCATCGTTTATTATCTGTTGTGTTTTTTCCTTACCAATATCGACCTCAATTTCATAATCGCCCGCTTGTCTCAATTCAAATGCATTACCAATAGCTTTTGAAAACCATTTGTCCAATTCTTTCGTTTTAACGAACTTTTCTCCAAGCAAGCCCATAACTCCCTTGTGAGTTTTCGCTTCTATGCCTTTGCTGTAAAGCAAAGCTCTACTCGCATTGAACATAGCATAGTATGCTCTAGATACGGCGCCTCTTAATTTATCGGCTTTTAACAGAAGCTTAGCCTCTTCTAACGATTCGTCCGCTATTCTTAGAACTTCCTTTACTAACTTTTGTGAAATTCCCTTTGTCATACAAAACTACACCGTCCTTAATCACGTTCTTTATAAAGGGATCGAAAGTATAGCGTTTAAAAAACGTTTTTGTAGGGACATAAACTATTGATGTCAGAGTTCCGTTTTCAAGGTCAATATCGGTTCTTATATCTGATATCTTGCTGTGTAACTTGCTGTTTTTCTTGTTGTAGACATTTTCCTTAGTTAGTATGAAAATGTCAATGTCGCTGTCCTTTGTAGTCGTGCCCCTAGCTACGGAGCCGTAGAGGACAATAGACTCTATTTTTCCATTTACTTCTTTCATCACCCTTTCCTTGAATTCTTGCACTGCCTTTGGAATAGCCATATATGTTATTTTACTTGGCACCATTAAAAACATTGAAGAAAGAAGAAAAAGGGAGGAAACGTCACTTGCTTATTGAGATGCTTATGGTTGAAATGTTGATCTTCTGCCCGTTTTCAAGCGCTTTTTCCTCTGTGCCAATTTCTATGTTCGAGACTTTAGTGTCTTTCAAGAACTTATTCCGGACGATTTCGGCGACGTCGACTGCCTTGGAGATTGATCTGCCTCTGGCTTTGACGAAGACCGGGTTCTGTCCGCTGGAAAGCTGTGTCATAACGCCCAGAACGTATGCCATTGAAGGCTTTTGTCCGATGTATATGACATTATTTGGTGATTTTGTTTCTTCTGACATTTCTGCACACCTCCTGAATTGATGTAATTGATATGTGGCGATAGGTTTTTAAGTTTTAACGTTAGTGGTTTATACAGTTTAAAGAAACATAAAGGTATTAAAAATGACAACACCACCATTTAGGCAGGTAGAAACCTTGTATTCACAAAGCGTGGTAAGAAAGCACGGACCAGCGCTTTGGGTAAACACAAGATCACCTGAATATCCTGTTCTTATTGACTATTTCCAAGGCGGAAATTACCATGTTAGGAATTCCGGGTTTCGCACTACAATACGCCCTTGGAGAAATCAGGGATATGTTGTAAATGCGGCTAACATAAGAAGAACTTTCAGAATCCCTGACTTGGTTTATGAGGATGCTCCTGGAGGGGATGGAATAGTAGATATTCTTTTTAGAGTATACCTTGGGGATGAAGACGAGCTAAGAGATATAACGCGTCAAGTGGGTTCTATAGATGAGTTGCGCGATTACATTTTCAGCCATAACATAAACGAGTTTCCAGCCATTACTAACAGGATATCACGTATGGTCAGGGAATTTAGAGAGACTGAGGAGACTGTGGGCGGTGAAGTAGAAGCAGAGCCAGAATCTGTCAGAAGCCTTCAGGACAGGATAGAAGTTATTGTTAGAGACCACGCATCTAATACACAATATGCTGATAGAGCCACGCTTATGCGGGATCTGAATTTAGAGTACATGGTGAATCGAATTAATGCAATCGCACCAGATTACTTGAAATTCCTAGGTTTAGAATTAAGATCCATTTCTGTTGACTTGAGGCCGTACCAAGGAATTGAAAGGTTGTTGGCTGAGAGGTTTGAAAGAGCAATGAGAGCCGAAACCGAAAAGTATGAAATGGAACAGAGAGCACTGGGTGAGATCGCTTTGGTTGCTGCGAAAAAACAACAGTTGCAAGCCTACTTGGACGCAGGAGTTAGCTCTGAACAGATTGGAGAAATAGAAAGAATGAGTAAGATCGGCGGAAGCGCAGTCATAATAGGTCGTTAAGCCACACCCGCAGCGTCCAGCAAAAAGCTAATTACCAGAAAATGACAATTTAATTTAGATATAATGCCTACATGCCGAATATGTGGAGAAAACTATACGGATGTCAGACTGCATAGAAATGCTGAACATCCTACAAGAGACGTTGGTGATATTGAAGGTCCTTCGGCTATTATAGGAGAGGGCGTAATTGACAGGATATTTGGTAGGGGTAGAGAAGAACGGGGATCTATACAAGGCAGGGTTGTTGATGCAACTAATAACAATCCTATAAGGAGGGCCTCTGTAAATGCTGGTGGTTCTACTGTCGCCACTAACTTAAATGGTAATTTTAGAGTTGACGTTCGTGCTGGAAGATCGTATAGTGTACACATATCTGCTGACGGTTATGATACGGAGAACGTACAGTCGAATGTAGTTCAACCTAATCAAACTGTTGATGTCGGAACGATCCAGCTACAGCCTCTCCAAGAAGCAAGGGAAGGAAATTTGGAAGGTACGGTGAGTAGTGCAGCTGGACCAATTCGTGGCGCTACTGTCGATGTGGGGGGACATGTTGGAAACACAGATGACTTCGGACATTATGAGATAGCTAACATACCAACTGGCAGGCACACTGCCCAGGCTTCCGCAGGCGGATTCAGACAAACAAGACAGCCGATAAGAATAAATGCGGGTGCCAACCAAGCTGACTTTAAATTGGAACAGGTGGGAAATGTAATACAAAATCCTAGAGGAGCCGCAGGGAGGGCAGTAGGTTTTGTAACTAACAGGAGCAGAATTATTAGAGCTGTTATCGCGCTTATTATCACACTTGTGGTAAACTTTTTGTTTTATCAACCGATAGTAATAGTGGGTCTGAATCTTGGCGATCCGTTTACACCGCCTTGGTGGATTCTTACATGGTTCGTTCCCATAGCTTTCTTCTTTGCCGTATACAATGTTCTACCGAACCGTCAATTAGAGGCTAGAGATTGGCAGTCCGGGATAGTGGGGGCTGTTGCAGCCATATTCGTATGGGTTTTGCTGAATATAGGTCCTCTGCCGGTATTGGACAGCCCTACAATACGCTGGGGCATACCCATCATTGTATTTTTTGTCATAACATTCATAACAAGAAGGAACATCGAGGATGCCGGTGTTGTGAATGGCCTTGGTCGCACAATACTCTGGTTGACCGGCATCATGGGTGGAATTGGACTTATATTCTATGTCGGCAATCTTTTTACGACAGGCGCATTTCTTAACATCGAAACATACCTCCGACCGCTGGACGTGCTCAGAGTTGTGGGAGTTCCGCAAGAAACAATAGATGGGATGAAGCAGGGCATAAGGAGTATCCTAAGTTTTCTCAATATCCAAGCCGTGCAACCATTAAAGCCTGAGGTGAAAAAAGTCGGCGGCTTTGAAGCGATCCAGGTCAAGTTCGGCGCAAGCGTCAACTCCTTCAAACTACCTACTATGTTTGCGAGGATGGATTATCTGCTTCCCGTAACTGTCACAAATCCGAACAAAGTTGATATTGGAACAAAGCCTGTCAAGTCTTTCACCATAGACGAGGTCTACATAGTCAACGGAAGTGTCGACAGGGTCATGTGCGGGACCTTCGAGTCAGAGCCTATAGTTAGGGATGGTGAGGTGGTGCCTAATCCCCAACCCACGGGCAAAACTGCGCTGGGCGACATAAAGCCGGAGGAAGAGAAGACTCTGGTGGTGCAGTTTACAGGAAAGGCCATTCAGAGCGGTAGTCTTGTTGGGATCGGCAACAATATTAACTGCGCACAAATAATATCGTCCACAAGAGGTGTTCCGTCCAAACCGCTTGCCACAGCGAAGAACACTGAATACATCGGAGACAATATTGCTGTGATGAACAAAATTAATCAATGTACACAGGGTTTGTTTGAGGATAGAATATGTCTAAACAATGTTTGTCTTGACTATTGTAGGCAATCCTTGGCGGCAAGCAACAGTAGGTACCGTGTGAGCAACGATCTTGATGAAAAATCTGTCAGATATTTACCTAACGACTATTCGTGCGACTGCAGGTACAATAATTATTACAATATAATGGACAACCTGTGCTTTATAAGCGGTGATAAAGCAACTGTAGAGCTGAGAGCGAAGTATGACTATACAGTCGAAGGGAAGGGTGACTTGATTGTTGTCAAGACAGAAGCTGATAGGAAACTGGCTCCAAAGCCGCAGGTTACGAGCAGCTCAGGTCCGCTGACAGTGACAACCTACTTTATCCCGGATGTTCACTCGTTGGAAAAGCCTACAAGCAAGGTGACGCTGTTTATAGATGTGGCGAACGGTGGGAAGGGTAGTGCAGAAATAAAGACATTGAGTATAAAAGGCATGAGTACGGACAGTTGTGTTCCAAAGCCGAAGACATTTCTGGATAGCCAGAAAAGCGTAACCTTTGTTTGTGATGCCGCTGACCTTACCAGAGACTTGATCATCCAGGGTAGTTTTGCCACAATTCCATTGATAGTGGACATGGATTACACTTACACAGAAAAATTCTCTACAAGTGCCAGCGTGGAGAAGAAATTCATCCCCGAGGCTATTATCGTGGGGAGTGATGAGTACAGTCAACTGCACACCCAGTTCTTTTCATTGCCTTACTATTGCGAGCGTGGATTGTCTGTATATGGGCTCAAGAGTTCAACTGCGAGCACACCAACAATCACAGGCCCTGGTTCTACAACTCCTGGTACATGCCCGACACTGGACAGCGGGCCTTGTTCTGTCTCTAATCTTCAATCAACATGCTTCGGAACAATTGCATCAACGGATGGATTTCAAGCTTCCCAGATATGCAAGGCTGAGAGCGGGGCTAATCCCAACTCTGTTAGTGGCGTCGATAAATGCAGGGATGGAACATCATTTTCGTTCGGCCTGTTCCAAGTGAATGTGATTGCACATGCAAGCAAAATAGGCGGCGATTGTTTGAATTTATTCTCGAAGGAAGGATCTGACTCGCTGGGAACATGCCTTGAATATAGTTCTACAAGGCCCGACATATGCGTTAAATGGAATTGCTGGGTCAACGACATGGAACAATATGACAGATGTGTCCAAAAAATTAAGGATCCTAATACAAACATACAGGTAGCGTGCCAGATATATCAAGGTAGAAATAATTGGTGTCCTTGGAGAATTAATGCTAATATTTGTGGACTAGGACCGTGTTGATTGAGTATTTTTAAGCTATCTCCACACGGCATGATGTTGCACCCACACAGTTTCTAGGAACATCTTTGGGGATCTCTGGGTGTTTCATTGTCAGGCCTCTGAACTCATAGTGCACGTGCGGGTCGCCGCATATTCCCGTACAGCCGAGAGCACCGATTTTAGTGCCTTTCGTTACACTATCACCGACCTTTACAGTTAGGCTGTTGCTGACGAAATGGACGTAAAGGCTACTGAACGATTTCCCATTACAATTACCCGCTATTTTAACGTACCATCCGCCATAGCTATCCACTCCAGCGCCTGTGACTATGCCATCGTGGGTGGTGTAGACTGGTGTCCCTGTTCTCGCATGAATATCAATCGCTTCAAGTATCGGATTGCTGTGTGAAGCGCTGCCTCCGGGTCCTTGATTGACATATCCGCTTTGCACAGGCCAGATAGACGGACAATCGGAAGGCAGACCAGATGTGTCAACCGGACTTGATGGCTCTGAAATCCATCCAATCTTTTCGAATGGAGGCGAATAGAAAACTGGCGTGCCTTCAGGAAATCCTAGGGAGCTGTCGCCGCTCGCGACATAAAAGTTCAATTCCAAATTCCTTGAATCGGTGGTTCTAACAAGCGCGTCGTAAACAGTGTATGCCTTTATTTTATTGACTATGTTGACCAGCGTATTCATGCTTGCCGAATAGTCATAGGTGCATGTCTTTGTGTATTTTGGATAATACTCCAAGCAACCGAATTGCCCTGACCTTTTGCATCCACACCTCACATCCTCTGCCGATGTAACAGTACATGTCGATGGTTCGTCCCCAGGCTCAGTGTCGACCTTTGACTTTATTCCCGTTATCGTTAACTTCGTGTCCATGCTGGCTGAATCAAGACTGGAATCGAGTCCAGCCACATTTTCCCTTATCAGATTTTCATACTTGCCGAGCGCATTGGGACATTGCTGGTTTAGAAGGTCTTTTTTAGTTTCTACGGGCGGAGCTATACACCTTGTCACTGTTATCTCCTTGCATTCTTTTGGCATCTGATCTTCCGCTTTATCTATCTCCATCAATAAGGAATCGACAAGGACAAATTTCTGCATGGCAAATTGGATGATATCAGATATCCCCATCTTTACGTTCTCCCTGAGGTCAGGAAAGTCATTTATCTCAACATTCCTGCCGGTGAGCCTGATTTTCTCGGTAGATGCTGGCTGCAAAATGATTTCATTGTCGGCAATGCTCCGGACTTGGATTTTTATATGGGGTATTGTAATCCCGATTTTTTCGACCTGCAGTTTCAATGACATCAAATACGAATCGAATCTCTGCTGAAGGTTTTCAGTCAGGTCTGTCTCAAGTGCAATGGGTGGACATTCGCTGTCAAAAGTTCTCCAATATGGAATGCCACCGAAACTGTCCGCGTCGCATCCTGTTGTGGAATAGTATCCATACTTGATAGTCTCGTAAACGCTTTGGTGTGTTGAATAAATAGCCGACTGCCGAACCGCCATTTTGGCGAATTCCATCTGGTTTATGCTTTCCATAACAGACCTCTCATTCAAATCCTTCAGGATAATCTCAGATTGTTGCACAAGGCCTAGAGAAAACACTCCGATAAAAGCCAATACGCTTGCTGACGCCACTAGCGCCGTGTTTACTGCCGCCTTCATGCCAAACCAATCCTCATAATTTTCACCAAAGATTCGCTGTTGAAAGGAACAACGAACACTGTGTTAAAGACGACTCTAGAGAATTTTTCATTTCCCAATAGAGTTTTTCCTGGAGTCGAACTTGCTGGTGGTCTTGCTGGTGTGCCAGTTTCGCTGCAGAAACCACACACTTTAGCAGCAGTCCAAGGACACCAGTTGTTTCCATTATTGGATATCTGGCATGCTACTTGGATGTTTGCGCTAGCGTCCTTTAGTTTTTGTACACACATATCATACTTGGACTTGTCTATGAGACGACAGTTGTATACATTTCTGTCCTTGATGTATCTTAATTCACCACACCCTACATCAAATATGCCTTGACATTCTGGATCCACTTTAGTTCCATGGCAAACTAAATTTATTTGGAATAATCCTATAGAAAATGGGGTTCCGTCCTGACACACATCACTCCTGCTGAGTGATTCTGGATTGCCACCGCTTTCCGCCTTGCATATCTGCGATGCTTCAAGCTCCCTTCCGCTGAAGCAGGTTGTTTGTAGATTGCTTGACGTACACGAACCGTCTATGGCCAAAGCGCATATACCACTTGAAATTGGGGGGGTGGTAACTTTTCCTGTGATTGAACTCGAGTATTCTGATGATTCGCCTGTAAGCAAGTATCCGCCTGTAGTCAACGGGGTAAGTGAAACTGATTCGCCAAGCAGGTTCTTGCCTTTGTCTAGAGCACTATCAAAATCTCCTATGAACTCCCACCAATTTCTCAACTTCCTTTCATTGTAAATCAAGCCGTTATCTTTTCCTGGGATGTTTTGCATCCACCATTTTTTCCAAGCTGCGCCTCCGTCGTCTTTGCAATTCTTGCCGTACCATTCATGGCAGTCAATCGTAGTTTTCTGGGCAGTTCCGTCAGGTTTCCAGTTCTCACAATCGGAGAGAACATCATTTTCATTCTGCCAGTCATAATCTTCGATTGAGTTTGGGCTGTAGTGCGTCCAGCCGCATCCAGGATTAACTATCTTGTGTGAACTGTCGCTTCCAACAAATTCGCCCCAAAAAAGAAGGTCGCCCCATTTCTCTTTCGGTGTATCATCCCTGCCATCTACCCAGTTCAATATGTGTTCTATCTGGTGCCCGTGGTCCTCCATTACTCCCCCAAGGCCCTCCCCGACCAGATTTATATCAGAATTATATTCAAATACCGTATACGTATTCTGGCATGCCGGAAGATCATTTTGCCTAAAGCTATTACTCACGTCACCGTAAGCTTCGAAATTCCAGAACTCTTTTGAATTCATGCCCATCGCCATATTGGATTCCAGAGGAACCAGATCTTTGGTATGCCACATCCAAATCCATACTTGCTTCACCCCTTTTCTGTCAATATAATCGCAAATGTTCAAATCAGAAAGCACTTTTTCGTGATCGGCAAAGGGAGGAAATTCGGAAGATTTGGGTATATTTGTGAGAAATTCCTTTTCCTCAAAAATATAGTATCTTAGATACGGCTGTACGTTAGAATTTTTATAGCCTTTGTAGATACTTGCTTTTGTCATTGCAGAAATGCCTTGAGCAGTTGCGGTATCGACTTTCAGTCTTATTGTTTCTAGGGTATCGGCTCTTCCACCTGTCTGGGCAGAATCAAGTCTTTTCTTGGTACTGTCCATAGGGAAATATTTCAAGACAAGAACAGGAACTTCCGAACCTACTTGGATGTCAGGATCAGCGACTAGTGGAGTAACGGAACCGTCGCTTACATCTGATATTACCACTGAATACTCGCTTCCTACTAGCGTCTCTAACTGGTTTTGTATCCCACCTCCTATCGGCTGGTTAAGGACGTAACTAGTACCTAGCTGTTCATAATTGCTTACACCACCTTCCTTTGAATACAGGAGAGACAGTAAAGCGTTTTGGCTCTTCTCGTAATCGTACGTGTAGCCCAGCTCCTGGTCCAACGCCGTCTTTACTATTGTAGGCGGTATGATTATTGATGCCATTATCGTCATGGTGCCTATCAGACCGATGAGTGGAAGTTCAGCCATCGATTTCATTCTACCATCACTATCCTTATCCTGCCTACCTTTATTTCGTCGTCGGAATACCTAATGCTTGCGGCGAATGACTCGGTAAGTATTGTTGACGAACTATATCCGCATTCCTGCAAACCATTGCTGTCGAATATCTTTTCCAAAATCGCTTCTGAAAGCTGTCCGAAACATCTTTCTATATCAGGGCGATCTCCGTTTGGATACAGGATAGAGTACCACTCGTCAGAATTAGCGGCGTCGGAGATTAGAACAAAACCGACAGAGCCTGGCAGTGCCTTTAATGAATCGCATAGCTGTGTACACTCCATCAACTTTTCAACATTTCCAAAATCGCTTTTCTGAACCATTTTTTCATCAAGCTTGTCTTTTTCGAACACTCCGCGGTAATATACAGGGTCATCGAAATAAACCAGATCGTGATTGGACAACAACAAGTTTCCTAGAATCATCGCCTTGTTCTCAAACTCCTTGTGGTCTATGACTTGTGTTATGCTGACGTACTGCGAAGGCAGGATGTAGGCCATAGTGAGCGCTAGGACGCCTGTGAAAAGAAGGGAGAATAAGGGCACTATGTACGACGTTCCTTTTCTGTTCATCCAGTTCCCTCCGAAGAAATCTCAGGTATGCAAAGCACCTGACCTACGAGAATTAGGTTTGGATTGTCGCCTATGACCTCTTTATTGGCTTCATATATTATCGGCCACTTGACGCCGTCCCCGTAAAATTCTATTGCAATGTCCCACAATGTATCCCCGGTAACTACAGCATACTCTATGCATTCGGATGCTCCAACAGATGCAGCCAAAATAGATATCTTGGACACGTCCACTACTGATACTCCATCTTCCACGCTCTTTGTTATGCTGATGTGGCCAACGTCACTCTCGTCGAGTTCCTCTTCAAACTGGACGAATGATTCTGATTTTCCACAGTAACTATCGTCACACACTTCGACAACACCATCTTTTCCTATCCTAACACTATAGTCATCCGAGGGCATGGTGTGTGTAATTTTGATTTCATCAGGAGCGTTCTTCGCGATGCTAAGCATGTTGGAAATTTCCCTCGCCTCGTTAGTCACTTTCTCATGCGTCAAAACAACGTTGATGTCGTTTATCATTGCAGGTGCTTGTGTGGCGAGGAGGGCAACTGAAATTACTATAAAACCAACGTTGATGAGGGCATCAGCGGCCACAGCGCCTTTCATAAATCTTATTCATTTTTCAAATTATTAAGAACTTGGGCATGTGGGTGCTTTCACACATAAAGGGTCGTCCGAGTTTCTGCGGAGAACTTCTGTGCAGCACTGCTCTCTGGACGGGACTGTTCCACATTCCACTTCCCATTTAGTGCATTGGCTTCTAACTATCCAGTTGCTGCAGTAGCTGGTTTTTTTGGCTGTGCAGGCGGCCTCATTGGCTCCCCATTTTGTTATGTCGATCCATTGGGCGAATATGGCGACTATAAAGAACAATGTTATAGCGATTACTCCAATCATGAAGACTGCCTGGACGGCGACTGCTTTGGGCATAATTAATAACCGAGCTTTTGCGTTATTATTTTTCGTGGTTTTTCTATTATCATCCTTAACTTATTTTCATTTCTTTCCAAATAAGCTTCCTGCACGAAAAATCCTTTATACACGATTTTATTTCTTGTCTGCCTTAATTGATCGATAATGAATAATTCGCCTCTGTCGAAACTTTTGTGAAACTTTTTCAAATATACTATTAAGACTTCGTGCCTAAGCGTTTTGAGGCCATCTGCAGACATTAAGGCAGTTATCAATTCTTTAATGACCTCGTAATAGTTTTCTACTATTATTGACATGAATTCTTTTTTATTTAAGGATTCTATAGCACGTAATCTTACGTCTGCCATCTTTAGTATAGAGCGAGTCATTTCTTTATCTGGAGTTGTTTTCCAGACTTCAGCTTCAACCTCTTCCCACTCTTTCATTTCAAAACCTTCAGATAACCGTAAATTACGATTCCGTTTATTATGTTGTTCATTAGCTCGTTTGAGATATCTTTTATGTCGTTTTCAAATAGCAAATTTATTTTTCTTTTCAATTTGCTTTCAAACCGACCCAAGTCTATTTTTTCTTCTGGTCCTTGAATGAACAAATCTATGTCGCTTGTTTCGATATCTTCTCCTCTTGAGCATGAACCAAAGAGTACTATTGTATCAGGGAGTGATTTCTCCGCCAAATAAGAAACAAGACCTGTTTCATGGAGCCTAATTAGAGTATCACTTCTCTTATAAGTAAGGAATTTTTCATCGTCCCTATTTGAAACAAAAGATGTGTATACGGATGTTTTCTTTTTTTTCACAAATCCAAGCCTTTCGAGCCTCTTGACGTGGTTCCGCACACTTGGTAAACCAATTTTAGTTATTCTGCTTATTTCCCGAAGTTGAAAATGTTTTGTCGGGGAATCAAAGAAGAGTCTTAGTATCCTATATACGTTGTAATCTTGTAACATATGATATAAAATTATATCATCTGATATATAAATATATCAACATGAAGACTGCCTGGACGGCGACTGCTTTGGACACATTATTAATTGTTTTGTATCATTTTCTATTTTTCCATAACAAAATGTCTTTATGCTATTATTTTGTTATTTGTATGTCTCGACGGAGCTTAGAATCATAGCTGGGGGCATTAGCATTTCCGGTTGCTACTAAGTTGCCGCCTTTCGTCAGTTCCAGAACAACGAATACAATAGAAGAGTCTGAATAATCATCACTCTTTATTTTTACTGTGAAGGGTGTGGGTGTTGCTATGTCTTTTGTCCATCTTGTCCATCCTACTATCGGCCAAGAATTCTGATCTTTGGAGCCAGCTGACCAAACATGTATTCTATCGGGATTGCCAGTAGAAGAATCCACTTTAACCTCGAGTTCGTTAGGGATGCTTACAGATGTCGGTGCGACGCTCCAAGTAGCATTGAATGGAGAAGCTGGGAGCGGTTGTGTACCAATAGCAACTGGTACCTGGAGGTCTGCTTTATATGCTGAAGAATATTTGTATCCTGATGCTATCACCTTGCCGTCCTTGACCAGATCGAAAACGAGGTATACGCGTGAAAATGTCCTGTAGTCTTTTGCAGGAATTGAATAGTTGAAAGGCACAGATGTGGGTGTCTTTGTATACCATCTTGTCCATCCTACTATCGGCATATCACCATTTGAACCTGCTGCATAAATGCGGATTTCGTCGAAGTTTCCAGCTGTAGCATATATTGTGCCGGTTATGTTTTCTTCAGAAGTCGCCCTATCTCTGTAAGAGATCTGAATGGAAGGTCTCGACAAGCTAACAGACACTTCTTTACGCAGTTCTGGGTTATAATGCCCGACATAGGGATATCCTGATACTATCACCTTGCCGTCCTTGACCAGATCAAGGACGATGTACACGTAAGAACTGCCGATATACTCTCTTGTCGGAATTTTTATCGAAGGCGACAAGGTATGGTAATGCCAACTCGCCCATCTTGTCCAGCCACTTTGCGGTGCATCTGTGCCAGTAGATCCTGCGGCCCAAACTCTGACCTCGTCAAAATCGCCACTGATCGAATCCACATTGACTTGGATGAACTGAGGTGAAGACGTGATTTGGTGGGACATGCTCCAAACAACGCCGACTGTTGATACATCTGCGTTAACCAAAACTTCTTTAATCAGACTGGGATTGTAGCCGACTGAATTGGGGTTGCCTGTGGCTACAAGTTGGTTACCTTCATAAAGTTCAAGAGCAACATATACGCGGGGAAAGTCGGTGTATTTATCGGGAGAAATTTCGACTGTAATGGGGGTGGAGGCTTTCTCGGTCAACAAACTCCAGCCTTCCTGAGGTACAGAAGCGCCTTTGGAACCTACTATCCATACCTTAACATTTGTTATATCCGAACTAACAGTTTGAACGTAAACTGTAATTTTATCTGGAGGCTTGACATTTACCGGAGTTACTGCCCAGATAACACTTGCACTAGTTTGAGCCGTTGTAGCGTATATGAAGATATATAAGGAAGAAATAATTAAAACCAATGACAGAATAAAAAATACACTTGTTCTCATTAAGATCTATTATGGATTTTGAATTTAACAAATAAATATTTGTATTTTATTATTGTGCTTATCCCGGTGATGTTCCTCCGCCCCCACCGCCTCCTGGACCACTGGCTGCGACTGGTATATTATACCCTTTATTCTTGCAGTAATTTATGTCTGGTTTTGTCGTAACTGCTGGCCTTAGAACAGCGTTACATGTCCCGTCCCATCTAGATGGTTCCGATCCAGTTCTCAACCAATCGCTGCAGTAAATGTTCAATTCAGAATTGCACTCGGTCTCTTTGGCTCCTGTACCTATTCCCTTCCCGGAAAGAAACAGCCAATAACCAATAAGGCCTATAACAGCGACACCTAAAAGAATGGCTATGATGTAAGGAACTGCAATGCCTTTTTTCATGGATTCACTAGATTACTATTTCGTTTGGACTGTATTTAAGTATTTTGGTGACCTACTCCCACCCCTGAAGGATGTGGACTTCTTCCTTCAAAGATGGCAATGAATCTCCATCTCCAGAAGCTTGACTTCCCGCAAGTCCTGCGGTAGCTCTTATGAGTATATTCTTTGCAGCGTTCAAATCCCTGTCCATTACCAGATTGCAGTTGGGACAGTCGTGTATCCTGTCTTGCAGTCCTTTCTTCACAATCTCATGGCAGTTGCTACATTCCTGTGTAGTGTTATGCGGATTCACAAATACGATTCGACAACCAGCATTTTCAGCTTTGTAGCTAACCATATTCGAAAACATATTCCATCCAGCATCATTGATTTGCTTGCCGTAGTTTTGTTGTGACATCTCCTGAGACGCAAGCTTCTCAAGCGCTATAAGGGAATAACTATTGACGAGTCTCGTTGAAGTCTTGTGAAGGAAGTCAGTCCGTGTATTGGCAACTTTCTCGTATAGTAAGGCGACTTTATGCTTGGCTCTTTTCCTATTCTTGCTTCCTTTCTTCTTTTTTGATAATCTCTGTTGCAATAATGCAAGCTTCTTCTCGTATTTTTTCAGATGCCTCGGATTCTTTATGACTTCCTTGTTTGAAAGGATGGCGAATTTTGCAAGTCCGAGGTCGATACCAACTTTCTCTCCATGATTTATCTTTGGCATATGAGGTTCGATTTCAGCACAGAAAGTAGCGAACCATTTGCCTGAAGATTCTCGTTTCAAAGTGAGAGTTTTTATCCTGCCTTCGATGTCTCGGTGTTTCTTTATGCTGATTTCGCCGAATGGAGTGACCTTCAGTTTTTTATCGAGCTTAAATCCCGCTTGCGGATAATTCAGACTCTTTATTCTATCTATGCTCTTGAATCTTGGGTAGCCACACTTCTTTCCCTGCTTTCGAAGTTTGACCATTCTCCATAACGCTTTCTGCAACCGATGAGAAAGAGTTTGTGCTGTCTGAGAGAATAATCCTGAATTTTTGACCAATACCTGCATCTCATTCCTTGTCAGAAACTTCTTTGTTTCGTCGTATGTTTTTCCGTTGACTTCAAGAAGCATGTTCCATAGATTCTTCTCTATCCATAGGTGCTTCTGCATTTCCTTCTCTTGCATCTTCGATGGATAGATTCTGAACCTATAATTTCTCATCTACATTCCCTTTTGTTCGTCAATGTACTTCTTTATCATTGCATCCGAAATATGCCCATGCGTTGAAACGAAATATGAGCGAGTCCAAAGCGTCGGAAGTCTTGATTTCACAGTCGGAAACTCTTGTCTCAGTATTCTTGACGTGAACCCTTTTACTTTTCCTATAAAGGAATTTGGAGCTATTGTCGGAGTAGTCCTGACGAACAGATGAACATGGTCGTCTCCTATCGCAAGAGATAGGACTTCGCCATTCAGTTCCTTTGTCTTCTGCTGTATCAATTTCTCCAACCTCTTTTTGACATCCCTGACAAGTATCTTCCTGCGATACTTCGGACACCACACGAAATGATAATTCATGAAGTGCACCGATGTCTCAGATGCTATATAACCCTTTGGCATATTACATTATATGAACGCTATCTATATATACCTATCGTTTCTTGTGCTCGCTCTCATCCCACCTCTAAAGAGTGTGGGATTTCCCGCTCGCTTTCGTTAAAGGACATTGCCGAAAACTGTACTAACTGTAATAGAAGCCATCAATAATCAGCGTGGTTCCAAACTGGAATTCAATTCTGTCTATTCTATCTGGATTCAATCCTTGATCAATTAAATACTGCCTGGTAATATAGACGTATTTGAATTGATCGGGTTTTGGTGTTAGAACTATCCCGCAGTCCGAGACGCGGTCCGGTAGTACGACGCAATTGTTCTTGCCATTTACATCATGTATCAAGATTTTGCCCGGACCACCATCCCCTTTGTAAGACAAGACAATACCGTCTGATATTCTTAATGGTCCAGTATAAGATGGGTCAACTCTTTTAAACGTTAAACCTTTTACGTCTGCCACTGGCTTTTGTGCCTTTACTGAGACTCTGCCATGTTTGACAGAGTTTGGATCTGAACTAACGTCTGGGAATGACAGCGTTACGCCGCTATCAGCTATCCAATCAACTTTGTAATCTGGTGAATATTCCCACAACGCATCAAAACCTAGTTTGTATACTTTTTCATCGACTGGGTGCAAATTTTCTCTATCTGCTCCTCTTGACAAGGAGTACGAGAAAACAAGAGTTGGGTTGGTATTGGGATCCATTCCAGATGCCTTTTTATGGAATTCGTATAATGAATGCCAGCCGGCAGCACCCATTCTCAAGACCACATCGCCATTCACATCAGTGCTTGACAGCCTGACATCCGAAAATGTGCCTAACTCAATAAAGCTTCCGTCACTTGTTTCTATTCCTGGTCCGTAAATTATGGATCTGGTTTGGCCATCATTTGCAACTTTTACGTCTAAAGTCATGAAAATTGAGGAGGACGTGTTATGATAGATATTGGAATCCTTAACTGCACTGCCAGGGAAACTGGCATAAACCAGCTCTTTCTTGAATTCCACGCCTACATTTTTAGTGGCTTTGTTGTTTGGCGGGTTTGCGTTCGATGTAGCTATCACAGAAACTGTAGGTCTGCTCACGTCATTGCAGTTAATCTTAAAGTCCCGGCCGCAGAAGAGCTTGTTGTCGCAGTTCCTGCTCTTCGAATCAGGGAAAGGAGGATCATTAAGAACCTCTGGATAGGTGCAAGTATCTGTTCCTGATAACTCCAATTTAGTCAAGCCGTTGCCAGCTTCGCTGTCGTCAGCATATGCGGTTATCGTTATGTTCCTCCCTATTATCTGCTCGATTTTATTGCTTACGTTCGGTATTGCACCCACATACACCTTCGGTGCCGCATCTGCTTTCCTTGCCTTAAACGTGCCCTTCCAAACATAGCTGTCGCCTTCCTTTGTGCAGGTAAGGTCGTCCCTGGTTTTTCCATCGTTCTTCTTCGTGCATGAATACCACTGACCGTCATTCGCGCAGAACACTCCGTACTTCACCCTGTACGAGTTTGGGTACGCAAGCGAGCATCCATTAGCCGAGCATGAATCTTTATACCATACACACTTGTCTTTCTCTTCTATGCAGAATTTTTCGTCTAGGACTTTTGTATTATCCATGCATTTATTTGGCACTTCGCTTAGCGAGTATTTACAATATACTATATTTGAATTACCTTGACAAGCAACTCGTTGTCCTGTGCGGATACTTGGACAGTTGACATCTGGACAATTTACACAATTAACACCTTTGCACTCACCAACATCCGCCTGAGTCATAAAACCGCAGGAGTATTGAGCATTCGAATCTGATAAGCAACTAGCCAAATTGGTACCAACAGGACATTTTTCATCATCTATTTGCGTCCCAGACTTCACTTTCGCCAGCTTTCCTCTGTCGTCGTTAGGTTCATCCCCTTCGTCGACGAGAAAAATAGTGCATTGTCCGTCGGAAACATATTTTGGATCTGGCCAAAAGTATAAATCGTTCTCGATCTTGAATTTGAAGTTGTTTTGCCTCAAGATTCCTTGCTCGATCAATGAAAATGCATGAACTTCAGCTGTGCCGTCACCTCCAAGCCTGGCACCACTGTCAGGATCCAGTCTTATGTACAGTACCAATCCTTTCTCCGGCACGCCAATCACCCCGCCCAGCAAATCTCCGAGAAAACCGAACAAGTCTATGTTGAATGCACGCAACAGAAATGAAACGCCTACGACAAGAACGGCTATCATCAAAAAGATGCTCATTATCGCCTCTACTGTCATCGCTCCTTTAGACATGGATAGAAATAATTAAGTAGGATACGATAAATAGGTTCAGCATCCGAAGGGTTTGCCTACGAATCCCAACATGCTGCAGAAGAAGCTCTTCAATCCCTCCAACAATAGCGCGCCAAAATAGCCAAACAGCTTTTCATTAAAGTACCAGATAAGAATCAGCGCCAATGCCGCAAGAACCAAGCTAATCACCATTGTCAACACCTTGCCAAAAACTCCCTTCATCGTCTCATCTCCCAGTGAACTGCTGGTATAGCTTTATGCCAGACAATATGACCATCACAGCTATTATCAGCATAATTATGAACCATACAATGAACCTGTCCACATCTCCCTTTCTCATTAAATCTAATTCGAGTTTGCAATTATTAACTATTGGCCGTGAGGTTTTCTATCGAAATTACCGAAGTGAAGATGTAGTATGTGACGAAAAGAGTGACTATATAGACGACCATGCTGTACAAAAGTATCTTCGCGATATTGAACCTTTTCAGCAGATTCTCCTCTCCGTTAGTTATAGTACTGGCAGCTACTGCTATCAAAGTGACAATCTCCACAAGATAAATGCCGACTATGAGCTGGAACCCATGCACTGGGATTATAGAGCTTATGTTGAATATTGACTCGAAGACGCCTGCCCCCAAGTCGCTCGCAGGACCGAGGGCTGATCCAAGACCAGAATAAATGTCTTTTATGGACTCGCCAAGCTTGATGAGAAGTCGAGTCATTATTGCGGCGAGTGTTACGACAACACCCGCGCTTAACGGTGCGAGCATGATTGCTTGAGTATTCATTGTCGACGTCACATCCTCCATCATGCTCTTCAGCTCATCGTCCACCTCACGCATGTCCTTTAGATATTTTGAAATTATGACCATCGACTTGGATGCGCTCTGCATGCCCTTCTGCGATGTCTCCGCTATGACATTCATCACAGCCTCTATGAGAGTGGACGGGTAGTATCTCAATGCACCGTATTCTTTGTGGAAAACTGCGTCTTCGAAAGTCATTCCAAAAGTCTTTATATTGTAAAGTATCTTGTCGAAAAAGTCTGCTATCTTCATGTTCTTTGACTGGTCCTTGGATCTCTTCATTGCTGCCTCAAGTGGAATCCCGCGCATTATCAGGCTGCCGAGCTGGAAAAGCGCCTCTGCAAATTCACCTTCTATGTCCGATATCTCCTTTCGGATTTTCAGCTTTCTCCGCACAGAGAGATAGGAATAGCTTATCACTCCAGCCGCTATTCCGACGCTGGCTATCATAGAATACAGCAGAAGCTCGAAGCTGAAGATTTCTTCTTGGCCTATCATTTTGTATCCCGAAAACAGAAGGAGCGGTATGGACACTAGGACAGGAACTATGTAAGGCTTTTCGTAGAATTTCTCCACAGAGAACTCTGGATGCTTTCTAAGGTCAGGCTGATGGAAGCTGTACGGACGCTTTTCAAGATAGCTAGACATAAGGAAGAAAACTATCAGGGGGAGGAAAATGTCATAGCCCAAAATCAGCAGCACTGGCTTGACAATTTCCGGCAGGAAGATGCTTATTACCGGGAAGAACACCAGGCCTATTATCGGAAGCAGTATGCCGAGCGCATTCAATATTGTCACCGGTTCCTTTAGCTCTCGGGCATATCCTCGCATCCTCTCCTTTGTCCCTTCAAGCATTACAGAAACTGCTTCGTCAAGAAACTTTTCGCGTCTAGCCTGTGATTCTGCAGTGGAATTTTTAATAAGATATAGCGATGTGGCGAACTCTTTGTTTTCACGCTCCCATTTTTTGACGAAATTGTCGAAGGCGTCCTCTATTCTATCGTGTTTGCGTGTGTATACATTCCACAAAAGACCCCTCAAGTCTTTGGCGAGGGACCCTTTCAAGTTTTTTGAAGCGAACTTGACAGCGTTCTCCAAGTTTGGCGAGATATGCATGGAAATGCTCATGTATATTGTCGCGAGAACCATTTCCGAAGATGCGCTTATCCTGAAAATTGTCGCATACCTCAAAGGATAGCTGACAAGAAAGTAAAATGCGAGTGAAGCGATGAAAAGCGATAAAATAACAGATCCTGGGGAGAAAGAATCGATGAAATACAAGAGTGATAGAGATGCTGCGAATATTAACAACGTGCCCAGAATTGATAGGTTGAATGCACCTTTCGGCGACGCCTTCATGTGGGAGAATTCCATTGCTTCAGTATATTTTTCCCTCAGTCCCTTTGTCACAGGTGATGGAAGAAACTCTAATAAAGAACATAGCCTCTCGTAAAACGTCAATCTTTTCGCGAGTTGTTCCTCTCGGAGAAACTGTTCATAATCCCTTGAGACTATAGCCACAAATAAGATTTGTTTTATTCAAAATTAAGACTAGGCTTTTGTCGGTTGAGGTGGCTTGCTGCATTCGGGATGGTTGTTGCTTGATAAGGGCGACCATCCCGGTATCACAGTACTGCAAAAACTGTTGCACTGGTTGTCGATTTTTTTAAAGTTAATGCCACTTGTCGTTTCTATCACTTCAACTGACTTGAACTTGTTGGCGTCGCCGCATTTGGTGAGCATCTTATTCCAGTTTTCCTCAGTCTGAATCGCGCAAAATTGGGTCTTCACAGCAGTGCATTCAGCCAGATTTGCGCTTCCACTACCGTCCCTCTGTGATGTGAAAAACCAGTATCCAAGCAAGGCTATGACGGCTACACCAAGAACTATGGCAACTATATAATCAACCGCGCCTTTCCCCATAAAATTTATTGAATTATCCAGTTAAACTATTTTATCCTTCCTTTGAACCATCCGAGCCATCTGTCATAAATCATCTTCGAGTCCATTCCCCCAACCTCATCTCTCACCTGCTCTGAAAATAGATGGAACATGGAGTTGGATTCGACGGAATAGTCGGCCTCCAGCACATTCGGCTTGTTCGACTGCCCGGCAAGCTCCACCATTGTCTGCTTGATTTTCGCCCTTAATAAAATGTTGTCCCACACAACATCCCAATGGCCCCTCCATTCCCTGACTCTCTTTGCTATCTCATTCAGCACCTGAGACTCGCCGTCGATCAAAGTCGCAGTCGGCTTTAGCATGTCTTCCTTCGCAGAATACTCCATTAAATTGACAAATCCTCCTTCGTCCATCGGATCATTCTTCCACTGCTTTCTCACTTCCGTCAGTTCGGTCACTCTCCTGAACCTGTGCAGGCCGTCGGGCGACTTGAGCTGGTTGCAAATAGTGATCAGATCTATCGCCTTGAAGCTAGTTGGAGGGACGCCCAAGTCATGCACAACCCTGTCGTAAACTCCATAAGCAGATTCGCCGTGAATCGTGCCAGCGACAACATTCGCCAGAGCACCTATTCTCATGGCTTCAAACAAGGCAAGGCTTTCAAGACTTCTGACTTCCCCCAATATAAGGACTGAATCGCCTAATCTCAGTGCAGTTCTCAGGGCTTCGTCTGCCGGCAGTTCAGTCTCTACCTTGGTAATTACCGATCTCGACTTCATTCTTTCGATGTTGTAGCCCAATCTCCTCATGTCCGTCACAATAATTTCAAGTGTGTCTTCTACTGTAAGGATTCTGAACTTGGGCATGATGTCAAGCATTAGTGCATTCAGCAGAGATGTTTTCCCGGAACCGCGGCCTCCGGCAACAAGCAATGCTCTTCCGCCGTCGACTACAAAATTCATCACACCGGAATAAAGAGAGTCGATCATTTTGTGCTTGATGAACAAAGACGTCGTCCAAGGCTTTTCTCTGTGCCTCCTGAATGCGAATGCAAGCCCTTCCGGCGATAATGTCCTTGTTATTGCAGCCACTCTTGCTTTTCCTCCAGGCACAATCAGTTCTGTGTCAAGCACAGGATTGGATTCGTCCAATGGTCTTCCGGAAAACAGCCTGAATCTTGTGGCCCACGCTTCCGCGTCACCCATAGTCGGTATCAAGTTTGTCTCGCATTCCTCATAGTCTCCGTGTATTATGAATATCGGCACTGTCCCAATAGGCGAGTTTACGAAGATGTCCTGGATTTTCTCGTCGGAAAGCAAAAGCTCGAGAACTCCATAGCCGGCCGTGTATCGTGACAGTATGCTGGACAGCTCTTCTATCTCATCCGCAGACAGCTTTACGTTCATGCTCTGCGCCACGTCCTTTATGAGGTCCTTGCCAAGATTTTTGAAGAGCTCCCGCGATTTGTCTGGCTCGACTGTCTCTGCTTCCGTAGGCCTGTGAGATGCGAGGTATCTTCGCGCCGAGTCCAGGATGGAATACTTTTCGTCGCTCAAAACAAACTCCTTCGGCGTAACATGATAAAGATGGCGCACCTTGTTAAGCAGTTTGTAAATCTCTATCTCGCCTCCCTTGATGCTGTACTTCTCCATCATTCTCGCGCCTTTCGGCACTGTAAGCATAAGTCGTGTGAGCATGAAATTGGGCTTTACTGTCGGGGAGAATATTTCTCGGTAAATGTCCCTGCTGCCGAATCGATAGTTTTGAAGGACAGGCATAGCCTTTTTGATTAGGCTTGATGATTCAATAATATTTTTTATCGGGATTAGTGCATTGTCGATATAATATGAAAAAGCCGCTTTCTGCGCAAATGGGGCAGTGTTCTCAAGCACCTTGTTGGCGTTCACCATCTTTATGATCCTGATGTACGCGCCTATCGGATCTTTCCTCATGACTTCCAACACAAGGAACTGCAAATCCGCAAGTCTTTTTGGGAAAAGCTTTTCGAATTCCGGCGGACCAAGGTTCTTGATGCTGAGAATCTTGTCTATATTGACTATCCTGTTATATGCATCCGCAATTTCCCTGAGCATCCTAGTCTGGTCTTCGTCATATTCATTTTCTCGCGCCTCGACCAGAACTATGCGGTGCGCATCAGGAACTTTCAGGAGCGTGTCTATGACAACAGCCATAGTCGCCTCCGAGTCTTCCACGCTTGGGGCTATCGCCCAGTTCATGCAGTTAATCCTGATTACTCCATCGGCAAGCTCGTACTCAACAGCCATATTAATTTATTTGTTTTCTTAGACAAATCCTTTATAATGCCCATCCCAGACCCATCAAGAATACTGTCATTCGAACGGCGTGATGACATGACAGCCTTGGCATCTGAGCTTGTCAAAAGGGTGAACGAGGACACTAGAAGAATCAGGGCTATAGAACAAAGAATGGATAGGATGGAAAACTCCATCAGTGCACTTCAGGACAGCACTTTGAACCATCTAAATGAATTGAAGATATTCATGGAAAAGATGACTGACAGACTTGTGTTGCTGTCGGAAAAGCTAGTGTCGATAGAAAACGAAATACTTCGCGTGAACAAGGATTTGTCGAAGACGGCGACGAAAAGGGAGTTCAAGGAAATAGAGACTTATATGGAGCTTATAAATCCTGTAACGGCCAAGTACGTCACGAAAGACGAGATGGAAAGGTACGTCAGCTTGAAGATTCCGAAGGTAAAGAAGGCTTAGCTTTATGTCTGGACAAGATTAAAGTAATTATAGTGAAATAATGGTTTTGCCGTTTCTAAAGCAGGAAAAACAAAAGGCGCCCCCTGTCGACAGGGTGAGAGAATTGAGCTCCAAGGGATTTTCCGATGCGGAGATTATCGACATTTTAAGGAAGGACGGCTATCAAGCTTCTGAAGTGGATGCAGCGCTAACCCAATCGACAAGGTACGAGACCACAAGACCGCGGCAAAGGACCTCTGCGGAAAGGAGCGAGCTGGAACTTCCTACACTTGAGGATATAACGCCGGAGCAAAGGCCGCAGATGCCACAGATACCCGAAACGTCGCTGCCGCAGGAATATTACAAGCAGCAAGCGCAGCAATTTCCAACAGAGGAGTATGTTGATTATATCGTCCAGGCAAGGATGGGTGAAGTGAATGAAAAAGTCATAGAAGTCTCGGTCAAGTTCCAAGCGATAGAGAAGAGACTAAACGAAATCAACGACAGGATAAACGAGATTTTGAGTCTCAGGAGCGCGGAGCAGACCCAGATTTTGAGCAAGATAGACACCTTCAAGGACAGCGCCGGGAACATAGACACCAGAATAAGCGCATTGGAAAAGGCATTCAGGCAGACGCTGCCGGCACTCATAGAGTCAGTTAGGGCATTGACCGATCTTGTCCAAAGGATGAAGCATGAAGAAGCTTAAGCGGAAGCAAGGCGAATTATAATAAGATAAGATGGCTGTACCTATTGAGACTTTTATATCCGACAATATGAAGCAGTATCTGGTAACGCTTATAATTCCATTTTTGATTTTCTTCACGGTCTTCCTGTTCGGATTGAAGATGACCAGGATATTCGGGAACAACAATTTCGCTTATTTGTTTCTCGCCGCCGGTTTCACCATATTGATATATGCCCTACAGCCGGCCACATTCGCATTCCTTGCCGTCTACCTGGCGCAGATTGGCATAGCTACCAGCATAATAATTTTTGCCGGGTTGATATTGATGATTTTCTGGGCGGTGATTTTTAGGGGTGCTAGAATTGTGGAGAGTTTTAAGGGCGACGAGCAGAAGCTGCATGACTTGAGGAGGTTAGAGTCTCAACTGCAGGAAAAGTTCGTAAGGGAGAGGAATCTGAAGAAAAGGTACGAGCTGAACAGCAAGCTGAACGAGATAGAAAGGGATATGCAGATGCTGAACATCAAGCTCAGGAGAAGGCACAGGGAGCATTACGGCTAGCATGTTTAAATTTTCAACAAACCAAGTTAGTTTAAGGTAAAATGGCGACGAACATATTTCAGATAGCTATTGAAAGGCTATTAGAGTTTGGCTTTTACGACTTTTTGCTGCCGTTCATACTTTTCACCACCATTCTTTATGCCATGCTGAGGAAGACGCAGATTCTCGGGGAGTCGGCAGTCATCCACGGCATAGTATCGGTCGGTGTGGGTTTGTTCATCTTTGCCCTGCCTGTCATTATAGGCATTGGGATAGTGCCGACGCTGACCAGATTTTTCGCCCAGATGTCGATATTCATGATTGTCATCCTTTTCGGACTTCTCGTGGCTAGCTTCTTCTATCCGAATCTGATGGAAAGGCTTCCACAAATGGTTACGACAGGCGGGCCGCTTCAGCTCCTAGTTTACATTGTAATTATAATTGCTGTATTCATGGGGCTCTTCAGCATAGGGTGGGAGTCCGTTGTTCAACTAGTCAGAACCGCGGGAATTAATATTGAGTTGGCCGCAATTTCAGGCGTGATACTGGGAATTTTCATCATTTTTCTGTTTATAGCAATGGCTACCGGGAGGGAAGTTTAATGCCGTCGTTTTTCGAGATAGCGATATTGAAGCTCAACGAGCTTGGGTTCTTCAAGTTCCTGCTGCCGTTCATACTAAGCGCGGCGATTATCTACGGCGGCCTGAGAAGGGCGCAGATCTTTGGAGATCCGGACAAGAACATTGCTGTAAATGCTATAATAGCATTCGTCATAAGCCTTTTTGTCTGGGCTACTCCCGTCATTCTAGGAGTTGACATACAAGGCAAGCTAACAGCATTCTTTGTCCAGGGATTTACTGTATCACTGGTTGTATTGATAGCCTTGATGCTGGCCGGGATGTTCTTTCCGCCTGACTTGGCAAAGAGTCTGAGCGACAAGATCAAGTCGGGCTACTTTTGGGGAGCAATATTAATACTCAGTTTGATTGTGGGAATAGTGATCCTTGTGTCCAGCGGCTTGGCGACTGTGCTGTTCCCTCAGGGCGTCGGCACAGGAATCCCGTCAGACCTATTTATATCTGTAATTGTAATTTTAGTATTATTCGGAAGTGTTGCGTTAATCGTCAATGCGGCGAAGTGAAATGAAGATGAGGAAAGATATTGTTTCGAGACTTGCTGTATTCGTTTTCTCGCTTTTGGTACTTTCTTCTGCAGCGTTGGCTCAGAGAACCTTTCAGGAAATAATACAGGCCGGCAAGCAGATAGGCATTTTCGATTTTTTCCTACCGTTTCTGCTGGTCTTTGCAGTGTTTTATGGATTACTAGTCAGGAGTGGTGTGTTCGGAAACGATCAGGGTAATAGAACTATAAGCGTTGTTATAGCATTGGCTGCAGCTGGCTTTATGATGGTTTATACGCCGATAGGATTCACGTTTTCCCAGTTTTTAACACAGTTTGTCGCAAACAGCCTGGTTGCAATTCTGACTACAATAGTCGTTCTTGTTCTTGTGACAATGTTCATGAATTCGGGTGTGTTCGGTAAGGCTGGAGAAACTTTTCCCCTACAGAAATACATGGGGTTTGTAGTGATAATTATTGTGCTTGTCAGCTTGGGCATCTTTCTTCAATCTGGAGGTGCCAGAATATTCCCTGGATTGACTGGTATAAATCTGCCTGTTGATTGGTTGTTGATTGCTGCCGTAATTCTAGTTGGCATAATAGGGTGGTTATTCGTCCGTGGCGGCGGACCTTAATTTCCAAGGCACCTCTAAAATGATAGCTTTATATGTAGATTTAGTGTAATACTTACTTATGAGTAATGACATTATAATGGAGCTTGAAAGAGAGCTGGACGCTCCGATAAGCTACAGAGGCTCTGACGTAGACATTCTTAAAAGAGGTCTTTCTTCTCTGGTAAATGGTGTTAGAAGTGTAAGGAAGTATTTTGGTATAATGCCCAGAATTAGGCGATACAATATCGAAAATCTTGATCCCAGAACTGCTGGAGCATACTCGCCAGAAGACAAGACAATAACATTGAATGCACACACACTGAGACACAATGCTGAATTCGGTGCGGAGGCAGGAGTGCATGAAAGCATTCATGGAATCCAGGAAGAAACAGGGAGTATCAGTGCTTACAATACAGGTCTGTACAACGTCTTAGGACCGAGAGGATCTATGTTGGCGAGATCTATGATAGAAGGCATAGCGTCATTTTATACTACAAAAATAAGAGGTAATACTAGAGACGGCTATGGGCAATATAGAGCAGGCGCCACTCAGATGGCAAGAGACCACGGAGAGAAGAAGCTGATTGATGCGTCCTACATCAAGAACTATTTGGTTAGTATGGCATACTCTTTCATAAGAGGAATGAACAACTACAGACCTTCTTTCTCAGGCGCTTCGATAGCTTAAGCGTTGTACAAGTAAATCTTGTTTTTCCTATCTGTCTTGACAGGCTTCCATTTTTTGAAAGAAAATCCGTAAGATACAATCCTCGCTCCTTTCTTTAATTCTTTTCTTAGTTTACTTTCCAGCTTTTCCATTGTTTTCGGTAGCAGGAACAATGTCACAACATCTGCGCTTTTTACATTGGCCTTGAACAGATCTCCACGTCTAACTACAGCCAAGTCACCGACATTTTCCAACGCTATTTTAATCCTGCTCATGAAAATCCTTAAGGGGTCTATTTCTATTCCGACTGCTCTGGCGCCTAGCTTTGCAGCGGAAATTACAATCTTACCATCACCAGAACCCAAATCATAAACAATTTCGTTTTTCTTGAGTTTCGCGATTTTGAGCATTCTGTCTACCGTTTTTTGAGGCGTCGGCACCCATTCCCCACCAATACTACGAGTCCACATTATCCAAGCTTCGAATATGAAAGTTCCTATGAAGATGGGGAAGAATCTATTGTCGAAAATAGTTAACAATAGTGACAGTGGAAGCAGAACCAAAGTAAATCTAACCATTCTTACACATTTCTAAATATTCTTTCTCAGTAAAATGAAGCTTTCCGGGAATTATTATAACTGCTGGTGTGTCTTTTATTTTCTTTTTAATCATCTCTTCAGCAGTTTTGTAAAGTATAACGGGTTGCGTACTTCCTGCTTTTGCAAAGACAACTATTTTGTCCGTCTTTGAAATTATTTTCCATGATAAAAGTATGTCAACGCCTTCATTGATTGTCATGTACTTGCCTTCTTCTGTCACTATGTCGAGCAAACATAATGTGTGCAAATCTCTTTTTTTATTTTCTTTTATGGAGTTGAAAGTTGATTTTGGCTTTTTCCCTTTTGTTTTTTCCGGAAATGGGATTGTAACAACTTGGCCGATTTTGTAAACGTGAAGGCCGGTTTCGGCGATAGCTGAGACTATGGAAGAATTATGAACAATTTTGGTTTCTATTCCAAGTTTCTTTGCTTCTGAGATTAGAGAAGAATGCATTGTAGCTATCAATGGATCTCCTTGGACGAGAATTGACACGTTTTGCTTTTTTGATTCGCTTATTATTCTTCGGGAGTTTTCTTCCAGGTCTTTTCTTTCCAACGTTACAATTTCTTTACCAATTAGTTTCTTTAAATTTTCCATAGAGCCCTGCCATTTGCCAGTGTAAAGCTCCATATAAACTTTGTCGGACTTTTTCAATTCTTCTATTCCGTTCAAAGAAAGGTCTTTTTCAGAATAAAGGCCTAGGCCAATTAAAGCCAGAGTCATGAATAGAATTCAGACGATAAGAATAAATCTACCACAAACCCAGTCCGCGGCCAGCCGAATAACCCAAAAGACCAGCTTCAACACCTGCATAATTTGTTATTCCGGTTACATATCCGCCCGTTATTGCAGCAGTAAATCTAGACATTCTAGGGCTAGAACCACTCGCCACTGAACGGGAATATATCCAATTTCTAACAGAAGTGTAAACCCGTCTATTGGCTGTGCCGTACCTCTGTGCGACCGAACGGACCCCACGTCCCACAGCTCTAGCACCTGCACCGATTTCGTTCCTATAGGCAACTCCTAACGAGATTAATGCAGGTGCCATTAATATGGCCGGTCTTTCGACAAGAGTTCTGACGAAAGGATCGCTAGAAATACTAGGCAAAGTTCTTCCTGCAAGATTCTCCGCGGCAGAAATGGCTCCGCTAGTTGCGTAAGCAAACGGCAACATGCTTGCCAAACCCCCAAGGCTGTTGTCAACTCCCCTATTTGTTAATCTCCCAAGTCCGTTTACGTAAAGCGGACCTGTAAATCCTGTCGATACTAGATAAAGACCTTCATATCCACCAGCAAGCATTCCTTCAGGAACCTTATCGAAGCCTGTTGATACATTTGGTATATCCGTTGTAATAGACCCTGATGTACTGCCAGGCATCGGAGTTTCGTAATCTATAGAGTATCCTTTTCCTACTATGTTTAAAGCTGTATTTTCGACTATCCTATATAGGCCACCAAGTGAAGCGCCTATAGCGCCTAATCCGACGTACATCCTACCTCTTTGCCTCAAATGATTTCCTAAATTGTCCAAAACACCCGGTGCTGGTGGAACAACTGGCGCTGGTGCTATTGGTGGTACTACCATAAAATCACGCTGCTAAAGCTCTTTGAGCTTGTCTGTAATTCAATGGTTTGTAATTTTGTGTCCATGTTAGAACATTTTCCGCTGCCTTTCTTCCATAGTGGTAACCGTCTCCAATGAGTCGAGTTACACCGCCTGCCACCAAGCCTGTGAAAAGAGCAGGCAAAATGAGGCCTCCTGTCAAAAGTGTTCCTATGCCTGCCGCTAATCCGAATAATCCGCTCCAACCCTTCCTAGGCTCGTCCACCAAATAGTTTCTAGCGATGTCTTTAATGCTTCTGTAAGCTCTTCCAGAACCTTCATTTGAATGATTACCATAAGGCCCTGCATCTTGCATGTATTGACCCATGCTTCCGTCCATATATCTTGACCTGTTTTCTCTCATATTCACCACTTAAAAGTGACAGTATATAAACATTTCTATCCTGCGAAATAACCTCTGCAGTATACACTTCTATGCCAATTTTCTTATGTTTTAAAGTGGAATGTTTTACGATGGAAGAAGTAGCATTCCAGGATGTCATCTGGATACTGTTCGCCATTGTCGGCGCAGCGGTCACGTTTTATGTATTTGGTGCGGAGCTGCCCACATATCTAGCTGTCTCGTCGATAGGCCTTTTCCTTTACGCTACAGCTAGCAACCCTCTAGTTAAATTTTCAGCTGGCTGGATAGGCAGGATTGCCGCAATTTTATTCATAGTGAGTCTTATATACTACATAGGGGCCGGAATGTTCTTTCCAGAAGACATTTTCGAGTTCAAGTTCCTCAAGGTGTGGTGGGAGTTCGTTAACGAGATGTCGAAAGCCCTGGGGGGATTCATTTTAAATGCAACCGGATAAAGAAATTACATGAAGCCGCTTGCAAAGTTCTTGCAGAGTGAATTGACTACGGAAGAGATGGAATTGGTTCCTAAGAGTTATGATGTGATTGGCTCTGACAAGAGTGTTGTTGTAATAGAGATTCCTGAAGAATTGGGAGGGAGGAAACACTTGATAGCCGAGGCTGCGATGAAAACAAATCCAAATGTAAAATCGGTATTAAACAAAATATCCGGCAGGAAGGGAACTTACAGGCTGGATGACTTGGAATTAATTGCCGGTGATGAAAACACGGAAGTCGTGCACAAGGAATACGGATATATGCTGAAGCTTGATCCAAAGAAAGTTTTCTTTTCCCCCAGGGAATCCAATGAAAGACAAAGAATTGCTTCTCTTGTCGAGCCTGGCGAGGTTGTTGCAGTGCCGTTCTCTGGAATTGGGCCGTACCCAATTGCAATTGTTAAAAGACAACCGGACGTGAGCAAAGTTTATGGGATTGAGAAAAACCCCGTTGCCCATGAGTATGCAAAGGAGAATGTAAGGATAAACAAGTTGGCGCACAAGATTGTGTTGATTAATGATGATGTGAAAAATGCTCCTGGAATTTTTAATTTCAAATTCGACAGAATCGTAATGCCGATTGCTGTTGGCGGAGAGTATTATCTGGATGTTGTATTTGACATCGTTAAAGACGGTGGCGTTATTCATTTTTACACTTTTGGTGATGAGAAGGATTTGTTTTCAAAGGCGGAAAAGTTCGTTGAGAAAGCTGTAGAAGAAAAAGGCAAAAGATTTTCTATTGAAAATAGAGTAAAGGTATTACCGTTCGGTGTTAGGAGTTATAAGGTTTGCTTGGATATTAAAGCAGGGGTCGCATAGTCTGGTCAAACAAACAGAAAATTGCGCCAGCTTCAGGAGTTGGTGGGTTAGTCCCTTCGAGAGTTCGAATCTCTCCCCCTGCACTGCAACTTTAAAAAGTGTTGAAACCGAATATTGATGTTATGGTAAACTTTGAACTAGTATCACTGGCTCTATTTGCCGCAATAATCGGTTTTTTGGTATTCAAAGACAGGAGCAATATAGAGTTCAAGTACGGGTTTATCATAAAGCGTTGGACTGGAGGATTGGATATAATAGATAGATTTGTAGCACGGTATCCGCGTTTCATCACAATCCTAGGCAACATTGGCGTAGGTATAGGTATTTTAGCCGGACTGCTGGGAGTAATAGGATTGATAATTTTGACTGTGAACCTGCAGCAGGCGTTTCAACTTGTACTACCGACTGCAGGCGGCTACCAAATACCCGGGCCTGTTGTTTCCGTTCCATTCTGGTATTGGATAATTGCTATATTTATCATTGCGTCCACGCACGAAACTATGCACGCCGTCTTTGTCAGGCTTGAAAAAGTAAAGGTGAAGAATTATGGCGTGCTGTTGCTTCTCATTCTGCCTATAGGTGCTTTTGTAGATCCTGACGACAAGAGAATCAAAAAGCTTGCGATACTGAAAAAATTAAGGATATTTGCAGCTGGAAGTTTGGCTAACTTTCTTTCGGCCATTGTTGCCATTGTGATACTAGTATCGAGCCTGTTCCTGTTCAACTCGGCTACAGAATCCGTGGGCGTTGCCATAGACTCTGTAGATCCTAATTCCCCCGCAGAAAAGGTTGGGTTGGAAGGGACTATAATGAAGATTAACGGTGTTGACGTTATAGACACTCTTGATTTTGTGAACGCCTTGAACGGTACGAAAACAGGTGACAGGATAGCAATAACGACCGACAAGGGGAGCTATCAGATTGTTCTGGAGGATCACCCAGAGATTGAAAACAGGACTTACATGGGGATTGGAGTTAGAAATTCTTACGAGTACAACATTCTAGGATTGGCTGGACTTGTATCCGGAGCGTTCTTCAAGGTCTTTATTACGGTAATATCTTTCCTCAACTGGTTGATTGTTATAAGCATTGGCGTCGGAATTGTTAACCTGCTTCCAATGAAGCCTCTTGATGGAGGACTGTTCTTCGAGGAGATCCTTACATCCAAATTTGGCGAGACAGGAAGGAAAGTAATAGTCGCGACGAGCTTTATCATTCTGGGATTATTGCTGTTCAACCTTTTCGGAGTTCCTATGATTAAATCGTTCATTTAAGGGTGTCAGTCCTTCGGATTTCAAAATTCCGTATAGGGTAAATCGTCCTGCCTTGCCTAATTATTCGGCTTTTTATGGAGTTCGTCAAGACCTTGTTCAGGAACTCTTCAAGAGTGGAGTTTTCGACTTCCTCTTTCATGACTTCTGATACATATTCCCTTATTTTCATCTCGACGTTTGTCCTGACACGTTTTGACACAACTGTCAGGCTTTTCACCCTAAGCTTTACATTGTCCCGAGTCTTCAGATCTTGGACAGAATCTATTCTCTTTATTCTCCTTAAAACCATTCGTGAGATATAGTCCTGCATGCATTCAAAGCCGTCGAAACTGGTCAATGCATTGTTCCCACTGACAGCGTATATCTTGAACTTGAGCTTGATGTAATATTTGTTGAGGTCGTTTGTAACTTCAAGTGCATTCAGAACAAGCCTCTTACCCACGAGTTTCTCAGGTTCTGCGGTCGGTGCCTTTCCAATTTCCTTTTCTCCGAAAGCCTTCGGAGAGATTATAGGCACCCACTGCTTCCCTTTTAGTTTGACTGCCATTCTATCATCCTCTCTGGATTATGAGTCTTGCCTTTTCTGGGTCGTATCTCCAATTACCCGGCAGTCTTTTTGTGCTGACATAATATTTAGCCAGTCGCCTTATCTGAGATTCCAAATTCTGCATTCCACGGCGTGAATGCTTGTCCTGCTTGTTGCCGGAAACATGGCGCCTTAAATTCACAGACTTTTTCAGCAGAAACATCAAGTCTTCAGGAATCTCAGGATAAATGGAATTTTCCTTCATTATTGAGCTTACGGACTTTTTAGTTATGGCCTGCGAATCAGGTATCCCGTAAGTATCCCTTAGAATAGTGCCTATCATGGATGATGAATGCTTTTGTTTGGCCAGGTCGGCTACCAAGCTTTCCACATCCTCCTTACTGTATTTTATCCATTTTGGCACAGCAACATGCGGAGGCCTGTGACTGCCTGACCTGCCTTTCTTTCCCGAATAGATTCTTGCCATTCTAAAAACTTATGAGGTTAATTATTTAAACCAAGCACCCCTTTAAAGGTTAAGGTTGTCCCTGTTAGCGTACCTTACCCTTTTTTCTATCTCCGACAACTGGTCCAGAACTTGCTGCGCGCTTTTGTACTCGACCATGTATCCTAAAAGTACGTTTTTCCAAATCAAGTCGATTTTTTTGAAATGTGAGGCTTTGGCAGACTCTTTGAGCAATTTCAAGTCGACTCCCTTGTCCTCCAACCTTTGCGTAAATTCCCCTAAGCTCAGATCTATCAAATAGATTTTTCCTTCAACCACTATCATGTTCGACGTTGTCAAGTCTCCATGGGTGATGTTGCTTGAATGAAGTTTGCCTATAATTTTTCCTAGTTGCCTGCACACATCTTCCAATTCACTGTTGGATGCAGAGTCAATATAGTCTTTCAGCGTCTTCCCTTCCAGATATTCCATTGCTATTTTATGGTTTTCCTCGTCGACATTGAATATCTTTGGTGTTGGTATGCCAAGCTTCCTCACTTCAGTTAGAAGTTTGACCTCCTTCCTTGTCCGTGTTTTCCTCAGCTCATCGTCCAGCTGCCTTATCCTGTATCTTTTCGGTATCCTCTCCTTTACCATGACTTTCTGTCCTTCAAACTCGTCCAGATACACGACACTTTCAGCGCCTCGGTGCAAGACTTGCATAAATTAAAAGCTATCGCAAACTATTTAATAACGATGAAGGTCGATTGGAGAATTTATACAATTCTGGCTGGAATACTGACAGTTGGTGTTCTTCTTCTACTTTTAGGTGACATCCTGCTAATTTTCGGTGCCGTCTTGGTCACTCTGACTATGGCGTTTTTGCTTGGTTTTGCAAAACCTCTAAAATATGTGGGTATTGAATTGGTAACTCTATCGACCATATATATCGGTGTGACATTTGGAGCTATGGTGGGGGCTGTATACGCAGTTGCGATATTGCTTATGCATTTAATTATCGGTCGTTACTACATCGGCCCTTACTTGGTATGGTTGTTGCCCGAATACGCCGTATTGGGGATCGCATCGGGTGTTTTGAAGGCAGGAATAATAGGCATGACCGGTGTATTAATCGTTGGGTCTTTTAATACAATCAACCTGCTTTTAACTTTCGTGGTGGAAAAAGAACGTGGGATGCGATACCTGCCATATGTGATAGGGAACACTGCTATTAACGCTTTGTTACTTATGCAAGTAATGCCAAAGCTAGTCTAGACGTCAGACAGTCCACTTTCAAGTATCTTGAAGACTGCCTCGCCTTCCATTAAATTTGGGGCGTCAACCATTCTGGCGATTCTAGTCCCTTCCTTACCTCTTCTCAGGTACATCCGATAAGTCGCCGCATGAGCCAGCACATGGCCACCTACAAAAGTGGTTGGATCCCCAAACAAGATATCCGGCCTGGACATTACTTGGTTTGTGATATAGACTGCGACATTGTAGGCGTCCGCCAAACGTTGCAGTTGGTGCAAGTGCTTGTTCAACTTTTGTTGCCTTCCAGCGAGTTCGCCTCTTCCGACGAAATCAGCCCGAAAATGAGATGTCAAGGAATCGACAACAATCAACTTAATTTTCTTTTCCTCGATAACCTCAGGTGCTTTGTCTATCAGCAGTATTTGGTGCTCGGTGTTGAATGAACGTGCAACGTAAATTTTCTTCAAAACCTTTTCAGGCTCGAGTTTCAACGCGCGCGCCATCTGGACTATCCTTTCTGGGCGGAAAGTGTTCTCGCTGTCGATGTATAGACACGCACCGTCCAAACCGCCTTTGTCCTTTGGCAACTGAACAGAGCATGCAAGCTGGAACCCTAGTTGGCTCTTCCCAGAACCGTATTGCCCGTAAGCCTCTGTTATGGCCTGTGTTTCCACGCCTCCTCCGAGAAGATCATCGAGTGCCTTGCTCCCTGTGGTCATTTTTGCGACAGTGCTTCTTTTCTCCAAAATTTTATCCGCAGTCTCATAGCCAATGTTCAGCATTTCTCTTACAGCGGTAATTATTTTACCTGCCTGACCCTCGCCTATATCAGCAATATTTGCCAGCTCTGTAGGGGAAGTAACAGCAATCACCATAGGATCTGTATAACCGATATTCTTCAGCTTCTCGGCAATCTTTGTGCCAACCCCAGGCAGGTCTTCTAATGAGAAATCTTTTTTCACCAAATTAACCACCTTGCATGATTTCTATTTCATTGATTAATCTTTTACTCTCTTCCAAAGCATTTATATCTTCAAATTCGTTGACTGTCATTTCCAAATTATCGAATATCTTGTTCTTTTTCACCCTTCCTCTGAAAAGCATTTCCCTTCCGAGGACTTTGTCCTTTATCATCTCAAACCTCTGATCTGGATTCAGCTCGGCTAGGCTCTCTGAAGAGATTTGCAAAAACCTTTCAGCAGTTTCCCTGAATAAAACGCACCTTATGTCAGAAGTGCCATCGTCGATTACAAATGAAACTATCATTGCATGGTTCGGAGGTACTCCTCCATGTTCTACACATTTGTCGGCCATCTTGTTTTCACAAACAGGGCATATGTTAAATAGATAATTCCCTTTAAACAACTGAACTATAGATCCCCTGATTTCGAAAATGCCGCTGGAAACCAGATCTGATATCCTAGTTCTCTCCGGCATTGGATTTGCAAGCATGTTTGACAATTCCTCAACTGAGGGCAGTGCAACAAACTCTTGAACATGGTTTATCGAACCGTATTTACCAAGAGAGATTTCCTTGTCGCCGAACATGTTTTCTCTAACGAAACCGTTGCCGATTTTAACTATGTCGCCGACAGTCACCAGTCCATCCTCGACTAGCTTAACCTGATCATCCCATAAAGGAATTCTGATGATACCTGTGCTGTCCCCCAGAAAAACATTGGACACCCTGCCTTTCCTGCCAGATTTTTGGAACTCGTTTATTTTGGAGATCTTGAAAATCCGTCCTGTTATGCCCACATTTTTCATTCCAAGTGCAACGTCTTTGATTTGCATTTTATATTCCCCCATAAGGTTTATTCCTAGCTCCTTTGCCACTAGATAAACTGCACCTTCCTTTGTTATTAACGATTCCATTTCATTGTATTTATTGTCGATGTGACCCAAAATTTCCTGCTTTTCCATATGCGACTTGGCTTCCAACTCTTTGACCAGATAGTCGAATGAATTCATGAGTATTGTTTGGGGTTTTAAAAATAAATTAAGGCTTTTTTCTGCTGAGGCGTATGTCCTCGGCAATTATGGTCTTCCTTCCAGCATGCTTGGCCAGCTCAACCGCGTCTTTGGCAACTGCAAGCAACCTGTCTTCCATTACTGTTGCGAGTTCTTCCAGCGCTTCTTGCGAGACTCGCTTTGCGCCTACTTTTTTCAACGTTCTTTCGAAAGGAAGTTTTGGGAGTATGTTAGCCATGAATAAAATTAATGTCGGGTGGTATAAATAGTTACCTTAATTGAAGTTTTTTGATTTTCCTATTGGGTTTGATTTCATTTCTCCTTAAATTCTCTGATTACCCAAACTACAATCAGTGCAATAGTTGCAAGAAAACTAACGACAGCTCCAAACATAGCCAAAAGCATTGTGGCCCCCTTTGTGCTAATAGCATTAAGCCCGATTCCCAAAGACAATATTATAACTCCTAAGATTATGGCAGTTACACAATAGTTCTCTGCCGTTTCCAGATTGTCTCTACCTTTCAATCTTTCAAGATGCCTTTTCATAAAAACTTCACTACAGTTTCGCCTTAAATATCTTTACTTCTGGGTTTGCATACACCAGTTCGAAATTCTCCAGACTGCTCCCCCCAAAGAAAAACATGTCTGTAAAGACAGAGTCTCTTATCGAGGGGTCCATAAGGAAAGCCGACCTGAAAGTTGGGTCAATCAAAACCATTGCATCAAGCGTATCGTTCCCAGAAACATTGGATCTGACTATTTGACCATTTTGATAATACACCAAATCCTTCACAATTACATTTCTGATTCCCTGACCTGGTGCACTTAATACAGCAACCACCTCAGTGCCGTTCTGTAGTAAAGTTACAGAAATGCCGCCGGATTGATAAACTGGAACATCCAGACGTGTTAATGGAAGGATCTGGTAATTTTTACCGTCGCACTTCCACTGCTTTCCGCCTGTGGATTTCCACAAGTTCATATCGAAGCTGCCGAAACAGCTCATCCAATAGTATTTTCCTATCAAATCATTGGTGGCCAATACATACACTTCTGAAATGTCTTTGCACGCATCATCCGGCATCTTGGTCCCGTGTGTCTTTCTAGCCAAACCGCATTGTTCATCTGTGAGATGCACATATTTCCTTATAATGTCTATAGATTCATCTTCATTATTTGAAGACATGATTCTCCCCATATCACGTATTCTTATATTGTGATCGTATGGTATGCAGTCCCCATACCAACAATGTGCACCATCCGCATGGCTCTTCAATCCAGTATACCCTGAGATGATATGACCTGGATCCCACCAAGTGGCAACCATGGAATTCTTATCGGCGTTTTCCTTCAACCAATCCAAAGCGTCGTACCAGTTTTGGCTGATGACCAAATCCCTCGATGATTGACCTATCTGCATAGCAGATGAAATAGATGTGAATAAAAGAACTCCTATAACAGCAAAAGTCGTGGCGAAAATCACCGTATTTCTGCTCTTCAGATAGCCGAATAGATTTCCAATTACATAACCACCTGACAAAGCTGTTGCTGTGCTGAACAATAGCTGGAATCTGGTTCCTTTCAGAATGAGATAAAATGATATCACAGTCCACATAAACAGGAAAATTTCAATAAAATTAATTTTTTCCCTCCTGATAATCTTGTACACAACAAGCGATGGCAATCCAAAAAGTGTCATGATTGTGGGAAGTATTCCAACTCTATTTGCGACCGAAAGGAAACCATCTTTGGTGAAAATCTGTACTGTCTGAAGTTCTGCGACGGAAATATTTACAATCAAGGGTTCACCCCCAATGCCTGTGAAAGTTAACCCACCAATGAAGGACTGTATCATTGTCCTCTGAAAAATTATGAATCCTAGGGTGTTTGTTATGATGAGTATTATGAAAATGGGTATTATTATCGACTTTATATCAGGAACGAGATTTTTCCAATGAACTCTGAACCTCCTTTGGTGAATGATGTCTTCAAGTATTCTGAATGCTATGAAAGCCGGGATGAATGCAGTGAAAAGTATCAGTGGCAGCCAACCAGCGCTCCAGTTGAATGCGAACAAAAGAATTGAAATAACGCTCACTGCATAGAGTGGTATGGAACCCAAAAGATTTTTGGAGAATTTGATTGTGGTAACGATTGCCAGAAGCGAGAGGAAAAGGTAAAAGTTTACAACAACATCTGTGTCTACATAGCCTGCCATAGACACCACGATGAAACTAGGGGACATAACGGCGAACAACGCAGTTAACAAACCACCTATGTTGTTAGAAAGCATCCTACCGAGCAAAAACGCTGGTATCGTGGTCAGTGCTACCATTATTATTGGTGCCAATTTCGCTACCTGCATAAGGTCGATTGTCATGAAGTTGTTGAGCACCTTATACATGTATGCTATGGTAAATGACCATCCTTGATATATAGAGTAAGGTCTTCCAGGTGGATAGTAGCTTAGTAGGTCCCAGCTTGGTATTTTATAGTCGTTATCTACAATTTCCTTCGCATGCCTATAGAACCACCAAGGATCATAATCTAGAACAGTGGGGGATGATAATGTACCTGATCTAATTTGCACGCTTATGAAAATTATTAAAAGTAGACCGAGTAGAGTAGCTAAGGTAGTCAAAGCAGCTTTTCTATCTATTTTCACCTTCATTGTCATCGCTCGGATTTCTTAAATATCAACCTTTTGCTTAATAACGTTTTCATACATCTCCAAATGCTTTTTCGCTGTCTTCTCCCAAGTGAAGCTTTTATATTTTTCGGCTCCATTGAAGCCCAGTTTTCTCCTCAAGTTTTCATCTTTTAGAAGCGTGATGATTTTATCTGCTATATTTTCTGCAGTTTCTGACGACAAAAATCCAGTGACGCTATCGTCTATCCTTTCTGGATGCGAGCCCATATTCGTGCCGACAGTCGCGACACCATAATAGCTTGCATCAGCAAGCAGGAAGCAAAAACCATCGCTCAATGCAGGACATACTACAACATCACACATCCTAAAGAATCTTGCCACATCTTCTTGCGGTATCTTTCCCAAATATACAACATTGTTTTCGAGTCTTAGGCCCTTAATATAAGGTACAAGCTCACCATAACCAGAGCCAACCATTACTAGCTTGACGTTCGGCATTTTTTCCGAAACAATTTTTACAGACTTGAGTAAAGTAACCAGATTTTTTGATTGTCCTGTTTTCTTCACCGACAACCTACCAATATAACCTATTATCAAGTTGTTTTCCAGGCCGAGTTCCTTTTTGTAATCACCTACCTTACCATCAACTTTATCATCAACACCGTGTGGTATTACTGTTATTTTTTCTGAAGGTACGCCATTGATTTCTAGAGTTGTCTTCGAATACTCAGACGGGCATGCAAACCAATCGTAAGGCGACTTGGACATCAGCTTTTCGGTTAGAGGATAAAGATATTTTTCAATCGTGTTCTGTCCTATTTTACGCCACAGTTCGTTGAAGAACTCATGGCAATACAATACAGAAGGCTTTTTCGCATACTTTGAAATCATCCAACCTGTCAAACCAGGTACAAGAGTATTTATCTGAACAATATCCATCTTCCTAGCCAACCTTATCCCTTTCAAAATCGACGTTAAAGCAAATGACTGCCTGCCTGGGAAAAGGTATTTGGAAGGGTACAGTATAGGAACCCTGTGCACATTTATACCCTCCATTATGTCTTCAGACATTGTGTTTGGTATGCTAGAAGTCAACCAATGGACATCGTGTCCAAGTTTAACAAGCCCTTTGCCCAAGTTGAGAGTATAAGTCTCGCCGCCACCCAAATATGGTGGCGCCAGATCAGAAGATATCATTATTTTCATTTAACCAAACACTCGATAAAATTACTCAAAGGCTAAGTATTTTAACCTTTGGTTGAATTAGTTATAGAGGATGAAAATGTATTACAATATCCATGATATCATAGGCATAGAGTCGAATATCAAAATATTGCCGGACTATTTTGAAGGCAAGCCGAAGCATGTCGACATTGTAATAAAGCAGGGGAACTTTGATTTTGACACTTCAAAATACGGCAAGCTGGGTTTAAAGTTTTTTGGTGGGGACGGCAACCTTTTTCTTGAATATCCGTTTTACGGAAGACCAATACAGAAATTGTTGATAAAAGACTTGCTCGGAAAGAGGACTGAATTTCATTTTACAAAATTCACGCATAGTATGTTTGGCGTAGATGCGATGATTGACTTTATCATTCAGGTAAAGCTTCTGCAAAAAGGCTACACTTTCGTGCATTCAGGCGGCCTTACAAAGGGTGACAAAGCATTCATCATAGCGGCATGGTCGGAGATGGGTAAATCTTCTACGATTTTCGGTCTTGCAAAACAAAACTTTGGTGTCCTAGGAGATGATACAGTAATCGTTGGTAAGAATGGCAGGGTGTTTTCTTTCCCAGAGAAGGCCGGGATTTATTTCCATTCGAAGAATGTGCATAACGTCAGACTGTCGCCTCTCAACAGAATGAAGCTTTTATTCAAGTACGTAATATCAAAAATGCCGCCTTTGTACTTGTACGTCGACCCAAATCTGAGAGTGGACCTCTCGAAATTGCTGCCTATAGATAAGGGTGGTGATCTGGAGAAAGTTTATTTCTTGGAATGGGGTGAAGGAAGACAAAAAATAGACAAAAAGTCCGCAATAATTAAAACTATTTCATCTACCATACACTCTTTGTTCAGCAATTTCTTTGCGAAAGAGACATTTTTGGCATACTCATACTTGAACAACATTGACCCGCAGTTTATAGAAAATGGAATGGAAGATGTACTGGAAAAGGCTTTCAACAAATGTGAAATCCTAAAAAGTACAAAAAAAGATTTCTACAAATATTTACTTGAAGATTATGGAGACAAGGAAAATTAGCTCGTGTCACATCATGTCTCTTCCATTTGATAGGTTGTTAATATGGAAATCCGCGTTGGCCTTTTAAGCAAATTCTTTCCCGAGACCGGGATAGCGCTTTATTCACAAGATTTGCTGGACGAATTGAAGAAAAGATGCCACGCGATTTCAATAGGATGGGGAGAATCTAAATGCGACTATAAGGTTGACTTGGCCGGAGATTTTATTGGGACTGTCAAGGATGTAATACAAAGGGAAAGATTGAACATCCTGCACATCCAGTACATAACTAGCGGACGATATTTGAATCTAGATGCCAAGTTCAAGCCACTCTTGCACTTGAAGACACTTTCCGTAAACATGAAATTGACAAAACTGATGGATTTGGACATCAAGAAAGTAGTGACATTTCACGAAGTCCATACAGAAACAAGGGGGGTGAAAGACTTTCTCGTTAAAAACTTTGAAGGTGAGATGTCAAGAAAAGCCGACAAATCCATTGTGCATGGCAAGAGTCAGATAGCCACAATTTCCAACGATAGAAACGAAGCTGTATACATACCATATGGACTTCACAAGTTTGACGTCACAAAGAAGAAAGGAAAAAACATCCTTTTTCAAGGCAGAATAAACCCTGAGAAAGGATTGGAATACCTGATTGACGCGATGAAACAGTTGCCTGACTTCAATCTGGTAATTAAAGGGGAGGTTATAAATGCATCGTATGCGAAGACGCTTGAAGATAGGATAGCTGGAAACAATCTGGGAAACATAAAGATAGGCTATGGTTGGATAAGCGAGGATGAAAAATCTGACCTTTATGAAGAGGCCAATTTTGTAGTATTGCCCTACCTGTGGGCACCTTACCAATCGGGTATCCTGAATGAGGCGTTCTCCTACAAAGTCCCGGTAGTTGTCACTAGGACGAAAGGCCCTATAGAAGAGACTGTTAAGGCGTCAAAATGTGGATTAGTGGTGAATGTGGGAAACTCGAAACAAATAGCGGAAGCTGTGAAAAAAATCTATAGAAACTATTCCCACTACCTGAAAAACATCAATCGTTACAGAAATATTGCAAATTGGCCTGCCATAGCCGATAGGCATATTAAGCTGTACAAAAAATTACTAAAAACTGGGTCATGATTGTGAAAGTGGAAAAGGCCTTGGAATTCGCAACAAGATTTAGAAAGGGACGTAAGATACAAGATAAGCTTAACATATTCGCTTATACATTGACGCACCTGCTTTTTTTTCCAATAAACAGCTTGTCGTTTGCACTCATTAAGCGCAATCTCATACCGCCAAAGGCTTTCTTTAACAATTTTGTGATAGAAAATTCGGATGGTTTGTTCTTTTGTAGGGACAATGTCGACTTGGACGTAGTATCGGAAGACTTTGAGTCATCTCTCAGGAAACATTTCAAATCGCTAAAAAGGGGGGTATTCGTCGATGTGGGAGCAAATATAGGAAAGTATACGGTTATGATGTCAAAAAGTTTAGGTGGTAAAGGGAAAATAATTTCGATAGAGCCTCATCCAGAAAATTTCAAAACTCTTGAGAAAAATATGGACTTGAATAACTGCAGTAACGCTGTTGCATTAAACTTGGCATGCTGGAGCAAAAAGACTGACTTGAAACTTTTCAGCCACGAAGACCAGCCATTGCTGGCTTCGGCAGTAAAGACATCTAAGAACTACATCACAACGAAGGCTGACACGCTGGACAACATACTGGACAACCTTAATATCAGGAAAGTTGATTTGGTTAAGATTGATGTGGAGGGTGCCGAGAGGCAAGTTTTGGAAGGAATGAAGAACATTCTGAAATCTGGAAAGGCCAAAATCATATTTGAGGCATGGAACCAGGAGTATGTAGATGCGTGCAGAAAAGTTCTGGAAAAATACGGGTACAAGATAAAGCATCTGGACAACTGGTACTGGATGGGACTTTGCGAATAACTTAGTTTAAAAGCTTAACTTTGATATTATCTATTTGAAAGATGATTCGATGGTTATACAGTTGGGCTCAAGGGATTTTATAATATTCTTATTGCTCATAGTCGGCCTAGTTTTCATCACAGAAGCCAACACATCCATACAATCGAACATAATCTTTGGTGATGAGGGATTTCATGGTGGATTGGCCAGATGGATGGCTGAAAATTTGGAATATCCAAAATGGTTTCCCCTAGGATATACAGAAGTCTACAAAACAAATTATGCCAGACCGCCTTTGTTCAATATACTAGAAGCTGGCTTTCTTTTTATCTTTTTCAAAAGCGAAATCGTACTGAAACTTCTGTCACCGTTAATAGCTGCTCTTATAGGACTTGTGTTTTACCTTCTGCTGAAAAGGTTGTATGGTAAGGAGCTTGGATTGATTGCAACCCTGATTTTTATAGGTATACCATCTTTCGTGACTTATACAATCCTGGTCTTTGATGAAATATTGCTTGTATTCTACATGATTATATTTCTCTTCACTTTCATGATAGCGCTTAAGGAAGATAGCAAAAAATACTGGATCTTGTCAGCAGTTTTTGGAGGCTTGGCCATATTAACTAAACAGGCTGGATTCACGGTTTTATTATTTTTACCTCTAGCTTTCTTGTATCTCCTGATTAAAGAGGGGAAATTTATCCATCATCTAAAGATGTATTCTGCATTTTTAATTATTGTACTGCTTGTATCAGGCGGGTTCTTCTTGAGAAACTATGCCCATTATAACACACCATTATGCTACATTCCATTTGGTTTGGCTGAAACAGGAGGTTGCGTAATAAGAAACTTTGAAGAGACTAAGGAATTCGAAGTTCGCAGTTTAGCTGGGGGCTCGGAGGCCAGCTTAACGAGCTTTGGATTGGTGAATTATGTTAATTTTGCTTACGGTAATGAGTGGTTTATTTTGATTGGCTTGTTTGGAGGATTTATAATTTTTCTGACAAGAAAGGACGAGAAATTCCGTGCAATTATATTGATAATGTTGTCCTTAAGCGCTTATGCACTGTATGTGACATTTAATAGGGTTGAGGACACTGCACGCCAAATGTTGTTCTGGTCTTCGCTGTTAATCTTAATCAGTTCGCATTACTGGGTTGAGTTATACAGGTTCATAGAAAAGTATCAGAAATACTTGGCTCTGGTTGTAATAGTTGTCATTTTGTTCTTTTCATACCAAAACATCACATCGAAACTGGCGGTTATGAAGCAGGTGAAACAATTCTCCCCATTGTTCTTCGTGGCTTGTGATTGGGTAAAGGAAAATCTTCCAAAAGACGTCATAATAATGACATTCTGGGGACATAGAGCATCATATGCATGCGAAAGAACTGTAAGTCCAGGGTGGGCAGATATACGCCTTGGCGAAAATCCAGACGACATAGTGGATGTGGTAAAAACCCACGGTATAACTCACCTCTTCATACAGAAGTTTAGCTTATCAGATCAACCTTCCAGAGAAAGTTATTCAATCAGTTTTGTCAGGCTACTTGAAAACAATCCGGATAAATTTGAAAAGGTCTATGAAAACGGACCGCCTTTAGATCAATGTTTAAGCCAAGGCGGTTGTGATGGTAATATATTGTATAAAGTGATTTATTGATTTTATGATAACTGTGATTATAAGTTTCCTAGTAGCGTTTTTTGTTACATTTTTTATCACTCCACCACTAATAAGATATCTGAAAAACGTGGGTGTAGTCGCCATAGACCAGCATAAAACAGACAAGCCTATTCTTCCTTCTGCAGGTGGGACATGCGTTGCTATAGGCATCCTAGTTGGTTTGCTGACTTTTATTGGTGTGGAGACATTTTTTGTAGGATCGTCTACCATCACTTTGAGTCTGCTGGCTATAATATCGTCTGTCTTGATCATCACCCTGATTGGTGTATTTGACGACCTTAATGTCTCGAGAAGAAAAGTTAGTGTGAAAGGTGTTAAAGAGATTCGAATAGGATTGCCGCAATGGTTGAAACCGTTGCTTACGTTGCCTGCTGCTGTGCCTTTAATGGTGATAAGCGCTGGCAGTTCTCATATAACACTACCGTTGATTGGACTAGTAGATGTGGGTGTTCTTTATCCTTTGATTCTGATTCCTATCGGTGTTGTTGGTACAAGCAATGCAATAAACTTGCTGGGCGGTTTTAATGGTATGGAAGCTGGGATGGGTGTAGTTTACATGCTTGGTCTGGGAATTTTCTCGCTACTGACTAACAACCAAATTGCGGTTCTGTTCTTCGTATCCGCTGCCGCCACTCTAGCGTTCTTTAAGTACAACTACTACCCAGCGAGGATTTTACCAGGGGATTCTTTGACGTATCTGCTCGGTGCGCTACTTGCTACAGGTGTAATTGTTGGTAATATGCAGAGACTGGGCATCATATTTATGATGCCGTTTTTTGTGGAATTTGGTTTGAAGCTGAGATCCAGATTGGGGGCGAGTAGTTTGGGTAAACTCAAGAGTGACGGGACAATTGAAAATATTTATGGGAAAAATTTTTACAGTCTTACGCATGTTATAATGAATGCTGGTAAATTCACAGAGAAGCAAATCGTATGGATATGCATCTTAATTGAAGTTCTATTTGTCGCTTTAGGTCTTGGTTTGTATCTTCTTTAACAGCATCTTTAAATATTCATAAGAGGTAGAGTCGTTTAGGTGGTAAAATCAAAATACTTATGCCGACAAGCCCTGGCGGACACTTGAAACAGAGTATTCTTTTGGCCGAAAAACTCAAGAAGAAGTTTGACGTGGTGTTCGCCACTTACTATACGCCACTTGCAACTAACGCATTGAAAGGCTACAGGTTTAGGTTCGTAATAGAGCCTGGTATTGGAATCAAAGGCATTCCAAGAAAATTCATACTGGCCCTTCAAGCACTTTTTATTTTGTTTAAAGAGAATCCAGATGTCATAGTTACGCCTGGATCAGATGTTCCAGTGCCATTTTGTTATATAGCCAAACTGCTTGGCAAAAAAGTAGTTTATATTGAAAGCTGGTCAAGAGTTAGGAAACCGTCCTTGTCTGGAAAGATGGTGTATCCAATAGCAGATTTGTTCTTCATTCAGTGGGAAGACTTGAAGATTAGGTATCCAAAAGCCGTATATGCAGGAAGGCTCATGTGATTGTATGATTTTCGTCACTACAGGGACAATAGGTTCGGATGATATAATCAAGAAGGTAGACGAGATAGCCCCTGGATTAAAGGACTCTGTTATTATGACTTTAGGCAGAGGCAAATACATACCAAAGAACTGTAAATGGTTTAAATACACTTCATCTATAAGCAGTTACTTCAAGAGAGCGAGTTTGATAATAACGCATGGTGGTGCAGGCACTCTCTTCGAGTGTTTGTCTCTAAACAAGAGGATAATTGCAATACCCCAAGATCAGACTGGCGACCAAAAAGACCTTGTTGACAAGTTGTCGGAAGAAGGCTATATACTGAAATGTGAGAATTTGGGTGAATTGGAGGGACTTGTAAACTCAAACAAGCGACTCGTCAAATATAATACCCCAAAATTGGAGATTGCTGATAAAATCGAGATGTTTCTGCTTAAATGATGCGCATCACACTAAGAGATTAAAAACATTATTCACATTGTTGATTTTATGATTGGCAAAGGCTTTGTTTCAGTAATAATAGTGAACTATAATGGGGAGGACTTTATAGAAGACTGCCTAAAATCAGTTCAAAAAATAGACTATCCTAATGACATGTACGAGATCATACTTGTTGACAACGCCTCTAAAGATAATTCAATAAACGTTATTAGGAAGAAATTTCCTTCGGTGAAGCTGATTGCATTGAATAGTAATACAGGATTCTCGGCTGGCAATAATGTAGGGGTAAAAAACGCGCGCGGTGACTTGATAGTTTTCTTGAATCCAGACACCACAGTAGAGAAAAACTGGCTCAGTGCACTGGTTGAGAAGATATATGGCGATGACAGGATTGGAGCATGCTCATCGAAGGTACTTTACATTGACGATCGAAGTACCATAAATACGGTGGGTGGGTGGTGGAGTATAGTAGGCATACCAGGTTCAATGGGAGAAGGTATGGAAAAGGACGATGTCGATGACGGCATGGAGACTTTCTTCCCTACAGGAAGTTCTATGATTATAAGGAAGGAGTTTTATAAAAAACTGGGGGGATTTGACAACGACTACTTCATGTACTGTGAAGATGCGGATTTGGGATGGAGGTTATTGAACCGTAACTACAAGGTTGTGCTTGCGTCCAATTCGATTGCCTATCATAAGGTAGGAGGATCCATTAAAGACTTGGGTAATAGGGGATTTAGCGAGATTTACTATTTCTATAGTACGAGAAATAGGTTGTTGACTATACTGAAAAATGCTAGGATGTCAGATATAATATGGATGTTGCCTTTGTACTATTTGTCGCATTTTATTTGGACTGTGATGTTTGCTGCAGTAGGTAATACAACCGCTGCAAAAGCAACTCTCAATGGCATGTGGTTAAGAAATTCTGGATGGTATAATAAAAGAAGGAAAAGTGTTAAAACCGGTTATGCTAATGTGAAAATGCTCGGATTTGTAGATACATTCAAAATGTTTTTTATCAAAAGACGTAAACATTTAAAGTGAGATGATGTGCGGCATAGTTGGAATCGTAGGCGAGGCTAATAAGGAACTGATAAGTAGAATGTGTGATGTGATAGAACATAGGGGACCCGATGATTTCGGTATTTACATCGATAAAAACCTTTCATTAGGAATGAGAAGATTAAGTATAATAGACTTGGCAGGTGGGAAACAACCTGTACATAACGAAGATGAGACTGTGTGGGTTATATACAACGGTGAGATTTACAACTATCTCGAACTAAAAAAAGAACTCGAATCTTTGGGACATAGATTTTACACTAAATGTGACACGGAAATTTTTGTTCATGCATACGAACAATACGGTGAACTGTTTGTAGAGAAACTCAGAGGTATGTTTGCTTTTGCTATTTGGGACATCAAAGCCAAGAAGCTCGTGATAGGGAGGGACAGGCTAGGTAAGAAACCTTTGTATTACACCGTGGTCAATGGAAATTTAGTGTTCGCTTCTGAAATCAAGTCTATATTACAACATCCTGAAGTTAAGAGATCTGTAAATTTCAGAGCGCTACACCATTTTCTCTCTTTTCAATATGTCCCTGGTCCTGACACTATGTTTGATGGAATATACAAACTTCAGCCTGGGCATATACTAGTTCACCAGAATAATAACATAACCACAAAAAAATATTGGGATATAGAATTTTCCAATTCTCAAATGGATGAAAACTACTATACGACAAACATCTTGGAACTCTTGAAAGAATCCGTGAAAATAAGGCTAATGAGCGAGGTCCCCTTGGGAGTATACCTGTCAGGAGGGCTAGACTCGAGTTCCATTGTTGCATTGATGAGCCAAATTGTAGAAGAACCTGTTAAGACGTTTACGGTAGGATTCGGGCAAACTGATGATGAACTGGGGTATGCAAGATTGGTCGCTGAAAAATTTGGCACTGACCATAAGGAGCTTATGGTCAGAAGTGATTTTAATAAAATATTGCCAGATGTCGTATGGCATTTTGACGAGCCTACAGCTGACCCAGCAGCATTGCCAACATACCAGATGTCTGAAATTACAAAACCTTATGCTACAGTCATACTTGTCGGGGAGGGCGGCGACGAGGCATTCGCCGGATATCCGAAATATTCTAGGATGATTAAGGTGAGCAAATACTCGAAGGTACTGTCGAATGCTGTCGTAAAAGCGTTGTTAAGGCCTGCGCTAGGGACTCTTTCATTTGTTTCTCCGAATAACAAGATGAAGAATTATTTTGATTTTATGTTAGAAGTACTGAAGACTTCCAATAGCATGAAGGACACGTATTTTAGGTTCTCACTGGCTGGCTTTGATGAAGATGAGAAGAAAGAGTTGTATGGAGAAAAGGAAGTTGAAAAGATTGACAGCACCAAGTTGCTTGAAAGTTATTTCAACGGTAATGGCTTGCTGAACAGCATGCTGCACTTCGACTTCAATGTATGGCTATGCGACAAGCTGCTTATGAAGGTTGATAAGATGACCATGGCGTTTTCTATAGAGGCAAGGGCTCCTTTCATGGACCATAAACTGATAGAATTTTCCAACACCATGCCACAGAATTTGAGACTTGACAAGTATGCATTCAGAAAGTCTATGGTCGGCATCCTGCCCAAGGAAATCCTAGCAAGAAAGAAACAGGGGTTCAATGTACCTATAGCTTCTTTGCTTAACAATGAGCTGAAAGAAATATCGTCATCTCTTTTATCGGAATTCGGTAAGGATAGTGATTTCAATTACGACTACATAACCAAACATGTGTTAAAGCATCCCAACAATAGGAGGCATAATAGCCAGATATGGAACCTCATGTTTTACAGATTGTGGTACAAGACTTTCATAGAAAGGGAGAAGGTCGATGGTCCTATTTCCCTGCGCGAGTTGACTGGATAGTATGCGGGTGCTTTATATCCATGCCAAGGGAGAGATTGGAGGATCTGACATAAGCCTGTTGACGATTCTGAAGAGCATCGCCAAAAGATTTTCGCCTTATGCGATCGTAGCAAAAAGAGGTCCATTGTTTGAAGACTATAAAAAGCATTGTGAGAAAATCAAGGAGGTTCCGTTCACTGTTATAAAATCACCGGAGAACATGTTTGATTTCATCAAAATGTTTGTTGGCTTCGTCCCGTCAATTTTCATGATTTGGGACTTCATAAGGAAATGGAAAATAGACATCGTCCATGTGAACACCGCTGTGGTTCCTTCGGCTTTGATAGCCGCGAAGCTTGCTGGGAAGCCTGTGGTGTTGCACAAGAGGGAGATAATATTTCGCCCCTTTGTCGGTAAGCTATTGGATTGGTTCTCGGCATTATTGGCAGATAAAATTATCGTTATAAGCAACACTGTAAAGCACTTTTCTACGGATGGTGTCAAAAGAAAGTCCGTTGTTATCTACAACGGCGTAGACTTGGCCGAAATAAGCGATAAAAGGAATGGCACATTCAGAAAATCGAACTCGATGGGCGACGATATCTTATTGATAGGTATTTTCAGCAGAATAGAGCCTTGGAAAGGCCAAGAAGTTGTGATAAAGTCGATGAAGAATGTTGCTTCAAGGTCTAGGAACGTGAGACTGTTTGTTTTCGGCACACCGTATACAAAAAGAGGCCGTGCATACTTGGAACATCTTAAGGAACTAGTAGGCAATCTTGGGCTGAAGGATACGGTAATGTTCCCGGGCGTGGTCAAGAACGTGAACAAAGTCTACAGCGATTTTGACATAGTAGTCCTTCCGTCAGTGGAGGCGGAGCCCCTTGGCAGAGTCGTAATAGAGGCCATGGCTGCGCGAAGGGCTGTGATAGCAACGAACAACGGTGCGGCCAGAGAAATCATAGACAACGGAAGAAATGGTTTACTTGTCATGCCTAACAATCAATCACAAATGGAAGACGCCATAACCAAGCTGATAAGAAGCTCCAAACTAAGAAGCTCCATCGGAGCCAGGGGGCGTGAAACCGTAGAGAAACGTTTCGACATCAAATCTACGATAAAGCTTGTTGAGAATGTCTACGACGAGTTGCACGAGTGATATCCTCCCAAGCTAAAGCGCCGGGATTTCCTTTTTTTATTATGCTGCTTTTCCGCAGCTTTTGACTGCGGACTTCAGTCCGCAGATTTCTCATGTACTTAAGATCACTCAACTTCATTCGACTTGCCGTTCTTCTGAATTCTCTTTACAATGGCCGACTTTATTACAGACAAGTATTTTCTCGAAAATGGTATTTTGTTTGATATGAAATCAAAGATTTTTACATCGTTCGTGTCGTAAAAATTAAAGACAAACAGCAGAACGAAGTAAATTAGCGTGAATATACCTGCCAGTATTGCTCCTATTATGAGGTTGGGGGTGATGAATGATATGATGTACAAGGTCGAGTAAGTTATTATGCTGCTTGCCAAGATTTTCAATATCGGAGAGAAGTTAATGTTAAACCCTATGTGTTTTTTCAAGTAGTAAAGGCTTAGGGCTGTCATGAAGACTCCTGTCGCAAGATATGCCAAAGAAGTGCCCAATGATGAAAATAAGATTGTCAGCGTGATAGAAAGTATAAGATAGAAAATGGCCGCTACTATGGAGATGTTTTGAAACGTGATTGTCCTGCCTACTGCATACAATGTCCTAGAGAATAAAGTTGCCAATCCGAAGAACAGGGAAGCGAAAAGCAACACTGGTACCAAATCCGCAGCCGGAAAGAACTGTACCCTTCCTATAAGGAAGATCAACGGCTTTGGAAAGCTTATGATGAACGATAAAAGTGGGAATGCTATCAGAAGTGTGTATCTTACGGCATGGTTTATCAAATCACGCTGCTGTTTTATAAGGCTCTTGTCTCCCGTAAGTCTGGAAGTTATGGGAAACAGTGCATCTGAAATAATCCTTGGTATGAAGTATATCTGGTTCGAAAGAACCATACCTACTGCGAACAGCCCTGTTTCGTAGGTGGTTTGCAAAGTGGAGATGATCAGATATTGTCCGTTCATGATAAGCATCCACAATATCTGCGTTATGAATGACGGTACTGCTTGAGTCGCAATCAGTTTCACATTAGGTCGCTTGAATTTTGTGATGAAAATCTTGATGCTTGGCAGCCTGAAAAGAAAGACTGATGATACCGCAATCAGGTAAGCTATCAGAAACCCGAAGAGTTTGTATCCAAGAAAGACAAGTGTAACTGATAAGGCGAGCTTGATGAAATCACCGAGTATGGCCGTGACAATTAAATAGCGCATATTCTGGTAGCCCCTTATGACCCCAGCCAGGAATATTGATATGGAAACAGGAAACAGTGCTGCAATGCTAATGAAGAGTGCGCCCTGTGGTATCTTTACCAGTTGGGCTATCTGCTGCGAGAATACGAGTAGGACTATTATCGTGAGTACGTTGAAGAAAATCGTGGCAGTTAGGAAAAACCACAGGACTGACTTGAGAAAGTCGCTCTTGTTCTTACCCAAATAATATGATGTGAGCCTTTGTGTTGTTTGTTCCATGCCGAAAGTGAGCAGAGTAGCTATGATAACGCAAAAGTTAATGGCGGTCGCCAGTATTCCCAACTCTTCAGGTAGCAATGTCTTTGTGGCTACTACCTGAAAGAAGAAATTCAGGAAAACAGAGCTTACCCATGATATCATCAAGTATACAGTGTTGGACATCAGCCTTCCTTTTACTTCCATTTATTCCACGCCACTTTTTTCTGAACTCTGTCTTGCCGCCTCGATGAGTTCTTGAACTCGCAACCCATCCTCAAAGTCAGGCTTGGATGCAACACCTCCTGCACACCATTCTATGAAACGATCGGCAATTGATCTGACAACTTTTACCCTAGAGTCTTCCAAGTCGCTTTGTGATTCAGTTCCAGTTGATTCTATCTTCTTGCTACTGTCATGTGTGCTTAAAATCAATTCAAAGTTGTCTACAAAATCATCCGAATAATTTTGCAGTACCAGCATGCCTTCTTCTCCTTGGAACTCTATGGCATGTTTTCGCTGGCCGATGTAAGATATATTTACATGAACATTGCCAACGCAACCGTTCTCGAACAAGACAATCAGATCAACTACAGTATCTCCGTTGTTCGCGCTTTTCGAAGAAGCTGTCATCCTACACTCGATATTCTTGATTCTACCCATGAAGTATTCCAGATAGTAAAACACATGAGAGACGAAAAACATGAGAGCGCCTCCACCCTCTCTAACGTCAGTCTTCCAAGACTTGATATTGTTCTTTATGTCATAGCTCAAAAGATTCCAGATGACATTGATGCTAATGACCTTGCCTATCTTCCCAGATTCAATCGTCTTCTTTGCCATGATCCATTCTTGAATTTCTGGGAATAGGAAATCGACCATGTTCGGTAGGCTGCTTTTTTTTGCAATGCTGTACAAATCTAGAGATGTGTCTCTAGATGTCGTTAGTGGTTTTTCCGCAAAGACAGCTATGCCATTTTCCAGCGCATATTTAGCTATTTCATATTGATGTTTTGGTACTACAGCTATCGCCACTGCATCCGGTTTTTCTCTCTGCAACATCTGTTTCCAATCATTATATGTCCTTTCGACCCCGAGCACTTCACAAGACTTTAGCAGTCTGGCTGATTTTTTCGCACAGATGCTCACCACTTTGCAACCGTCGACACCAGAAAACGCCGGCATCAATCCGTACATGCCGAAACCTGAACCAACTATGGCTACTTTCACAGTCATGTTAATTCTTCACAACCTTGAAATCCGGCAATGGTATTATAAAATTAGACTTTAATCCTCTCGCTTTCAACTGTTCCATTATAGGTTGCGCATAATGCCAAGCCAGGAGAATCACATAATCAGGCTGTTCTTTTATTAGCCTTTCATTGTTTACAATAGGTATGTGCTTGCCTGGCAGGTACAGACCCGATTTCAAGGAGGTCGGTTGCTCTGCTATGTATGGCAACATTTCCTTATCTACGCCATAATAGTTCAGCAACGTGACGCAACGACCGGGACATGAGTTTCCAACGACGCTTTTGCCTTCATTTTTGAGCTTTATCATAAAATCCATGAAATCTTTCTTCGCTTTCTTCACACGCTCCGCGAATTTGTTGTAAGTCTCCAAATCGCTAAGGCCGAATTTCTCTTCCAGCTCCAGTAGGTTGTTCACGTTCGGATTGACTGGCCTACCTTTCCCTTTGGTCACATGTACTCTTATGTTTCCGCCATACCTGTTCCCCCTTTCCACATCGGTGACTGTGAAGTTATAATAGCTGAAAATCTTAATCAGCGATTTCAAGGAATATGTCCTAAGATGCTCGTGATAGATTGTATCGAACTGTCCTCCTTGGAGGACATCCAACAAATAATGAGTTTCAGACACGAAAACACCGTCGTCCTTCAATAGGTTCTCTATTCCTACGATGACCTCTCCTATTGTGGCCATGTGCGCAAACATGTTCGTCGCCACTATCAATGATGCCCTGTCGTATTTCTCCTTTATTTTTTCAGTAGACTTGATGTCGAAGAATTCTTGGATGGTTTCAATGCCGTTTTCTATTGCGATCTTGGCGACATCAGTCGGCTCGACACCAATGACCTCCATTCCCTGTTTCTTAAACCCATTCAATAACGTACCGTCGTTAGACCCTATATCAACCACAAGATTACCAGGATTCAATTCGTACTTGGCTACAAGTGACTTGCTCATGTCTTCAAGATATTCCACAAGTTCCTTCGTTATGCCTGTCCTATAGGGATAACTAGAATGATAAACCACATTGCCGTCGACGCAATAGTCGATCTGCACCAATGAGCACTCTTCACACCATTGCATCCTCAATGGAAACATCGTCTCAGGGCCGTTTAGCATTTCCTTTGTCAGAAGAGTGTCACAAAGTGGTTGATGTCCTAGATCAAGGATCATATGCAACTTATCAGAATTGCAAGCCTGGCATCTGCTTATATGTCCACTCTTTACGAGATGGTGTTCTGGATACATAATTACTTCCGTTTTTATAAGATACATAAGCATGATTCGATTTTATAAAGTTTCGATAATGCATAAACTTAAAAGATTTTAATCCTTAAAAGTTTGTATGAATGTCATCCATCCTATCGTGTCAAATGACCTGAAAACCATATGCGAAGACATAAAGGATTTGGCCAGACGATTTGAAGGAACTACTGTCTTAGTGGCTGGCGGATACGGATTTATAGGCAAGTATTTAGTCAACACGCTCTTGTACCTGAACCAGAATTATTTTTCCAAACCTTGCAGAGTCATTGTAATAGACGGGAAAGTCAATACTGATATTCCAGAGTTCATCACAACTGAGAACTTGAAAGTAATACAAAGTGACATATCAGAGGTTTTGTCTTTAGGCGAGAAGGTAGATTTCATAATTCATTCTGCAAGCATAGCGTCGCCTATCGTCTACAGGAAATACCCGTTACAGACAATTCTAGTGAATGTTTACGGGACTAAGAATCTGCTTGACATAGCAAAATCTGACAACGCCAAAGGTTTTCTTTATCTCAGCAGCAGCGAGATATACGGAGACCCTCCGCCAGAAAAGATACCGACGAAGGAAAATTATAGGGGAAATGTCTCATGCACGGGTCCACGTGCGTCATATGACGAGTCGAAGAGAGTGGGAGAAACTCTGTGCATGACTTACTTCCGCCAGTTTGGGCTGCCTGTCAATATAGCAAGGCCGTTCAATGTCTACGGACCTGGGATAAAGCCGAATGATGGAAGAGTGGTGTCTGACATTGTGAGCGGAGCGATTACGAATAAGGAGATAGTGCTTTACAGCGACGGCAAGCCTACAAGAAGTTTTTGCTACATCTCTGACGCCATAATTGGATTCTTTAGAATTCTTCTTTCTGATTACAAAGGAGAGGAGTTTAACGTTGGAAACGACAAGGAGATAAGCATGCTAGATCTTGCGAGACTTGTTCAGAGAAAGATAGAAGGTGTAGATGTAACATTTCGAGTCCATTCAGACAAGGACTATACTGTCGATAATCCGCAGAGAAGGTGTCCAGACTTGGGGAAACTGAAAGGTGTGGTTGGATATACCCCATCAGTTAGCTTGGATAGAGGGATATCAATAATGATAGACTGGTACAAGCATGTCTTGAGTGCGGGATGATTCCATGGTGAAAGTTTCTATAATAGGTGCAGGATATGCCGGATTGGTCACAGGAGTCGGCCTGGCATACAGGGGGTTCGATGTCATATGCGTCGAAAGGACAAAAGAGAAGGTTGATTTGATAAGGCAAGGTAAATCGACGATACATGAAAAGAACTTGGATGATTTTCTGGCAAAGCTAGTGAACAACAAGTTTCAGATAACTTCCGATATTGAACATGCGGTAAAGAATACCAACGTCACGATGGTGTGCGTCGGTACTTATTCACGTGAGGATGGAAGGATAGACCTTTCGCAGATAGAGGATGCTATGGCTGCAGTAGGAAATATCCTCAAGTCGAAGGATTCTTATCACACTATAGTTGTGAAGAGTACTGTGGTGCCGACAACGACAAGAAAGTTCATCATACCTGTTCTAGAAAGAACGTCTGGGAAGAAAGCAGGAGAAGATTTTGGGATTGCTGTGAATCCTGAATTCCTTCGCGAGGGCCACGCACTCGAAGACTTTATCAAGCCCGATAGAATAGTCGTCGGGACATTTGACGAGAAGAGTGGCGAAGCTTTGGACGAGCTTTACAATCCTTTCAATTCGAAGATGATAATTACAACCCTTGAGACCGCAGAGATGATAAAGTACGTCAACAACACTTTCCTCGGTTTGATGATATCTTTTTCCAACGAGATTGCAGATATATGCGAAAGCGTGGGAGTGGATATGAACCCAGTGTTGGAAGGACTGTACCACGACGGCAGGCTGTCGCCGAAGATAGGCAATGCAAAGGTTTTCCCAGGAATACTTTCGTACATTTCTCCCGGACCTGGTTTCGGCGGATCTTGCTTGCCGAAGGACATTTTGGCGTTAGCCAAGTTTGCTGAGGACATTGGACTTGATCCGAAGATGGTAAAGTCGATCATAGACATAAACAACGAGAGGCCTAAGAAGATGGTGATTGCACTTGAGAATGCCATCGGAAACTTGAGTGGCAAGACTATAACGGTCCTTGGCACCGCATTCAAACCCGATACGGACGACATAAGAAGCTCGCCATCTATCGAGATAATCAGGATGCTGTTGGAGAAGGGCGCGAACGTTAAGATATATGACCCTGTTGCAATGGAAAACACCAGGGTACTGTTGAAAGATGAAGTTATTTATTCGGATTCTTTGCAGAACTCGCTTAAGGGAAGCGATGCGTGTCTTCTGGTCACCAAGTGGGGAGAATTCAAGTCTTTAACTCCTGACATGATGAAAGCTTGGATGAAGACACCTGTCGTGGTTGACTGTAGGAGAATGTTAGATTCCAGTATATTTGACGGTAAGGATGTAAAATACATCGGTGTGGGATTGGGATAGCTCACCATATCTTCCAGGGCGCATTATTCGACTTCCACATCTGGTTAAATTCAAGGAAATCCCTGTAAGTGTCCATCGCATGGAAGAAACCGTCATGGCGAAACATTGCAACCTGTCCTTGTTTAACCAGCTCGATGAAAACTTCCTCTATCTCGATACCTGTCTTGAGATAGTCGAAAATTTCCTTGTTGAAAACCATAAAGCCTATGTTGATGTAATCGGTGAAGACAGGTTTTTGCCGGAATGACTTGACGATGTTGTTAGGACCCGTCTCTATCATTCCCCATTTTGAATATGGATGCCCTCCAGTTATCGTCGCTATCTTTCCGGTCTTTTTGTGGAACTCCAGCATCGCTTTGATGTCGACGTTCGCAAGTCCGTCACCATAAGTGGCCATGAAGATGGCGTCGTCCTCTACGAATTTCTTTACACGCAATAACCTCTCACCGGTCAGTGTATCCAGTCCGGTGTCAGCAAAAGTTATCTTCCACTCTTCTGTGTCTTCCGAATGCACCTGCGGTGAGTTTGATCCTAGTAACTTGGTAAAGTCGTTCGCTATAAGGTGATAGTTGAGGAAATAATCCTTGATCATTTCACCCTTGTATCCCAAGCACAGAACGAATTCCTTGAATCCAAAATGAGAGTAAGTCTTCATTAGGTGCCAGAGTATAGGCTTGCCCCCTATTTGGATTATCGGTTTGGGTACGATATCCGTAAGCTCATTCAAGCGCGTACCCCTGCCACCGCACCAAATAACGACTTTCATATTATCAAAGGTTTTGTTCACGTATTTAAGCATTACAGATAGTCCCTTAAATTCTTAATGTTCCATATCATGGCTCTGTATATTGCCAGCGAATTCCTGAATTCGCCTTTCAAGACGAACACAATGCTTTCCCCAATCAACTGCAATATAGTCAAAGGTATATTTACTATCTTCCTAAGCATGCTCATGTTCTTCATTATGAAACGGATTTTATTCTTATGATAATGGTATGTTCTAATGTATGGGAAGCGCTTCATAGTCTGAGACTTTTTATGAAAGATTTTCGAGCGCGTTGCTATCACAGTCGTGAATCCAGCTTTTCTTGCGCGGTAACACAAGTCGACGTCTTCCCAATAAATGAAGTGCTTGTCATCAAACACACCTATTTTATCCAGCACCTCTCTCTTCACCAGCCCGAAAGCATGGTCGACTTGCAGCACAGGTGGGAACTGGTTTCTGTATACGGCATTCCTGTGTAATGGTTTGAACTTGAGCACCAATCCCCCGCTTTCAACATACCCCAACCTGTCTATAGTCCCGTCATCATTCAAAAATGCGCTTGCAACTATCCCGATTCTTTTATCAGAATTCGCCACTTTCACAAGTTCCGTAAGCCAATCAGGATCCAGTATCATGTCGTTGTTCATCATGACTATGTACTCGCCTTCAGTATTCTTAATCCCGTAATTCGCACCGCCTGTAAATCCCTGATTTACCTCAAGCTTCAATACCTTGACATGATGAAAATGTTTCTTTACATACTCATAACATCCATCGGCGGAGCCGTTGTCCACTACTACAACATCAAGATTATTGTATCTAGTTTTCTTGAGCGACTCCAACAGCTTTACAGTCATCTCCTTCCCGTTGTAGCTCGGGATTACCAGCGATACTAGAGGTTCCTTTTTCATATTTTGCTCAACAAATAATTTCCTATCACGGCATTGTCGGTGCCTGAACCAAAGAAAGTCCTGATGCAATCTTCCGGAGTGTTAGCTATGGGGTCACCCCTCAAGTTCAGGCTGGTATTGATGACGACCGGGACTCCTGTAATCTTTTCCACTTCCTTGATTGTGGACCAGTAGATTTTGTTCGTGCCTTTGGAGACTGTCTGCGGCCGTGTTGTTCCATCCACATGTGTCACGGCTTGTATCTGTTTCCTCTTTTCCTCCTTCACCTTGAATGACAGGAGCATGAACTTGGAGTCGTGTGAGTTCTCTAGGAAGTCTCCTGCATCCTCTTCAAGCATTGACGGCGCGAGCGGTCGCCAGTATTCCCTTCCTTTTGTATCGTTCATGATTTTCCACATGTCTGCCTTGCCGGGATTTGCCAGAAAGCTTCTGGCTCCGAGTGCTCTTGGTCCAAGCTCGAATCTCCCCTGGAACCATGCAATTATGTTCCCCTTCGCTATCAGCTCCGCTGCCGTCGCGGGTATCTGAGAACTGTCTAGGTGCGTGTAATTCTTGATCTTCAGTTTATCCAGTGTGGCTTTGATTTCGCTGTCGCTGTATTCAGCACCCCAGTATGCATGATCCATCGGAGGCCTTGGTAGTTTGCCTGTTTCTTTAAAGTAAGCATAGCCTGCCGCGCCTAGCGCGCATCCAGCATCGGAAGACGCCGGCTGTATGAATATGTCGTCAAAATTGCCGGAATTCAGAATCTTGCTGTTCATGTCTATGTTCAATGCCACTCCACCAGCCAGACATATATTTCTTGAACCGCTATTCTCTTTCAAAATCTCCACAAGTTTTAGAGCCGTGTCTTCGAGCAAGTATTGGCCCGTTGCGGCTAAATCCTTACGTTTGTCCTTTGTCGGATCGTTAGAAAGCTGTCCGGCGCTAACTCGCCTCAATGCTTTCCAATTGATCCTTATGTTGTGGCTCCTATCCATCTTCACCAGATTGAAAAGCGATTCTATAGGAGTCCCATAAGGAGCCAGTCCCATTACCTTCCCCTCATCCATATGCCTTCGGAACCCGGCAAGCACTGTGAACTCCTCGTAAAGTATACCCAGGCTCTCCTGGACTTTGAGAGAATGGAAAATATCCAGCTTTCCAGCCTTGAATTCTCCCAAAAGTCCTGATTCAAACTCGCCTCTTCCGTCAAGGGTCAGAAAGGTCGTGTCCTTGAATCCTGAGAACAGCACGGAACTGGCCATGTGCGACAAGTGATGGGCAACACGATATATCCTTGCATTGGAGAACTTTTCCTTGAGATATTTTTCAATATACCGTTCCATCCTTGCACATTCCATCCACCAATAGATTTCATGTATCGGTGTGTGCTTGTTAGCGGCAAGCCCTTTTAAGTAGTTGAATGGGAAGTTCATGTAATGTGTTGCCGGGTTCTGGCTTAGTGCAACAATGTCTATATCTGTCTCTGTCAGGTTTGCCTTTTTCAAGACGAACTTTATCGCGTTCTCGGGTATCATTCTGGGCGAATATCTGATGCGGTTGAAGCGTTCTTCCTCTGCCGTTGCAACCAGTTCCCCGTCGACAAGGATTGCGGCCGCAGTGTTGAACGATATAGGATGTGTTATACCTAGAATATTCATTTAGACTACCTGACCAAATGCCATGTATTTGGATATGTTGGTAAAGGTATTAAAGACTTTTTGTCTATCGCATTCCGTCCTTAACCGGCCTCTTGCACATGATGTTTACATATTTCAACTCTTCGCAGATTTCCATTATCTCCGCTACCGTTGCTGGCACTATCTTCTTTTTCTTCTCGTTTATGTGGTAAAGTATAAAGCCATGGCTCATCAAGAACCTCAAATACTCTTCCGGCTTGACGCCGAACACACTTAAGGCTTGAGGCATGAACTCTGTGACGATTTTGATGTTCTTGTTCCTTTGTAGCAAGTCTTTCATGCCTTTCAGTGCCATATATTCAGCACCCTCTATGTCCATCTTTATCAAGTCTATCTTTTGCCCTTTCAGAAAATCGTCTAAAATAACGGTCTTTATTGTGACTGACCTGCCTGCATCATTTGGGACATCGATCCTGTGGCGACCCATGCTTTTCGAAAGATGCAATTTAGTTTCTCCCGCCTTGTCAGATACTGCTTTTTTTACCAACTCCACGTTTTTGTATTCGTTGAGACGTACGTTTTTCTCCAGAGTGGAGAAGTTGTTGGGTTCAGGCTCGAATGCAAACACCTTTCCTTTTCCACCCACCAGCTCAGCGAACAAGAGAGTGTAGAAACCCATGTTGGCGCCGAGATCTAAAACAGTCATTCCCTTCTTTATCTCTTTCTTGAAGAAATCCGTCTCCAGCTTCTCTCTTACGTCTTGTTCGTTCAGTGCCAGTCTGAAGGCTTCCATCGAGTCGATTACCATCTTGTTGTTTCCAACTTTTGCCACACTAGGTTGGATTTTAGAGAATGACACCCGGTAGATGAGTCTTATCAACGACGTTGGTATGTATTTGCTCAACCCCTTGCCTAGAAATGGTTTGAAGATTTTCTTTACACTAAGGAAAATGAATTTTCGCATAGAATCATTTCAGCCAAGAGTATTGGCCTTGCTTCTCGTTCTCTTTGCACCAATTAATCTCTCGCTTGTACCAGTCGTACGTCTTCTCCAACCCTTTGCGTATTCCGACTTTGGGGCTAAAGCCGAGAAGTTTTTTTGCTTTAGTTATGTCCGGCGATCTCCTGATAGGACTTCCGTCTGGCCTGTCTACGAAGGTGGGGTCTATTTTCTTTCCAGATATTTCTTCCAAGTGACTTATCAAATCAATAATGTGCATTTCCTCAGGGTGCCCGATGTTGAATACTTCATTTCTACCTTCATCCTTTGTTGATGCGAGAATTATCCCGTCAATGGCGTCATCCACGTAACAGAAGCTCCTAGTCTCGTCTCCGGTGCCTTCTATTGTGAACTTTTCGCCGAGCTCCAGTCTTGTGATGAATTCTGAGATGACATGGTTCCATCCCATCCTAGGACCGTATGTGTTGAAGATGCGGATTATTACGGAATCGAAATCCTTCTCATGCATAAGAAAGATGCTTTCGCCGAAAATCTTCTGCATTGAGTATGCCCATCGCGGGTTTCTTGTGTCCGGTATTATCAGCGGATGATCCTCTGGTGTAGGGATTACATCTGGATCGGCATACACTTCAGAGGAAGATGTAAAGACCACCTTACTAACATTCTCCTTTATCGCGGCTCTGGCTATGTTCAAGTTTCCTAGAATCCCTACTTCAGTAACTAGGTCTGGATGTATATAAAAGAATTTTGTCCCTTGTATTGACGCGAGATTAAAAATTATATCCACTTCTTTTGCTGCCTGCTCGATTTTCGGATAGTCCCTTATGTCCGCTTCTATGAATTCAATCTTGTCTGCGACGTCAATCAGATTCCTTGGTGTGCCTCGCCAGTTGTTGTCCAAAGCCTTGACCTTCACACCCATGGAAACTAGCCTGTCGACAAGATGGGACCCTAAAAATCCGGATCCTCCTGTAACCAGCGCATTATCCAATACCCACACCCCTGTAAATGAGACCGATCTTCTCTATGTTCTGCTTGTTGAATAGTTTCCAACCATCGTAGACCATCGCCCCCAGATTCATCCCCGAAAACGTGTCTTCTGTTGAGAGATTTTTGAATGAGTGGTGGTTCGTCATGAAAATTGCAATGTCCGCATCCTTTAGGCCTAAAGGCAGATGCTCCACATGCTCCACATCAAAGCTCTTTATCTTCCAAGGCTCAACACCTGGGTCATAGCCTACTATAGTAGCGCCAGAATCTTTCAGATGTCTGAGAAGGTCGAGTGTTGGACTGTCCCTTACATCATTTGTCTCTGGCTCACCTTTGAAGGCAAAGCCTGCGATCAGAATTTTCTTCCCTTTCAAGTCCATCGAGCCCTTTATCTCTTCTGCAATCGAATGCGGCATCTTCTCGTTTATCTCACGCGACGACTTGACCAGCTTTAGTTCAGCGCCTACCTGCTCGGCGCAATCCAAAAATATGTAAGGGTCCTTGTTAAGACAGACGCCGCCAACACCAGGGCTTGGAGACGGTATGTTGTTCCTGCTATATCCTTGATTGGCAGCATTTATGACCTCGAACGCATCCAATCCGACTTTCTTGCAATAGTTGGCGACCTCTTCTGCATAAGCAAACCTTACGTCCCTGTACGAGTTGTCAAGCAGTTTTACAAGCTCAGCAGCCTTTAGAGATGACACGCATACTGTCGTCGGCGTCGTCCTCCTGAAAATCTTTATGGCCTCGTCGACGCTCTTTTCGTTGATTCCTCCTATCACCTGCGGCAACGTCCTCAATTCTTCCAAAGCCTTTCCTTCCACAGTCCTTTCAGGCGCCACTACAAGATAAAAGTCTTCCCCCGCATTTAATCCAGACTCTTCCAGTATCGGCTTGACATAGGCCTCCGTTGTGCCAACAGGAACGGTTGATCGCAGTATCACAAGCTGGCCTTTCTTAAGATGGTCCCTTATTTCTGTGAATGCCGTCCTAATGGTGTCTATGTTTATTTTTTTCGTCTCCCTATTTATTGGAGTGGAAACGCACACGATGAATGCATCGACATCTTTCTTGTACATCTCCTCCGGCTTTCCAACAAAAAGATTCTTCCCTATATGCTGTCTTAGAAGAGGAATTATGTTTTTCTCCTGTATGTGGGATCTGCCGTTCTTCAGCTCGTTGAGGACTTCATCACTCACATCGCTACCGTACACTGTAAAGCCTGCATCTGCTAGGGTGATTGCCAGCGTCTGGCCCACGTAACCCAAACCAATAACTTGTATCTTCATCAAACCACTTTCGATAAACTAATTCAATTAACAAATTTAAACGCTTTAAAGCCTATTCCCTCGTGCCGTATTCCTTGGCCATGCGCTTGTTCAATTTCAATACCGCACCCAAGACATCGCTGTCTATTTTCTTTTTCCTGCAGAGATCTACAAAGGCTTCCAGGTCTTTTGGCAGGCATAGACCGCCGAACGCTTTTCCATGGACGGTTCCGTATTTCCCTATCCTTGCATCCGTGCTGACAATGTCGGCAATTGTCTTCGAGTCTATTCCAAGCGAGTTGCAAATCAGAAAGATCTCGTTCCAGTATGATATCCTTGTAGCCAGATGAAGATTGTGGGCGTACTTTACCATCTCAGCCGTCTTCATATCCACGCGGAAAATCGGCAAGCCAGAACTCTTGAACAGGTCTTCAATAATGTCCCCTGATTTTACATCACACTCGCCTATGACTACCTTGTCTTCGTAGGTCTTGCTTGAGTTTGGCATGGAGTGGTACAGCTTTTGTAATTCGGGGTCCTTTGTTTCCCTAGGCACCTGGGTGATGAATTCTGGATTTGCGCACAAGCCAAAGCCTTCACCGCATTTCTTGCCGGATGCCTTTTCAAGCAGCGGCTTGACAACTTCTTCCGTGGTTGATGGAAGAACAGTACTCTTGATCGCGACAACATGGTATGACGACTTGTTTTTTAATTCCCTCCCCACAGCCTCGGTTGCCTTTTCTACATAGCCCATATCTATCTTGCCGCTCACAGTGGGTGTCGGAACACAGATAAATGAAATATCGGTCTCTGATACGGCATTGCTTATGTCCAGGGTCGTGGCATAGCCTTCTTTGCCGAGTTTTTCAAGCGTATCCTTGTTTATGTCATGAAATATGACATGCTTGCCTGTGCCGACTAGGAACTTGCCCATAGAAGACCCCACATATCCCGAGCCTATTATGCTTACCTTCGACAAATTACCACCATACAATCATATACCGAACATACCTTTAAACATCTATCAGTTGTCACCAGCCTGCGATTTTATTTTCCCAAAACTTTCATGGAAATCTATCTTTTGCTTTTCCACAATGGGTTTCCAGAACCACTCGTTCTCTTTGTACCACATTATCGTCTTTTCTATACCGTCGACGAACTTTGTTTTGGGTGCCCACCCCAATTTCTTTATCTTCTCTATGTCGAGGGAGTAACGTGTGTCATGGCCTGGCCTATCTTCCACATATTTAATCAGTTTCTCGCTCTTGCCAAGCCTTTCCAAGATCAGCTTCACTACTTGCGTATTGCTCAGTTCTTCCTTTCCTGATATGTTGTAGATTTCGCCGACTTTGCCCTTCTCCAATACAAGATTGATCGCACTGACATTGTCTTTGACATAGACCCATTCGCGCATGTTCTTTCCGCTACCATAAATCGGAATGGCTTTGTTGAGTATGGCATACACTATGGACTTGGTAATGAATTTCTCTGGGTGGTTGAACTCCCCATAGTTGTTGGTGCTCCTTGTGATTACCACCGGCACGCCATAAGTCTCTACATAGCTCATGCATATTAAATCCGCGGCGGCCTTGCTCGAGGAATAAGGGTTTCTGGGATTCAAACGATCCGTCTCTTTGAAAGAACCGTTTTCTATCGGCCCGTAAACTTCATCCGTGCTTATGTGAACGAATTTTTTTATAGAAGTGTTCTTTGTCGCTTCCAACAATGCAACTGTTCCCAACAGATCTGTTCTAAAGAACGAGCCTGAGTCTATGATAGATCTATCAACGTGTGTCTCTGCAGCAAAGTTCACTATAAAATCCATATCGCAAACCAGCTTTTCGACCAGTTTTTTGTCGCATATGTCGCCTTTGACGAATTCTATTTCTCTGATCACACCCTGCAGATTCTCCTTCCTACCCGCATAAGTAAGGTTGTCTAAAACAACTATGTCATGCTTTTTGTTTTCATGGATGAATTTTACGAAATTGCTGCCTATAAATCCAGCTCCTCCAGTAACCAGTATCTTCACTTAACCACCCATCTGCTTCTTTAATAACTTCAGACCTTCGCCGACATTCATCATTTTCATACCCGTTACCCGTTCAGTCTTGTTCACGTTCATGTTGACCTTCGCTGGCCTTCTGGCGGTCTGATTCAGCTCAGGCGTCGTCACAGGAGATATGAATTTGGGGTTCAAGTTGAATGTCTTTGCCACTTCTTTCGCGAAATCGTACCTGCTTACGCACTCGCTCCCGGTAACATGGAAAGTTCCTTTCGCGTCCATCTCGAACAGCTTGAAAATGACTTCAACCAGATTGTCTGCGAGCGTCGGATTGTTGTACTGGTCCGACACTATGTTTACATTCTCGTTTCTTCTCAGCTTGTCGATGATCCAGTTGACAAACGGCACTTTTCCTTTTCCACCGATTCCGTATATCACCGCGGTTCTGGCGACTATATAGTTGATATCGAGCGCATCGAGTGACATTTCAGCTGCAAGCTTCGTCTTGGCATAATAGTTCAGCGGGTGTGGCTTGTCCTTTTCGGTGTATCCAAGCTTCTTCCCGTCGAATACATAATCAGTGGAAATAAAGACGTATTTGGCACCTACCCTTTGGCTTGCTTCAGCTACATTCTTGGTGCCTTCAACATTGACTGCCCATGTCTCTTCGGGGTGCGTCTCGCAATAATCGACATTGTTCAATGCGTGCGTATCCAGTACCAAATCAGGCTTGGCTTTTTCGATTAGCTTGAATATTTCTTGCCTGTTGGCGACGTTGAGACGGAAAAAGTTGCTGCCTTTTATAGGATGCGTGTTGAAAGTGCCGAAGATGCTGCACTTGGAAGATCCTAATTCGACTGCCTTGTTACCTAAGAGCCCACTTGCACCGATTACAAGAACTTTGTCCATACTTTACATGGGTGCTCTGAATATTTAAATAGTAATAACATAAGAACATCATAAGGTAATATGATGTTGCCGGGGGTAAAGGTTCTTGATTTGAAGAAGTTTCCTGACGAGCGTGGATCGTTCAGCGAGGTGGCAAGAATGGACTGGGATTTTTGGGAAGGCGCGGCTCCCGCCCAGGTGAATCTATCTGTGAGCTATCCAAGCATGGTCAGGGCTTGGCACAAGCATGAGGGGGGACAGGTCGATTATTTTATTGTCTCTGAAGGATCGCTGAAAGTGTGTGCGTTTGACGAGGATAGCAGAGAAATGAGTGAGGTTGTTATAACGGCTGATAAGCTTCAGATGGTCAGGATACCTGGGAATTATTGGCATGGTACGAAGGCCGTCAGTCCTGGGAAGACCACGACTATTTATTTTGTGTCGAAGACTTACGACCATAAGAACCCAGACGAGCTGAGAAGGCAGTGGGATTATGCCTTCGTTCCAAAGACGATAAACGGAGACGCGAAGGATCCCAGATGCGGGAAAAACTGGGACTGGTTTTTTCCGCCTCACAAGTGATAGGATGTCTAAAGGGGTCATCTTGGCTGGCGGTAAGGGAACAAGACTCATGCCACTGACGGAAGTTACAAACAAACATTTACTTCCAGTCTTCGATAAGGTCATGATAAGCCACCCTCTTGAGACTCTTAAGAACATCGGAATTGATGATATCTGTATTGTAAGCGGCGGTGAGCACATTGCCGATTTCATGCGATTTCTGGGCAGCGGATCCAAATTCGGCGCAAAGCTAACGTACAAGGTTCAGGAGGGTTCATTAGGAATAGCACATGCGTTGTTGCAGTCAGAGGATTTTTTTGTGAACGATAAAGTGATTGCCATATTGGGGGACAATGTTTTCGAGAATGTAAAAATTCCTACAGATGCGTTAATCGATGAGTACGCATACATTTTCATAAAGTGTGTTCCTAATCCTGAGAGGTTCGGCGTTCCAGTTTTTGGTCATAATAAAGAAATCGTGGGTATAGAAGAGAAACCTAACTCGCCAAAATCTGAATTCGCTGTTACAGGGCTTTACATATACCCAAATGACGTTTTCGGTTTCATCAAAACAATGAAACCAAGTGAGAGGGGTGAGTTGGAAATAACTGAAGTGAACAACCATTATTTGGCGCAAGGTAGGTTGAAATGGGTTGAGGTAGACGGGTTCTGGACCGATGCTGGAACTTTTCGATCATGGTTGCATGCAAATATCCTGCGTGCAAGCATTGTTGATTCTGGTGTTTTGGATGATCTCAGTATTATTGGCTGACTGTCAAACCATGTTCAAGTCTTATTTCCCTGGACCGTTCTCCTGCATGAGTTATCACAACTTCACCTTTACAGTCCAGACACTTGCCTAATAGTGGGATCTTTTTGTAAAATTTATTGCACTTATCACAGACAAAGCCGTCATAGTCTGTCAAATACTCCTTTAATGGCGGTTTGTGCGATGCCGTACCATTTGTCGTCTTGAATCCTAACAGCTCCTTCAGCAAAGTCTGCCGCCCTAGTCCCATAAGTTCGTTCTTGCTTATTCCTATAACTTCGAACACCCGCTCCAATGGCGGTAGTATCTGATTCTCTATATAATATTTTGAGTCAATGGGTAGGTTGTTTTGCTTCACATAGTCGGGGTCTTCTGCGCGTTCCGACAACAGCTGCATTCCCTTTACTATGACAAATCCTACTCTGTCGCCTATCCCCGGAGCTGTTCCGTTTCGTCTCTTCAACTTCTTGACAAGTTCTATGTGTGGTTGTATCCCCTTGTAGGAGCTTATAGACTTGGAAACGCTTTTAGTGATAACTAGGTCTTCTATTGGCACATCGTTTTTCTCGAGTTTTTGGATGATTTCCTTCAAGTACCCAAACGCTTTCTTGGTATCCTGTTCTTTCAGTAAAATATTCAGCACTTCGAATAGTGTTTTGGTAGCCGCATCGCACCAGTCCCTCCTAACGGTTTCGATGCCTTTCATTACGATCGCTTCCTTCCAATCCCCATTCTTTTTCTCGTAACTCAATCCAGTGTACCGTTTTTTAGAAAGAATAAGTAGAGATTTGTAAACGCTTTCTATTTTCAACTGAACTATTCCTATAAGTTCTTTGTTAACCAGTTCCTCAACTTCGCTTCCAATCTCGAAAGCCTTGTCCAAGTCTTTTGTATTTGTCTTGACCATGATAGAATCTGTGTCACCATAGACAACTTCATGTGGTGTGTTCTTTTCGACTATGTCCTTTGTCTTATTTATCAGAAACCTACCACAACCGGTAATTGTGTTCGCTATATCAGCCACATACAACCTGGCACGAGGATATCCAGTATAACCGTAAAACGCATTGGTCATTATCTTGAGTGCTAACTGCTTAGCTTCCAATATTCGCTGGATATCACCACTCGCCTTTCGCGAGTCTGCTCTTACCTTGTCGCGTTCTGATATCAGTGTCTTGAGAATTGCCGGCATCAGACCTTCCCTAACTTTACTAGAGACGAACTTTGTACCATAAGGAGTAGTTATGACTTCGCCATCTGGTTGCGTATCCTTAACAAGGGTCGTCGGACATATGTTGTATGCTATGAAAATTGAAGGGTACATCGACTTGAAATCGAGGTATACTATAGAATCTGTATGAAGTCCTAGTTTCGGTTCCAGGACCAGTGCACCTTTTATTTCCTGTATCTCTTCCTTTTCAGAATAAGTGTCGTCGGAAGGTTTGTCTGGAAGGACAAAGTTGTGTTTGTTGAACTCACGCAATAAGAGATTTTCTACTCTTTGTGCCTCTCCGCCATCCAAACAATCCTGCAGTAAAAGCCCTGAAACTTTACTGAGCTCGAAAAATTTGTCGGCCAATGATTTTTCCAGAAGAAGGCGTAGTGAGAGTTCCGAGTCCTTTTCAGCGTATTCAATTAGTCGTGAAACTTGTTCGTCTGTGCCGTGCCAATGGCTGTAAATCTCACTGTGTGGCAGGTTAATCTTATCGTCGTTAAGCAATGCTTTTGCAACATCTCCCAAACCCAACCGTTTTAGGCGCAGATTTCCCTTTTGTATCGACTCCTTAATTAAGGCGTAAGGATCCACAATGACTCTACCGATTGCAGTATTCCTAAAGTATGAACCGAACTTTCTTGAAACTGCTGGTTTTTGGTTGCATCTTCCTATTGTCTGCGGCAGCTTATTTTCCCTTAGCCTGTCGATGATGTAAGGGAAGTCGAAGTTGTTAATATTGTATCCTACTATTATATCAGGGTCGTAGCTGTCCATTATTTTTAGGAATTCCTGTAGCATTTCATTTTCAGATGAGAAAGTTTTCACATTTCCTTTTGTTTTGCGCGCCCTCTTTCCCACCAAAATAAGGCTTTTCATGTTGTTGAAGCTGGGCTCGAATGTAATGCTTATTATACCAATTTCATCTTTCTTTGGGTCGGGTATCACATCCTTAGATATGGTTTCTATATCAACCGCGATGTATTTTAATTTCGTGTTTTCAGGGGTTTCCACTTCTTGCAGGTCATCCACGTCCATAGCTATATCTACTTTAACTGTGCTAGTCTTGGAGCGTCTGCCGTTAACGCGGATCCATTTCAATCCAGAAATGCCAAAGTCTGCCATGAATCTGTATTTGAACAGGATGTCCGCTTCAAAAACACGTTCAACCACTTTATCTTTCTTCAGCCTCTCTCTGACTTCCGGTACTTTGGACGGATCCGTCAGTGTCACCTTTAATATTTCGGTTTTCTCTGTCTGATAGTTTGTGGGCATCATACGTTGCACTGTGCTTACATTTTTAACCACAGGAAAGTTCCTTTTTAGGAAGTCTGTAACATCCTCACCCGACCTTTTCGGCAACGCATAAAAATAAGGGAAGAATCCTTTGTAAAAGGCACATACTGTCTTTCCCTCACGGTTTTTGCCGAACAGTCTCACAATCGGTGTGTTTTCCAATACAATATAGTCACAATCTAGAAGCTGGAATTCCATTTCCATATTCTACTTATGACAAGTCTATTTTAAAAGTTTCTCGCTTTTGTAAGTCGACAAACCACGTTATTGGTTTTGAGGGGTTTGTCGAGATTACCGTTACTCCTTTATATATGAATTCTATGTCGTCGCTGTTTTCTATTAGGATAATGTCTGGCACGACATCCATAAAATATATGCTTTCTGGATGGCGTATAAGTGGATTCAAATCGCGTTTTTTGAGAAGGGTTGCCACCGTTTTTTCAAGGTCTAGGCCCCATTGTTTCTGATAAGGTGCGAACACATCTCCGCTTATAATCAAGATGCTGACACCATTAAGTTCAAGTAGCGTAGGGTAACTATAGTTTGCTGTCTCGTTAAAATATTCTTGCTGTTTTTGAAAAACTGTTACGTTCGGTAGGTTTTTCAATAGTGCCATCTGTTCCATCTTTAACTTGTCTACGAAGACGAATGTTGTTAGGTTTTCTCCTTTTTCCATGTACTCTGTGAGTTTTTTGACTGAATGGATGTCAAGATGTGCTATATTAGGAATTATTAGGATGCTTGCAGCGACTGTTGTTTTTTTAACATCCCTTCTTATCTCAACACCTGGGTGGACAACCTGATTCACTTCCAAACCTTCCTTTTGACCGCAGCTCACACCAACTATCTCACCACTTACTAGATATCTTGAAAGCTCGGTTCCTATCTTAAATTCCTGTGTTCCGGTGTTGTCCTCCAAAGTGATTATGTGGGGAGCGACCTCATTGACGACTGCTATTAAGGAGAATGAATCGAGTTTTGGAGAAATTTTATTTATTGATATAAGGTTTTCTAACCTACTGGAAATGAGTTGCTTGATGAAGTTGTATTTAAAATTATTATAGCTTACAAAGTCCTCCACTGAAATGTTTAGGTTCTGCCTCCCTTTTTTCACAACTTTTACGACACCAGTACTAAGTTTGTTGATAAAGTCTTTGGTGATAACAAGGGGTAAGTCTTTTTTTTGCAACTGTTTTATTCGTTCTAATATTATAAGGTCTGTGTAAAGCACGTCTAGTGCCTCAGCACTTACCTGAACGCCGGCTTTCAAGAAATACTTTAGTATGTCTGATTTTTCCATAATCCTGTTGTGGATTTATTTTTTTAAAGTATAAACAGTTAAGCCGTCCCTATTAGCCAGCTTTGAGTGGGGTAATGGTAGTGGTTGTATCTTCCCAACTTCAATCAATTCTTGGATGTACTTGTATACAGTGTTCCAGCTTATATCATGTGTGGTTTTCTTTGAGATTTCTTTAGAAAGTGTTGATATTGTTATGGGGGTGTCGAAGGACATTAGTATTTCTAAAATCTGCTTCTGCACAACTCGCCTTATACTAGGTCTGCCTCGCTTCATATCAACATCTATATTATCGAAATTGTTTTTTATAAACTTTTAACTGGTTTTTTTATATGTTTTGACTGTTGTTAGAATAGATGTGTGGTAACCACCTAAGTAAATAAAATACTAAAATAAAGTTAGGTAATTATAATTTAACTACCCCTAACATATAATTGACAATTAACTCAAATA
>CAYJVM010000001.1:86850-173722 GCA_964373665.1 uncultured archaeon | reverse complement strand
CGACACACCTCCTTTACTATTATGGAGAGTGTCAGGTATGTGGTGAGGAATTACACCTTTAAATTGAAACCAGCTTGTTCTAATTCTTTCCTTCTTTTTGAGATGTAGCTTCCAACATTAGACGGACTTGCATACAAGAATGACACATACTTGGGTCGCATCAACACATCCTTATTCCCTGTCAAATGTTTTATCATAGACCCGTTAAGCCATGGAAAGACAGACTCGAAAGCAGGGTTTCCTACGTCTATTGCATTGCTGAATCTGAGAGGTGTTTTTTCTATCTCTTTATTGTCGTCCACCCGAATCATCTCGAGTAATATCTTTGGGTCGGTTATTTTGAGATGGACTAGACCATCATTCAGAACTTCAATCCCGCCTAAGCCTTTCGCCAAGTCACGGAAGCCTCCCTTAACTGCCTCTATCAAGTCTTCCATACGAATAATAGACACACGCTTAATTTATATCTTTCGGTTAAACCGAGATAAAGCTCGTTAATACCGAGATTAACTAATTTATTAATGTCAAGGTATCCTAAGGATATAGTAGAATTAGTAGCTGAAAGAACTCATAGACATATTCTAAGGATATTGTTTCATAAAGAAGGGCTTAATTCGGCTGAAATTGGAAGAGAACTTACTAAATTGACTAGCATAAAATTCAAATCTACGTCTAGTATAACCGAAGCTCTACAGCGTCTAATGAAAAATGGTCTTATAGATAAAAGGGAAACAGGCTATTATCTTACTCGAAAATCTAAAGAAAGATGGATAATTAGTTTTTTGAATTCCTTAGTAAAAGAAAAGGTAGATAAAGGTGCATTAATTCTGTCTAATTTAAAGAAGGTGTAGTATGAGATGTGTTATATCTTCCTCTTCAGTCAATGGTAGAGTAAAAAGCTGTTTTAATGCTATATGATTTTCAAATTCTAACTCTTCATTTTTATCCGCTATTTTCATAAAACTCCCCAATAAGGAGATTTGAATATAGGCTTTGCATACATAATTTTCGGCGTAGTAATTTTATATATATTGTCAACAGCTTAAGTGATTTGCATGGAGCTCTATCTAATTATTCTAATGTATTTGGGTTATGTAATAACTTCATTTGCACCCATTATATGGTCACTACTATTTGAGACTAGGTACACGGAAAAAGTTAACATGATTTTATATGGTTTAGCTTCAATAGGGTTTGCCCTCATTTATTTGTCAGACCCAAGCATATCCGCTGAATTGTTCTTTTTGAAGATATTGTCTTTAGCTATATTAGTGCCATTTGGTCTCCTTTCGATTTTTGTAGGATTTAAAATCGAGGATGGTGAAGAAAACTTTCTTACATTATTCTTAAGTGGAAGGCAGTTTGGAGCATTTCAACTACCTTTCCTATATTCAAAGTTTTTTGGTCTACCTCCTAAAATTATTGGAATTTCTATAATACCAAGTGTCATTGAATTATCACTCATATTGCTTTTTGTTTTCAATGTAATCTCACTGGGAGTATTTATATGGAAAAATTATTTACGTGACAATTGAAATTGTCAGCTATAACACATTTATATGTTTCGGATCTTGTTTTAGAAATATGGTCATTAACTATTCTATATCCGATAAGAGCGTTGAAATGCTTAATAATATTTTTACAGATAGCTACGACTATCAACAGTGGTTTGTAAAGTTAAAGACGTACGAACTTATTCTCAGCAGAACTAACGAATTCTTTGAGAGTTTTGCAGACGATGAATTGAAGAAAGAGGGAATCGAACCTTTCAGGCTTAAATTAAAGGCAGAAGTGGTTTTCACCTTTTTTCATATGGCTGAGTCATTATTCTCACTAATGTATTGTGCAAAATACACAAAAATTCCTTGGTTGTTTATGAAAGGTTTAAGATTTGAGAGCATTTGTGATTATGTTAGAGATGAAATAATTACTGCTAAGATTAGTGACGAAGATATACGATTTCTATTTTTCAATGGAATAGTAGGAGAAGAGTCCAAAAAAGAAGAAATTGTATTATCGATAAAGTTTATCAAAGAGTTTTTAAAAAGGATGGGAAATGTTTTTCTGAGCAATGAAATTTACGGTGAGTATAAACATGGGTTGAGAGTAATGTCAAAAAATTCTCACATCAATATAACCCCAGAAAATATGAAAAATCCCAAGCCTTTATTATCATTATCGGGTACTGCACATACTTACCTTAAAACGAGTATCATTAAAAAAGAGGGGAGAAACGAACTTCATATAGTAAGTCAAAAAACTGTAACTTTTGACCATGAATTATATTCAAGACTTTGTGGATATATTTACATTTTAATGGACAACCTTTTTAACACAAGAAGACAAGGGAAATCCCTAAAACAAGGAGATAAAATGAGTGTTCAAGTTTTTCATAAGAATGATATAAAAGAGGTCTTTAAAGAAGATTATGCGAAAAAATTTTCGTTAACAATCAATTATTCATAAGTCACAATCATGTATTCGATTTTAGCAACCTATATATCCTGTCTTACCTTTAGATTAATTGAGAATATGGAAATAAAAGATAATCACGTTACTGTAGCTTTGGATTTAAGTAGGGCATTCAAAGGCGTAAGAAACGTGATTGTATCTACCGAGTTAAACAGAATTATTTCTTTAGGACGAGAGGTAGATCTATTAGAAACTATAAGGAGACAGGACAACCCCGGAAAGGATTTTTTCACTATCTCGAAGAAGGAACTTGAACTACATGCCACAATTATAGGAATAGAACCGATTTTGCTAGACGCAGTTGTTATTAAAAAGTTTCATAATTATAACCTCATCGAACTGAAAGATAATGGTAAAGTTGAAATCAAATTTAAGACTTCTGAAAAAATTTATAATTACGCGAAATCGCAAATAAAAGAATTTAACCAAAATGAACAAAAACTACTAAATCTCATTGCCGATGGTATGGTTAAACCTGTTCTCCAAGAAGATTTTGATAGGGCAATTCTTGATTTTCCCGAATATGCACAAAAGTCAATCGTTAATTATCTAAACCAAACGAAAATATTGAGTCCGATACAAGCAAAGGAAAGTATATTTTATTCATCTCCTAAAATATACAAAAATAAAAATTTGTTCTCTAAATTGCTTGAGAACAGTGATGACAAAAAAGTATCTGATATTCTAGAATTTATTTCCAATAATCCAGGTATACCAATAGAAACTATCGACTCTCAAAAATATGATATTAAATTATTGAAAGGGCTCATAGTAACGGGCTCGATTGATTCTTTGACTCTTGATGTTAATGGTACTCCCAGAAGATATGTTGTTTCATCGAATCTAAGCTCTGAAAGATACGATAGCGATCACCTTGATCAAGTAAAGAAAACCTTAGCTAACTTCAGGTTTGGAGAAAGATATTCAAAATGGAAATTGGCTGATTTACAAACATTTCTGGAGTCTATGATAGATAGGGGATATGCTGGCAAGGCAACACCTATAGGTACTGATTATAAGAATTTAGAAGGAGCTGGCATAGTTAAAGTAGATAATGTGGCAGGTACTAAATATAGATTTTGGATGCTAAAAAAAGATGTTATTGAAGATACTTTAAGAGTGTTGAAAGGTGCTGTACCTCTGATTGAAAATAATCCTACCATTAATTTACATCAAATGGAAAACTCTGTATTATCTCGTATAATCTTGTCTCAAACGGAAAGCAAAGATATACAAGAAGTAACTACCGCACTCAGGAAAATTCAAATGGGCTTGATTTAATGGATAATGTGATTGGAGGATTAAAACAGGAAATTGATGTGTCTAACTTTTTTGCTAAACTTGGATATTTTACACGATTTCATATACAGCTATATCCAAAAGAAGGAAAAATCTCTGACATTGACGTTTTTTGCATAAAATTTGACAATCATTTGCTTCCAACTAGAAACATTATAGAAACGAAAAGAAGTAGCGACAAGATATCAGTAGTATTTCAACTTTATGGTCTCAAAAATTTCTATGAAAATTGTAACGCTTTTTTTGTTAATGATAGGTTTAGTAATAGAACATTTGAGATAACTAGTAAACTTGGTGTCAAAGTTTATTCTTTCGACAGGTTAAAAAAATTATCAGAACGAGATTTCACATATCCATCTATCGATATAACTGAAAAAGATGGGCATGTGGTAATTAATCACCTCGACGTAATTAAAAAAATAATTCATGAATCTCTTTTCTGGGATTATCACTATTTATGGCTGGAAAAGAATCCCCTCCAAAAGTTTAATAAAATCCAAGAAATGTTTAAAATTACCGATGATTTATATAATCAACATTCTACTAACTCTGTTTTCTTGTGGTTTAGAAAAGAATTGTTCCTAATGGCGTTTCTTGCTATCATGGAAATCGCTTCAAAATGTATAGAATTGGATAATGAAAGTATTAACGAATATATTGAAGATCAATTTTATAATCTTGGTATTTCAAAGGGAAAAAAACTACAGCTTAAAGAAGGTGTAGACAGTTTATTGAAAATAATTCAAGAAAAAGTAGATAAAGAGGTTAATCTAAAATTGGAAATTATTCCGAATTGGTTACATATATTATCAAAAATAATCAAAACTATTGTAGCCAACGCAAATTATGCTAATAGCTATTTGTTAATCAACGAACAAATTCTCAGATCAATCATAATTGGTAAACCTCAGAATATTTCTTCTTTATCCAAATCGATTACAAAAAACATTTTATCTCCGTTGAATTCCGATTTATTAAAAATATTACATAAAGATTACATATTTCCCGATTTTAACAATTTTATATAGCATCTTAGTTCAAAGAACTGATGAATTTCCAACTTAAGTTCTCCTCATGAACAACGGCATGAAAGCTCCAAAGACGTAGCCGAAATAGTGAGACGCTCTGTTTATCAAAATCACTCCAACATTTACCACAATAATTAGTATCATCTGATTTCCAAACCACAAAAATTCCATACAAGTAAGATAGTGTTCCATCTAATCATTAAAAATATCAAAAGCGTCTTCTTCTTTCACTATTTCTTTAAACTTCTCCTTCACATTGGGCATCTCCTCAGCTACAGCTTTCAAAAGCTTGATAATAACATCGTCCAGCTTGTTCATCTGCATGAACATCTTCTTGTCTAAAGGTGCATTACAATTGGTGCAGTATCCCCTGCCAGGGTCGTTAGATTCTTTACATCTGAAACACTTTCTGAGGATGATAGCATTGCCATTGCTCTTTTTCAGATTATTGACTTCCTTAATCTTCCTTCTCAAATCATCGGGCGACAGATGTATATAGAAGGTAGCCATGTCACTAGTCCTAGACCAACCGTATTTCTGCCTAAGCAGGTTTTCAGTAAGATACTTGGCATCCTCAGTAGCCGAAGCGTGTCTAAAAGCGTGATTGTTTACTCTCTTGGTTATCCCGCATCTCTCAGATAGCCTCTTCAGATTCCTTTGCACAACACCGTAAGCCAACCGTTTGCCAGCAAAGTTGACCCATAGATAAGCTTCTTGATTGTCCTTCTGAGGGTGTATGTTAATCCAGTCCCTCAAAGCTGGCACGGAAGTGAATACTGGAACTGTCCGAGCAGTTAACGATTTCTCGGATATTATCTTCATGTCACAGCCGTCATCAGTGAATTCCAAGCTCTTCATCTTCAAAGTCAGAAACTCTCCTATCCTCATACCGCTTTCACCGATAGTCAGAATAAACGCCCTATCACGAATGTTCTCGGTGGCATTGGCAAGCTTCATTATGTCCTCTTGGTTGAGAATGTCCTCAGGTCTTTTGGTAACCTTGTTCTTGAGCCAAGTCTGTATCCACTTCACTTCCTCAGGATATTCACTATCGATATATCCCTTGAGCCATTGGTAATAACGCTTGAAGACAACTCGAAAATCACGCTTGGTATTTTCTGACCACTCAATCCCGTCCTTTCTTTTTCCAACAGTAACCTTGCTCATTAGTTCTACAATGTCGTCCCTGTTCATAGTATTGAATGGTTTTCCCAACATCACAGCCGTAGTCTTAAGATGGTAAAGATATTTGATTATCCTACCCGCATTCCTGTTATTAGCCATGAGAAAATGGTAGAATCTGTTTAGGTCATTCCTGTCATCCTCAAAGAAATCTTTAGAGCCTAGTATAGTTTCCACGCTGTTAGCCAGTCTCTTCTTGAAATTATGTATATCCTCTGTCATTGAACTTACCCTACCGTGTCGGTTTATAAAGTTCCAGTAGGGCATCACAACAAATCAGGAATGCTCCCTACGGGATTTGAACCCGTGTCCCAAGCTCGAGAAGCTTGTATCCTAACGGCATCCTTGACCGGGCTAGACGAAGGGAGCGTTTCTATTTCCTAAATCCCGTATACTTTCTAGTAAATCCTTTCTTCATGCCTTTATAGCTCTTCTTCCCAGTGGGATAGTCGACTTCTTCGATTATATCCTGGATCTTCTTCTTCAACTTCTTCTGGTCCATATATTTTATATGTGAAAACAAGTAATTATTATGCTGGTGTGCGCCTGCGTCTGCCACATGTCTCATGTATGCTCCATCAAGCACGTATGCTGCAACCTTACCAAAAGATGCTGACCCGACATTTATAAGCTAGCATCCTTTAATAAAACTAGATAGATCATGAAGAAAATCGCTGGTAAAAGCCAGAAAACCAATTGGACTATGCTGGTTTTCCTATTTGCCGTCTCGACAATACTATTTTTCATTGCATTCAAGTCGCATAGCAGGTTTGCATTGCTGCCGGCAATCATATTTTTGGTGCTTGGAATCGTCTATTGGGTATTTATAGCCGGCCAGAAAGATAGTAATAAGCAAAAGTGACTGTATGGGATTTATTTTTGACGACAAAACAGGCGAATTGAAGATACGAAACCTAATACTTACCATAGCAGTTCCAGCATTGCTGATAGTTTTGATTTGGGTTGTATTGTCCACATTTGTAACGATAGATGCCGGCCACAGGGGAGTTGTTCTGAAATGGGGGGAGGTTCAAGAAAGAGTTCTGTCGGAAGGTTTGTGGACTATAACTCCAATTGCGGAGAGAGTGGTGTCGCTGGATGTAAGGACGCAAAAGTATGAGGCTTTCGCCACTGCTGCTTCAAAAGACCTGCAGGACACTACGACCACAGTAGCTGTAAACTATCATTTGGATCCGTCCACAGTAAACACGCTTTACAGAGAAATTGGGATTGAATACGGTGGCATCATAATTCAGCCGACTATACAAGAGGTGGTAAAGGCGTCTACCGCAAAATTCACTGCAGAAGAGCTAATCACACAAAGGCCAAAAGTCAAGGAGGACATAGAACTGGGACTTGAGGAAAGATTAAATTCGAGGGGTATAGTAGTTGAGACGGTGTCGATCACTGATTTTAGGTTCAGCTCCCAATTCACGCAAGCCATTGAGCAGAAAGTTACGGCGCAGCAACTTGCATTAAAGGCGCAGAATGATTTGGAGAGGATAAAGATAGAGGCGCAGCAAAAGATAGAAGTCGCCAAAGGAGATGCAGAGTCTATCAGGGTAATCCAGGAGCAGTTGTCCGAGTCACCTGACTATATTGAATTTTTGGCGACGCAAAAGTGGGACGGAAAGCTTCCACTGGCCACTGGAGGCACAGTGCCGTTTATAGAAATTCCTACAGCCGAATAAACTAGGATATTTTTCTCCTTGATCTCGGACGTTCTTTGTAGTTCAAGAATCCAACGACCAATGGCACAAGGACCGCGGCTATTATCAATATCCCGGAAATATAATCTACGGGAACTTTTGATTTAAGCAAAGGTATTATGCCAAGCAAGCTGTTGAAAACAAAGTGTGCTATGATTAAGGTTTCTATGTTGAACCTCATGAAAAGAAGTCCGAACAAAACCCCTGCAATGGTAAGCTCAACTCCCCGCAAGTAAATCGGAAATATTGGATAGTTGGAGTGGAGGAATCCCCATATGATTGCTGGGATCAGAAGTGCTACGAGAGTTGATTTGACATATCTCTTCAGAAAGGATAGGGAAAAGAATCTGAATTCAAATTCCTCGCTCAAACCCGTCAAAATACCGACTGGAATAGCCGCCAGAAACGGCAGGATTGTTCCGAAGCTGTTGACTTCAGGTGAAGCTGGTATGTAAACCGGCAGGAATGACCGGGCGATTACGTAGAAAATTGCCTGATAGCCCAAAAACGCGAAGGCTATAAGATAACCCCGCAAGGACGATCGGACTAATTCTCCTCCCAATATTTTCCTCTTGACAAAGTTGGAAAGTATAGGGGCTTTGTCGCCGAAAGCCTCAGTTGAAACTACTTTTCCGCTTGATGCCACAACTAACACGCTTCCAAGTGTAAGCAATCCTCCTAGAATGGAAATCAGGATAGCGGTGAGATAAAAGCTGCTGGGGTCTATATTGGTGGGATATGACATGTTGAATGTTGGCAACAGGTTAACGACCAGAATAATCTCTGCCACGACGGCGACAATCCCGAAAACAAGCCCAAACCTCCAGTCAAGGTTGCCTTTCTTATAGCTCCTGAAAAGCACTATCACAGCAAGTGCGAGGAAAATCATTGACGCAATTTGGAAAACCAAAACCAAGATATTGCCAGTTGCAGCTTCGGCATCAATATCGCGCAGAAAGTTTTCTGGAATTACAAGAGTCTGTGTATAGAATGAAATCTTGTCGCCTGCAATCGATACGCTGACCCGTAAATCTGCGTCGTGGAATTGATAGCCTTCCTTATCCCATTCGAACAGATGGTCAGTTCTATTCGCCTGTTTTTCTGTTGAAGCCGTAACAAGCTTGTAGGATTCGAACCCTGCCACTGTTTCCTTTGCAAAATCTTCAGCGAGACTTTGGGCCTGTTCTCTCGACAAATCATCTCCGGCTTCGTCTTCAGGCAATAGTGCAGCATACGAGGAGACTTGACCTGAAGAAACGTCAACGAAGACAGACAGTTCTTTGATTTCATGCGGCTTGAAATACCTTATGTGCCATGTCCATAGAGGAAATATTTCTTTATTAAAATTCTCGAGACCTTCCACGCCCTCGAAGTACTGGACATAGATAAAAGGGTCTGTGTATTCATCCAGTATAATGGAAGTTTGGTATTCGCTAGGATCCAACAGACCTTGCTCTAAAACAAATTTGTCGGCTATCTCTTGGGCTTGTTCTTTTGATACTTCAACTTCCAAGCTGGCTGATGGAAATGCCGCTTGATGAAGCGTCACAAACGCCAACAAACCTCCAATTCCAAGAATTAGAAGGAGCAAATCGAATTTGTCGAAATTTTTCATCTAGAAATAATTGGTAGCATAGTTAATAAACAAATACAAAGGTCGGTATGGAGTTTTTGGGGAGTTAACCGCTTTAACAGATATAGCATCGTTCATCAAAAAATCTGGTGGAGATGCAGGAATATTGAAAGAGATTATTTTCCAGTAAATTTAACAATTTTCGAGATTATTTTGTACTTTGTCTTAGCATAATAAAGACCTGCGATAATCATCACTGCAACTATGACAAATAACGATGTTCTATCTTTTTCTTCCTCCTCTAGTTCAAGTGGACATTGACCAACTATCTTCCAACCTTCTGGTACATCGCATGGAGTCGGGAATTCTGTGCACTCGCCTGTTAATTGGTTTACAGCAGATGTTGTAATCAGTGCGCATACAACCTTTTCGCTTTCGTTCGATGGGGGGTTAGCCAAAAGGATAATTGGCGATATCGTGTCATTTATCACACTTTGATTGATATTCCTGTTTATTGTGTAGTTTATCTTTATTTCCTGTCCAGCTCTGAATGAAGGGTAAACAAACATATATTCCGGATCTCTATTTATCGTGCTTATCAAAGCTTCAGGTGCGTCAAGGATTATTTCATCACTGCTTTTAGCGAATGTCTTTGGGACCATATCATAAATTACAAAATTTTCATAACTTTCATTGCCAATATTCTTTACAGTCAGCAAAAGCGATGAGACACCAGAGCCTGTAAACAAAGATCGAGTAGGTTGAGAAACTTTCTCGCTTAAAGCTTTTGATACCTCAACTAACTCCTCTGCTCTTTTATCAGTTAATTTTCCTGAAAGAGGTTCAAATGCCTGTTTAAAGTTTTCTTCAAGAATCCTTTGTTTTATAATTTCCTTAGACGCCTCTATTGATTGAGAAATCTTGTGTTCTTTAGAGCTGGGAATTATTGCACTTGAGACTGGTCCGCTGCTTACGCTTGAACCTGATACAGAAGCTGCTGTACATGCACCACTACTGCATCCACTAGAACAAGTTTGTGATGTCCATACACCAGAATTGCATGTCTGTCTAGTCGATGAATCAGAACATAGATTGTAACCATTTGTGTATGTGCTTACATCATAATCATGGCCACAATATCCGGCAGGCGCACACCAGTTGCCTTCCGCATCATAATCTGCTACACAACTTCCTGAAACACATTGGTCATTCGAGTTGCATGCCTGCCCATTTGACTTCTTGCCTCCTATGGTGAAGTTACTGAATTGAGTTACATTTCCCCATACATAGTTTTCTACTGTGTTTACACCGCCTGTAAAGTTGCTGCTTTGGTTATCATACGGCACCCACTCAGTTCCATTAAATCTATATAATCTCAAAGAGCTTTCTGAAATGTTGTAACCTGCTATTTCTTCGTCTGTATAGTTAACTTTGATGACAGCATAACTCAAGTTATTATTTAATGCATCATCAACTTCTATCATCAAGTACTTACCTAGCTCTACTGAGCTTAGATTTTTAGCCACAGGGTTGCTTGTGTTCATCGTCATGTTTATTCTGACATTAGTCAGATTTGACATAGGACGAATTTCGATACTCGCGTTTATGTTGCTTACATTTATTTTATGTTCCCGGACTGCTGTCAAGTTCGCTAATGTGCTGAATCTGATTATTCTTACAGCTATGAACTGATGGGTGTTTGTAATATTGTTGGTGGTATGATTCGCCTTTTCTGCAGTGTAGCGGACACCATAGAATCCTGGTATTACCTCTGCATTAGTTATATTTATCGAGCATGTATAGTATACACTACGCTCACCTGAAGTCTCATTCACATTCGGACACGACTTCCACTCTGCTGTACTATCGCTTTTCCTGTATTCCAATGTCACTTTATCGGCTTTGAGAGGTTTTGGATTAGGGTCGCCTGATCCTGCGCTTTTATCGTCGTACACTGTGGCATTGAAGAAAACTTCATCCAACACATTAAAAGCTCCAAAGGGACTATCAACGAATACAAAAAGTTGTCCCAAAACTGTAAAGTTTGCTTGGCTCGAATTTATGGGTTTGTAGATCTGATCAATATCTGGTATTCCTCCCGTGAAAAAATGCAAGCCTGCTTCATAGCTGACATCAGGATCAATTACAACACTACAATTACTGTTAGTAACTGTGCAATCTTCTATAACATCATAAGGCAGTGAGCCACTGCGAGTCACGTAAATTTTCCCATTTGCGTTTATTGCTTCATTCCTATCAGTATCGAAAAACGCGACAGACAAAGTTATGTTATCCTTCCCGAACCTTTCTATAGTGCGATTGTTGCCTGCTGCAACCGTTGCATTCAAATCATCTTTTTCTACGGTTATATTCAACGCCATAGTTTCATTTGTCCCACCTTTAAAATCTGTGACATTGAATTTTACAAGAGAATTACCTATAAAGGCAGATGTGAGGTATCTAGAAGAAAATGTGAATTGTGTGGATACATTTGTTTGTCCACTTTGAGTTTCGTTCATGCTATAATTTCCTGATGGCGGGTTGGACCAGATAGTCACATTGAAAGCGTCTCCATCTGGGTCAGAGACATTTGCCTTGAATGTCCACGGCTCACCCCAACCGCCTGATGTTTGATTCTCGGTGATTGTAATAAGGGGTATCCTGTTTTCTACAGAAAATGCCTGTATAGGCATCAATGCGTTCAAGTTGCCGCTTGTGTCATTTGCCAAGAATTTCCATCCCACAATTTGTTTGCTCGAAAGATTACCAGAAAGTATGGTAAAATTTGCATTGTACGTATTTGACGGATTTACTGCTACCGTGTAATTTCTCCATGAACCGGAAAAGTTAGACGTAAAAGTTACAGTACTCAGCCCACCATTGTCTTGCCATGTAGAATTCAACACAACATTATCGCTGTTAAAAACAATTGCAGGTGACTGAGTGGTATTAGAGAACGTTGGTATGTCTGTTTCAGCCCTTATGGAGAACGAACTAGAAATTGATTTTGTCTGGTAATTTGATTTGCTTGCATAACATTTCCATGTTTTCGTTCCAGTTGACTGATTTGTAGTGTTATAATTATATTCGTATCTTGCGGTAGTCGAGTTGTAGGTCATTGTGTTGTTTGCTCCACTTATTTCTGCTTGCACAGTTGCCGCCAAAATATCACCTGCTCCTATTTCCATATATCCGCATCGCAAAGTATTGTTCCGGTTGACATCAACTTCAAGATTAGACTGTCCGGCTGTTATATTTGTTGGAATTTCTTGAATTGCAAATGAACGCGCAGGTATAGAATTCCAAGCGTTGGTTGAATCATTTGCATAGTACCTGTAGGTAATGATTTTTCCGGAGGTAAAGTTTCCCGAGTATATGGCAAATGAATAATTTGAACCGCTTTGTGCGGGAGTGTAGTTTTGCAAAGTATTGGTGAAATTGGATTCAAATATTACTGTATTCGCATTGCTCCATATCACGCTTATTGTCGCATTATCATTCGCGTCTGGTGAAGGAGGTGAGATGGAAAGAGAAGAGTAAGATGGTCCAGCTTGAGGGATGTTTATTGTCAACTGCGAAACATTTGTCAAAGGCAGATAAACGCCAGTGCCGTTGTATGTCACAGAAAAATTAGCCGATGTAGATGAGAAATCAGATGGCACAATCCATTTGGCAGTGAAAGACCCGACAGTGCCAAAGTAAGAACTCCTTCCAACATCGTAAGCGACATTATTCTGGCTGTAATAAAGTTTTGCTGGTGAGAGCCCTTTATTGTTGGGCGAATCGTTTATTCTTCCCGTAAATGTTATTATGTCACCACGATTTGCCGTAGTTTTTGAGGGAGAGAAGGGAAATGTTATGTTTCTTGCAAGCATTGAGATGGGCAAGAATGTGTAGTTCATCTGATTGTTAGTGGCATCAGTTGCAATTATTTTCAAACTTATTTCTGTTGCCTCAGAGTTTGTTGCGTTCAAGTTTCCTGTATAACGATTAGAGGCATTTGTAAGCAAAATAGAACTCCATGCCGCACGGTCATAGCTTATATATGCTGCAGCATTTGCCAATCTGTCATCCGTGATGTTGAATTCGATCGAAAGGTTTTTATTTACTTCAAACCTCGGTGAGACATTCAGAAAAGTAAGTGCGGGTGGGGTTACGTCTACGGAAGGAAGAGAAAAGTTGCCAGTTACTATGGTTTCATTTTGTATGGGATAGGATGTTTTAAGGCTAATATTAACAAGATAACTCCCGGCAGATGCTGTATACGGGAACACGAATGAACAGCCAGACTTTGATTTCGCACAATTATCCCATCTTTCTGTTTTATTCAACACTAGTGAGCCATCTTTATAGATTAGAACCCTCGGCAGATTTATGTTCAGCGATGATGACTCGTATTTGAAAATATGCGTTTGATTATCGGGGCTTGAAAGGAAGTAGTCTGTGATATTTATCGTCGTGTTTGTGTTTCGGAAGTATGCAGGTAGATAGGGTGTTGTTCCATGTTGCAGGTTTCTATTGGTACCGCCAGCTACTTTTGTTCCTATTGGCCAACGAATTTCATATTCTTTATCATATTCATACTGCCTTGCGGCCGCATTAAATTCAGTTAACCAGTCTGAAAAATGGAGGTAGTTTGGTTGCATATAATGCCAGAACCCCCAATCAGGTCCTTTGACGTATGCTGTTCTTTTTAGCGGCACAGCAATTTGTTCCCAAATTGCAAAATCGAAAGAGCTTATTGGTGATATCCAGAAATTTATTGCAATAAATCCGTAGCCTGGCTGAGCAGCACCTATACTCGGATCAGAACCAGGCCAGTTGTATGTATAATTGAGCATCCCCAATTCACCCAAGGTATAATTCAGAATTTGGGTGTTTGTGTCGGTTGTATTATTCAGAGTCCATCCCGCAAAGTACAGCTCCTCAGCCGTATTGTAAGTTTCACTGTTCCAGGTATAAGACGAGATGTTGAATGTATTTTTTCTAGGTGGGTAGCCTATGTAGGAAAATGAAAAATTAACTGTGTCGGATGTGTCATTTTCAGTTTTTGAAAGATGCACAAGCCTGTCTCCTGGAAAACCAAATCCAATGAAAGCAACGCTTGATGAAATTCTTTTGAACCCCTCAGTCTTCCTGAAACCAAAATCCCATTTGTACAAATCAATGGACTTGTTCTGAAGGTTGTATGCAGTTACATTCACAGGCTTTGTATTGTTTGTACTTATATTCAGTGTAGCTTCACCGCCTGCAGGAACTGTTATATTTCCTGTGAGGATATAGTAAAGACTGTAGTTAGATGAATCGCCAATAGCATTTACAATGTAATCCCCGCCCGGCACGTTAAATCTTGCTGTAGTTGTATAATACGCAACTTTTACATTAGTGTAATTCTTATCATGCGCGATGAAAAAGAATGGCTGAAGCGCTTTTCCTGTAGAGTCTACAACATTTACAGTCAATCCTCCAAGCCTGACCAAGCCATAAGGAACTCTAAATGTCTGTTCGCCTCTTGTTAGATTTATGTAACCGAAAAGTTTCCCTTCTACACTTCCCAAGTTCACAGTAAGATTTATCGTTGCATTTTGGCTTGCAAGAACTGTAACTGATGAAATATTGTTACCACCCGAATCTACTAGATAGGAGATGTTGTAACTATTACCCAAGTCATCATAAACAAAACCAGCAGAAACGTTGAAAGTCAAGTTTGCGTTGTTAAGATTCTGGATAGTTAATTTTGCTGTTCGATTTGATGATGACATCTGACCAAAACTTATGCTTTGTGGATAAGTTAATATCGGTGTTGATAGTGCGCGAGTTAAATTTATCCTCCCGCTTCCTTGCGCCCAAACACTCGAACTTACATTATTGGACGTAATCATCAACGCGGATTTTATCATTTCTGGTTTAAAGCTTGAATTGGCTTGCAAGAGCAAGGCTGCCGCTCCTGAGACATGCGGGGTGGCCATGGAAGTTCCTGATATTGAAATATGCTTGTCGTCATAACAGTGACGAGAGTCTAGCCATGAATCCCATTGAGCCGCACATATGCTTACACCGGGGGCTGTCAAGTCTGGTTTCACATTTCCTTTTGGTGTAGGTCCGCGGGAGCTAAAAGAAGCCATTGCATCGTTTTTATCACTCGCTGCTACGGTTATAGATTTCCTTGATGACCCAGGAGAGCCGATTGCATTTTCGCCTGTCCCGCTATTACCAGCTGCAACTACAACAACTACACCTCTATCAACAGCCTTATCGGATGCTTGAGAAACTAAATCATCTTCATCCCCGCTCCCACCCAAGCTCATGCTTATGATGTTCACATGATCGGAAAAATTACCGTCATTATTTGGATCGGTCGCCCTTTCTATACCAGAAATAACCCATGACCAATAACCCCATCCGCCAGAGCTTAATACCTTATATGCGTAAATTTTTGCATCGGGTGCCACGCCTTTTAAAGTTCCGTTTCCTGCGGCAGTTGCCGCTACGTGTGTGCCATGACCATGGTCGTCCATCGGATTGTTATCATTGTTGACAAAATCATAACCCCCCGCAACTTTACAACTAGAACCTAAACAACCCCCTAAATCAGGATGGGTATAGTCAACCCCTGTATCAATTATTGCTATTGAAATATTTTTCCCGGTGATATTCCTACCATTGCTGTCACGAAGTTTCCATATATTGTCCGCGCCTATCAAAGGCACGCTATTCTGAAGGAGAACTTCAACTTTTTCATCAAGATAAATTTTCTCAACCACATCCAGAGCTTCTATTTCATCTAATTTTTCTAACGAAACCTCTGCAGCTACCGACTCTATTATCTTCAAATCCTCTGATTCAGTTTCTAGTTTTGCCGCAAGTTCTGCTTTGGCATTTTGAAACATCTTTTCTTTCGATTCCTGCTTCTTTGGTAGCGGGATTATTCCAAAAAGGCGGCTTTCGCTTTTTTTCGGTTTCAGCTTGATGATAACGGGGATTTTACCATTTTCATCATGCACTTGGCTCAATAGAGTATAATTTGCAAGATTATCATCGATTTTTGATATTTGTTCTTTCAGCCCTTTTTCACCTACAACCAAAGAATCTATTTCATTATCTTCTCCCATGATGTTGAGTGCATGGATGCCTTCAACTTCATAATTTTTTAATTCACCAAGGTTGAAGAGTGTGCCATTGGAGTTTTCGGAAACGAATGTTAAAGGTATGCTATCAACTTCAGCATGTGCCACGGGTATTATCAAAAAGGATATTATAAATAAAATGCTTATAGGAATTCTCATGTATAGTAATTTAGATTGTATAAAGATATTTGATTATCCAGGTCGATGGGCCCAAAGGGACCGGCACAGGAACAGGTTTGAATCTCGCGCTCGGCGCCACATCTGACCCGCTTCGGCGTGGAGAAGGGCCAGTCGACCCACCGAAGATGGGTTGACATCCGATCCGATCGGACTATGATGGGTCCGACCTCCGCGAAGACGATGACCAAGTAACCGAGAGGCCGCCAGCCAGAGATGGTGAGTGCTTTCTTGGTCGATAATCGGCAGAAGTCCCAGTGGGCATAGAGAGCCAGCCAGCCCACCCGCGGCAGCGCCTGATTCCCAGCGGCATCTCTTGTCGGCCTACGTACTCGACGGCGCCCCGAGACCGCAAAGGAACGAGAACCATGAATCCCACGTTTCTTCCTTCCAGGCAAGCACTATCGGTCGCCAATCTCAACCGATGAGCGGGAACGCGACAGGAGTGGGGCTGTCCTCCATAGCGGGCAATTCTTCTTGCGCCTGGACGGATCACCATTGAAGTATCCTGCAGTCAGGCAGGAGCGTTGTACAGGCCCTGAAAAGTATATATATCATGGAAGCCATAGTACTTTTATGACTTGTCATCAACATCTAAGTGACCAGTTGGCTGGCCTGATTCTGGCTTACAATTGTCGAATAGGGCACCCGGTCACTCGTCGGCAGGCCCGAAACATTGCTCGCGGCATTCTCACAACCACGAAGAGGATCGCCTGCCTTGCTGCCTCAGTGAGCAAAGACAGGCGATTCGTTTCCCCAGTAGGCGAGGGTTGGTCTATTCGCTTGGCCTAGACGGCTAGTCGACGTTTATCCCCTATAAGAAGCCCCGAAACTTAACCATGCGTGCTTACCCGCCGCCTACCACCTGAATACCCTTTCTCGCCAGCGGCTGCATCGCTATCCGTTCGCCCGCCGCCTGATCCTGTCTGAGCCGGACGCTTGCCCCGCAGAGGAATTCGCAATCAAGTGTGGGGTGTGGCTCAGGCTGCTGCGGCCAACCTTCAGAACCTCACGATCAACCAAGCGAAGGACGAAGAGCCTTCCTGGTCACGGTGACATCCGCAGCAAACGTCCGATAGTGCTAACCTACCCTTATCTTTAAGCTTGTCGAAACCCTACTTGTATTATGTCCACCACCTCCTTAGCCTCCAAACAAACTCCTTATATCGGCCGCCTCTTAGCTGCGTTTTCCCGGTTTTTCCCAGGCTCTGAACAGCGCCGATCGACTAGGTCCGCATTTATCTACTTGGCAGGCATGCTGCTCGCAACCTCTCTACTGTTCACGCTCATTGCGGGTCCCTCGTTCTTGGCACATCACGAGACTTGGGCCCCCGTACCCCTAATCCCGCTGGGCAGCGGACTGTTCCTCTACGCTACTGCAACGCTCGTCGCTTTTGTCGTGAAGTTTGCAATGGGCAGACTTGAGGTTGCAAATACAGCACAAGCGGTCATTTTCGGCCTAGCCCCCTTCGTCGTCTTTCATTGGGTCTTCATAACGGTTCTCATGTTCTCATTGTCCGAGAATACCGTTAGCGGTCCACTTTCCATAGAGATTGTTCAGGGGACTCTGTTACTTGCTCAGCTAGGGTCTCTCGTGTGGTCCTTCCGCCTGAGCTACCGCGGTTTTGCTATCATGGACCGCCTAAGTGCTCCACAAGCTACTCTTGTCGCACTTCTGTCACTCTTGGTACCCATTTTTCCCACGCACGTGGTCTTTTTCATACTCACCCTCGGTTTATAGTACATCGAGCCCCGGAATCTCATCATTTCACCAGGGAGGAAGGCTATGGAGAAGCGCGGTGTTCGAGCGGCCCTTTTTTTCATAGCATTCTTGGCAGCATCCTCATTCCACCTCCCCCTTGTTTCGGAAGCACGTCTTACTCAGGCCCCTGCGCAAGACCGCAAGGTCATCGTCATCGGTGGTCTGGGTAGCTGCACGGAGGGGGCTGAACCTGAACGCTGCTCTGGCAATGGGTCGTTTGGAGAGCGGGTCGATCTAGTCCGATCTCTCGTCGCCGGAACGCCCGCTGGCGATGTCTTGGCAGTTAGCTATTGCTCCGTTCCGCCCGCGACCGAGGTAATTCCTATCGAGGGAATGTATTTATAGTCAAGTGCACAATATAATTTGATTATTATGGAAGGGTTGTTACAGACGTTTTATTCCCCAGTGGACGACATGTTCATGAAGCACCCGTTTAAGTACGGCGAGCCGGTGCTGCTAACCACGCATGTTATGAGCGAGGAGGGTTATCGACGCCAAATTCAGCTTGGATCAACCCACCCGCTTCTCCCCGGAGAGGACTTCCTGTTCGGCCACCTAAAGGGATATCGTGACCAGACACGGCTCGGCGGCCGTCCCGGGGAATTTAAGAGTGCCATCCAGTTCACCTTGTCCAACCCGCTCAAACTCCTAACCATCCGTGGCCAATTGGCCGGGTACCAGGCTGTAGGATCAGCCCTGCCTCGTTACGTACCGTACATCGAGTGGATACACGTGATCGATGACTCGCGCGGCTATAGAATGGCCTTGGGTGAAACGGAGGTAGACACCATCCTCGGCCCATTCTCACTATGTTTGTCTGACGTCCTCGAGTTTCAACGGTCGGTCTATCTCTCACGTTGAGAGCGTTGTCTTGAACCACTCCAACGTCTTTCCGGTCACTTCTTCCTCCTGTTCAAAGTTCCAACCAGTTGGCCCACCTGAGGCGTCACGCAAATGCATAGTATGAGTCCCTTTGATGAGAAAATAGTTCTTCGGTTCTGGTTTTAGCTCATACGCTTGGTCGCTGCACCATTTTGGCACCTCGTCATCGTTGTCTGGCTGAATCAGCAGCATCGGTATCCTTAGGCGCGCAATCTCTCGCTTGATATTGTGGTTGAAGAGGTCGTCTAGAAACGACCTCTTCAGATAGTCCCCCAAACCAGGGAGCCAAGCCTTCCCGTCCGTATAGAAACGATCCAGCGAGCGAGGAGCGAACCTTTCGAAATACCACAGGTAGCCGGAGAGGTCGCATGGCAGCGTGTATACGACCAGAGACTTCACCCAGCTTGGACGTGTACCCGCTACCAGCACCGACACGGCAGACCCTCCGCTGAAACCGAAGAGTCCAATGCTGGCCCTGTCGACGCCGGTCCGTCTCCGGACCCATCGAAGTACGGATTCAGTGTCCTTAAAGGGGTTTCAAACCCAAACGGCAGTGGGCCCAAAGGGATTCGAACCCTTGACCGTCTCGTAACCCCAAAATTAAGAGCGAGCTGCTCTACCATGCTGAGCTATGGGCCCTAAGAAATAGTATCAATCCTTGCTTTTAAACTTTGACAAAATGTAAAGCACGAATATGACGACAAATGTCACGATGATAGCTGTCGCATACCTATAAAACAATTCCTTGGACGGCGGCACGAAAAATATAATAGTTTCCTTTATCAAATCGTTCCATGTAAGGGCGAAAACGAAGGCAAGCGCGCCTGTCAAAAACGTAACCATGTTCCTCTGGAACTCCTTCCTAAATGTGACAATCTCTTCTCTAACTCTCGCGCTTTTCCTCAACTCATCCCCCAGCCTTCGCAGCTCCTGGCTTCTTTTGGCCATTTCTTCCCCTGCCTTCCTGAGATCATCTGCCCTTTTTCTTAATTCCTCCCTTGCCTTCCTAAGCTCTGGAAGCTTGACCATATTATATCTATAGGGTTTGCGTAATTTATCTGTATGAGCATTGTCAATACCTTAATTGGCGTCCTTGCATTGGCTATAGTAATTGCGATAGGCTATAGGGCAGGGGAACTTGTGGTCGATCTGAACACTCCACAGACTCCGCAGGTCAGCCGACCTGCGAATTTCACGTTGCCTGAAATCGATGAAGGCAATGCGACGGCAACCAGGTGGACGGGTTTTCCACTGACAGTTTACATAAATGCGGAATCCCTGGACGGGTCTGATGCAAGTTATCTGCAAGACTTTAGACGGGCCATGAAAAACTGGGAGGACGCAACAGGTGGATTGGTAAAGCTTACAGAGGTCAATGACAAGAACGCAGACATAACTGTCGAATGGGTCACAATACTGAAAGAAAATTCTTTGGACAACATAGGGGACACCGAGCTGGAGTTCGTCAACACAAGCTATGGTAGCATTATCAGGCATGCGCATATAGAACTCTTGCTAAGATCCGAAGGGAATGCATTAAATGACAATGATATGACAAACCTGGCTCTGCATGAGCTTGGACACGCGCTTGGATTGAGGCATACCCAGGATAGCAGCAGCATCATGTACCCTGTTCTTACAGTGCCTTCAAGCAAAGCGATAGAGGTCTCCGAAAGGGAAGCGAGTATATTGGATGATGTTTATAGCATGGAGGCCAAGCCAGATCTCAGGATAGTGCAAGTCAATGCGACCAAATCAACCGTGAAAAGGCTCGTCCAGACATACTATCTGCTGAACATAAGCATCATAATAGAGAATGACGGTCTTTTGACTTCACAGCCCCCAATTTTGCAGATTAAAGCAGGCGACAAGATTGTGAAAACCGAGGAAGCGTTGTCGATTGATCCTGGAGCCAAGCTCAGCATCATTTACGGCAACCTTTATGCCGAGGAAGACTTTACAACGCTGCAAATAATTCTGGATCCCGAAAATTCCATAGATGAAATGGATGAAAGGAATAATGTCGCGGATTTGTCCATCGTAGAAGAATAACGCATATAAAGCAACTTTTTCAAATTATTATAGATTAGATGAAAGCGAAGATGAAGATGCTGAAGAAGATTGACCCGCTTTCCACTGCCAAAATCATGGGCATCACATATGCAATTCTTGGGCTGATTTTAGGGATTTTATTCAATCTACTTGTACTAGCTGGTTTCGGGTCTTACGGTTATACGCCATCACTGTTCTTCGGCCCTGCGGCGTTGTTGTTCCTGCCTGTATTCTATGGGGCGTTAGGATTTTTGTTCGGCTTGGTGTCAGCACTAAGCTACAATTTGATAGCAAAGCGGTTCGGCGGAGTCAAGCTGGAAATAAGCTGAATTAGCGCGACTCGAAAACCCCGACAAAAGTCTGGCAGAATCTTTTCTTTGCGATGCCTAGAGAACCTTTTCCCCTTACGGTCAGCCTGTAGGTTATAGTCTTTCCAGATTTGTTTTCTTCGATCAATCCCGCCTCTTTCAAGCTTTTCAGGGCCGGATATATTGTCCCAGGACTCGGCTTGTCCCCCTTCCTTCGCCCTATTTCAACCGCTAATTGCTGCCCGTGCATATGTTTTTTCGACAATAGGAAAAGTATCAAGAACGACAGCATACCCCTCATGTCGCAGTCATAGTCGTATTTCTTTCCCATACTAAATATTGGACATCCGATATATTTAAATACTTGAATTTCCAAATATCGGGTATGCGATATAAAGGAGGTGGCAATGTGATGTGCGGATTTGGTGGATTCGGGGCGCGAGGTTTCCTTACTAAAGGTGAGAAGATAGAGATGCTTGAAGAATACAATGATTATTTGGAAAAGCAAGCCAAAGGCGTTGCTGAAAGATTGAAAGAATTGAAGAGCAACTAAACTCTTCTTTCCTTTTATCACGTGTTTGTTATGACAAAATGGGAGAAATTAGCAACTGATAAGGAAATTGAAAAGACGATCAATGCATTGAAAAGTAATGGAATAGAGGCTGTAGTTGTTAACAGCAGGGAAGATGCAAGGAAGAAAGTCTTGGAAATGATGCCCAAAGGCGCTGAGGTAATGAACATGACTTCCGTTACTCTGGATGAGACAGGTATAACTAACGAGATAAACAATTCAGATAGATTCAATCCTGTTCGTAAGAAATTAATGAAAATGGATAGAAGCAAGCAATGGCAGGAAATGAATCAGTTAGGTGCTGCACCTCAATGGGTTATTGGGAGCGTGCACGCAGTTACACAAGATGGCAAAGTACTGGTTGCATCCAATTCTGGAAGTCAGTTGCCGGCTTATGCCTACTGTGCGGGAAATGTAATTTGGATTGTAGGCACGAACAAGATAGTTAAGACTTTTGAAGAAGGGCTTGAGAGAATTTACGAACATTCATTGCCTCTAGAAAGCGAACGCGCCAAGAAAGCGTACGGAGTTCCGGGAAGTTTTGTCAGCAAGCTGCTGGTGATAAACAAAGAAAGGCCGGGAAGAATTACCATGATTTTAATCAAGGAAAATGTAGGATTTTAGTGATTTTATGAATTACACGGAAATGCTCGAAGAAGCGCAAGGTGTCTCAGAACTTTTTGAAATCGTCAAGTTAGTTGTAAAAGAGTTCTTAGGCAGGCGGCGCGCCGGCCTAATGCTGGGGCTATCCGACTTGGGAGGGAAACCTGGAACATTCATAGGCGCATTCCATCCTGTCGGGTCGAATCTTATTGTTCTAAACAAGGCCCCAATGAATGTTATCGAGCAGACCAAGCCGGAATACTATAAGCATTATATTTTTCACCTGCTGCTTCACGAATACCTGCACACAATAGGAATACTTGATGAGAATTATAATCGTGTTGCGACGACTATGGTTAGCGAGAAGGCCTTTGGGAGGAACCATCCTGTTGCAATAATCTCCAAGGACATGACAAGACTGTTCCCTGAGGTCATTTATGCAAGCATGGGATGGAAGCCGAATAGAATGCCGCATATCGAAATCGTGAAGGGTTTCGACGAAACTAATTTAAGTTACATCGGATAAGTGTAGAGTATGAGGATAGGAATAATAGGAACCGGTCATATGGGAACCGCTTTCGCAAAGAGCTTGGCGAAGACATCACATGAAGTCTTTATCGGTTCCAGGGAACCTGAGAAGGCAAGAAATTTGTCTGCGTCTGTAGGAAAGTTCATGGGAGGTTCTATAAAGGAGGCCGTTGAGTTTGGCGATGTTTTGATATTGGCAGTGCCGTGGAGTGCAATGAATGATGTTCTAAAGACTGCAGGAAATTTGAAAGGAAAAGTGCTGGTCGATATTTCAAATCCGCTTAAACAGGATTTCAGTGGTTTGGATGTTACAACATCTGCATCAGAAGAGATTGCAAAGATTGTTCCAGATGCGAAAATAGTCAAAGCCTTTAATACACTTTTCGCCCAAGTTCTTGAATCGTCACTCAGTTTTAAAGAAGGAAAAGCGAACGTTTTCATCTGTAGCGATGACCAAACAGCCAAAGAGAAGGTTTCACAACTGGCTAGTGATCTAGGATATGAACCGATTGATGTCGGTCCGCTGAATCGCGCGTATTTAGTAGAGCATCTTGGTATGCTTAACATAGTATTAGGCTTCTTCCAAAAAATGGGAACAAATCAAGCGTTTGGAGTTTTGAGGAAGTAATTTTAGGATGGCCCGGAGGGACCAAGGCTCAAATGGTTCAGGTCCATGTGGCTATCCCTCTTAAACGTGGGCAATTATCTTAACGGGATAATTTCAATGCCCTTGACTTTCCTGAAATCCTTCACGTTGTCGGTGAGGATTGGAACGTTCAATTCACTGGCTTGTTGAGCAATCAGTGCGTCATTGATGCGCAACAGCTTCGCATGAGACAATCTCACGGCTTCTAGCATCTGCGTCCGGGTGAACTCGTGCCATTCGACAGCCGGATGATTAAGTATCGTATCCAGTCTAGCCCTCGCGACGGCAGAGCCGAACATCCTGCTAAGCAAATGAAATACATCCGAACATACTATTACGTTGGTTACAACACCCCGCCCAAGTTGGTGCCGCAACTTTTCAACTGCCAGATAATGCTCGTCGCCGCCTTTGACTTCAGCAAAAATCCAGATATTCGAATCGACTAGGATCACTCGGACCACATTTCGTCTTTCAATTCTTCGAGAAGTTCTTTGGTGACCTTTTTCTTGCTCTTGAGAGGATTCAGAATAATGTCCCTGAGCAGAGGATCCTCATTAGGACTGACTTTGGTCACTTTGCTCACGGTGAGAAGTTCCCCTTGCTTTTTGACAACAAGAGGTTGGCGCGGTCTTAGATGCAGTTCCTTTCTGAATGTTTTCGGGAGCTGTATCCTTCCCTTTTCGTCTAACTTCACTACAGGCATACTATACCCACTAATTAGTGGGTCTTTGGAACATATAAAGTTGACGGCAGAATGAACTGGGATTTACCCATTTAGGTATGGGCCCGGAGGGACCGGCACGCTAAGCGGTTCAGGTCTCGTGCTCGCCGCTTCGGCTGGCATCGGCCGAGATTTCGCCTTCAGGTCTGATTGCCCGAAGGCTCACCCACCCTGAATCGCAGTCGCATGGGTCAATGTACTCAGCTTGCCACTTATCTCTTCTATCATGATTGATCATGAAAAAACTTGAGCCTGTGGTCTTGACTGCGTGTCTCGCCTTGCGTATCATCCCCAGAGATGGTGGAGGTTCGCGGAGGGCACATGGGAACAGTCTACTTCATCATAGGGGTTGCGATCGTCGGCGGCGGTATATGGCTCATCAGTCAAATGGGTAAAGGAGGTTCGAGGAAAGGGACAGCATCATTTTCAACAAGATTCGAAGATCGTGTATGTACATTCTGTGGAAAAGGCAACAGGATGTTTGACGCCGTCAAGATATACACCCGCAAGTACGGTTGGTACTCCGGCTACGCCCACGGCTCATGTCTTGAAGAACAGAATAGACAAAGAAGATAAGGGCGATTAGTTTACTTTACTTGACTTTGCTTTGCCACTGTTAATCATTCTGGCCAGTTTAAGATAACTGTTATTACCCAATATCTTCTTGACACGGCCATTAAGTTTCTCATTTCTCAGTCGGCTGATAAGATTAACGTCCAAATCATTGACCAGCGATTCTGTCGCCTTCCCTACTTGATGTGGTAGAGACCTAGACAGATATCGTATCCTCTTTCTTGTAGACACCATCTGCCGTATCTCTGACGAATTAAGATTTTGGAGATAAGCGATTTGCCATTCGTAGATGTGTAATGCGATACGTAACTCTTCCTTCGATTTCCCTAGCTCCAGCCTTTTAACCGTCACACGACGGAGGAGACCTGTTGAGAACACAGAAAGTAATTAGTAGATGCTTCATATAAACGCTACATGGACGGCAAGACCCATGCACATTCCTTATGCTTCACTAACCTCACTACATTACCGATGCATTAAAAGTGACTTAGACGCATGAGGCCGAGAAGGCGATAAAGAAGACTCGCATACAACTAAGTACGAGTCTTTATGGGCCCGGAGGGATTTGAACCCTCGACCAACTGGTTTCCTTTCATCTGGGAATCAATGCTTTTTCACACATGGTTAAAAGCTTCAACTTGGCATCAGCTGCTCTACCATGCTGAGCTACGGGCCCCCTAAATGTAATTGATTTGAAAGAATTATTAAGTTCGTGGCTTGTATTAGCATTTTATAATTTTCTCATTCTTCTGATGTCATGAGTCTTCCAAGAATAAGTCTTTATTTTAGGGCTCTTACCAAATCCGCATGCAGAGCATTCTCCTTTCTGAATATGGAAGGATGTCCTGCCGCATCGTCTGCATCTTGTATGCTTTAATCCAACTCTTTTGCCCATGGAGGGCGTTCCTTTAGTCATAGACTTTACTACTCGCCTTTTCGTTTATACTTTGAATACAAGTCTTTATATTGTTTCCAATTATTGTAATCCCAAATTTCAAGAACACCATCGCCGCCAACAACTAAAGCAACCTTATCGCTCAATTTAAGAAGATCTCTAACACCTCTTGGTATTAAAATTCGGCTCTGATTATCCACCTTTACACGTCCTTCATAGTTAGTGTACAAAACCAAATAGTCAAAATCGTGTGTTTCTCGAGTTCCAGCTACGTCAACTTCAAGGTGCGCTCTTCCAAGTTCAAAATCCAAGTTTGAATAAGGAATGCTTCTACCGTAGGGTAAAGCTATTCTCCCTGCCGTGTCTAAATTCATTATCTGAAAATTTCTTGTATGTGGTATAGTATAACTTTCCACAACTGGGTTTGTCATAATCTTCTAGAAGGCCTTAGAGTATATAAATCTTATAGAACTTCAAGATGATCAGCAGCATTCTGCAAGGAAGCTGAAAATCCGGCCTCGGCGCCTATGACAATGACCCTCTTCCCATATTCCTTCGCCTTTTGCATCACAGGAAGGAAATCGGCGTCCCTAGTGACAATTACAACAGCGTCAATGTCATTCGTGATTATAGCCTCCATCGCCGCCACAGTCATTGAGACGTCAACGTCCGCGGAAGTGTTGTCAGAACTCTTCTCGCCCAGAACCATTATACATTCAAACCCTTCGTTGATGACGGCCTCTATGAGCTTTTCCGGCGCGTACTGGTTGATAAAGACCTTGGAAATCGTCACTCTGCCGAACTTGCGCGCAACTCTCCTGACCTCGGCCAGGTCTATCATGAACTCCTTCCTGAGCATGTTCGGCCCGTCTACGAATATGGCCACATTGTAGTTATAGTCTCCTCTTCCTTGCCTTCTTTGATACAAAAATGTCACCAAGTGAATTCGGTGCTCTTGACGGCAGTTGCCGCTCCTGTAATGGTCAGAACACCATCTTTTAATTCGATATTGCCATTTAAATTGTTTATGTCTAGGGGGGTTCCGCTCAGGTAGGACACTCCCTTCAGCTCGCCGTTGGAGAACTTGGCTATCTCTCCGAAAGGCGCCACCATGGAGAGCTTGCTCTTGGAAATGCCTGTCACAAACATGCCCATCGGAATTATTTCCACCTCAAAGTTGACGGGCTTGCCAGAGCTGTAGGTATAAGTATCAAGCTTTACCGCTGAAGACTGGCCTGCCAGAACTATGCTTCCGAATGGCGTGTAATCAAACTTGCCGGAATAGCCGCTTGTCTGAATTGTGCACCTTGTGTTCTCCCTTTCTATAGTAAGCTCACCTATATTGACAACATTGCAGACGCCTGAAATAGTAATGTCCGAACCGGATAGAGCGAAGCTGTTGCCGTAAAGCACAGTGGCGTCTGTCGATAGCCTCAAGTCAAAGGCATCGCCCCCTGCGCCTATATTGGTGAACCTGCCTAGAACGCTGCTGACGGCATTGTCCCCCTTGTTGCCGTAGGCAAGCAGACCAACTATGCCTGCGATCAGAAACAATGCAAGGAACATCTTGAAATTACTGCGCTTTTTCTCGCCAGAGCTCTCCGCCATAAATATCGATAACATTATTTCGGATTTTATAAATAAATAAGAACGCGAATTGCTTCTATCCGGCTCCGATTCTTTTGGCTATTTCAAGAAGTCGAGAAGCATCATACCCTTCAAGAGGTATTTCATCGGGTGTTATTCCTACCGTTTCCGATTGTCTAGCGTTAACTTGGCGGAGCGTGTATAACATGCCGTTTCGAATATTAAAATAGGCATCGCTTGCCGATATAATATCTAATTCAGAAACTTCCTCTCTCAGAGAATACGCCACCCGTTCCCTTATGTTTCCTGCCAGTTCCAATCGCGCTTCTTCCAATCTTTGGTTATATTTTTGAACCATTAGTAATTACTAGTCAGTAAGCTATTTAAGTATGAAGAGTGGTGCTAGTTGAACATATGAAATATTCATCTTGGTAATACCCCAGAATAAGGGACCAATCAAAAATACCAATTTTCACTTTTATAGCATCTAACAGTCCAACAGAGCCTGTTTCTGAATACTTCGTATGTGACAAAAAGTAAGGTATTTTTTGTGCATGCTATATTTAAGTGATTTGATATGCCCATTAACACCCTCTAAAAATCAAGTCTATTAGCCTCAAAAATCGAATTTAAGTAGAATTTTTATAGATGGTGTACATTGCTCAAAATCTGTGCAAATTTTGGTGCCACGAACTATGGTATTACCTTCATCTTTAATAACAATATTTTATAAAACTTCTGCATTGTGCAAATCTCTGAATTGATAATCTTTCGCCAGAACATAACAACATCGTGATTAATCTCAAGGTGTCATGAACAAAGAAGACTATAATGTAGACACGAAAGAATAGGTTGCCTTATTCTTTACCAAAACTCGCTCCGCTCCTTTCCAGCCTGTTTTATAATTTCTTGAATAACACCTACAGAGATTTCAGCATGTCTAGGGACATATGTTACCCACCATTTGCCTTTATCATCCAACTTCTCAAATTCAGTATGTCTTCCACCTTCCCGTGAAAGTACAAATCCATTACCATGTAATATTTGAACAACTTTGCGTCTAGACAGCGGTATTGCTTTGGGTATTTTCAACACCTTTTGGCACATTGACAGAAATTGTTGAGAATATTATATTGGCATTGACCAGAGTTTTGATTTTTGGTTTTGGTGTATGCGGGTTTGTAAAATACATTCCAAGCAAATCGGACATGTTTTCTTTAACTTCATCTAAAGTTTTACCTTGTGCCGCAACACCCAATGTTGGAACCAGAGCTACAAACCAATTGTCCTCTTTAATTATAATAATAGGTAGATTTATTCTTACACCATGTTTTATATTGAAATTAATCCGAGTTCGCATTTTAACTACCTTGAGGGATAGTTAGTAAGAACTGCTAAACTTAAATAAGTTTTAGATAACTTAGGGTGAATGGTTCCTAAAGACATTTAAAAATATTTGGGAAAGGCTATAGATAAACCTTTTCCTTAAATTAACCATGTTGAAAAGTGGCACTTATTTATTCAAAGCTATAAACTGCAACTAATTTAAATAGGGAATCTAAAGTTAGTATTCGGTAGATTAAAAACAGTGATTAAATGGCTCTCTTCGATGATCTGGGATCGATAGCGAACATAATATGGATAGTCATGTTTTTCGCGATGATGTTCCTTTATCCGCGCCTGATGGTGACCCAGATGCTCTGGAAACTTGACCATACATTGACGATGCTTGAAGGATTCACCAAAAAGGCGAAGGGTATAGCAGTCAAGAAGGTTTCCAAAAAACCGTCCAAGGATGTCAGTGAGAAGGTTAGCAACTTTATGGAATTTTTCTCCATCCAGCCTGTGAGCATTGACCCGTATGGGCTAGTGAAAAAAGTGGAGCACATAGAAATCCAGTCCGAGAGGAGATTCAAGCACTTTGTGAAGAGGGTCGCCCCAAATATGGATGCTGAAAGCCAGGCCAATACGATGATGACATTGGCAGGCGCGATGTCATTGAACCAGATATCAAAAGTGGTCAAGCACTTTATAGAATTGATCAAGAAGACCAAGAGCTGGCAGCTTGGCCTTATACTGCAGATGCAGCTGCCGCTTATAGAAAGGATATCAAAAGCTTTGATGAGGGGCACTGAGGCGTTTGCCAACGGCTGGCCGGTTGGGGATTCTATCGGAGGCCTGGTTGTGGCACGAATGGTTGGAAACTCCAAGACAAGGGTGATAGAAGAAGACACGGTCGTCATGAGGAAGAAGATCAAAAGAAAGAATGTGATTTTCGTCAAGGCGAAAGGCCCGGGCAGCAGATTGGGAAGACTTGGGAAGGCTGTTGAAAATCTTACCAAGAAGCAAAAGGTGGCGAAGATAATAACAGTTGACGCAGCTGCAAAGCTGGAGGGTGAGAAGACCGGGAGCATCGCCGAAGGGGTGGGTGTTGCCATAGGCGGCTTGGGAGTTGACAGGGCCTATATTGAGAACATAGCCACAGAGAAGGACATACCATTGGATACTTTTGTCGTCAAGATGAGCCAAGAGGAGGCGATATCACCGATGACTGTTGATGTGCTCAAGAGCGCGAACAAGGTAGCGAGCATGGTTGAGGAAAATGTTGCAGACACTGCAGAAAAGGGCATCATAATTGTCGTGGGTGTGGGAAACACAGTCGGCATAGGCAACAACAGCAAGTCAGTAGACGCGGCGGAAGGTGGCATAAAGAAAGTCGCGGCCATGATGAAGAAGAGGGACGAAGAGGAAAAGTCGCCAAGTAGATGGTGGGACTTTGGATTCTAAATATAGCCGGATGTATTGACGAAATAAAACAACATCAAAGCAACGCCGAAGATGAGGTACAAGGCGCCCATAATCTGGACTATGACTCGGGTTCTTTCACTGGGGACATATTTGGCGCCAAACCAGGTTTTCTGCACCCATATCTGCACTTTCAATACAGTTCTCGCTTTGAGAAACGCAAAAAGTCCCACAATTGAGAAAATAACCCCTACTAATAGGAATGCAATCGTCTGTTCACCAACAATGAGCGCCATAATTCACCATAAACAAAAAACCGGGTCGCGTGACCCTTAAACGTCACAACCGCGGCAGGTCTTTCTTCCATTTTCCTTGGCCCTTGACATTGCAGTCTTTACCTTATGTGCTACAGCTGCGTCCAAAGCCTTGAAAAAGTCTCCGCCTGCACGCATTCCCTTGAGATGCGATCTCACAGCAGATTTTACTACCAAAGATGATGCCATGTTCAAACCTCCAATAAAATTAATTGGGCGGTATTATTTAAATGCCTGATAATTCCTTTGTGGTTAAGCTGTCTTTACAGGAATCCTTTCTTTATCCAGCCTCAAGTTTGTTGCATAGGAAATGCCTGACCTGTCTGTTCTTCCGGATGGATCAAAAAAGACAGGTATGCTATCATATGCATACCACGTTTGATAATTTTCATACATTCTCTCAATGCCTCCTTCTTGCTCAATCTCTGTTCTCAATCTTTTGAATTGCCCCTTTTCCACATGATATGGTTTGCCGTCAAAGCGCCCACCTTCCCGTAAATAGTTGCCATTGGGATGGCTAAGAACTCCTCTTTTAGAAAAAGTAGGCATAAAACAATATTGCATCTTCAGATTTAAAAAGTTTTTAATGCTTCTATGCATTGACTCTCGGTTAAAGTTTATGAGGTAGTAACCATTTGATGTTGTCGTTTTACGGCATCAAAATAAGCTTGATGGCCGCCACCATCTGCAACTTCCCATCTATTGGTTTGTTGGTTATAAAACCGTAATCTGCCTATTTCTTGCCTCGGTCTTAAAATAAGATATCCATCTTCAGTTCTTCCAACCTCGTCATAATGTGGTTGTGCTCCATCAAAACGAATTTGGAATTTAATCCCATCTACCTCTTCAAGAAATGGCAACCCATGTGCTTTCATTTGTTCAACAAGATTGAAAGAATGGACATTTCCTTGGTAAGCTTGAGTTGTCATACCTGTATTACTTTTATATACCATAATTTATTGCTGAATAGTAAAGTATTTAAGCATTCGATCAGTTCGCTGAAGTTGTTTATTATAATCTCTAACTTTGTACAGAAACAACTACTCTAGGAGTAGGGACATGTATAGGGTTTTCTCTTAATTCATTATCACTCTGTAAAATCAGACCAATACATTGTTCCGTAAACAAACTATTCAGGTAACAAGTATTTATTCACATTTGCCATTGGGGTTATACGTTGCTCTCCAGTATATTGGCAAACCGCCGATTGTCACATCCACCTTTTCAACGGCACCCGCAGGATCTGGGTTGGAGAATGTATGAGTATTCCCGTTTTGCGCGTACGATAAATCAGGATTGGCGTCTTTAAAGTTCATTACATCTCTATATAGCATGTCATCTCTTTCTGAAGGAGAATACCTTGACAGTCCACCCCCCGATGATATTTGAAACCATAGAACCAGATTATACAGCCTTTCAGAATTTGTCTGCCCGCGACCGCGTTGGTTCTGTATATTTCTATGCAGCTGCGCCTTGCATGCATTAACATCAAGCTGCTGTATTGCTGCAGGTGTAGCTGTATATGTTGCTGCAGGTGGCGGTCCAAAATTACCGGGCCCACTGCATGCTGATAGAATAACGTCTAAGGCTAACAAGCCATACCCTACCGCCTTCTTAGCATTATTTGACATGTAAGATAATCTCATGTAACTACCTGCTTCCTTAAACTATTTAAAATTAAATCGCTAAAATAAGGGTTAATAAAAATGAGGGACGGAAAATTTTTGTTTACATCAGAGTCAGTAACAGAAGGTCACCCGGATAAAACATACTAGCTATCGTTAGTAAGTGTCCAAAATTTGTGACCAAATCTCCGACGCTATATTAGACGAATTGATCAAGCAGGATCCTAATTCTAGAGTTGCTGTAGAAACTTTGACGACAACAGGCCTAATAATGATAGCGGGTGAGGTTACAACGAAAGGCTATATCGACGCGCAGGGAGTCGCGAGGAAAGTCTTAAAGAGGATTGGCTATGACAACCCTGAATACGGTTTTAATTATGACGACTGCTCTGTCCTGGTGTCGTTGCATGAGCAAAGTCCAGATATTTCACAGGGTGTCACTGAGGGTCAAGGCGATGACAAGGAACAGGGTGCTGGTGATCAAGGATTAATGATGGCGTATGCTACAAACGAGACGTCAGAATTCATGCCGCTCCCTATCGTTCTTGCGCACAAGCTTGTGATGAAGCTTTCTGAAGTAAGGCGTTCCGGAGAAATTAAATGGTTGAGGCCGGATGGCAAGTCTCAGGTGACCATAGAATATGAAAATGGAAAACCGAAGAGACTGCATACTGTCGTTGTATCTGCACACCACGCAGACATACCAATGGAGCAGCTTAGGAAGGAGATACTGGAGAATGTTATCAAGCCTGTCTGCAAAGACTGGATAGACGATGGCACAATCATTCACATAAACCCGACTGGAAAGTTTGTGAAAGGAGGACCCCCTGCTGACACTGGACTTACAGGAAGGAAAATCATAGTCGACACTTATGGAGGTTGGGGAAGGCACGGAGGAGGCTGTTTTTCCGGCAAGGACGCAAGCAAGGTCGACAGGTCTGCCGCTTATATGGGTAGATATATAGCCAAGAACATCGTTGCAGCTGGTCTTGCTGATAGGTGTGAATTGCAAATTGCTTACGCAATCGGAATCGCAAGACCTGTTTCTGTCTATGTCAATACTTTCGGGACTGGGAAAATCCCTGACCATAAAATTGAAGAAATTATTATGAAAACGTTCGACATGAGGCCTAAAGCTATTATTGAGCATTTGAAATTGAAAAGGCCTATTTATGAAAAGACTGCGGCTTACGGGCACTTTGGAAGGAATGAACCTGAGTTCACTTGGGAGATGACCGACAAGGTTGAGGAGTTAAAGAAATATTTGAACTGAGAATCTTTACAAGTAAGAAAATTCTTACAACATTCTTACAACATTAATGTTGAAAGATGAATTGAAGTTTAAAACGATACGAGTTTCACAAAAAGGACAAATCGCCATCCCATCTGATATCAGAAGGGAAATGAAAATTAGAAAGGGTGAAGAATTACTCATAGTGAAGAAAGGTGATAAGTTACTAATTGAAAAATCTGCTAAAGCATCTAAAAGATTTGCTCGAGAGTTTGATTATATGCTTAAACATGCTGAGAAAGTAGCTAAAGACTTATGGGAGAACAAAGAAGATGAAATCTGGAATAAACTTTGAACAAGGAGAAATAATTCTTATATCTTTTCCGTTTACAGATTTGAAAGCAAGTAAAAAAAGGCCAGTAGTTGTATTATCAAAAAGCGGAATTAATCGAAAATTAGAAGATTTCATATCTTGCGGATTAACTTCTAACATTCGTAATGTAGATTATTCCGTTCTAATAGATCAAAATGACCTTGAATATGGTTTCTTACCTCAACCTAGTCGAATAAAAACCAATGCAATATTCACATTAAAGAAAACGTCCGCTATTAAAAACTTGGGTAAGATAAACGAAGCTACCTTTAGAAAAGTCAAAGAAGAACTTTTGAAGTTATTTTAAAAATTGTAACTACTAATATGTACTAAAGTACCGAAATGCTTAAATACTAGTAAATACTACTAGGTAGTAATAAGTGATATGGTATGGGTTATGAAACCGGAAATGCAGTTGAAGTGCTTAGAGAAGCGCTGTTGGAAGATGGCTGGCCACATCTGTTTCAAAGTGACTCTTTCACTGGCATTACAGTTGCCCCAACAAGACTTGGGGACATTGCTCTAAAAAACTATCCAAGCTATACATTGGTAGGCGGGTTCTATGTAGGTGAGTTGGAGCCTGCGGGATACACTTTGCTGCCAAACCGCCCGGCGGCATTTACCAACCAGCTAGCGGCGGAATGTACCAACCGGCTAGTTTACGTTAACCCTATACCCGAAGATAGAATGGAAGAGGTCGCTGGTTATTTGAGAGACGCGGGTTATAGCAGAGAACTTGATTTTAATCCAGAACCTGAGGGTCGAATGACCTTGAGGAAAAGCGCTACTGGTCTGCGCCTAAGCCCCGAAGAATTCGAAAATTATATGGATGTTAAAACAGGTCTTGGTTATCGCTTGCTAGAAAGAGGTTTGGGACGTGAAGCATGGGATGTCGTTTGCGAGATAGACAGCAATGCAAGACGACAGGGAAGATATACGGATCGCGGTCCTTATGTGGATCTTTTGAGTAGCAGAGAATTTAAGGACTTTTATGCAGCCGCAAGCAATCAAGCGTTTCCTAGGCCTAGGTGATATATTATGCTATATGGATTAGGAAGAAGCATTAGGAAAACTGCAGGATTTGCAGGCCCGCATCTTTTCGGCGCTTTAGGGAGCGCTAGCATTCCTGGGGTTCTTCTGGGTGATGGCCGGAACTATTTTGAAAAGGTAGGAGACGGATTAAGAGCAGCTCCTGATTTTATTAACAATTATGCAAGGACCTTGAGGAACTTGGAAAATGTTGCGAAGATAGACGATGGTCTTGACAAGGTGTCAGCTGGCGCTAATGTTGGGACAGATTATCTTGGTAAGGCTAAAGAATCTATCAATACATTCCCTCCTAGAATTGCAGAAGCTTTGGATTATTTCAACAAGGCTGTTGATTCGGCAAAGGTGGCTGGACAAGGCATGATGGAGCTTTATGATGTCGTCAAACAGCTTGATACAAACGCCATATGGAATGCGATGGTTAATCTCTCAAACAATGTTTCAGATATGCCTGTAGAAACTGCTGCAGCGGCTCTTACAACTTATCTTGCATTTAACGGCCTTGGAAAAGCATCCAGATTTGCAGGCACTCTTGGCCAGGGAACTTGGTATGATGGAGTGCAGAGGAGGATAGGGCATAAGCTTTTTGGGCGTTATTTGAAGAAAAATCCAGACGAGATGGTCGGGACGCAGCCGGAGATTAGAGATGTGAATATCAGGTATAGGAACAGCCCGTGATAGGAGTTGGTGAGAAAATGTCTTATTCAATGATACAGGACTATGCAATTGCATTTTTAACCCGAAAGTTTGCACAAGATAGACATACCGAAAACCAAAACATTCAGATGATGAATGATTTTAATGTAGGGCGTAGGGAAATTCATGAACGCGATATGCTAGTTTCAGTAACTCCATCTTTATTGGCGAGAAGCATGATAGACAATTTGGAAGTCTACACTCAAGACGATGTAAATAGGCTTGTATCTGAGCTGGGAAGATTTGAAAATCACGAAAATCTTCCAGCACTTGGTTGGTATGTATCTGGACTCACTTGTCGCCTTTTTGACCGAGGTACGGAGAAAATTGAGCTTGAGACTACGAAAAACCCCTCATTTTTTCCCCATCACTTTTGGGAGCCTACACGCAATGTACCTCAGATCGTATATGAGGCGGTTGAGCGTGGATTAGAATCATTGAGCAGACTTGCACTTCGGCATCCCCAGTTTTTAGGTGCGTCGTTTTATGCTGATCGCGCGGCGGGAAATTTATTCAAGAGATATGGGGTTACTAGGGAATCAATGTTCCCCAGAGTAGGGGATTCTTGGAATAAAGTGTGGGGTATAGGCGGTACTTATGATGACTATCGAAGGAAAGCCCATCTGCTTGACAATCTGGCCAGCGGTAGACAAAGCGGCGAGTTAGTTATCAACGGCAATGTTGGGGATTTTTTTGCAAAGAATTTGGAAGGTGGTAGGGTGACATTGAACGGATCGACTGGATGGCGACCTGCTTACGGAATGGGTGATGCATATCTTCACATAATAGGAGATTGTGGTGTAGGGATGGCATATTTTATTCCAACAGGAGAAGCTGTTATTGAAGTTGATGGTGAAACTAGACACTTTGGTTTCAACCCACCGTATAGCCGTCCTTACAGATTTGTACACAATGGAAGGCTGATTGTCGATAATGGTAGATTGGTGATTCCGTCCCAAGAATATAGGCAGCTTTACAACAGATTCTATGAAGGTTGAGATGGTGACATGAAACAGAAAGTAAGCATATCCATAGACGGGAAGACCATAAAGGACATAGAAGCTAAAGTAGCAGAAGGCTTATTTAGGAATAAAAGCCATTTGATTGAATATGCAGTAAAATCGTATTTGAAGGGTGGGAATGATGAGTGATGAAATTTTAAAGAGATTATACCAGGAAGCGAATGCATTATTTTCCGAGCCGGAACTACAGGCCGATTTTAATCCAGAATCAACGAGTCCCGATGAGATAGCTGAAGTACTAAAGTCGTGGAATGATGAAATCAATGGCGCTGACAAATACATATGCTTCGAGTTGGCCTATTTGAAAGATAGGATGGCACTAAGACGCATGTTTGATCCTACTATAGGTATTGATGATTTAGCAGATGGAGCGGGAGCTATGCGGCAAAAGCTAGAATACTTGAAGCGGATGAATGCTGTTGCAAAGGCGAAAGCCAGCCGAGGTAAGCACGCAAAAGAAGTTGCTGTTCGCAGAATTTATGAAGAAGTGGGGGTCGCTGCCGAATGGGATGTATATGAAAGGGTTGAGCGTTTGATCAACGAAACAAGAGAACTTGGGCGCACGCGCCCCGCAGGTTACCAGATGCAAGTCGATTCTCTTAATGTCAAAATAGACGCGCTGTTTGCTGCGACTCGCAGAGCAGGAAAAATGGGCTGGTACAGTTCTTATTATTCAGACAGAAGCTTTGATATCCAAAGTCTGGAGCGTGAACTTTACACAATTCTTGTATCGCGGCTGGTGACGGAATATGATGCGCAATTGAGTGTATTGGAAAATACAGGAGAATCGCCAAAGTTGACTGATTCTCAGAGAAGTTCCCTGTTGAATGGTTATATCGAAAAGAAAGTTTTACCTGATTTTGCAGATGTTATAAAAAATGGGAACTATGAAAGAGAAGATAGAAGATATGAGAAAGAAGATGTAGATGAAGCTGTAAGACTCGTCTTTGCCGGTATGCATTTCCAGTTGCCAAAGGCTGACTGGCTGAGTTTTAGATTTAAGTATCCACAAGAAATCGAACAGCTGGACAGCTTGAATGAAAGAGTTCAAGCGCTGCCTTATGGATTGCGAGATTTTGTAACTCGTTATCTACCGAATGTTAGTCATGATGGAAGAAGGCATGACGAAATATTCCAAGATATTGTAGACTCGTTATACAGATTTTCACATAGGGTAGAAATACCGGAAAGCCTCGCAGATGTTGTAAGTTTGCTAAGGCAAACCTATAAGATGTCCAGATATGATCCTGGTGTAGAATTTACCAGCCGATACGACAAACTTAAACAAAGGGTAGGTACACCTGTCGATGTGAATTCTCTTGACATTGACAGCTGGGAAGTTGCTAGATCTGACGATCAAATGAAGGCATTGTTCGGCGAAGATGCTCTTGCCGGATTCGATAGGTATGTACTTGAAGAGCTTTGGAGCAGACTGCTTGTTGTACCACCCGCATCAGGTGAGCACATAGGGGATGAATTCGGCAGGTTAGGTTACAAAGTTTACCGATTCAAACAAGGCGAGCATCTGCCTTATGCGGTGATGAATCTCTGGAGAGGGAGGTGGCAGTGGACTAGGGCGCCGTTTTCAGGCAAGGCAGAAGAATTCATCGGTTCGTTGAATGGAGAAGAGTTGAAATATCTTGAAGGCTTGAAGGTGCCTGGCATGATGGATGCTGTCCGAATGGTTAAGGAAGGTGCTGTAATTCGCGACGATAGCCACTGGGATTACCCCAGTTACAACCCAGGATTCAGAGAGGCGCTTTTCAATATGGCATCGCACTATATGACTCATGGCAGTGATAGGGAAAGGTATTTTGCATTGGGGCTGGCAGTGAATTTGCTGCCGTATGCAACTTATGTTCCAGATGAAGAGAAGGATTCAACCAGAGACCGTGTAGTGACTGCAATTGCATCTTCACTCGGGTTGGAAGACAAACTGCCTGTCATAAGAAAATATGGCGATATGTTTGATCAAAAAATTGCTTACGGCATTGAAGGGTTTTCTGGAGTTGAAGCTGTTGCTAACCACTTGCGAGGTATTGCAGAGTATATGGAAGAAGTTGAAAGTATAGCGCAAGGGTCTAGAAATCCAGAGGCCGTAATGGACGAGGCCAATAGCATTTTACATTTCGGCGGGAGCATGGAGCCGATCAGCGAGTGGGCGTTCGATTATTTAAGGGAAATAGGATCTGAGAGAGTTCAAGAATATTGGAATGGTCAGTTCGGCTTTAATGTCAGAGGTATGATAGGAAACCGCAGATACAAGCTAATCACAGACCATAGCTATAGATTTCCGACATTTCTACAGGAGCTCAGAGAATTTGAAGCGTTTCTAACGGATGTCGGAGATATTGCGTACCCAGAAAGGTTTGAAGAACAAGTTAGAAAGGAGCAGCAGAAAGTTATACATGCGGTGATGGAAAAACCTTCAGCGAGAAGTTATATGTTGCCGTATTTAAGGGCGCTTGGTGACGAGGAAGTAGCGAGGATTTTCCCATTCGATAACTATCCAGCAACGTCCAGCATTCGCAACTTGGTAGCCGCAACTGAAGGTGCTAGTCAGCAGACAACCAACCTTTTTGTGAGAGAGGCTCTAAGAAACGGTTTGGATCCGTATGAAACTAATGTTCTCGGCAAGTTTGTTTCAAGTCTGCGCGTCCATGAGGCAGCATTCGAGCATTACCAAGGCTATATGTCCGAGAGGCCAAAAACTGCCATCAGGACAGCATACGAACTTTCCACATTGGACGGATGGGAAGAGCTGTTCGGGGAAGTGGAAACTGGCGCCTCTACATTCAGAGACTTGCATAGATATTTTGTATCAATGGAAAGAAAAGGTATTATCCCCACGACTTATTTGATGCACAGCTTGTCGGCTGCAGAAAGTCCGAGGAAAATTGTTGCCGACTGGAAAACTGAACTAAATGGATTTGGAGAAGGAAACTTCGATCCGGAAAACGAGCTACATAGGAACCTTGAATACACGAGATTCAGGGACATAGTAGACCACGAGAAAGTGAAAAGATTTTTGAAAAACCACATCACATACACCGCGTACGAAACGATTTTCAGCATAGATTCGGATGTCGAACCTTTCGACGCGCTTTCCAAGTTCGAAGTCGAATGTGCAGCATACGAGGTGCGGCTGCTTGAAGATTATGTTAGAAGTGTAAAGGTAAGAGCGCAAGAACTTGGTATGGATGTAGTTATCGCACCGAACCTAAGCTATGGGTATCTTCCAGTGGCGCCCCTAACAGACGATGATACACTGGGGGTCGATTATATAATCGGAGTTAAAGTCGGGTCGACCGAAAGCCATAACAACAAAGAGGTCTTAAACAGCGGGCTTTTCAAAGGTTACAGAACAAGAATAGCAAACGACCAACCTGTTATACTAGTTGTAGACGGAACCAAGAATCTGGTTGCAAGAGACTCTACGGACAGAGCCGCAAGATATCCTGATGCATACCAAGGCTACTTGAATCAAGTAGTCGCGATTAACGACGCTTTAGGATTCACTGATGTGGATTATTCTCATGCAGGAAAGACAGAAGAAGACATGGCAAAATTAAGAGGAAACAAGGAGTTCCAAAGAACCGTTGACGTTTACAGATCTACTTTGAAGGAAGGAGAGCAAAAGGTTCCTTATTCCTTCCAACTATGGAACACTGCTCTAATGCCGCTTATAATAAGAGGCGACAGAACTAGAAGCGGCAAGGTGTGGCCATTCTCTGCATACAGCATTGATGGACCTACAATGATTTACTGCAATGTAGGCGTACTGGACAGCCAGATACCATCCGAAATCAAGGAGAAGCATGAAGGAAGGTTTGAACACACTCCTGCCTATTTCGACGACAGCGGAAAGATAATTCAATTCGATTTCGGCTTTGACAAATATGGCGTGAGATATTTGAATAGACTTGAGACTGAAGTTAGGCAAGCTTACAGCCAGATGGGAAGGCAGACGGGCATAGGCATATCCCCTGAGCACATACCTGCACTGATGAAGTATCTTGAGCAGAATAGGGGAAGAGCACCTGACATAGATGCGGCATAAGTGTTTGTATGGACAGTCCTATAATTTTAGTTGGCCTGGACAGAGACAATACACTGCATTACGACGATACTAACGGCTTTTTTGGAAAGGATGACGACTGGCGGGATAATTTAGCACTGTGCGATGGAGTTGTTGATGGATTAAAAGTATTGAAAGGGGATGAAAGGATAAGACTTGTTGTGGCTACGAACCAGTCGGGCGTCGCAAGAGGCGTTCTTACAGAGGAACGGGTTAGAAAAGTAAACGCACATCTGGATTCTATGCTCAGAGAAAATGGAGTGCAAATTGATGGCTGGTACTATGCACCGCAAGTAAGCCATAGATATGCTGAAAGATGGCGAAGGAGGGGTGTTCCATACAATGAGGATTATGTAACAGAGAATCACACACGAAAACCACGGAATAGCATGCTTGAACAAGCCGCAAAAGATTTGGGCTATCCGTTGGATGAGTTGCAAGTCTACTTTATAGGCGATAGGTCTACAGATGTTGAGACTGGGTTAAATGCCAACGGTAGCGGCATTTTGATTTACAATGGTAGAAATAGAAGAGACTATGCAAGGACGTTTAGAATTCATGAAAATGCAGGAAGGGCTTACATAGTGAACAATTTTCTTGAAGCCGCCAGGACAGTTTTGCGGGAAATTAATCCATGATGCTAAAATTCATCTTTTAGGATTAAAACCTATTTTTTCTGTATTAGGCTGTTCTAAGCCGTGTTTCAGTCGTACTTATGCCACTATATAAAACTGTCTTTAGGTCGGATTTTTATTGAATGTTGAGTAAACAAAATTACATGGTAAATAAATCTTATTCGGGTGTCCCTCTTATGACATCTAGCGAAAGGCGCTTCTTTGATTCTCATAAAGGTTTTGCGCCTTATGAAAATCCTCCTTCTGAACTAGGCAGATGGTTGCAAGCTTTGGTAGACTATAGAAGAGGAAATCACCAAGGCGGCATTTACATAGATACGAGTCAAGAGGGAAGACCAGTCTACCACACCACAGGTCCGGAGGAATTGGTCTCCGTTAGGGAATCCTTGGCTTCTTGTGGAATTTATAATTCCCCTGTATCTGATAATGGTGGGAGATATAATGTGGACATTTTTGACGGAAACAACGATTTCATTATTGAAAGGGCGAGAGACACGCTTAGATCGCGTTCTGTAAGAGTGCTTCTGCCTTTTGCGGGGGAGTCAAATACGATCGCCGATGTAATAAGATACGCTGGAGAACTTGTAGGCATCGAAAATGTCTTGGCAATTGACGCTGGAACACAAGAAGCCGCCACTTATGAGGCTAGAAGAACAGGTGCAAGAGTCGCGGACCAGAAAGAAGTTTTGAGGTATGTTGATTGGGCACAGTTGAAAAGGTTGGAGATTGTACCTCCAAAGTTTCCCGTACCTCCAAGAGGCTCGAAAGGCATGACTGTATACGCAGGTCTTGTTGCACTCGAATCCACAATGAATCTATATGACACATCCTTGGTTATGCATGATACTGACATAGTAAATCCAGGTCACTCGCGAAGAAACGGCCAACATCCCGAATATCATGCATTGGAGCATTTGGCGATACCACTAGCATATCCAGTAGGAGACGTTCATGGTGTTAATTTGTTGAAAACTGGTGAAGGCAGGAACAACGAGCCTTGGTTCGCCGCAAATAACCTGATATGCGCCAGCTCGGAAGACGATGATATGGTTAAACTTACGACCCTTTTGGGAACACTTGGTTGGCCTTTAAGCGGTGAGCGTTTGTTATCGGGTAAGTTAACAGTTGGGGATGGTGTTGTAGATTTGACTCGACATATGCATTTGGCCACTGGAATGGGGGTTGAAACTGGCATAGATGTTTACTTGACAGGCGTAGATGTCCGAGGTGGTGCAAGATACTTCATGCAAACGGCCAATCCGAATCCAAAGATAGAAAACTATTACAGCCCAAGAGACAGAGAGTATGCGCTAATAACCAACTGCGCACTATTTCTGACCGATATATCAAGGCAGATTGAAAGGAGAGGACGACTATTCCACGAATGGAAAGAGGATGATATTAGCGATTTTAACGGCCGATATGGTGGCAGAATAAGAAGCATTTCAGTCCCGAATCCGAATGACCACCACGGAAATGTCCTAGTTGATGTCACATCTGACTATGTTCTTCCAAGCATGGAAATGCTGAGAGCACTGGATGTCGTAGATTGGGAAAGCGTAAGACATTCCGTCAAAAGTTGAGAGGCAGTAGTAATGAAGTCTAAGAATGTGGAATTGATAAAGAACATGAAGCTAATAATCGAACCTATGAAAGCCAAAATTAAACGTTCCGCTAGCGGAAAAATAAAACACGACTACCTTGTTCCTGGTGGCCCTTATGATGAGCAGTGGGATTGGGACGGCTTTTTCATGGGGATTGCTCTTTCAGTCGGAGACCCAAGAAATTCCATTTACCTTAAAAACTGGGCACTGAACTATATAGAAAATGCCGGAGCGGATGGTAAAGTGGCAGGTTGTTTAACTCCAAATGGCTATGACCCGAGATTAAATCATATAAAGCCCTTTTTATCACAAGGTGTATTTCTGGCTTCAAAGTTCCTTAAAGACTTTTCATGGATAAAACCGCATTGGGCAACTGTTAAAAAAATTGTATTGTACAGAAGGAGATATTTGTGGAACAAAAAGTATAACTTGGGAGTTTGGTATGATAGTATGGAATCTGGTGCGGACAACAATGTGGCTGTCCTGGATTATCCTAATTCTTCTGTAGCCGGCGCTGATTTGAACACATTCATGTATTTGGAATTCCTGTCGATGAAATTAATAGCATCTGCTCTAGGGGATGACGATGAGGTGCTTTTCGGGGAACTTGCCGAATCTGTAAGAAATGGTATGTTAAAGCATTTGTGGGATGGGAAGGAGAAAATTTTCTATAACTTGGATACTAAAAATGGGAGTCATATTAAAAGGATTGGTTATTCTTCGTTCGTTCCTTTGTGGGGAAAACTGCTCGGAGAGGAAGAAGGCAAAGAAACCATCAGAAGGTATCTACTGTCCGAGGATTTTATGTGGGCAAAATACGGTATAAGAACACTAGCTAAGAATGATCCTGCCTATAACAACAGGAACATTATAAAGCCCTTTTCGAATTGGCAAGGTCCTATATGGATTATTTCAAACTACATCTACATGCAAGGCCTGATAAACTACGGCCTCCAAAAGGAGGCGATTCTGTTAGCTGAAAACATAACAAATCTAGTATTGAAAGATATCGAAAGTACGGGGGGTATGCATGAGAACTATGATGCTGAGACAGGAGAGTCCCTCGCCGCTCCTAATTTTGCATCGTGGAATATTCTTGTTGAAAATATGCTTGAGGATGCCATTAATAAAAGAAATCCTTTTAGCATAGTGTCTTAATTTGGTGTTTATATGAAATCTGTGATCGGAATCGATTTGGGCGCAACTAATTTGCGCGTATGTTATGGGGACGACAGCCAAATAAAGAAAAAGGCTACGCAGAAGGTTATAATTGGCGAAGACTCGAAAGCGCTTATAGACCAGCTGATACAGATGGTAAATTCGTTGAAAGCAAAGAACTTTACCGCGATAGGCATTGGCGCTGTTGGTCCATTAGACGTTAAGAAAGGCAGGATTCTGAACACTCCTAATCTGCCATACAACAACTTTGACCTGGCCAAGCCATTGGAAAAGGAATTCAAAGTCCCAGTCTATATAGTGAACGATTGTGATGCGGGCGTTATAGCTGAAAAGTTCTATGGCCATGGTAAAAACGAGAAAGACCTTGCCTATGTGACAATCAGCAGCGGCATAGGGTGCGGAGTTCTTTTGAACAACAAGCTGATTCTCGGCAAGGACGGAAATGCCACAGAAATGGGCCATGTCGTGGTAAGCTCAGAGGGTAATATCCAGTGCGGCTGCGGCGGATTTGGCCACTGGGAAGGATACTGCTCCGGGAGAAACATTCCGAACTACGCCAAGTTTTTGCTCGGGACTAACTTGTATAAGAAAAGCATTATATCTTCTCTAACAAAGAACTCAGTGGATAACCTTACGTCGGAAATCATATTCGAGGCCGCCGGCAGAAAGGATACTACGGCCCTTCATATACTGGAGAAGATAGGCATAATGAACGCTATAGGGATAGCCACCGTCAACAATGCCTTCGACGTTTCTTTAATCTCTATTGGTGGCAGCGTCGCAGTGAACAACAAGGACTTTATTTTGAACCCGATTAAAAAGCACATGCAGCATATTGCATACAATCGAAGTCCTCGCGTCGAGATAACAAATTTAGGAGAAGACGTAGTCCCTCTAGGCGCCTTGGCCCTTGCATCCAACTATGAGAAGTTGGTCGAACTTTAAAACCATTCCTCTTTAATATGATATGATGCAGCGAGCTGTGATTTTCGACTTTGACGGCACTATTGTGAACACGGAAGTGGCGATGTTCGAGTTCTTCAGGGAAGAGATGGCCGGGCAAAACATTTACTTGAAGGATGGCGACATCAAGTTCAAGATAGGCAGGACAACAACTCAATTCCTCGAATCCATTCGGGATGAGTATAAATTGCAGTCGCTTGACATCAAAGGACTTGTGAAGAAGAGGCGTGGTGCTTTTCTTGCGGATATACCCAAGTATTCAAAACCCTTCGACGGCGTAAGAGATGTTATAGCTTCCCTTAAAAATGCGGGATTCTCACTGGCAATATGCTCCGGCAGCCAGAAAGACATAATCCAAAAGACATTGGAATACTATGGTCTCTACAAGTTTTTCGATTTCATTTCATCGATAACAGACTTTGACTACAAAAAGCCTGATCCGGGTTTGTATGTCAAGTGCCTGGAGGGTCTAGGTGTCTCAAATGATCATGCTATAGCGGTGGAAGATTCTGCAACTGGAATTTTGTCTGCGAAGAATGCTGGAATAAAGGTGGTCGCAATTTCCCGCGATGGAAAACCTATGGAGAATGCTGATTTCGTTGTGAACTCTGTAAGGGAAATTACTCCGGACTTTGTGAACAATGCATTCGAGGATAGAATTTAAGCATTATTGTTTAACTATAATTAGATTCGAATGATTCTTTCGGACAGGGACATCAAGGAATGCATTTCTTCCGGAAAGCTTAGGATAGACAACATGGAAGACGCTGACACGCAGATACAGCCTTCTGGTATAGATCTGCGCCTTGGAAACGAGTTCCGAATATTCAAAGTCATCTCAGTGCCGTACATAGACCCTAAGCAGCCCCTGGAGAATTATACGGAGCTTGTCACTATAGACGACAACAAGCCGTTCATCATACACCCTGACGAGTTCGTGCTTGCGTCAGTAAAGGAATACATAAAAATACCGGAGGAGCTGGTGGGGTTGATTGACGGGCGGTCGAGCTTGGGTAGATTGGGAATAAGCGTGCACACAACATCCGCAGGGATAAATCCTGGTTGGGAAGGCATATTGGTTTTGGAGATCGCCAACATAGGAAAGATGCCTGTTGCCCTTTATCCCGGAATGAGGGTGGCAAAGCTTACTCTTGCGAAACTGACATCCGCACCGGAAAGGGCGTATGGAAAAAGAGGTGATGAGAAATATCAGAATCAGGAAGGGTCGGACGAGAGTAAGATCTTCAAAGATTTTCGATGGAAATGAATTGATTGGATAATTAGTTAAATGACAATTACAGGCGTTAAACACCACGACAAATTCAAAGATTTTCTATGGAAACAGACAGCCTAACGTTAATCCCCCTTTTATTTAATTCTCTATTCATCTCCAAGAAATTTTCATATTCTTCGTCTTGTTCGCTCAACCTATAAACTTCATTGTTTTCCATGTACCACGGATCAACATATCTAAACTTTTTCCTTAATTTCAATTGGGGTGTCTTTTCATCAATTTCGATCTTAAGGTCGCTTGATAGAATCTTAAATATTCTCTTGATTCGCACCTCGTTAGATTTGACTAATTTTTTCATCACAAAATCGTCATCGTTATTCAAATCTTCCATTTTTATTATGCCGTTTTCCAGTGCTATGAGCAATACTTTTGAAAACAATTGATATCTAACTGTGGCTTGCGCTCCTCCCCAATGCTCATTTTGGCACTTCATGAAGCTCTTGCCAAACATTTCTGCGACATTTTTGGATTTGAACACTATCTTGTTTCCAACTGATGTTAGATTATCTACGAAAGTCTTTACGTTCATCGGATCGGCCCAATAGTGGAACTCTTTCAGGGCATAATCAACTCTGTCAGCGCACAAATCAGGTTCGTCCCTCTCAAGAAGGGAGAAATTCATTTTGTCAGTTATCCTATCTACTTTCAAACCAAATTCTACAAGAATGTCCCCTATTCCAGATGTCATGACAACGTCCTTTTGTATCGAATCATGGTAATCTTCTTTAAGCCTATTGTTTAACACCCAATCCACAACATGCGAAAACGCCGTGTGTGAGACGTCATGCAACAGACCAGTGGCTTGCTCTTCGACACTTGCATTCAGCTTCTTCAGCAGAAGCATGACGCCTATTGAATGGTCATATCGGGAAAATCCTGGAAATGTGTAGAATTCCGGAGGTATTCCATACTGCTGAACTTTCTTGAGCCTTTGTAGGGGTTTGGATTTCACCAGCTCTTCCAAGACACCGTCAATTTCAAACTTCCCATATGTGATATCATTTACTATCATAAACAACATACGAATTTTGTCTTGCTTTCAATATATATTATCATGGTGGTCATAGTCTTCAAGAATTACAGTTTTGTTTGCCTCATCGATTGAATATGTGAGCACAAAGCTCTTGTCTATATGAACCCTTCTTATCCTTTTCATCACGTTGCTTAACGGTTTGAATCTGTGTGGATCCTCTCTTATCTGTAGGACCTTCTTATTTATTATAGCCAGTTGTTTCTTTTCTTTCTTCTCCATTTTATGGAATTTTTCTTTTACTTTGTCCCTCAAGTCTAGTAAATACATCTATTTCAATCCGAATTCTTTGGCGAAATCGTCTACCCTTATTCTTTTTTGTTTTTGAATCCTCTTCAATTTTCTTATGTATTCTGGTCTGACTTCCGGCTCAACCCTTACAAATCTCTTGAACTCATGAGCCATCTTGTTGATAGCCTCGGACTTGTCTTTAAGCCCGTACTCGGCCTTGAGAACATTCAACAATTTATTTGTCTCATTATTTATGTCTATGATCGCTTTTACCATATTAATATGATGTTAATGTTTGCATTTAAATGTTTTTATCGAAAACTAGCTTACAACCCTTTCTCCGCTAGGCAATTCGATAGGATTGTCATACTTGTATTCTATCCCAAGTTTCATACACATCTCCGCCTTGGCTAATTCCGAACCTACGAAAGCAGCGTGGTCTGTACGAGAAATCAACTGAAAGTGCTTGATTTTGTACATTAGTTCCTTTGCAGTCTTTCCTTCAGTTTCGAACAAGAGATCACCTGTCTTCAAATCCTGCAGCTTCATCTTTATGCTGCCATCAACCACTGCTATATTAACAACGCCGCGCGGATCCGAATCAAGTTCAGGATCAAAGTACATCCTAATTTGCTTATTATCAATTTGTTCCTCCAACAGCTTCTTAACAGTTTCCCAGTCCCTCTGATAAAAGTGCGCCGATTCCGATTCCATGATAACATACCCTGGCATATGTCCAGTCTCCTTTGCAACACTGCCAAGCAATTTCGCTATCCCATAGAAATTGAAAAACCATGCCTGCGCGATGTCATGGCTCCTGACAAAAACATGCACGTCAACCTTGCCGTTCCTAACGGTGAAGGAGAACTTGAGCAGGCACGGCCTTCCGCTTTCCAGCCTGCTGTGGTATCGGACATCCCAAAGGACTACTTCCTTGTCCAAGTCCACATCCTTGCGCTTTATCCTGTCGATGACGTTCTGTATCTGGTCAGTAGCCGGAATCAGCCCTTCCAATAATACTTCAACTTTCTTCTCATCCGGCATTTCAATGAGGTCGACTTTGTCCACGACATCCTGCGTCGCATCTCCGTCGAGCTTTGAATTGATCACGATGAAGCTTTTTGCAGCATCATAACCTCCTTTCTTGAAAAGCTTCTTCACAGTGTTGTCCAGTTCCTCCGGACGCGGGAATGCATACATCAGTTCGGCATAAAGATATGAATAGTCTCGAGGCCTCTCGAATTTAGTTATCCCGTTGAAAATTTCCTTCCTGTATAATTCCGGCGAAAACTGCGTCTGATAGTAGTTGTCCAAGCTTTCCTTGGAAATTCCAAGTGCTTTCGCATTAAGCAGCCAGTCAGGCAAGTGAACATTCTCCGGGTCTTCTCCTTCAATCACGACAATCGCGCCCCTTATCTCCTTCAATTCCTCCCCGTCCTTGTCTATCGGCGACTTTTGCCCGTACTTCCATACCGTGTGGAGCAGTGACAAGAATGCATCCGCGCCTTTCTTCTCCCTTATCGGATACGTATAGCCTTCAGAAGGGAACGTCTCAGGCGCCTTCACAACGAATTCCGGAAACATGATCGCATCCATATATCTATCATCTGGCAAAGTTGGCAATGAGTTCAAATCCAGCTGCTGCTGGGAGCTTGACTCGTGAACCTGCACGTTCTTTAAAATTATCGGGACAACCGTGCTGTCTATTTCCTCGACAATTTTGAATGGAGTATCTATTATCTGCTTCTCACTGTCAATACCATTCCTCCACAGGCTGATGAGGGCGTTCTTTCCTGCAAGGCCTATGTTCGTGTTGCTCAGCTTGTCCGGGCCCCATATGACGACGTGTCTTATCTGGGGATTAAGAGCGAGATTGTAAAGGATGATGTTGACGCCGAAAGGAGAGCGTAGATTGCCTATTAATGCGAACTTTTCCTTGAACTCGGGGTGGAAATTGAGTATTCTATCAGCATCCTGCCATACGACACACAGAGCCAGGTTACTCTTAGGATTGCCGATGACTACAGGGAATTCCGAATGCTTGTAAAGCTCCAGCCCATTTATTACAGTTGTGTAGCTCATAGTACTAGAAATGGTATGTTTGAAACTTTATAACAGTTTTCTTTATCCCCGCTAAATATTTTCATGGGAAATAATATGGTAAGAGACAATGTGATAAGAATTGCGAGAAAGTTCATAAAGGAAGATAGAAAATTGCTTAGAAAACTTGCCGAAGAGCACAAATACCTGAAGAAGTGAACTTCCTATTAGAGTTGCCTTTCTTTCCCCTCGCTCGTTACTCTCCCGCCTTGCCATTGGCCGCGATAAGAATTAACATTACCTTCGACAAGATGGAACTGCGCATGAACAATCCTCGCGCCCATCTCAAGTGTGACAGGCACCGGCCCGTCGTTCTTTATCGCAAAAGTAAGCTCGCCTTTGTAGCCGGGCGCGACATTCCCCGTCCTTATATGCAGACCTGACCTGAAAGTTGTCGTCCTAGGTTTGAAGTTTATTGTAATGTCCTGCGGTGTGTTTACCTTCTCAATCGTCTTGGCAAGGTAAAACTCTCCCGGATTAATAGTATGGAATACTTTATTTCCGTCATCGAACTTGGCCACGCTTTCTATCTCAGGTGTCTCTCTCTCACTGATACCGAGCAGTGCCTTTCCTGTTATCATGTAAAGCTCGCCTAACCTTAAATCAAAGCCGGCGCCTTCAGGATTCGTCAGCTCCCTTTCAGAAAGATTTTCCACGAGATTTTGTTCCTTCACAAGCTTTAGCAGAACATCTGTCCCAAGAATCATGATTCTAATATCAAGATTTTTCTATATAAACCTTCATCAGTTATGAGATTTGTTTAATGAACTCATCCACAGTCTTCACAAACTCTTCCATACTGCCTTCGTTCTTCAGTACAATGTCGGCCATTTCGATGCATCTGCCTACTTGCTGACCATACCCTGGCTGGTCCACTCCATGATCCCGTTCGTCTATGGCCACAAATTTCTCATATTGCATAGGATCACTGTCGCGACCCCTTCCTACAACCCTCTGGAACCTAACTTCGCGCGACGCGTCGACTGCAATAAGGATAAAACTCTCCCCGAACTGTTTCTTCAGGAACTCCACCTCGCCCGGATTCCTTATACCGTCTATAACTTTAATTGCGTCATTAGGCTTCATGAAATCTACGGCAATCTTCGCCAATACATGTTCTCCGTACTTTTCTCGTAGCTCGTCCCCTAAATCCTGCTGGATACTGCGGGTGATTTTAATCCTGTTCTTCTTCAAGATGCTGGTATCAAGCAGATCGGACAGCCTGACAGCCTTGATGCTGAACTTTTTTTCAAGCATATCCCTGACAATGTCCTTCCCCGCACCTATCGTCCCTGTCAAACCGATGACTCTCATAATCTGACACCTTAATTTGGTGAATAAAAGATAAAAATAAGCTATATTAATTTAGCATTAGGTATAGTTTCCTATGAGATATCAGGTCAACACAAGGCACAGAGATTCTGTCATTCCAGTGATAGAGCTGGCTCCTGGTGAGAAGGGTGAAATAAAATATGTTGCAATGTATGCTGACCAATCTGTGATCCATGTGTCTAGTGCAACAATTCGTGAACCATCAAGAGAACTTGTATTACTTCTGCACGATTCGTCTCTCAAACCTAAAAGACTGTCTGATTTTGACGACGTCCAACTCAATAAACTTTCTCAAATGTACAAACTTCCTTTGGCTGATCTGCACGCTCTGAGGGGGATGGAACTAGAGTATAGGGAAACGAACGGAAAATACAGAAGCGAGTTAAAAATCGAACACCACTCATGGCAGTTTTAACACTAGAACCATGCCGTCTTTCCCTTTGTGTAAATGATAATATCTGCGCACATTTGCCAGCATGATGAAGGCTTGTCTTTGCGTGCATTGCATCTGTAAAGCCCATAGTTTTCCAGCATACTATATAGCAAGCCCGTCACCTCGTCTGCCGGCATATCTGGCCTAAACGATCTCTCGACATTCCTGATTATCTGGGTCGTGTCTACTGGAGCATCGGACTTTGACTGCACATGCAAAGCTCCAGTCTCATGAACCTTCCCGCTGTCGTACGAAAACCATATTTCATATTTGTGAGGTGTGCCGACCATGATTTATAACTAATGATAAAATACTTAAATCAAAGCGGGGATATATACTTGGAGACTTTTTAAACATACAATTCAAGTGATTTTATGGCTGCGTTGAGACCGGGAAGATCAGTAAGGGCGATAGAAAGGCCGTGGACGAGATACTCTTCCAATAAGACAAAGAGCTACATACCCAGCATGCCCACATCGAAGATACACGTGTTCAACATGGGAGAGAACAATCCTGATTTTGACGCCACACTTGACCTGGTAGCTGAGAGACCTGCGCAGGTAAGGGACAATGCTTTGGAAGCGGCAAGGATAGTCTCTCAAAAGTTCCTTGAAACAAAATTATTATTAAAGGGATATTTCATGAAGGTCTTGCTGTATCCGCACCAAGTCATAAGGGAAAAGCCGCTTGCGCAAGGTGCTGGTGCGGACAGGTATTCAACAGGTATGAAGCTTTCATTTGGCAAGCCAAATAGGCTGGCGGCACAGGTAAAGATGGGGCAGACTATATTCAGGCTCAGAACCTTCAAGTCCAACATACCAATAGCCAAACAGGGTCTGGATAGGGCTGCAAAGAAGCTTTCTACACCAACTAGGATTATTGTTAAAGAGTAGCATGGCACAAGTGAAAATAGGTGTGTTATCAGACTTTCCTGAAGGAAAGATGAAGAAGATTTTTACCGGGAACAAGGAGATATTGGTTGCGAACATAGGCGGGAATATTTATTCTATAGATGGCATATGCACGCACGAGGAGTGCTCGCTGGCTGACGGTTTCCTAAGAGGAGATATTGTCACATGCCCATGCCATCTGGCGCAGTTTAATGTAAAGACAGGTGCTGTCGTTCAAAAGCCTGCCACTGGAGCCAACATTGAACCAGAGCCGACGTTCAAGATTAGTGTCAAAGGCGAGGAAGTTTTTGCCGAAGTTTAAAGTCGATTTCACGGATTTTTAAATCTTACTTTTTATATCATGTCATGCAACTCAGAGGCGTAGCGACAGCATTATACGAAAAGATGGGAAAGACTGTAGTTTCTTTGACTACTCTGGACAGCACAGGACCTGACGATATTTACATAGTTGGAACCCGGAAAATGGAAGTTGAGCCGAGAGAAAATATGCGCAACGCACTAACATACGTACTTGATGAAGTATGCCGCCAGGATGCGCAGATGTACCAAGTAGGCGACAAAACTATATACGTTCCGCTTCCAGTCGTATTTGGTATACCACGACATTATCCGCAAAGGGCTTACAGCCGTCGCATACAAAATGCGTTCCCAGAGTATTTCCGAAGAAAGAACGCCAATAAACGTTCCATGGAACTTGAGGAAAAGCTTTTTCTTGGTTATTTCAAGGACAATGGACAGCAGAATGCATTTATAGAGTTGGAGGAATACTATCTTTACCCGCCAGACCGGCACGATATCCGACCGGATGAGTTGCTATGTGGAATTGTTATGGAAAAGTTGCTTGACGCCGCAAGACATTCTATAGATGCCCGTAGTGAATTGGTTGATATTGCGAAGAGATCTGCAAGACGTTGTGCGAATGGTATTAATGTAGACAGATTCAGATTTTTCCAATATGGACTTCATACTCCAGAATTCCAAGCCAATCCTGCATATACTTTCTTAGAGCATTATGGATTGAAAGATGTGTTCGCAGATGAGCTTATTGGGATGATGGACAAACCGCACAACATCTGCGTAAAGACTCCGAATGATAGACCTGCGCCTGCGTTTTCAGACATCTGCGCCACGTATATGGTCGATCAGTGGGATTACATTAATGGCAGCCAGCGAAAGAGAAATGTTTCTGTCAGACTTGAATAGGAAAGCCCCAGCGGAGAATTGCACTCCGGACCTTGTTTGTAAAAAGGTTTGCTTACCATGCTTGCGCCGTTAGAACGTACACGCTCTACTGACTGAGCTACTGGGGCATAGTTTTTATTTACCGGATGTAACATATTAATATGGAAATAACTAAAAAGACAAAGGTTTCGGTTAACGGCAGCTTCGAAGACGTAGAAGCTGTTGTAGATACGGGTGCCGACAGAACAATGATAGATGAGGAAGTTCTCTTGAAAATAGGCGCTCCTCATTTAGACAATAGATATGTGAAATCGATGGGCGAGTTTAAGGACAGAAAACCGCAGTATGGGGTGGACGTCGAAATAGATGGATGTGGTTTTGGACTTGTGGTACTTGGCGGTAAGAAGAATATTATAGGACATGATTTTCTACAATTATCGAAAGCTATTATCAATGAGGAAACAGGAGAAGTTAAGCTTACCAAAAATTACATAGAAATGTAATTCTTGTTTTCATTTGATAATTGTTCCGTTATGATGCCCTTCGACCGCATTTATTATCTCTCTAGGGTCACTGCCGTCTACTAGGATAGTTTTTATCTTACGTTTTTTAATAATTTTTACCGCCTTTAAATCGAACAGCCTATACTCTCCCGGAGTTTGTTTGTTTTTGTTTATAATTCTCAAAAACTCGTCGTATGACAGCGTATCGTATTTCTTTGCGTTCGGATTCGACTTTGGATCGTCTGAATATACTCCGGACACGTTAGAAGCGTTGATGAACAAGTCTGCTTTAACAGCGCCAGCGAAAAGGGCAGCGTCATGGTCAGTCGAGCATCCAGGCTCCAATCCAGCCGCGACCAATATCTTCTTCCCAAAGTTCCTTTTAATCTCATTTACAGTATCATTTACAGACTTCCACTTTACCAGATGCGCCTTCTTGCCTAGACCTGTCACAAAGGTGGAAGCATTAAGATGGGTAGCCATTATTCCGATAAAGTCCTGCTCATCACTATCGGCTCCAAGTTCCCTTCCTATTTTCTGGTATTCCCTGCATACTTTCCCGCCACCGATAATTACAATCAATTTGTGCCTTTTCGACAGTTCCCTGACAACATCGACATACTTTCTGAAATGCTCCGCTGTAAGCTCTCTAGTAAGCAGAGAACCCCCGAGAGAAATTACGATCTTCATGAAGTTTATTGTTTTTACGTTTACTTATTTTTATTCATTTTCAATTCCCACAGAATAGTTTTATATATGCGCTTTGCGGTTTTACCCCTTCTTTCTGTATACCTAGTTTCCTTTACAGGCACGCCCGTAATTCCATTATCAGAACCTAAAAGGGAAAGGGCGGAGTAAACTTCATTACTTGAATATCGTCTGCCATTATAGCTTATTTGATCTACAATTTGGGGCGTAGTTAGTCCTCCATCATATTCTCCTAAAAGCTGTAAAGCCGTTTCTAGTATATATTTGGATCTATTTTGCATATATTTTACTTGTCGAGTTTAATTCAAATTGTTTCACTCGACTATCTTGTAGACATTGTCTCCAGGCCTTACCTTGTCCGGCACCTTCAAGCCTACGGCATCTCCCTTGTGCGCAGTCTTCACAGCCACATGCTCTATCTGCATCGAGTCAACCGTCTGCTCTATATTGGTTGACGGCCCTTCGATTGAAATCCTGTCGCCGTACTCTAAATCGCCTTCAAGCTCCACGATGGCGACCGCTATCTTGCTGTAATAGTGAGTGACTTTTCCCACCAATTGCTTATCTTCCATAATTTAATTTGGTACCATCAGTTAAAAGCCTGCGTCAGAGTTATAAGGAAGGCTTGCGAAATACTATTATGCTGAAATCGCTCAATCCAGGCTGGTTCGTCTTTCCTTTATTGGTGCTGGTGATTTTGTTCGGGTTATACCTAAAGTTCATAGACTTTCCGGATGTCCTCAGCGCTGACAATTTTGCTGTGGGATACTTTGCAGCGGGCAACTTTAGCATCGGTATTTTTGCGACAGGCACTTTTGCCATAGGACTGTTCTCGATAGGCATCTTCTCCATCGGCATATTTTCAATAGGGATATTCTCTGTCGGGTTTTGGTCTTTTGCGATATTTGCCTATGGATTGTATACGAAGAGGATGAATATGGAAGATACTGGAAGGACTAGGAAAGGGCGTAAATCTTTTCAGTAGTTTGTGCACCATCTGGGTAGTAGATATGAAAACATTAGTCACCAACAAACCTTGTCAAAATGGTTCCTTCAACGAATTCCTGCAATTAAGAAAAGGTATAAGGAAAATCTCCAAAGAGATTTAGAACCCGGAGAAATTGATGTCAGCAATTATGCTATGTTTGCCTATGTTTTAGAGCCTCATATTAAGGAGCTTATTAATGCCAAAAACAAGAAAGAACTGCAACGTATTTTTAATCTACTAGAATATCTCGCTAACTACTCATATCCTCGGGTACAAAATGAGCTTCGGGTCATGATGGAAGAGTTAAATCGATGGGAAGTTTGGAAGTTTTTAGGAAAAACTATGCGTGAATGGGAATTTGATGCAATAACTTAGATCCCTAGAAAGAAAGACACCGAGACAGAAATTAATACTTACGTAGATAGAAATATATATCGAAAAAGATGGAAAGAAGAAATCGATGATATTGGAGGTTTTGAGAATTTAACGGACGCTAATGAATTATATATCCGCTACAACCTAGTGCATGAATTTGATATTAAAGGATTACGGGCACCAAAACCAGGTGGTGTGGAGTTGCGTGCTCATAAACTTCCCTGGCCATGGCTACCAAAGAAATAAGCTTGAATGTCATGGAGCGGGTGAAGAGATTCGAACTAAATTAGCCCTTCTTAAATAGGTATTTGTCTTCATTAGCAAGTTTTCTAAACAACTCCTTTCTTTCCTTCAACGTTTGCTTAACATAATCTAATGTTGTCATATTTTGTCTGCCTTACTTTTAACCCAATTCAACACTTTAACAAATGTCATTTCTTCTTTATTAATATTGTGCACGATGTCCCATAAATCTTCATCGCTTGCTTTATACTTCAGACCGTTCTCTCGTAAGAGGGATTCTGATACAGCAATTGCTGTTCTTTTATTACCATCAACAAAAGGATGCGTTTTTATTATTCCGTACAAAGCTCTTGCAGTTTTTGTATAAATGTCTTTAGTTGTATTAATTTGTGATACTATAAAATCTAAATTTCCTAAATTCAAAACTCCACTATGACCCCCACTTTCTTCAATTATTTTATCATGCGCTTCTACTAATTCTTCCGTTTTGAGCATATTATTCTTTGGTTAACTGTTAAGAAAGCTGTGCAGAGGGAGAGATTCGAACTCTCGTACTCACTAAGAGACCAGCACCTCAAGCTGGCGGAATTGACCAGGCTATCCGACCCCTGCATGGTTGATTGAATTAGGTAGTCTGTTTTATTAAAACTAATCTGGCTTGTAATGACGGTTTCATTGTATGGACTTGCTGGATATTTTACAATAATTCAAGCCCTTATTTATGGCATAAAATTTCCTGCGTATGCAAAAAAATTACATCTTCTTCTTGTCTCTCTTTCCCATCTTGCCTGCATGAGTTGCGCATGAAGTGCACATATCAATACCTCCTGTGTTTATTTAGGCTTGCTGGATTATAAAGTTTGGTCTTAATTCTGGGCTTGCCTTTCCTTCTTCGACTTGAACCTTTTGAGCCTGAAAATATTCTCCCTCTCCATCTCTTCCAGCCTCTGCCTTACTTCTTTTATCCCTTCCTCTATATCCGGTATGATCTTGAACTCCAGAGAATTAACCTTCCTCTTAGTCCTGTCAATCTCCACAAGCAGCTTCCTCATGGCTATCTCCGTCTCAGCCACCTGCAACACTTTCCTGATAACATTCTCATAAGATTCGTACGCATCATCTATGTATCCGGAAGTGCCTATGATGCCATAGCCCCTGTCATAGAACTGTTGCGCGGATCTGTCAAAGCTTATTTTCGGCACTGCGACGTTCATTATCCTCTTCGATTCAACTTGTAGATTAATCGGCTTCTTCGGCGCGAATGACACCGCCCTTATCGTCTGCGTTCCATCTATCGCGCGGGCCATGTTGATTGCTTCAAGCGCCTTGACATACTCTGACTCCAATTCAGTACTGGAAAAGCTTGCGCCGCGCAGAAGAACAAAAAACTCTCGAATCAAGCTGTCGCGCTTTTTCTTCAGGACATTGTAGCCTGAGAATGCGAGCTTGAGCCTGTTCTTCAGATTCAGCAATTCCGACCTTGACGGCTTTACTGCAGGCATTATATCAACTTAATACAGCGAACTTTAGGCCGAGTTCCTTCTCATATTTCTCGATCAACTCATCATCTATCTTTGTGAGCTCGCTCTTCGGAAGTATGGATAGTAATTTCCATGCCAGATCCAGCGTATACTTTATGTTCCTGTCGTCGAACTTACCTTGCCTAATAAAATTATTCTCAAACTCGTCCGCGAATTTCAGATACATCCTGTCCCTGTCTGTCAGCGCCTCCTTGCCGACGATTGCCGCAAGGCTTCTCAGGCTCCTGCCCTCAGCATATCCTGCATAAAGCTGGTTGCTCACTGCTCTGTGGTCGTCCCTTGTGTTGTCCTTTCCTATGCCTTTGTGCATGAGCCTGCTGAGGCTCGGCAATACGTCTATAGGCGGATATATTCCCATTGCATGCAGTTCCTTCGACAGGACTATTTGCCCTTCCGTGATATATCCTGTGAGGTCGGGCACTGGATGAGTAATGTCGCCGCTCGGCATAGACAAGATGGAGAACTGCGTCAATGAGCCTTTCTTTCCTTTAATTACTCCCGCCCTTTCGAACAGCTGCGCAAGATCCGTATACATATATCCTGGATACCCTCTTCTGCCAGGAACTTCCTCCCTAGCTGCGCCTATCTCACGCAGGGCTTCCGCATAATTTGTCATGTCAGTCATGATTACAAGGACGTCATATCCTTTCTCGAACGCAAGATACTCCGCCGCAGTCAATGCAGATCGTGGCGTTATCAGCCTCTCAATCGCCGGGTCGCTTGCAAGATTCAGGAATACTGCAGATCTTTCCAATGCTCCAGTCCTCTCAAACTCTTCCATGAACTGGCGCGACTCTTCGTTCGTGATCCCGATTGCGGCGAAAACCACTGCAAAGTTTTTCCCTATCTTTGCCTGCCTAGCCACCTGCAGCGCTATCTCATTGTGCGGCAGGCCTGCAAGGGAGAATATCGGGAGCTTTTGTCCTACGACCAAAGTGTTCATGCCGTCTATCGACGATATTCCGACCTGCAAAAATTTCTTCGGAACGTCGCGCGAATAAGGATTGATCGACTCGCCATTGATGTCAATGTACTTTTCCGGAATTATTTCAGTGCCGCCGTCCAATGGTTTGCCGAGGCTGTTGAATATCCTGCCGAGCATGTCGGGACTGCATTTAAGCTTTATTGTCTTTCCGCTGAACCTTACGACGCTCTTCCTATCGATGTTGCTGGTGCCTTCGAAGACCTGCACGACAACAACATCATTCGACGTGTCTATCACCTGTCCTGTCTTCATCTGGCCGTGGCCTGTCTCTATCTCCACGAGCTCCCCATAACCGACTTCATGTGTCTTTTCAACAAACAGCAATGGTCCCGCGACCTGCCTTATTGTCCTGTATTCCTTCATCCCACTCCACCTACCAGCCTTTCAAACTCCTGGTCCATGCCCTTGATTATTTTCTTCATGTCCTCATCGAAATGTTCCTCGTGTATGAATCCGAGCTTGGAGATATTTGTTTTGCTGTTCATGTTAACTATCGAATTCGCAGGAACGCCCTTGTCAGTAGCCTGCTGCGCTGTCTCGTAAAACTTTATTATCGCCTTGAGCATCTCGTGCTGCTTTTTCATGCTGCAATAACTGTCGATTTCGTGAAAAGCGCTCTGCTGTAGAAAGCCTTCCCTAATCACGCGCGCGACTTCCAAAATTATCCTCTCCTTCTCAGGCAACGCATCTGCGCCTACGAGTTGGACGACTTCCTGCAATGACGCTTCCCTGTATAGAATGTCCAACGCCTTTGCCCTCAACTCCATCCAATCGCTGGCTATGTTCTTTGATGCCCATGGAGAGATACTTTCGACATAAAGGCTGTATGATTCCAGCCAGTTGATTGACGGGAAGTGTCGCCTCTGCGCAAGCTTGGCGTCAAGTGCCCAGAAAACTTTTACAAGCCTTAGTGTGTTCTGCGTTACAGGCTCGGAGAAATCCCCGCCTGGCGGTGAGACTGCGCCGATTGCTGTCACAGATCCTGTCCTTTCGGAATCAGATCCAAGGCAACTCACTCTGCCTGACCGTTCATAAAATTCTGATAATCTAGATGCTAGATATGCTGGATATCCCTCTTCTCCCGGCATTTCCTCCAGCCTGCTGGAAATCTCCCTCATCGCCTCTGCCCACCTGCTTGTCGAATCCGCCATAAGAGAGACGTCGAACCCCTGGTCTCTGAAATATTCTGCAATCGTCATGCCTGTGTAAACAGACGCCTCGCGCGCTGCGACAGGCATGTTGGATGTGTTCGCAATCAATACTGTTCTTTCCATCAACGGCATTCCTGTCCTTACATCAATCAAATGCGGGAACTCGTCCAGCACGTCGGTCATTTCATTCCCCCTTTCACCACAGCCAATGTAAACAACAATCTCGGCATCGCTCCATTTAGCAATTTGATGTTGTATTACAGACTTTCCTGAACCGAACGGTCCCGGAACCGCCGCCGTTCCTCCTTTAATTATGGGGAAGAATGTGTCGATTATCCTCTGACCTGTCGTCAATGGTATCTCCGGCTTTAATTTTTCCGTGTAAGGCCTTGGAATTCTCACCGGCCATTTGTGCGACAGATAAAGCTTGGTCCCGTCGTCAAGCTCTCCAATCGGTTCGCGTATCGTATAACTGCCTGCATTTATGTTCTTTATTTTTCCTTTAGTGTTCGGTGGCACCAGTATCTTGTGCTCGATCGTTTTCGTTTCCTGCACAGTGCCTAGGACATCCCCGCCGTTGGCTTCCATGCCGGTCTTGACTTTAGGCGTGAATTTCCATTTCTTCTTCTCGTCCAAACGAGATATTTGAATGCCTCTTTGAATGAAATCTCCGGAAGCGTCCCTTATTTTTGACAGCGGTCTTTGTATACCGTCATAAATTGTTGTTAAAATTCCTGGGCCCAGCTCAACCGACAGTGGCGCTCCAGTCGACACGACCTTCTCGCCCGGCTTTAGCCCAGTCGTGTCCTCATAAACTTGGATCGTATAGCGGTTGTCGTTTATCTGCACCACCTCGCCTATCAATCCTATGTCGCCTACTTTGACAACTTCGTACATCCTCGCATCAAGTCCTTCCGCGATAACAACTGGCCCGCTTATTCTGTAGATTTTTCCTTCTGCCATAGATCAACACCTAAAGTCCTCTTGATGTATTTCCTCAAGTCGTCCCCCTTTCCTTCTTTTGCCAAAGGCACAATGACCGGCTGCGCCTTGTTTTCCAAGACCTCTTTTAACTTGGGATTGATGATATTATAATCTTTTTCTTCCATGATGACGATTCCTATTTCCTTGGTTTTCATAATCTCCTCCATCGTCTGGTTTATGTTTTCGCCAGGCTCGTAATGGCGCCTGACGCCGGCTAACATAAAGCCGGCTGTGAAATCGTCGTCCCCAACAACAGCTATCTCCATCTCAACCACCCACCACCAATTGCCGCCTTATCGCAAACTCTTCCAAACCAGCCTTCTTCCCCCTTACGACAATCCTGATGTTGCTGATCTCGTTCTCCTTTGCTATGAAATATGCGACAACCGGCATGATGTCGCGAGAAAACATGCTGACAATTTTCAACGCCCTTTGGATGAAATCCTTCCTGAGTCTCGTGCGCAGTTCTACCGAGTCAATTGATTCTTCAGCTATCTTTCTCCCGCCTTTCAACGGCTTGAACTCCACGCCATGCCTTCTCGCCCTTGCTCCCAAAGCAATGTTCTTCGCCGTTATCTCGTATTTTATAAATTCCGCGAGTGGCTTGCTTACATTCTGCAGAAGCTTTCCGTAATAGAGCCTGTCCAGCCCATCCTCCAAGTTAGGCATGCTGCTTTGGTTCGATTTCAAAACAGGATAATATTTCGTCCCTTTGAAGCTTTCCACAGCATCCTCAAACGTCTTTGACTTTTCTAAAATTTCCCTAAAGAATTGCCTGTTCAATTCGCCAGCGACTATAAGCTCGTTCAGTATCGCGTCGTTCTTTATGCCCGACATCTTTCCCCGCAAAACCGTCTTGATGTTCATGACATCGAACCTCTTGAGATATGAATGCAATTCCATTCTTGCGCCTCTGACAGAGAATCTCAGAATTGAAGAGAACTGGTTTTCCATGTTCCTGTTCAAGGCATACTCGATCAAATTCGTGCCTGAGAGAACCCTTCCCAGGTCGTCGAACTCTTTTTTGTATTCCCTCTCCTGCAGGAACCTTGCTATTTCGGAGATTGACATCTTCATTATCTTTTCCATGTCGTCCCTTGAAAGAAGCTTGGACTTGAGCACGCGTACGCGCGTGTTAGTGTACACGTATCCTGTTCCGCTACTGGAGAACCTTTGTAATCTCTGCATTTATACCCTCCTTGAATTCTTCGAACAGCCTGTCGAACGTCATGTTCACTCTTACCGACTTGGTGCCGTCTTCAACTATAACGCCGCCCATGCAGTCAATGATACCTGCGAATTCCAATCCAGACTTTTCCGCGGACTTTTTGTCTGCTTGGTTGGAGTATATGTACTTTGCATCCGGCAACTCTTTCCTAGCCCTTTCCACAAGCAGTCCGATGATAGATTCCTTCTCCTTCTCGCTCACTGCGGAAAGTTTCTGCTTTATGCTTTCGAAGATGCTGTCGGCGGCCATCTTCTTCGCAGCAAGTATCATCCTCTTCTGCTTGACCTTGGCGGCAAGCGTCTCGGAGCTGTTCCTCTCTTCCAGCATCCGCTTTGTTTCCTCCTTGAATTCAGACGCACGCTTTTCTGATTCCTTTTGCGCTTGGGATTTTATTCTTTCTGATTCCTTCTCCGCTTCTTTCATTACATTCTCCACACTGGATCTAGTCTGCCTTTCTATCTCTTCTATCACGTCTTCCAGTGCCAATCTTCCACCTTGCATGAATTTACTCGGCCATTCCCAGTATGAGTATGGCAACTACCAGCCCGAAGATTACCAGCGTCTCTGGAAGCACAGTCATGATAAGGCCCTTTGCGAAAAAGCCCTCCTTCTCTGCACTTGCCCCCACTGCAGCCGCGCCTATATCCTTTTCTGCGATGCCTGCACCGAGCGCCGATAGTCCTATGGCTAGGCCAGCCCCAATTGCTATAAGGCCTGTGTTTACTTCAACCATTTGCTATCTACCTCCATTTCTTTATTTTCCCAAAAGGGATATAAGGACTGCCTCCACCCTCGATGAACTTGGCGAAGAACTCGAAATAGTGAAGACGGAGCGTCTGAAGGAACGGACCGATGGCTCCAAGAGCGATGTTGATTGCATGGCCCAGTGTGAAGACCATAGCCGCTGCAAAAATCCACAGGCCTCCGTTCTGCATCATAGAGCCTCCCAATTTATTGACGACCATCGCCAGGGAGACTGAAGCCAGTCCGACGGCGAACAATCTTATGTAGGAGAGCACATTGGCGAGTAGCCCGGGAAGTTCTATCACGCCCTTTATGCCTTCACCCTTCAGCAGCATAAGGACAGACACTGCCATAAGAGCACCTCCTGCATACACAAGAGGCTGCATAGGCATCATTATTCCTAGCGCCAGTGCCACAGCCGCAACCTCGACAAGTATCCATGAGCCCTTCTCGAATAGAGCGTGCATGAAACCGTGATCTTTCATCTTTGTGATAAAGCCCAATGCGAATCCCGCGGTTATGTGGATCATGCCTAGTATAACCGATATCAATATCATGGTCTGCACATTATGTGCCCTCTGTATTAGCGGATGTATGATCTCGATGCCGAAGAACTCGCCGAATACGGCGCCGAAAACTATGGCGGACAAGGAGCAGAAAATCATGACGTACGATATTGACTTCATAGCGCCCTTGAGCTTGACGAATAAAAAGGACGATAATGCAAGAAGGAAAAGCCCGTAGCCGATGTCGCCTAGCATAAAGCCGAAAAAAGCTGAGAACGTGAAAAGAAGTATTACTGTAGGATCGAATTCGTGTATCTTTGGATACGCATACATCTTCAACAGCTCCTCAAACGGCTGCGCCGGCTTGGGGTTGTTCAATTTTATCGGAGGCGACTCTACAGTCTCCAGCGTTTCCAAGCTAACCTTATTCAGGGCGGCAGATGATATTTTCCTTTCAAGCATTTCATAACTTTCCTTCGGCACCCAGCCCTCGACGACGAACGTCCTTTTCGACACCATAAAGCTCAGAGGCGCCTCGCTTTTCTCGATAAGTTCGGTGAAGCTGTGCTCCATATTCAGCACGAGGGTTTCATTCTCTTTTGAAAAATGCTTGAACTTTGATTCTATATCGGATATTTTTACATTTGCTTCGCCAAGCTCCTTGGCGGCATCTTCATGCCTCATCTCAGGAAGCTGCTTTTCCTCGAAATTGAATTCGTTCAGCAAGTCGACCGCCTTGGCTTCGTCTTTCGCCGGGACTGTGAATATTAATGCGATTTTATTGCCGATCTGCTTATGGACCAACTCGTGGCTCAAGCTTGATTCTTCAATACTTTCAATTAATGCCTTGTCGGCAACTCCGACGAACGTCCTCAGCGATCTGGGTTTTGAAATCTTGTCTGACTGTGTCGCTATCATCGAGATTGGATTTCCTATCGCCTGCTCAAGCATGGCCTTTCTCTCCTTCAGTTTTTCCAAGCTCATGCTCAGCTTTTCAAACTCCTTCTCGGCCTTGAGGAGCTTCTTCAAGTTGGCCTTGACGTAGACTTTCTTGCCGTCGCCATTTAGTCCCAAAAACGATATCATCGAGCGCAGCTTGATGAGATGCTTGGAGTAGAATTCAGCTTCCTTGAACGGTTTTCCCGTCTCAAACTTTCCTGCCTGCGGGAACTCTGTTATATGCAGCAGCTTCATGCCGTAAAGCTCGCTTACGACCTTCTTCATCTGGTTCCTGCTTCCGAGTATTCTCACCTTTACCATATGCTCGGGAGCCAACATTCAGTTCCCCTCTTTCACTTTCGCGAGGAACTGGGACACGATCCTGTCTATGCTTTTGACGAATTCTTCGGACTTGGAAAGGATGCCCTCTATGTGCCTTTCGGTGTCCTTGGATATTTTCTCCTTCTCTTTAGAAATCTTTGCCTCGAGCTCCTGCAGCCTTTTCTGCCTGTCAGCTACGGCCTGTTCATAGGACTTGGTAGAAATCTCCAGCGCATTGGCGTTGGCCTTTTCAATCAGTTCTTTTTTTTTAATCTCCGCCTGCTGTATAAGTTGGTCTGACCTATCTTCCAATTCTTTTACCTTTTGGATGGTTTCCAGACCCATCGCCATACAACCCTTGGACTCCTTCGATCGACCTAAAGTTAAGCTGGTTTGCAGATTTTATAAGACTTTGTATTGCATAATCTCACATGAGGATGTAAAGCATCATTAGAAGAAATGCCAATCCCCAGTACGCGTTCCAAAATATCATACTTCAGTCAGAGTCATTAGGAAGATAATCGTATATGTGAAATACTATGCCAGAGCGTTAGGATTTTTTCTCCTTGAAGTTAAGCGAACATGAATTGATGCAGAACCTTTTGCCGCTTTGCTTCGGGCCGTCATCAAAGACATGCCCCAGGTGGCCGCCGCATTTCTTGCATACGACTTGTATCCGCTTTATAAAGTGGCTGTTGTCCTCCCTGAGTTTTATGTTCTTATTGTTCGCGTCCCAAAAGCTTGGCCAACCTGTGCCGGAATCGTATTTTTTATCTGAAGTGAATAGTTCGGTGCCGCAGCCTGCGCACATGTAGGAGCCTTTCTTCTTGTTGTGCAGGAGCTTTCCGGTGAACGGTGTTTCAGTACCCTTTTCACGGAGGACATAGTATTCTTCCGGCTTCAATGTTTTCTTCCACTCCTTTTCCGTTTTTGGCATTTTGGATTTCATAAATGTTTTATATTTAGCTTTCTATTGTCTAAATATGGATGCTGTACAGGCGCTGAGAGAAATGGACATATTGTTCTCAAGGGGTGGTTACGTAACTGTAAGGACATTGGAAACGATGGGATTGTCTCCAGAAGGGTTGCTAGTTGCCAATAGGGGATTTGGTGTTGGTGCACGAGATCCTCCGAAATATACAGTTAATGACACTATAATTCCTGCATCAGTTTTGGAGGCCAACTGGTATAGTGGTTTCGCTAATCCTGGATATGGAAATGAGTACGAAGGTCCGCGTCAAAGAATTGCCAAGCTCCAGCCCGATGTTCGTCAGGTATATGTTGGTAAGGTGCTGTCTGAATTGGAATCCCAATTGGCACTTAGGGGGAGAGGACGAGCTAACGCGAAAGCCATTTTGCAAGCGGTAGCAGAGGAGTTAATACAATTGCCTGCAGGTTATGAAACCGAAGGTATAGAATCGGTTTACAAAGATGTTTTTCCTTATAGGGATACAGCTACTGAGGGTGAGCTGAATAAATGGAAAAGGAAAAGTGATTTGTTTGACTCATCTGGACTTGGAGAGATTTATGAACAAATACTTTCTATTGATTTAAATGGTATGGCAGAGTTTTGGACGACAAGAAAACCCCGCGGAAAGTCTGAGTGATCATAGTCAGAAACACGTCGTACAGTACACGATAAACAACTGTAAATAAAATTCAACTGCTTGCTTATCAATCAATATATTAAATCCAACGATAATTCTTTCATAAAGTCCATAAATTTCACATTTCTTGGCGACGAGTCTATTGCTGCCCAGTTCGGCAAGAAGGGAACTACATCTGACATTACGATTTAAAAGCGTTCAATTTTTCAGCAATCCTAATATCCCAAATTAGGAATGCTCCCTGCGGGATTTGAACCCGCGTTACAGCCTTGCTTTATCATCTTGCATCAAACCTTTCTGAGACAACTCGAAAGGGCTGTATCCTTGACCGGGCTAGACGAAGGGAGCCTAAATCTAGTTTACATTTGTTGTTTTAAAAGTTTTAAATGTCTTAACAAGAGAGTTTGTATATGTATCGCTGCAAGAGAGATTTTACTCATAATATACCTGGTCTAATCGACGCTTCTATGGAAGCTTTGTGGAGAGGAGGACCAAACTATATCGGCTCGTTCCGCGGATTTACTGTGCTCGAATATCATATGTCACTCCTGCTCGCTAATCCTGAATGGAGAGCAGCAGATACTATTGCTCTATCACGATATTTGGAAAACAATGGATGGCAATCATTAGGAGGTGTAGGTATCATTATTCTCGATGAAGGCACACCAGACCAAATTGATGTGCCCTACATTAATGTAAATAGAGTTACAAAAAATAGAGAAAAGTTGCATGAAGAAATGAAAGAGTTGTCTCGAATTTTGCAACACTACACTCCAACCCAAATTCGTCGATAGCTATCATGTTTGCAGTTGTATCAAGTCTTTTGTAGAGTTTGTCAATACCTTGGCCTTGCCTTTCCTTACAACCACTGTGTCCTCTATCCTAACACCGCCTATTGACGGAATGTAGACCCCAGGCTCGACTGTCACCACCATGTTTTCCTTCAGCATAAAGTCCGAATTTGGGCCCAGGCTCCTTCCATCGTGCACAGACATTCCAACCTCATGCCCAAGATTGTGTATGAACATCCCCTTGTAATTTCTCTCCACGATATCGCGTGCAAACTTGTCGATTTCCCTCCCATTCACGCCGTCCTTTACCATGTCGATAGCCTGCATCTGGGCGTCAAGCACAGTCTCGTACATCTCTCTCATTTCCTTGGACGCCTTTCGAAAGATAAAAGTCCTAGTTATGTCCGACGCATATCTGTCAACCTCCGCCCCAAAGTCCGCCAATACAAACTGATTCTTGCCAAGCCTACTATCAGATGGAAGATAGTGTGGTTTGGAAGAGTTTGTGCCGAATGCGACGATTGTTGGGAATGCAAGCCCGGTTGCCTTTTCCATCATAACAGAATTCATTCTTCCTGCAAGTTCCCTCTCGGTCATGCCTTTTGTAACCAACGATGGTATCATACCTGCCACATAAACTGATATCTCGCATGCCTTTGAGATGTTCTCTATCTCCTTCTTATCCTTTATCGAGCGTGCCTCACACAAGGCACTTGAAACATCCACAATCTTGGCCTTTGTATATCCTTTCGCCTTGGAGAACTTGGCGTGGGTTATGCCTTCAAAGTTTATCCCGAGAACTTTGATACCTGACAGCAATTTCTTCATGTCGTCCTTAGACTTGACAATAACGACTTGGAAATCGCTTTCTTCCCTGGCTATCTGCTCCTCCAATTGGTTTGTAATCAGGATTTTGTCACCGTTCCGCTTTACTAGGGCATAAGCATGTGCGAAGCTTCCGGAACGTATGCCAGTTATGTAAAAGAAGTTTAGGTCTATGCTGGGATGCTCCGCGTTGGAAATCAGGACTGCATCCACTTTATCGTCCAGGTTTGAAAATACCCTCTTTATTCTATCCTTCATAAAATCATTACTCATATATGTATTCTCGATGATCGATGGCTTCTAGATAGATCTTCCTTGAATGTTCATCAATTCTAAACACAAGCCGAAACTTTTTAGCCAACCTTGTCGACTTGTGACCTTTCAAACTTCTTGACAAGTTACCGCCTACGTTGTGCGGGTCTTCCTTTAACCTTTGGATTTTCTTATCCAACTCTACAAGTAATTGTTTGTTTCTCTTGAACCTCTTTAGCTCTTCCAGAAAAGTATCTGTTCTGAGGACTTCATACATTTTACATCTCTTTCATCAGGTCTTTGACAGAATCGACCTTCTTTACCCTGCCCTTCTTTATGTCCTGTTCACTCTTTCTTATAGCATGTACTGTTCTTTTGCTGGCGAGGATTTCGAAAGTGTCGGCTAGGGCATGTACTTCTTCTTTCGTAGCCATTCTGCTCTCGATTTTCCTAAGCTCTTTGTAAATGTCTTGGAGTTTGATGTGCGTCATAATATTCTATTAGAGTTGTGTTATAAATATTAAATCAGATACTTGTTACTTATGGCGACTCGGAAGGAATTGGAAGAGGAGATAAACAAGATAAAGTTAAGGAACAAGAAGGTGGAAGCCGATAAGGCTTGGGAAACAAGCAAGACCAGAACTGCTTTCATCGCTTTTGTCACGTTTACTCTGGTTTATTTCTTTACTGTCATCTCTGGAGGCGATATGGCTCTGTTAAATGCAATTTTTGCGGTGACGGGATACTGGATATCGACCGAGACATACAACGTGCTGAAGAATTGGTGGTTGAAAAGAAGGGATTAGAGGCGGGACTTGAATTTACTGTACATGCCATCGACTGTTCTCCTGTTCACATAACCATGTCCTTTGAAACCGCCGCCAAATGCCTTAGGTATGTGCATGAGCTCATGGATTATGGTCTTCACCTTCTCCTCGTCGCTGAGCTTGTCGAAATTCTCAGAAATCACTTCAATGACATAATGAGCCTTGATGTCTAGCCCTGTCTGGACAGCCTTGGAAATAGTATGGCACCTTGCCAACGTCCTTCTGCTTTGCGAGCCCCTGCTCCGTATGCATGCTACCCGCGAGATGTCATGGTCCATGCCGAGCTTGGCAAAGACTTCTCTTACCGTCATTTCTATGTCAGGCGCCTTGTAGTACTTTATCATTGTAATCAAGCATTTTTAGAATTTTTATGTCAAGCACTATAGTTTTAACCTTCTCTTTATCGCGGATAAAGATTTTGTTCTCCTGTCTCTAAAATATTTTCTTCCTTGAATTATAGCTTCTAGATCATCTTTGGAAACTAATTCGTCTTGTTTGGTCATAAAAGTGGGCGAGAAGAGATTTGAACTCTTGACCGCTCCCGAAGTTTACTCTTTCTCGGTGTCTGCCTGATTGCTATCAGCTTCACCTAAGTTCGAGTGCTCCAACCAGGCTAAGCTACTCGCCCATTTTGAATAAATTTAAAGTTAATCACTTAAATGCGTATGATGTCGAAACTTTATGATGCTATAGTATGGGATGTGGATAAAGTTGTTAACTATAGGAAGCGTCAGGATCAACATGACCTTAGAATTTTAATGGGCTATTGCAAAGAAAGGTTTCTCCAGCTTCAAGTTTTGAGAAAAGGGGATATAGATTTCTTGAGAGAAAGTAATCTCGAATTAACGGTAGGGGATTATCTGGAAAAGGCAAGAGGTTCGAGAGATTTGGGTATTTTGGAACTACCGCGTAAGTACACCAGAAAGAAAGGGGGAATTTAGTTATACGTTATCCAAATTTGTCGACTTTGATATCCTGATATACGAGATCTGTTACAACTTTCTCTTCTTCATCAGAAATCGGAGAACCCGTAATTGTAATATATGGCCAATCTTGCTTAAAATTAATTCTAGCATAATCACCATCTCTTAGTTCCCTCCCCGAGTCGTCTCTATTTGTACGGGCAAACCATCTGTATTCATCTTTCCCACCTTTAGAACTGAGGTTAAGCAGATAGCGGAAGATTCCCGGATCCTCCAACTGCATTACTCTTACTCGCCCCGTAGCTGTACCTTCTGAATATTGCATACAACAAGTTATTTGATAAAGTACTTAAATCTTTCTCTTTTACCACTTATTAATAGTTAACAATAATCATTGTCGTCATTCACCAACTTCCGTTAAAATTGCATTCGACAACTTTCAACCCACTCTAAGCTATAGTTTAAACTGAGAATGCTTGTCATTTATATTTACGTCTTGGATTTGCTCTAATAGGAACTTTTACTAGTGCTTCGTTCATTGCTTGAATACCCAGAGTAAACTCTAAGGAAATCAATTTTTTCACAAGCTCATTCTGCTCGTTGATTTTAAACAATTGAGCTTTTCCATATCGTCTTGTTGGAACAACTACTCTGAACTTTTCCAATTTACCCCAAACTTTATAGAAAGTTGTTTTTGACATATCAGTACCTTTCACTATCTCATTTTTTGAGTAATCTGTTCTATTGTCAAGAAAAAAATCGATTATCCTAATTGTTGGATTGTCGCCAAGAAATTCGACGAGTAAAGTTGGTTCGGCTTTCATGAATATAGTATATCATAGAAGTATTTAAATGTTACTTACGAAGTATTATAAGTGTACTTATGTTTTCAGACGAAGATGTCGAAGTTAGAATACTTTTGAAATTGCATAAAAGGGGTAAATGGGGCGCAGCACATACTTCACTAGACAATATAAAGAAAGGCTGGAACATTCGAGACTTGGATAAAGAAGGTTTAAAGAAGGTCGACAAATCGACCAAAGAGATGATTAGAAAAGGTTTGATTTTGTCAAAACCTACAAGCTACGGTTTGGAAATAAGCTTGAATCCGAGATTTTCACAAGAGATAAAAGCTCTGCTGCAAAAATACTTTCATGACTTGGGCCAGTAGATCAACGGTAGATAGTTAACCTATAACGCTTCCTTCGCAAGGAAGAGGCTCTGGGTTCAAATCCCAGCTGGTCCATTATCTTCTGTATCCTGTAGGCAATGGATTGATCGGGGCAAACTCGTCGTTTTTGATTATCAAATCTGTCGGCTCGTCTCTGATAACAGGCTGTATGGGTAGCGGTGTTAAAGGTTGCTCCTTCACAGGTCCTTGCGCATAAACTGGTTGTGTATAAAGCGCTGCTACCAAGACCCCTAAAGTTACCCCTCTTCCAATTCGATAACCAAGCGACATAGTGATAAGGTCGTGTATGATATATTTAAGCTTTTTTTACCAGCCGAAAACTCTTTTCATCTTGTCCCAATAATGTTCATGCCAGCCTTGATTAATTTCCTGATAATGCTCTACAGGTACGCCTGTTTGTATAAAAGTAAGTTTCGTGCCGTTCTTGGTTTTATCAAGTTTGAAAGCAACTTTCGAATAATGCCCTTCTGGCCAGTCAGTGCCTCGCCACTTTTGCACGATTAGTTTGCCCGGAACCAGCTTTTCGTTAACGCCGCTTATCCATCCATCATATGCGGAAACTAGCCCGCCAATATTTCTGCTTATGCTGGCTTTGGACTGGGTGAATTTAGCGTGCTTTTTCGAGTTCATCAATGCCTCGTAAACATCATGAGTGCTGGCGTTGAAATTAGCTGTCTGCCGTATAGTTTTCGTTTTCATCTCAAATCCTGCCAGATGCCAATTACATTGCCCTCGGTGTCCTCAACTCTCGCATAAAGGCCCATGTTCATTACTTTCTGCGCGGGCATCACAACCTTCCCTCTCGCATCCTCCACTTTCTTCGCGTACTCGTCGACGGAAGAGACATTGATGACAATCACGACCGACTCTTTGTTAGACCTCTTCACCATGCCGCCGTTTATTGCACCAGTTTCTTTGGGCATGAACTTTTCATCGACTGGCACAGTGTAGGCCATGCGGTATTCAATATCTTGCCCAGGAACCTTGTCTATCTTCCAGCCGAAAACATCGCTATAGAACTTTTGCGCGCGATCCAAATCGTCAGCAGGAACTTCGAAGTGGACAACCTTGTCCATCAAACCGCCTTAAACTAGAATTAGAACTACGCCCATTGCCAAAAGCGCGACAAGATAATAAAGAATGTTCATCAGATACAGTGTGACAGATTTACCTTCCCACAGTACCATACCTAGCATTACAGGAGCTATAAAGCCTAGCCAGACCCAGACTGCCATCTTGCTTGCCGCAGCCAAGGTTGCTGATGCTGTCAATGTGAGAATTACGGCAAAAACGTATGCCATCAATAAAGAGCCTATGAAAGCAATTGTATAAGACTGCATCATGCCGCTCTTCTTCGCAGCTTTAATCTTAGCTTCAGACATTCCCGTAAGCTTCATCCATGACTTGCCGAAAAGCATTGGAGAATACCACAAGGCGCCAATCACCATGTTGGCTATTGCAGCTATAAGGACTGCCAGCCAGTCGACATTCGTGAAGAACATTTTACCTAACTTACTTTTGGTATGAGTGCCTTATAAAGTTGCTATCTCACGACGTCTTCCCATTTGACTTTTGAGCGGGTGACCCATGAAAACTTTTTCTGCAACGCTGAAGTGTATAGTTTTGTCCAGTCTATCCCCATCTTGTCAAGCCATGACTTGTAAACGCGCGGATCTACATAGTTCTTTAACGAAGTCCCCAGGTTGTATTCCTTAGTTTTCTTCGACAGCTCTATGTCCATCTTCAATTTTTCTATCCTTTCCTTGAGCTTCTCCGCCTGCTTTTCTGTCTTCGGACTAGTGTTCATCCATTTTGTTAGTTTCTCCTGCTTCCTTGCGAAAGTTTCCTCCCATGTTTTCGGCGGCGTCTTCTTGTGATTGCAGGCTATCGCCACCTCTAGGTTGCCCATCTTTGCGTGGTACAGTTTCTGCTGCGCGGTGTCGCTAGATTTGACTTTCACAGATGTCAGGTAGGATACCAGAGTGTTTGTGGCGTGGTATGTCCTGAATGTTTTCGCCGTCAGGCCTTTGATGCACTTGCCGAAAAATTGGTTGACATCACGCGAGCTTATGCCGTCGAATATCAGGCTGTCCGGTTTTTTCCCGTTGGTAAACTCTTTCATGTTCTTCACGAATGTCGGGTCAACGTCCGAGAACAACAGTTTCTTCTCCCATCTGACGCTGTCCTTGCCAAGGAAATCGAATTCTATGGAATCGGGATTGAATTTTATATGCTCCACCCTTAGCGTCGAAGCTCCTACAGTGTCAGCCTCGTCCTCATCCTTTTCGTCACCCACTCTCATTACAAGCCTGTCTATCAGGAAGCATACTGTAGCTACTTTTCTTGTTTTTTCGTCTTTTGAGTTTAGACCGTCATGGATATGCTTTCTTATCTTCTCCAAGTTGTCGTCGATGGACATTGCCTTGTCGTACTTTTCCTTCTCCCTCTTCTGCCTTAGAACAGAGCCTTCGCTAGGCCACACATATTTCATCTTGTCGGTGAGCTCGTCATGCCACGATGCCATCCACATGAAATCGTTTCCATGGATGACTTTTTTCCACTTGCCTTCAGGAACCGCCGCGTCCTTGCTCAGATTTAATATTATATCCTCGGATATAATCCTTCTCTTCCATTTTCCTCTCAACGGGTGCTGGCCACGACCCATGAAAATTCCGGGAGGCTCTGCCATCCAGTTTGCCGCTTCTGCCTTGTTCCCGTCTATCTCAACATAGCCGTATTTTTCCTTTAGCGCTTCTTTCTGCTTCTTTCTTTCTGCGGCCAGCATCTTCTTTTCTTCTCTAGTCAGGTTCTTTTCATTCTCCTGGTACTTGATAATTTCGGAGAGGTCAATGTCATCCATTGTGATATGCTGGAACTTGGGAAGGACTTTCTTTAGGTCTGATAAAAAATTCTGCTGGAAAACAGAGTCTTGAACGTATGGTGTGTTGATTTTTTTCGTCCAAGCATAGAGCATTTCCTCCTGCTCCTGATTCAGCTGCACTTTCTCGGCTTTGATTTTGACTGACAGCTTTTTCCACTGGTATTCAGGAGGGAAGTAGACGCCGTTGTGCTTGAAGGATTTCCACTTCATTCATTAAAGATAGTTTAGATGAGCTTATAAAATTGAATCATATTGAGCTGTAAAGTAAACGTCACCTAACATCGCGATTATCTGAAGTTCTCTTTAGAGAATTTGGGGATTTTTCGCAGGAAAATCACAGATAATCGCTGTTAGGCGTCCCGAACGAAGTGAGAGCCTGCAAGGCACGGCAAAATTTCGCAGAAATTTTGAGTTCAGAATTCGGCGGTGGCGGGACGCCACGATTTTCCAATAAAATAAAGGGGGTTCCTTTTAATATAATCTGCCGAAGGCGACTGTATATCCGAAGGACAGTGCAGGAGCTTTTGTTTTTGCTTCTTTTTCTGAAAAAGAAGGTTTTGAAGGTGGGCATCTTTCAAAAGAATTATCTAAGTTTTTCTCTCAATTCTTTCTCTCTTGGCACTCCAACAAACTCTAACTTACCATTGATTACAATTCCAGGAGAACTCATAATAGGGTATTTTCTGAGAGTGTCTGGATTTTTTGTTATATCAACTTCTTTAACAGTAATTTTAAGTTTCTCTTCTTTCTTGAGTTTATTGATTAATATGGTTGCTTGTGCACATGAGGCACATCCAGGAGTCTTTAAAACTAAAACTTCTTTTGCCATTTTACTCACGCTTCCAATCCCCATCCTTTATTATAGTGGCAGGATAAATGCTAGTGAAAATTTCTAAATTAACAATTTTTTCTTTTGTAGTAATTGATGGATCATAAATGACAATTGCTTGCTTATTTGAAAGAGTAACGCTTGCATCAATCACACCATTCGTATTCTTTAGCGCTCCTTGTATGCTTGCTGCACAACCTGAACAAACCATTCCGGGAATTGACAACGTAAGCACTTTGTAATTACCATTTGTAATTTCTTGTCGCGTATTCCCAGATACTAACGGAGCTAAAATTGGTGTGAGTCCATAAACCCCTATAATAAATATAAGCCCAAAACTTACAAGAGAAGTTAAGATTCCTGATTTTGATAAAGAAATACTCTTTTTGCGTGTAGAAAAAGGAAAGGCTAAAGCAACTATTACACCAGTAATTATCAGATACATCCAATATTTTACGACCGTTAATGATGTAACAGCATCAAACCCAAGCAAGCTCATAATCAATGGGCCAAATGCAAAAAATGATGCTGTGAGTCCTCCTACAATCCCGCCAATTAGTGCTTTTATGTTTATTTCTATTTCTTTTGCCATTTTATCCACCTAATACTAATCCCATCCCAAAAAATATGTAGTAAGTTAATAATATTATCCCTCCTATGATAAGACCGATACCTGCAAGTTTTTTAATTTTTACACTGGATCTTAATGCTTTTTCAAAAACATTCTTCTCTGAGAAGACAGTAGTCCATGCAAATATTGTCAGCATCACAGCTTGTGCAATTCCATAAGAAACAAATGCCGATATACCCAATGAGAAATTGCCAACGATAAAGGGGAATATCAAAAGGGCAGAAACTATAGGGGCAACACACCCCATAATTGCAAGACCATATCCAAATCCAAACAAATAATAATTTTTGAATCCAACTGATTCATAGACTTTGCCAGCAAATGCGGAGCTGATTGTCTTTTGGAAAGGGAATCTTATTGAGATGTTCTTAACCATAACAATCCCCAATGCTATGATTATTGCAGCAAACACATACTGCAAAGTCTTGAGATATGGAAAGAAAACAGATCCTAAAAGAGAAAAAATAAGCCCAATCAATGCGTAGAATGATAAAATTCCTATTGATGAATACAAACCTACAGAAAGCACTTTGGTTTTTGTAACCTCCCCTGATGAAAAATTCCTTAAGTTATAACTGAATACAGTAGGCAATAAAGCTAAACCACAAGGCGAGAAAAAGGAAACAACTCCTGCAAGAAATGCAATACCAATTATTAAAATCAGTGAAAGATTACTAAGATTTCCTAAACTTGGGATAATAAAATTATTCCATAAGGCAAAACCACTAAGAGCCACTGCTAAGACTATAAAAATCAACGCCACAGCAATGAGGTATGTTTTCTTTACTTTCATTCTTTCACCTTTACAAAACGTTTAATTAATGCAGGCAACACAGAGAGCAAAATAAAGGTTGCCCATACCCACAAGTTTGGCGGTAGTTGAGCTATCCATAAGCCCGGAGTTTTGAAAATCCAAGCAGTTAATACAAATGCACCAAATATTACCAATCCATAACCTGTTAGCTTTTCTATAGCTATTCGCTTTTCAACAATAAACCGAGTTGTCTGTATTCCTAAAATAGCAAGGACCGCCATCAAAATTAATGGAGTGGCTCTTCCTATTCCATTCAGAAGTGCAACAAAGCCTCCTGTGAATGGGTCAGGAAGTGCTGCTATGTAGATAAGAAGGACATAAAACAAAGGATTAGGGCATGCAATGCCCACATTTCCAAGAACCAAGCCAGTTCCGAAACTCTTCCAATAATCACTGCCTTTTTGTATAAAACTCGGTAATCTCGCGTGAGGTAATCTTAAGTTTAGCAATCTAAGTTCTGATAAACCGAAGAGGTAAGCTAAGGATCCTATAATCAAAAACAGTATAAAAGAACCTCTGCTTAACCCAAAATAGCTTCCAAGTGAAGCTAAGATTACGCCATAAATGGTTATGGTTATTGTCAAACCTAAACCAAACAAAAGCGCCATTGTAAAACCTTTTTTGTATCCTTTGCCAGCACATAATGGAATAATTACGAATACTAATGGGAGAGTACAGGGTAGAACTATCATAGTAATGCCTGCAGCGAATGCTAAGAAAGCGATAAACAGGAATCCTGGCTCTTCTGAAAGTACTGTTTGTTGAGAAATCCATGCCAGACTAAGACCTATAATTACAAATAGAATTATTGAAAGCGCAACCAAAATTATTTTTTGTTTTTCTTCTATCATCTTTTCACCTATTCAAATATTATCTCAATTTTTCTATGCGCAAGTTTTAGGTTTAATACGTAATCTCGTGGATTCTCTATCTCTTTCTCTTCACCTTCTATGAAAACTACCAATTTTGCAGGCTGACTTGTTGCAGGATTTAACATGCCTGACTCAAACTCATAGATTCTACCATCGTCAAAAGGTATCCCTAAATCATCAAACAGCTCTCCTAAAGTAAGATTTTCTAAGGGTTGTTTCGTTATTGGATTAATTGGGATAAGTGCATGCCAATGAACCTTGTTTTCCTCATAATGGGTATGAAATTTTTCTAAAGTACCATGCTCAAAAGGAAGAGTTTTTTCTTCTCCAAATATCTTCATGGTTGGGAAAAAGTGAATATGAGTTGTGAAATAACATTTTTGTTCTTCTGGAGGAGCTTTTGGAGGCTGGCAAAAAGTTATGGGATTTTCTGATCTTATTTCTTCTTCCTGCTCACGAAAATAAGAAGCGACATAGAAAAGAGAGATAAAAAGAGTTATAACTAAAATAAATATTACAATATTCGCTATTGGAAATTTTTTCTTATCCATATTACTCACAACATTTCTTTTTACAGTAGTTTTCAATATGCGACTCCATTAGCCCTAACAAAGGTTTGATTGTTTTTTTATTGACAGAATAAACTCTCTCCCTACCATTCTGCGTTACATGAACAAAACCGCAGTCAAGTAGTCTCTTTAGTCCGTGAGAAACAGATGTTTGGTGTATGCCGAGCTCATTTGTGAGTTGAGTCACATTTTTAGGCTTGTCCCTTAATGATTGAATAATTGACAATCTTGTCCTATTACATAATGTTCTAAGAAATCTATCATAAGCATTTTGCATTAACCCTGATTCTTTCAAAAGATTCTTTGACATATATTCTAGTTAAAGTTAGTACTATTTAAATCTTATGGTAAATTCTATCATATGTTATTCTTTGCTACATATTATATCTTCGTAATTTAAGATGACCCCTCTTTCTGTTAATTATTTCTGCGTAGCAGACTATATGCCCGAAGGGCTAAAAGCCTCGGCCCGTTTCGTCAGAAAAATCTTTGGGTGTAGCGATAGTGAAACCGCTTAACCAATGTTAGGCTTTGTTTGCGAAGCAAATTGGGTTTTCGTTTTTCGTTGTGAAGGTTAAGCGAAGGATTTTTCCGTTTCGTAAGCAACCCCTCTCAAATTAGGGGTGGGTGGTCGGGGGAATGCCGAATTCTGAATTACGCCCAACGTTAAGGATATACGAAGTTTTGCGGAGTGAAACGGAGCAAAATTTGGGTGAAACCCGAGCCGAGGGCTGAACCGTATATCACTTGTTATGCTCCCAGAACGAAGTGAGAGCGCAGCGTGGTCGGAGTGCGCGAACGAAGAAGTTTCCGAGTTGCCACATTAAAAGGGGCTGCCTCTGATTTTTATTATGTGTTTTGATAATATCGCGACTGCCGCTGCAATCACAGTGGCAAGTAAATTCGGTGTAATCAAAGCTCCTATGAATATGCCAGAAATTATGCCACTTTTGGAAAGATAGAAGCTTCCTTTATTGTAAGACTTTATTGCAGTATCAAGCACACCAGCCACAACTACCGCCACTATAATTTGCAGGACACCTATTAGGTAGCCTAACTGGTAAGCGCTTATGGCAGCTATTATAACTAGAATCAAAATCATCCAGTTATATATGTTTCCCAAAAAAACTTTTTTTAATGCTTCCTTTATACCGCTCATTAAATTTTCACTGAACAATTATTGTTCCAGTTAAACTTGGGTTCAAGTGATCATGGTAATTCCAAGTTCCTTTTTGATTAAATTTGAATGAGAAAGTCTCGCCTTGTGCCAAACCTTTGCATGCATCGAACTTGCTTCCTATACAGCCACCAGTTTCGGGGTATACTGTATGTGTTGGGTGTACGGCTGATGCTGGCCAATGAGGGCGAGAATCTTTGTTTACAAATGTAACAGTTTCACCAGTCTTAATTGTTAATGTGTTTGGACTGAATCCTGAAGATGTAATTTCAACACTACTCACAGTCGTTGATGTTGGTTGCGTTGGTGATGCAGGTTGGGTTTGTTGTCCACCATACTGCGTACAACCACTTACAAAAACTATAGCAACTAATGAGAATATTAATAATGGAATAAGATTTGATCTCATATTAAACAACTATACTGAACATCTTTATAAATGTTCTTTTTAAGGCGGGCGGAGGTGGATTGCGTTGAACAACTATTAAGCGAGATAAATATTCGTTTAATAGGAGTATTTTGGATAAAAAGCGAGATTTTGTTAGTTCTGTCCATATAACAGACTGTATGGCAGATGAGAGTAAAAATTATTTGCCAGAAGAAAGATGCCGCCTAATTGGCAAACTGATCGAGGAAGTAAAACTCAAAAGGTATTCCTACCAAACAGGCAAGTCATACATCTCCATCGTGAAAGATTTTCTTCGCTATTTGATTAAAGAGCTTATTGATTCGATGTCAGATTCAGCGAAAACGTTTTCCGTGTACTTGAACATAATAGACCGCGTCAGTTCAAAGGGCCTTAGCACTGGAACTTCCTGCCTATTAACGGCCAATTCAACGTCTTTGTTGGCGAAAACTATAATTGGTGTAGTATAAATCTTCTGTGCAAGTGCAGAATCTTCTAGTTTAGTTTGCAAAAATTTAGTCAGCTTGGCTGCAGTCCTTTTGGCTTGAACGCTGGGGCTTTTAATCGGCTCTATAGAAGGTCCTACCACTTTGCTCCAATTATCCCCGTTGCAAAGCACTCTGCCTTTGATGTTTTTCGTCTCGATCGCAAAAATGCCGTTTTGTCCCACAACTATGTGGTCTATATTTTCCTGCTCGCCAGGCAGCATTACATCATTGAATGTGCGAAAGCCTTCTCCGAGCTCGTTAAGGCGACCAGCGACAATTTCCTCCCCTTCTGCACCGCTTTTCCAATTGTTTTGGTAGCCGAAAATTGACAATATCCTGCTTATTGGATTGAATCCCGTCATTTTTCCAGCTCGCCAAGCTTCTTCTTCACATCATCCATAGTCTTCATGAAATTGTCTATCTTATCCATCGTCACTACAAAGCCCTGCTTTGTCGGGCCCTTGTATCTCGATGAATTCAGCCAAACACGGAAATCTATCCTGTCCTGGCCCTTGTAATTAGTCTTCTTTATCACAAGCACCGACGTGTCTTTCAACTGGAACTCGGCCAGCTTTACATCCTTGCTTTCGTCGAAGGGTTCTTCGTCTTCCATGGTATGGATTAACAATTTGTGGCATAGGTTTAAATCTTTAACTGCTTTCTTTAGTTTGAGTGGTATGAGGTTGAGGGAGAGATTTTTTGCTAGGCAACCGCTAGAAGTGGCGCAAGACTTGGTAGGGAGGACTTTGGTTAGAGAGATAGGTACAGACAGGTATGAAGGTATTATAACTGAGACTGCGGCTTATGAAGGCAGGAGTGGCAGAACCGCTGGCAATGGCATTGCTTATGCACCTGGTAAGTTTTATATCATGCCTTATAGAGGAAGATACTTTCTAAATATAGCAACTGAGGCTGAAGGTGTGGATTCTTGTGTTCAAATTAGAAGGATAAAAGTTGGTGATGAAGAATTGGGTCCTATGCAGTTGACTAGAAGGTTGCAGATTGATAATAGTTTTGATGGAATATCTGTGGAGAATTATTTGATGTGGATTGAAGGTCAGAAAGACCCTAAGACAAGAATACACTCCATTTTGCTTCAGGAAGAAAAGATGGCTAGAAATTGTTTGGGGTATTATAAGTTAAGGTTATAGAACACTATGAACAACAAAAAACCTAGACTTAAAGATTTTGAAACGCAAGTTGCAGCTGTTGACGATTATTTATTTAGTGATAGGACTACAAGAGAAGTCGGCAGTGAGTATGGGGTAGGAAAATCAACAATAATTAGATGGTATAATAATGATGAAGTTCTAATGAAAGTCGCTAGAAGAAGGGGACTTGCGTATGAAGATGTTATTAGGTTAATACCTAAGAAAGAAGTTGTTGAGTTAATGCCTAAGAAAGGAAATCCGATAGAATTTGAAAAGAAAGTTGAAATAGTTGATAATTATTTATTTAGTGATCAAAATGTAGCAGAGGTTGGGAATAAATATGGGGTGGTTGGATCTTCTGTGCTCAGATGGTACAATGATGACAGAATTTTAGAAGAGGTTGCTGGAAAAAGGGGTATAACATATGAAGATATTATTCGCCTAAGAGATGAAAAGATAGAATCGCGTAATAAACGGAAACTAATACCATTCGAGATAAAGGTAAATGCTGTTAGTGATTATTTGTTAAGCTGGGAAGGTGAAAGAGTAGTTGGTGGTGATAATGAAATACATAAAACATCTGTAGGCAGATGGTGTTATAATGAACTTGTCTTACAAGAGGTGGCTAAAAGAAATGGAATGGCTTATGAAGATGTTATTAGGTTGAGAAACATTAAGAAACAAATTGAATCTACAAAACGCTTTGATTTTGAAACGCAAGTTGCAGCTGTTGACGATTATTTATTTAGTGATAGGACTACAAGAGAAGTCGGCGATACATATGATACTGTAAGTATAGACAGATGGTATAGAGATGTAGAAGTATTAAAAGGAATTGCTCGAAAAAGAGGGATGAGTTATGAAGACATTGTGGGGATAAGAGACGGAAAAGTTGGTAAATATAGCATAACAATTAAAAACGCTCCAACTTTCCAAGAATTCGTCAAGACTCATGAAGACGTACAGCAAGTTGTCAGATTGTTTACATACAATAAGAACATGGTCGACCCTTTGGTGGCTAGAATCCTAGTTCTTTGGTATCCAGGCATAATTTCTGAGGAAGACGCGATTGAGTATCTTCCGTCATTGGGTCCTTATCTGGGCAAATTTAGAAAGCCTATACCTACTGACATTCTGGGAGACGTCTTAAGCAGGGTGCCCAAACCTGTAATCGACAGGGACCAAATGCTGAGGGAAGGCTTTCTGAAGTTGGGCAGGGATTACTATACATCTTTGATGATGGAAAAGGAGCAAGTCACATCAGAAGATAAAAAAGCTATTGTAGAGCTGATAAGAGACGCTGCTGAACACGAGGAAAATGAGTCATTAAAATGGCTCTATCAGGAGCTTTACGACGAGTTTAATCGGTTTGCATCACTGTCGGAAAGACTAAACGAGTTGAGGCGACGGGTGAGGACATGAGTGTGCTTTACCAGGAAGTAAAACCAGTTAACCCTAACGGCCAGCAAGAATTTGGATCTTTCTCCATTTACGACAAAAAGCGATTTTTGATAGCTGATGAAGGTGGTTATGGAAAAACTATTCAAGCTATAGATGCAAAAAGGCTAATTGAAATTGGAAATAACGAGCGTATTAAAGCATTGGTTATTTGTCCTAACTCTGCACGTGAATACTGGACGGCTCAAGTAACAACTAATTATCCTGATCAAACAGCTCTAGTCTTAGACAGGTATAGTCCTGAAGCTTTACAGCAGGCTTCTGATGCAGACTTTGTCATAGTAAACCATAACGTGTTTGGCAATAAGCGAACACGAAGTATATTGATAGAAGGTCTTGGACAAATTGGATTTGGATATATAATTGTTGATGAATCTCATAACACAAAAAACCCAAGTGCCTTCAGATCTAAACACATAAGAAAATTGACGGATGGAATTGAATATCTGGCGTTGCTTAGCGCAACTCCGGTTCCAGACAAGCTACAAGACATATACGCTCTCATAAGTATGATGGAACCCGAAACTTATCCCACTGCATTGTCTGTAATGAAAGTGTATCAAAGAAACCCCTTGGTATTGGGTAGTGTACTTAACCAAAGAATGTTGAGAAGAGGTGAAGAAGAAATACCAGAGGTTACCCCATGGGTTGTAAATCTGGGTGAAGACCATATGAGAGTTTACACAGAAGTTTTAGAGTATGGTGACATCAGTCCGACCGAGAAATTGGATCAATTAAGAAAAGCTTCTCTTGACCCATCCTTGGTCGACCCAGAATTAATCAGTGACCCAGAACTTAGAGCACGATTAAAGGATTTGGATTCTTCCAAATATAGAGAGTTGGATAAATTATTGTCAGATGTTGTTCAAGCAGGAGAAAAGGCTGTTGTTTTCACGTCTCGCTTCAAAGAAGGTGTAACAAGAAAGTTAGAGCAAAGATATGAACAATATGGTGCACTAAGAATTGATGGTGATGTCAAAGCTGGCTATATGGGAAAGAGAAGCAGAAGAGAAGAAGTGAGACAGCTTTTCCAGACTAGCCCTGATCATAAAGTCCTCATAACAAATCCTGAAACAATGGGTGAAGGTGTCAGCCTAATAGGTGCTTCTTACGTCATTTTCCTAGATTTGCCTTACACACCAGCTACCTTTTATCAGGCGATAAAAAGAGTCGATAGAAGAGGGCAAGAACGAGATGTAACTGTTGTCAATATGATAACAAACTATCCTTTCCACAGAAAAGGTTCAATTGACGTAGGCGTCAGGGAGCTCATAGAGGAAAAGAAGAGGTTAATTGACTTTGTCATGCGTGGTGGGAAAGTAAAGCTGGAAGAGGGGAAGTTAGTTTCGGATACGCCCACATCTGCACAACGCCCTATTGACGAAAGGCTATACAGTTCAAGACAGCAATTAAGACGGATTTTAACTAGAATGGTTGGAAGAAGCTCTAGTGACAATTCACACTTTCTTGACAGGCATGATGGAAGGATGGCCCAAGAATTTGCTGAAGTGTATGCCGAAGGATGGGAATATTCATACTCTGCGAAAACTGCGCAGGTATATGAGAAAATTATAGAAGGTTTGATAGCAAGTGGGGAACCTTTGGGGAGAATGTTGGACGTAGCATCAGGTCCAGCTGTATTATCGAGAGTTTTAGGAAGACCTGTTGTTAATCTGGACATAAACAGTGCCCACTTTGAGAAGGCAAAGGAATTGTGCGCCCATCCTGATAACGAGTTTTACAAAGGATTTATGCATGAGTTGTTCTTTGATGACGTGTCTTTCGATTTGGTATTATGCTCACTTGGTTTACATTTTGCGGAATTAGAACGAAAGGATAAGGAAAAGGGTATTGTTAGGGAACGGGAAAGAGCAATAAGAGAAGCGAATAGGGCCTTAAGAAGAAATGGTTATTATATTATTACCCTTCCAGATTATTTGGAAGTTGACGAGCTGAAATTCTACGAAGGTCTTGAAATGATGGGATTCGAAGTTGTGAGAGAGCTTTCTGGAAAAGTGTTTGCAACCGAGCCTGAAGACAGTAGATTTAGAGTTTATGCCGTTACGGCAAGAAAAGTTAACAGACCATCTTCAGAAATTGATAAAGAATATTTTGAGTTTAAAACTGACAAGCAAATTATGGAATCTAGAGAAAGACAAGGTAGACTCAATAATGTAATACCTCCTCAACCAAGGCTTGAATTATGTAGAGAGTTTGCTTTTTATGATCCGCGACAAGGATTAGAAACTGTCGAATCGCGCTTGGATAAATATACCAACACCAGAAAATCTAAAGATGTTTTAAGCGAAGCTAGAAGAAGTCTTCAAGAGTTAGATGTTCTTACAATGGATGATAAAGAATATTTTGTGGTAATAGAGTCCAGGAGACTACTTACTATTTACGTACCACGAGAAAGAATTGAAACTATGTTAAAGGAGTTAGAACTAAATCATAGAGGTGAGAGTAGAAAACGATTGCAGGAAACTGATTTAGCTTTATTTAGAGATTTAAGAAGGTTGCATTTGATTTAATTTTGGTCTAAATTAATTCCCTTATTTCTTCCATTTAGCCAACTCTTTGAAAAATTTGTCCGGAGTGGCGCTTTTGTATCTTCCATGTTCTATGTCTTCCCATGCTTCTTCAATAAGCTTTAATGTTTTGATATCTTCAGGCTTCATTTTGGTGTCCAACTTCTTCAAAACTATCATGTCTTTCTTCGAGCTGACGGTAAAAACACTACCCTCCTTTATGTTGAGCCTTTTCCTTATGTCAGTCGGTATGACTATCTGACCTTTAGAACTGACCTTCTATGCTCTTAATTGGAGTCCAGAATTTAAAACTTAAGACTTGACCAGGCTATTCACAAGCTTGTCTATTGCAGCGTCCTCGCCGGATGTCGACTTTTCGTTGACTGTCGTCTCCTCTGTGACCTTCTCTACTGTCTTCTCCCTAGGTCCAGCATCCCTCCCAGGCCTCAACAGTTCTCTCAAAGCCCTTTCCATCGCCTTTTTCTTCTCCTGTTCGCCAAGCTCGGAAACGTACTTGAAAAATATCTGCGACTTGTCCTGCTCCGCCTTCATCTTCTCCAGCTCCTTCTTCATTTCCAGAAACGCGCACCACAATTGGGCAATCCTAGGATCCTCGCCCTCCATGAACGCGTACTTGTGCTTGTTGGACATTTCCAAAACCTCCCTCAGAGCTTCCTTGTCGCCCTCGGAAAGATTGCTCTTCCAGTCCCTCTTCGCAGAGTCTTTTTTGAAAATCATAGCCATCATTATAGATTAACAGTAAAATTTAAATACTCTTTGGTAGTAACTCTACAGTTACACATCTTCCATGTTCTCGTATTTTGCGGACGGCTTGCTGGATTCCACGCCGCTGTTTTTTGCTTCACTGAACTCTTCCCATCCACCCTTTGCATATTCCTGCCTGTTCGAAACCTGTCCAATCCTTCCGCCCATCGAAAGCCAGGCTACCGCGCCAAGCAAGACAATAACCGCCAATCCGAGTCCAACTAGCGCAACCTGCTCCCACAACACTGTAGTTTGCGTCATCGAGACTGTCGGATAAACTAATGCTCTGGTTACAGGCTTTTCCTCCACCTTTTCCTTAGTGACTTGCTCAAACTTGGCAACATAGATGGCATTGCCAGTCGATGATTGCCCGACAGTTGTGATAGAACTTGTTGTGGCTGGATTCACCTGGAAAGTGCCCAGTTGCAGCTTTGAAATCCTGCCACAATTCTCTAGGCCGGTCGACTCTACGAAAACTTTGTAAGTGCCCACGGACCAGCTTGTCGTAGCAAAGCTGAATGTCTGCTCATTGGTCGAGCCTGAAGACGAGAATGTGTATACTTTGGTCTGGGATGCGACTTGTGTGGACGAGCCTGGACCTTCAATCGTGACCATTGCAGTTGCCCAAGGATTGCTGTAGCCTGTGAATGTCATCCTTTCCCTGACCACGATATTCAGGATGTCGCCCGAGGCTATGCTCGTGCTTGAAAGGCTTGTGTGGTCAAGTGCAAGCGTGCAACTGTTTGGAGACGGGGACGTGGTGGTTGTGCCGCTGACTGTGAATGTCCCTGAGCTGGCTGTGGTAGACGAGCTGCCTACTGTATAGTCTACTCTGACTCTGTAGCTGCCCGCTGTTGCAGGGGATCCTGAGCACAGGACGTCCCTTGAGCTTGATGCAGGAACAAGAACCGAGTTTACATTGCACGACATTGACTGAGATGCCGTGCCGT
>CAYJVM010000001.1:0-86750 GCA_964373665.1 uncultured archaeon | reverse complement strand
TGCCGCTTGTGCCGCCTGTGTTGGTGAAAGTGATGGTGCTGAAGACAGTCTGGCCCACATTGGCGCTGGAGGGTGTGGACACGGTTGCTGATATAAATACTTGTGTTGGGGGCGGTGTTACACTCCCGACGGTGAATATTCCCGACATGACTGTGTTGGACGTGAAAGGTGTTGTGTAATCTACCCTTATATTGTAACTGCCTGCTATGTTGACGACTGCGGAACAGAGCACCTCGCGCGAACTGAAAGCAGGAACAAGAACCGAGTTTACATTGCACGACATTGACTGAGATGCCGTGCCGTCTGTCCTTTGTAGCGTGCCAGCCAAGTTAACAGTGCCGCTTGTGCCGCCTGTGTTGGTGAAAGTGATGGTGCTGAAGACAGTCTGGCCGATGTTTGTATTGCCAGGAGTGGTTAATGTCGCTGAAATCAGCGGGGGCTGTGGAGGCAACGGTGGTATTGGAGGCGTGATGAAAATAGGTCTCAATCGGACGACTTCTGTCGCTGTTTGGCCTGAAAAGACTGTTTCTGACGTGCTCCTAGTTTCGTAATTGAATCTGGAGGCTGTAATCGTGTATGTGCCTGCTGGTATGTTTGCGAAAAACACGTTGCCGTTTAAATCAGTGGATGCGCTGTAGCTGTAGATTGAATAATAGGCTGTTACGCTGGCCTGCGACAATGGAAAGTTGGTTTCCCTGTCTACTACTGTGACCTGAAGGTTGCCGTACCCTACTGGTGACGGTGGTATTGGAGGGGATGGCGGTATTGTGCTGCGGACAAGGTTGAATCCTAGAGGAGTGTTCAGGCCGGAATAAACATAAACAGGCGATTGGTACTGGGAGTTGTAGCCTGTCGCCGTGACAGTGACCGAGTATGTCCCTTGCGGAAGAGTGAAAAAAGTCTGTCCTGCGATGTCTGTGTACTGGTTGTAGTTGCCCGGCATGACGTTTACAAGGGCGTTTTGAATCGGGAAGGCGCCTTCAGTTACCCTGACTGAAAGAATGCCGTAGCCTGGTGCGGGTATTGGAACAGGTGTGGGTATTGGTGACGGGATAGGTGCAGGGGCTGGTGCTGGCGTGACAGTAGACAAGGTGAACGGCAGGGATAATGCTATTCCGGTTGTTATTGTCACTGACTGGCTTTGCGAAGGATAGCCCGCCTTGCTAATCGTGACTGTGTAGGTTCCCGGGGCGAGGCTGAACGAGGTGACTCCCTGTAGGTTTGTGTACTGCACCGAATAAGATGGATGGTTTACATTGACCGCAACCTGGTCTATGGGATTGCCGTCCGAGTCTTTTACCGTCACTGTCAAGGTTCCGTAGGTAAGCGGGATTGTTGGCGCTGGAGGAGCCGGTGGAATCGGAGCAGGCTGCGGAACTGCTGTAGATGGCCTTAGCTTAACAGTTATGGCAGTATTCAATCCTATCGAAACAGTAATGCCTGGTCTTGTTTCTGTGTTGTATCCTGCAGCACTGACCGTGATTGTATAAGTGGTTGGCAACAGCGAAAACGCAGTCTTGCCTGTTCCGTCTGTCAGCAGAGAAACAGGCTGCGAGATGCCACTAATCGTGACTGCTGCCCCTGGAACAGGATTATCGATTTGATCTGTTACAATTACCGTGAGTTGGCCGGAGCCTGGAGGAACCTGCAATGGAGGTGCGACCGGAGAGATGTAAGTGAAAGTCCACTCGTCCGACCATGGTCCCCATGAGGATGCCGAAGGTGTGCCGACGTTGTCGTTGGAGAACCTTACCTTCCATTTGTAGGTCTTGCCGTGCTTCAGATAATCTGCCGGCAAAGTGTGCATGTTCTGTTGGACCAGGGACTGGTCGCCTATGGCTAAATCGATGCCAGCATGAGACAAGTCTGTCGGAGCTATTTGGACGTTGTAGTGGTAAATAGCAGCTCCCGGTGCGAGCCATCTTAGGGCTACTAGAGTTGATATCGTGGCGCCGTTTGAAGGAGAGGTTAAAACTGGTTTTGGCGGCAGAACTGCAGACGGCGGAGCTACATCAGGGACATTGATTACAGTATATCCCATTGGATAGCCCGGAGGGCATCCGCCGGAGCAATTGCCTGTTGAAGAAACTACAGTTATTCCAGCAGTAGAAACTGCGTTCTTTGTTGCCCAGCAGTTGATCAATTGCTCGGTGTTTGCCAAGCACGTAGGAAACTCGGCATGGTCAATTGTTTTCTGAACAGCAAATACCGAACTAGCCAAAATCATCATGCCTAGCATAAAAGACACTAAAGGCAGCTTCATGCTTAGTTTTACCATGGCAATCCTTTAAATCTATATGTCGAGCTTCCTTATAAAGATATCACTTTCAAGTAGTACTATTGAAGTTGCTTTTTGTCCATTAAGTTTTTAAACTGGATATTAATTAGTAGGTAAAAATGATTATAGCAGCCACAAGCGATGTACATGCGCCGAGGTATTACGAAGAGTTTGTAAAGGCAGTTGATGCTCTTACTGTCAACCCTGATTTGTTCTTTTTTGCCGGGGACATGATAGAGCGAGCACAACCGAAGGAATACGAGAAAGTTTACAATGCATTGTTCGGCAAGTTCAACTGCCCTATAATTGCATGCTTTGGCAACAACGAATTTATTCCGGACGTCAGGGAAGAGGTAAAGTCGCTTGTAAAAGACGTGAGATTTTTGGACGATTCTGCCATATCGATACTGAGGGGTGGCGAGGACATCGGCATAGTAGGAACCATGGGGAGCTTGGACACGCCGACCAACTGGCAGAAAGCTAACATACCGAACATAGAAAACATTTACCGCGGAAGGATGGAGCTTGTAGACAGGGCGTTGCATAGGATGAGCTCTCATTTCAAAATAGTGCTGATGCATTATACGCCTACATACAAGACTTTGACTGGGGAGAATGTAAGAGTTTACGGAGGACTAGGTTCGAATGTTTTCGAGAACGTGCTGCTACAAAGAAGGCCAAACCTTGTCGTGCACGGGCACTCGCACAAGGGAATCAAGTTTGCGTGGGTTGATTCAGTCCCTGTATTCAACGTGGCTTTTCCGGTGAACAGGGAAATTGTAATAATAGACACGGACAAGATAAAATCTGGTTTGTCTAGGTTTGTTTAATCGCCATTAACACTATTACCTCAGCCACGCTTCTTCCTAGCAAGGTGGTATGTATGAAGAACGTCGATGAATAAGGCCATCACCAGGGGCCCTATCACTATGCCGCTAAAGCCTATCAGCGACACCCCGCCGACGACGCCGAGTATAACAGCAAGTGGATGTATTTTCAGGTTGATGTTCACAACTCTAGGCCGGACAAAGTTGTCTACGTTGCTGACTATGAATATCCCATAGAGGATCAAGCCCGCGCCGTTGAACAAGTCGCCCTGCAGAAGAAGCACTAGTCCAGCCGGTATGTAAATCACAGGCGGGCCTAGCAGGGGAAGAAGGGAGAACACACCTATGGAAAATCCCCAGAACATCGCATTCGGTATTCCGAAAATGGAAAAGCCTATTGCCCCGATGAATCCTTGTATTAATGCTGTCAGGAATGACCCGAGGAATAGCCCGTGAATTGTGAGGTAGGTGCGATTTAAGAGATGGTTCTTGTACTTGTCATGCAACGGGATGTTTCTCTTCATTTCCTGTACGATTGACTTGCCATCGACAAAAAGGTAGAACATTATGAAAAACATCAGGACAATGCCGCCGATGAAATTGGCGATTGCCTTGGTAAAGTTGACCACGTTGCCTAATATGTAGGACCTAATGACGGTGGAAAAGTCGGCAATCCATATCTGGAGATTATCGACGAAATTCAGCTTCACGCCGAAATAGTCAAGGACGCTATCGTCGATTGTTTGGAAGACTGACAATTCCGCCGAACCCAGCCAGACAATCATATCCCGCGTCTCGTTGAAGATGGAGATGGCAATGTATATTGCAGGAACGATTACGAGAGCTATTATAAGGGCTATTACGATTATTGCCGATACTACTCGCGATTTGAATTTGCCAGTCACCTTCTCGTAAAGCGGGTATGTCACCACTACAAGCATGATTGAGAACAGTATGTAGGTTATGAAAGGCTTTAGTATCAGTAGGCTTATGATTCCGAGAATGAGAAGGAGAATCAGAAGGAATTTGTCGTCTTTCATTGGTTAGTAATTGGTTTAGGGGAAAATAAAGTATGCTAATGATAATAGAAAGCATATGCGGCTTAGACTTTTATGCCTCTCCCCGCAAGTACTCTTCTTGCATCTTCATAAGATGCTTTTGGTATCCATGACATCCTCCCGGGCTAAAGCGCCGGGGTTTCCTTTTTTTTATACTGCCTTTCAGCGGCTTTCGACTGCGGACTGAAGTCCGCAGATTTCTATGCACTTAAGAAAGAAGAAAAGGAGTTGAGGCTATTATTCCAGACAACTCCATTAAAAGGCGTGTCTTGGTCTCGTGTGAAAGAAGGGTTAAAACAACTAAATATCGAATTTAATTGGGATATGAACTACCCGCACCCTAAAGGGTGCGGTATCTTGAAAGGAAGGAAGCTATAGGGCAAAGGCTTCCACCCGATTCATCTGCCAGCTAAAGCTGGCAGTATTCTCGGGGTGCGTTGTAAACTTATTATCTTATATTTACTATACAATTTCAATTGGCATTTCATTTATTCCTTTAAAGTCAGGATCTCCCGAATAGAATTTTTTACATTTACTCAGGATAGCAGTAGCCAAATGTATGCAATCTGAATAAGAAAGCTCTCTACCTTTCTTGTAATATTTTAATCTAAGATTTGCGGCTTTTTCAGCTATGTCTCTATCAACATTAACTAAAACTATTGAAGAGCTGCTAACTATATCGCGTATAATTTCTTTTGTTTTAATTTTACCTAACTTTTTTGTTGATTTATACAGTACTTCCATTAATACGACAGTGCTTATTATTTTCTTTTCTTCATTGGAGATCAGTTTACTGCATTTATCGCGCTTTGAGCCAGATGAATAATATTTCAAGAAAATCCACGCATCTAAACCAATCATTCAACTTTGCTCCACTCTTTCTTGCCTTCTTTAATCATCTGATTAATTTCTTTTTCTGTAAAAAGTCTACCTTCTTCCTCAAGTTCTTTTCTAATCCTTTCAAGATCTCTCAAAGAATCTTTAGACTTTGCTTTGATTATCATATCCCTACCTTCGGGTATGAATAAAACACTTTTACCAGGTTTCAAATTTAATTGCATTCTAATAGACTTGGGTATTGTTATTTGGCCTTTTGATGTTAACTTGGCTTCTTCAAATTTCATTTTATCACCTGTTGATTAATTGAAGTAAGGAATATTTAAAGATTTTCTTACCGACTAAAGAATATAATTGTTTAACCTTGCCCCGTGCGACGAACCAAATCCCAAATGTCCTGCATCTATCAAACTTTTTAATTGATTGGATGTTCTGGTATTCATAGATTTTCAAAAAATATTTCCATCGTTTTATTAGTGTTATTTTTCTGTAACATATGTTATTATTATGTAACAACTGTTTTTTAAAGATAACAAAGTATGCCCCTACCCCGTGCACCGGAGTCATAACTAGGCTGTGCCTAAAGTTCGTCTTAGGCGTTATGAGTAGGGGATTGAATAACTTGGAGTTAGGAATATAAAACTTTCATTTGGTTTTCCTCAGAACGTCAAAAACAACAAAACTTAGCAAAGAAATTCCCGCAGCCATGAACATGATGGTTTTGTACCCACCACCAAGATAAATTGCCGCAGTCGCAAGCAGAGGCCCTGTCAGCATTGAAAGATTGATGAAAGAGTTCAACAGTCCTATTCCAGTAGCTTTTTCATGCGTATTGTCGACTATCCATCTTATAGAACCTACGTAGAGAAAAGCCCATGATGTGCCGAGAACGATTTGGATGGGAAGTATTTGCCAGAAATTGGTTGCGATCCCATAAAGAAAGAAAGTGACCGCAGATAGAATTGTTCCAAAAGTTATCAAAACGTTTGATTTCATTTTATCGGTTATTTTATACATCACAAAAAACTGTGTTAGTGTGTTTATCGCCATTGAAATGCCTATCCAGAATAAGCTTGCTCCGAGCTGTTGCAAGTAAAGACCCCAAAATATCCAGATGGAATTTGCGGCTGCATGCCTGACAAAAAAGGCAAGGTAGACGGGAAGGTTTTTCTTGATGATGTGATGAGGGAATAAAGGGCCACCCTCTGTTTTTGTAAATTCCACCCTTTCAAGTCTTAATGAAATTAAAAACGCTGTCATGAAGAATACAGAACTTATGAGGAAAACGGTCGGTAGGAAGAAATACATTGCTATTATTCCCATTAAGGTGCTGCCGAATGCTATGCCCAACGCATCGAACGCGGACAATCTTCCCAATTTATGCCCTTTGTCATGTGCATATGCTATCAATGCGACTGACTGGATGCTTATAGAAACCCCAGTGAAAATGCGCAAGGCTAAAAAGCTTGTAAAGTTATTGGCGAAGATGTAGAGGAGTAAAGATACCGCGGAAAGGAACAGACCAATTATTATCAGCGGTCTTCTTCCATGAACATCAACGAGTCTTCCGAAGAGGTAGTTGCAGACGAACATGGTTGCTGCATAGAATAATGCAACTAACGCTATGTCCGAGTCCGACAAGCCTATGCTTTTGGCGAAAATTGGTATAAAGTTCAGAATGCCGAACATGGCGGCAGCTGAAAAGAACTTTATCATGTGGGGATAGTAGTACTTGACCATAACTCATTGATCCGGCTTCTGTGAACTTAAAGATTGGTAGCTTATATACCCCTGTTTTAGAATCTGTATTATGCCTTCCCGAACTATGATATTTCTGTCGGTGCTATTGGGGTTTATCATTGTACTTTCTTTGGCCAACTTTTTTCTCTCTATATTCCCCCCAAAATTTAAAACAAAAATCACGCCATTTAATTATAACTTGCAGTATGAAAATGTAACTTTCACAACTTCTGATGGATTGAAATTAAAAGGATGGTTTATCCCAAATAAAAAAAGTGATGCTGTGATTATTGTTGGTCATGGTTATCCTTTTGATAAAGCGAACATTTTACAAGCTACTTACTTTTTAGCTGACGGATATAACCTGCTGCTGTTTGATTTCAGATATTTTGGTGAAAGTGAAGGGAGGTATTCGACAGGAGGTGCGAAAGAATCTAAGGATATTTTGGCTGCTATTGAATTCTTAAAGAAAGAGAAGGACTTTACAGAAATTGGAGCCATTGGCTTTTCTATGGGCGGTGCAGCAATTTTAATGTCTGAGTCGAAAGATTTGAAGGCTGTTGTAATAGATTCTACTTATGCCAATGCAGATCTTTTATTTGAAAGGTTGTATGTAATGTTTCCTGGAATTTTGAAATTACCTTTTGTTTGGCTGACAAAATTTTATGCTTTATTATTTTTGAGGATTGACTCGAATGAAATTTCTCCAGTTAACAGTATCCAACAAATGAAAGCACATATACTTTTGATTCATGGTGAAAAGGATTCACAGATCCCAGTTGAAAATGCAAAATTATTATATGAGAACTCTAACAAAGAAATAACAGAAATTTGGATAGTTCCTGGTGCTGATCATGGGATGGCCTTTGCTCTTTATGAAGATGAGTATAAAAAGGGAGTTCTAGAATTTTTTGACAAGAATTTGAAATAGATTTAAATTTTACTAACAACTATTTAGAATGGGTTATGATATATTTGACCGAGTAATAGGTAGGTGTGGTCTAAGAAGGAACTTGGGAAAGCACGTAGCTTTACATGAATACCGAAAATCTCTGCCCCGTGATGAGTATAAACGAGTGCTTGAAGGTGCTCTTCTGGAAAGTGAGGGGATATTCTTCGTTGCAGATGCAGACAACCATCAAAGAGCAATCGAGAGTGGCGATTCCGTAGGGATACCAGTTAGACAACCTAACTCGCCTTTGAGGTATTATGATGTGGTTCTTCAACTACCTATTCCAAGAAGATTGAAGACAGAAACTGTTTTAGAGCTTTTCTACATCTCCTTGAAAGATGCTGTCAAGTATGCAAAGAGAAGGGATGGTCTAAAAGTTAGACCTTTATTGTATGAAATGGGAATTTATGCCGAAAAGTTAGATTTATCCAAAATTGAATGTTTGTATAGTTGCTTTCTAGCATATGCTCATGATGACAATATGTCTGAAAATGAAAGAAAAATTGCTTTTGCCGTCGAAAATATAATCGGCTCCAGACAAATCAATGCTAGACACAAGATGTTGGAAGGGTTTCTAGAATTTCTCAGTCGCAGACCATTTAATGGCGATTTAAATGCATACATGCAGCGGTATTCGAAAGGCGATCAGCCAAATCTATCGGCATATTCCATGGAACCCTATACGTATAGGGATGTTATAGGTCTTTTCCAAGACACATTGCTGGGGTTTGTTTTGAAAATGGACGGCTCTCCAATCGCTTGCATAGGTTTTGATATAGAAGATGGTGGAGTCATAAACGTCAAGCAAATACAGGGAAATAGAAGCTCGTCTAAAAGTGTGAAGGACGCATTGACGCCATTGGGAAGATGGGACAGAATGCTCTTAAGGGCTACGGCAGACTGGGCGCTGGAACACGGTTTTAGACAAGTCAGAGTCCAGAAAGCAGAGAATAATGGATACTATCAAAAAAGTCAACCCAATTCGGAACGTAACGCCAAATTGAGAATGCGTTATAATGTGACTCCGAGAAGGGAAGGATTCAGATTCGACGAGGAAACGGACTGTTTTGTTCTGGATTTACAGAGCACAAAGATGGAAATTTAGTGATTTAAATAATTTGGCTGACAATTAATCTTGATGCTTATGTCTGGTGAATCATGGGTCTTTGCGTGAGGCTATATCTGCATTTACTCCTAAATCACTTCATTCTGGGTTGGTTTGATGAAGTTCACGCCGAAGATTAAAGAGACGCATTGGAACCCGAAACTCGAGGAGAAAATAAGGCTCATATGGGACAAAGAAAACCTGTACAGGTTCGATGTCAACTCGAAGAAACCAGTGTTCTCCATTGACACGCCTCCGCCGTATCCAAGCGGTAGTATATGGCACGTTGGCGCCGCAGCTCATTACTCACAGATAGACATGATAGCGCGCACCGCAAGGATGACAGGTCATGAGACATTATTCCCTATAGGCATAGACAGGAACGGTCTGCCTGTGGAGATTTACACAGAGAAAAAGTTCAACATCTCCATCCATAACACGCCAAGGGAAAAGTTCCTGGAATACTGCAAGGTTGCATTGGACGACCTTGAAGCCGAGATGATCGCTACGATGAAGTCCATGGGTATGTCTGGCAACTTCGGCAATTATTACAGAACTGACTCTCAATCATACAGGGCACTGACCCAGGCGACGTTCATAGAACTGTGGGGGAAGGGACTTGTCTACGAGGACACTAGACCGAACAACTACTGCCCTGAATGCGGAACGACGCTGGCTGATGCTGAAATTGTATACAAGGACATGCCATCAATGCTCGTTTATGTCAACTTCAAATTGAGGGATGGTGGAATCATAACGATAGCCACAACAAGGCCGGAACTCATGGCGGCGTGCCAGGCTATAATCGTGAACCCGGAGGACGAGAAATACAGGGATGTTGCAGGCAAGACCGCGCTCATACCGATGTACAACAGGGAAGTCAAGGTGATTGCACATCCTCAGACCGATCCGGAATTTGGGACTGGCGCGGTTATGATTTGCAGCTATGGCGACTATGAGGACGTGAGGCTTTTCAGAGAACTAAAGCTCGATGAGATAATTCTGCTTAACCAGGAAGGCAAGACTACACATAACGCAGGACAGTACGCAGGACTCAAGGCGGAGGAGGCGAGGAAAAGAATTATAGCGGATTTAGACAACATGGGCCTGATCGTGAAGAAGGAGGAGACAATGCACAGGACGCCCACTTGCGAGAGGAGCAAGAACCCTGTCGAGATAGTGCCGATGAACGAATGGTACATAAAACAGGTCGACATGAAGAAAACAATGAAAGTTATCGGCAAGAAATTAAAGTTCCACCCGGAGGCGCACAGGCAATTGCTGCTGGACTGGATAGACTCTGTGAGCATCGACTGGCCGGTTTCAAGGAGGAGGTATTACGGCACTGAGATACCGATATGGTACTGCAGGGACTGCAAGGCTGTCATGGTTCCTCCAAAAGGGGCGTACTACCAGCCGTGGAAGCAAAAACCGCCCTTCAAGAGATGCAAGTGCGGCGGCAAGTCATTCATGGGCGACACTAGGACTTTTGACACCTGGATGGACTCGAGCATATCGCCGCTGTTCATCTCCAAATACGGAAAGGATAAAAAGTTCTTTTCCAGGACTTATCCGAACGCGATGAGGCCGCAGGGCAAGGACATCATAAGAACATGGCTCTATTACACGCTTCTCAGGTGCTATCAGTTGACTAAAAAATCGGCATTCGAGCATGTGTGGGTGATGGGCTATGGCGTCGATGAGCATGGGGAGAAGATGAGCAAGAGCAAGGGGAATGTGATTGATCCTGTCCCTCTGTTGGAAAAATACGGGGCGGATGTTTTTAGGTATTGGAATGCGGCCGAAGCTTCTTTGGGCTCTGATTTCAGGTGTTCTGAGCAGAGGATTGTAAGTGCCGGAAAGTTCCTGACAAAGCTGTGGAACCTGTCAAGGTTCATTTCGATGTTTCCTACAGTCAAGAAAGTCCAATTGACTGAGACTGACAAATGGGTCCTCGCAGAATTGAGCAAGCTTATAGAAGAGTGCAGAGAGGGCTATAATGATTTCAACTTTTTCGTGCCAGCGAGCAAGATAAGGGAATTTACGTGGAACATCTTCGCCGACCATTATGTGGAGATGATTAAGAAGAGGGCCTATGGGGAAGGGTTTGCAAAAGAAGAGCAGGAGTCGGCGTGGTTTACCTTGCATACATGTCTTGAAGCTATTATTGAATTGCTTGCGCCGATAGCGCCGCACATGACTGATTTTATAGCAAGGCAGCTTTATCACAAGCATAGCGTACATAAGGAAGAGTTTCCAGTAGCGGAATGGAAGAGCAAACTAACGTCTGATACGCAGAAGGTAGTTGAATTCAACTCTAAAGTATGGAGTGATAAGAAGGGTCAGGGAAAATCATTAAAAGATTCTGTGAGTATACAAATACCGAAAGAGTTGAAAACTTTTGAAAAAGACTTGAAAGCCATGCACAACTTGGTTTAATTGGTGTGGTATGAGCTTCGACTGGACATCCCAAAAAGTTGAAACACGAGAAAGCATGATTTCCGCCAAAGGCACTTTTGCCAAAACAGAGATTAAAGAGGGTGAGTTGATTGCTGCTTGGGGTGGATATGTTAAAACATATGAAGACTGGGATATTTATCCCGAAAGTATGCAATCACTAGACAACACTCTTCAGGTGCATGATAATATCCTAATCGGTTCTGTGTTCTCTAAAGACATAGGAGACGGATATTATACAAATCACAGTTGTGAACCAAACGCTGGTATAAAAGGTCAGATATTGCTAGTTGCGATGAAGGATATTCAAAAGGACGAGGAAATAACCTTTGACTATGGAACAACACTCTTTGGAATCAATTTTAAAATGATATGTAAATGCGGCAAGCAGACTTGCAGGAAGATTATAACTTCTGACGACTGGAAAATACCTGAGATGCAAAAAAGGTACGATGGATGGTTTTCATATTATCTTGAAAGGAAAATTAAAGAATCAAAAAACATGTCCTAGTATCTTCACTATCTCAACTAGTCCGTATATGGCTATGCCAACGAACGCGACGGTTCCTATGTATGAGACCCAAGAATTCTTCACGGCTCTTGTTGTAAGGTCGGGATTTACAAACAATGCCGCATTAAGCAGTGTATGCGCAAGTACAACACCTATGCTAAAGCTGAAGACATTAATAATGCTGAACAGGGGAACATAGCCAGCAAAGTCGTCCAGCCCCAATATGAACGGTATGCCGAATGAAAATATCACTAAAGCTTTCCAAGTCTTCAAGTTCTCGCCAGCCAAATGCTTCCCCACATGAGGCATTAACCTTCCTAGAACAGGTCGTATGACCATCAACAAATAACGCAATGGAAATTCAAGAATGTGATAAAGGACTTTCTTAAAACGCTGGTTCTTCCAAGATGAGAAATGTTCAATGCCTTCGTATGCAAGCTGGAAAAGAACTAGAGAAGCTAGGAATATCATGGCGGCAAGCAAAATCTCCACATCCTTTACAAAAACCCATATAACGAGCACTATCAAAGTTCCCAGACCGTTACCTAAAGCTGTACCCAGCTCGATCGCGATTCTATTTTTCCACCCTGGGTTCTTGTTCATCAATCTGCCGATAAAAATAGCGAAATCTATTGCAGTCTTTATGTATATGGTCATGCCCAGAAGTATGTCGAGCGGACGTATTTCAAGCGCCAGTTTCTGTCCAGGATAAACCTTATTCAGGCCGGCGAGAAGGATATAGATGAATATGATAATCAGACCGGATGTGAGGAAAGTTAGGATAATAGGCAAGATCTGCTGCAGTGACTTGCGATTGTTCACATAGCCATTTAACCAGTTGAGCATCAAGCACCATTTCTTTTATGGCATATAAATATTTGAGGAGTGAAGTTGAATGAAATTACAGGTAGATTGCATTTGACGATGACGGAAGACTTGGGATAAAGAAAATTCTTAAGGAACTGCAGGGTATAAGGGGAAGGCACACAGAGCTCGTCTCTGTCTATGTCCCTTCTGGATACAGCCTCGTGGACATAACCAACCAGCTTAGCAATGAAAAGTCCACCGCGATAAACATCAAGTCAAAGGCGACAAGGAATAATGTCGTGGCAGCGCTTGAGAAGATAATACAGCACCTGCGCATTTTCAGGGAGACGCCGGGCAACGGGCTTGTCGTATTCTGCGGAAATGTCTCCGAGAACGAAGGGGTCCCCGACCTAAAGATATGGAGCTTTGAGCCGCCAGAGAAGATGAACACGAAAATATACTGGTGTGACCAGGTCTTTGTCCTGGATCCGCTGAAGGAGATGGTCTCGGAGAAGGAAGTGTACGGGCTGATAGTTTTGGATTCGCAAGATGCAGATATTGGACTGCTTTACGGAAAGAAAATTATTCCATTGAAGCACATTGATTCGCTTGTCGCTGGCAAGGCCATTAAGGGCGGGATGAGTCAGCGCAGGTATGACAGAATCAGGGAAGAAGCTATTAACGAATACTTCAAGAAAGTAGCTGAGATTGCATCTGATCTGTTCATGAAGCAGAAGGATCTGAAAGGTGTGGTTGTAGGTGGACCAGGTCCGATAAAGGACCAGTTTGTGAAGGAAGAACATCTCAATTATCAGATCCGAGACAAGGTTATCGGTGTGAAGGACATCGGATATACGGGTGAACACGGATTTGAAGAGCTTGTGCACAGATCTGAGGACTTGCTGAAGGAAGCTTCCGTGATGAAGGAAAGGCAGCTCATAGAAAAATTCTTGACAGAGTTGCAGAAAAGCGGCAATGTCGTTTATGGTTATACCCAGACTATAGAAGCGCTGAATCTCGGGGCTGTGGAGACACTTCTTGTATCGGAAGAGCTTGACTGGGTAAGAACAAAGCTCAAATGCGACAGCTCGCATGAAGCGGAAAGAGACCTGCCAAAAAGCGAAATGCAGAATCAAACGTGTGACATCTGCGGTCAGCCTATGAAAGTGATTGACAAGGATGATATAGGAGAACTACTTTCAGAAAAGGCAGCGAACTTTGGGACCAAAGTGGAGATCATCTCCACGGAAACTAATGAAGGAATGCAATTCAAGAAACTTGGAGGCGTCGGAGCTTTTCTCAGGTATAGAATCAGGTGATAATATTAAGAGAGTGTACATAATACACGGGTGGGAAGGTTCGCCGGAAAGAGATTGGATGCCATGGCTAAAGAACGAACTTGAGAATAGAGGTTTCAAAGTTATTGTTCCTAAACTTCCAGATTCAAAGCACCCTAAAATGGACAAATGGTTAGGATGTTTGAAGAATACGATAATTCCCGACAAAGAATGCTATTTAGTTGGACACAGCCTCGGATGCATGACTATCTTGCGATATCTGGAATCATTAAAAGAAGGCCAGAAAATTAAAGGGGCCGTCCTTGTAGCTGGATTCGCATCTGATTTAGGATATGATGAAATCAAAAGTTTTTTTAGAAAGCCTATTGAGTGGAAGAAAATAAAGTCGCATTGTAAAAACTTCATTGCAATCCATTCTGATGACGACCCATATGTTTCGATGCACTATGGTGATATTTTCAAGGAAAAGTTAAATGCAACCGTGACTGTGCAGCACAGCTTGAAGCATTTCGCTGGTGACCACGGTGTAACAGAATTGCCTGTTGTGTTGGAATCAATCTTGAAAATGTCGAAATAAATTACTTTAAATCCAAATTGAAAAACTTCTCCGCATTGTTACCACACTTCTCCCAAACTTCTTTGAATTCCAATTTCTTAACCTCGGCTATTTCCTCACATGGCACTCTTATGTTGGTCGGTATACCTCTTTCACCGTTTGCTCCAAACCACGGAGAATCTGTTTCAAGCAAAATATTTTCAATGGGAAAATCGCAGGCGATTTTCTTATAGCTTTTGCTCTTCGCTATTACCGGTCCTATCGTTATGGAATAATTGTTTTCTATAACACGATGCGTGAATTCTTTGCCTCCCCAGAAGTGGAGCAGTACCTTTCTGGTGTCTTCCTGTTCCAAAATTTTCAAGACGTCTTCCCAAGCATCCCTCGAATGAATCACTAGGGGTAGTTTCAATTTCCTAGACAATTCAATGTGCTGAATAAATAGATCTTTCTGCTTTTCTCTCCACTCTTCTTCCTTTATCCAAAAAAAGTCCAAACCACACTCTCCTACAGCAACTAACTTGCTCTTGTTCGCTTTCAACCTGTCAAAATATTCATCAACCTGCTTGGCTGTGAACTCTTTGATAAATTGCGGGTGTATTGACGAGCATAGGAAGACATATTCTGGATGCGCATTGACAATTTCCAAAGACCTATCAAAATCCCTCGGGTCAGGACAGCTGGTCACAACAGCTTTCAACCCTCCTTTCTTGCACGACTGAATAACACCGTCCAAATCATTAAAATATTCTTTTTGCTCAAGGTGGCAGTGACTATCAATCATAAACTCAATTTAATTTAAACAAATTAAAACTACTTGCCAACTTTCCTTTTACGCTTTCTTATTGCGTTGAGCATTTTCTCTATCTTTGCCACATGTTTAATTGATTTTTCAGTTTCAGACCTTATAGTCCCTAAAACAGTTTCATCGGAGGCATATTCTATATCTTCTTCTAATCTTCCGATTTCCTTTCCTACAACTTTCAAGCTTGAAGCGAGTCTATTCAATTCTTTATTCTTATATATCCATGGCGATTTCATAATACTGTCCAAATCCCTTAAAGCTCTACGAGTTCGCCGGCGCAATTGATTCAAAACCTTTTGACCTTCTTGGAAGGCTTTTGCACTATAAATCAACGGCAAAGTGATAAGGCTGAATGACAGCTGACTAAACTGGTAGAAGTTTATGAAAATGTTCATTACTCTGTCCTGTTTCAAATGTGAAATTACAGATCTGACATTACCAGACATAGGTTCTTTTACACTTTTAATTAAAGTGCTGCTCCAAAGCCGTAAAATTGCTGCAACCAGAAATAAGATATGTAACCCGTACAATGTGACGAAACTTATTGTATACGACAAATTAATTACGTAAGTTGCGAGTATGCCACCAATTATGGCTGCAGCCGCAAAAGCAAGGCCTGTTGCAGCGGCAAACGATGACATGTAAACTGATTTATTCTCACGTGGAGAGATTCTCAAAAGCAACTGTGTTGTCGTGAAATCTGTTCCAGCCCATGCGACTCCTACCACGGCGTTAATAGGAAACAATAAAAGGTAATCTGACTTTCTAAGGAAAATGTAAAAGAGCGGGTAAAGTGCTATTAGAAAAGTGCAGATTACAAGAACTGGTTTGGCTCCATACTTGTCAACAACCTTGCCCCAAATTTTCAATGATAGCAAACCGCTTACACCGAAAAGAGTTTCCAATGCTACAACAACCAAATAATCCAGGTTGATCACCTTTAACATATACACAATAAAGAACGGTCCAGCTAGACCAACGGCAAATCCCCAGAAAATTCCGAACCTTACAAGTTTCCTGAAATTACTGTCCCTATAAGGTCTTTGTACCAAGTCTGTGAAAACATTATGGCTGACTGGCTTGCCTTTTATTCGGACGTCTTTTATCAAACCTAAAAATAGGACACTAAGCAAGCCAAAAACAATTGCTACTGAATAAAGTATAAGGAAGCCGCTCAATGGCGGATGATTGATTTTCCATATATCGAGGAATAATCCTGCAAGCAGACTTGCTGCAATTCCTCCAACACCAAGATAAATATTTCTTCTGCTGAAAAACCTGCCTAATAGATTTTTTGGAACAATGTCGGAAGTCCAATAAAGCCATGCAACTCCACTTGCGGAGCTGCATATGCTAGATATTGTAAATACTGCTATTATCAGCCAAACTGCTATTTTACTCTGAAACATAAAAACCGGCACTAGCATTATCAACACCCAAAGAAGTCTTGCTATTAAAGAGCCTGTGACAGTGACGAACTTCCTACTAGTGCCTGTCTCTATGAAGTAAGAGCCTATTATCTGGAATGCGTTTGCGAACAAAGGAAGTGACGATAGTATACCAATCTGCAAGGGGGTTGCACCCAATAGAATAGCAAAACCTGCAAGGAAAACACCAGAAGTTAGAGCACTCATTATCGATGCTCCCATCCCATCTGCAATAGAATAGTTCAAATCCTTACGGATTTCTTTGTCTATTTTCTTATATTCGGAACCTTGTAAAAACACCATAAGAATTAATAAAGAGCATTTGATGATATAAACAAGTTGTTAAATTAATTGTAAACCAAATATGTTTATGGAGGCAATTACGGAGGTTGTGCTGCTGACAGGTTCCCTGCTAGTTATGGCATTCGCATCAAGGTTCGTTTTGAAATATTCACTAGACATTGCGAACGCCACGAAAATCGGTGAGATGGCTTTCGGATTTATAGTCCTTTCATTGCTCACTAATCTCCCGGAATTCACCTTGGCTGCGAATGGAATCATAACAGGCAGCCAGAACGTAAGCATAGGAAACTTGGTGGGGGGGAATGTTTACAATACGACATTTTCAATAGGCCTGATGGCGATAATCGCGACGGTAGCAATAAGGAAGGAAGCGCTAAAACAAATGTCGAAAATGCTGTTCTACGTGGCCGGAATTTCTCTTCTTGTTATAATTGCGGATTGGCCACTGAAAATTCTCGGTGCGATGCTTATTGTATTCTACGCGTGGTTTATTTGGACTTCAGTAAAAGGAAAGCTGAAACTCAGGGAAAGTGGAAAAGGTAAACGGAAGCAGAAGTTAAAGAAGATGTGGGTTGTGGGGTTGCTGATAAGCATGGTAGTGGTCATGGCAAGCGCTTCCGTGGCTGTTAGGTCTGCGATAAACTTGGCTGAAATATTTGGAATGTCCCAGCTGATAATCGGCTCCAGCATTTTCGCAGTTGCGACCAACCTCCCTGAATTGATGATTGTCATAAGAAGCGCGTTGAGTCGACATACGAACCTTGGGATAGGGAGCGTGCTTGGATCCAACTTGACAGGAATAACTTTGATATTGGGATCGGTTTTCCTTTTATCACCGTCCGTTGTGCTCGACTTTTCTGCGTACTCCACCGTTGCAGTTTACCTACTCGGCGTCAGCCTGCTTCTGTGGATTTTCGTAGGCAGGGAAAGATTAGAAAGGCCGGAAGGTGTTCTTCTGGTGTCGCTTTACATCGCATTTCTGCTTCTCAGCTTCGGGGTTACGCTTGGAAAGCTTACAATCCCAATCTTTTAAGAACATATTTAAGAGCCGGAACCGCAATTTAATTTGAGGCTAATGGCTTTTGAGAGCATATCTGATACGCTGATAGCGTTGCTTGCGGGATATTGGAACACTTTTCTGATATTCCTGCCGCGTCTTCTAGGCGCATTTATTCTCATGTCGATAGGGGCGCTGTTCGGCCATCTCATCAAAAACTTTTTGAGGAACATAATCACCAGGTACAAGATAGAGGAGAGGCTGTTCATAGAAAAACCTACGTTCAAGATGAGCAGTCTTGTGTCTACAATTGCCGCGTGGTCGATTTACATAGTTTTCATCAAGGCCGCCATCGAGGTGCTGGGAATACCGCCTTTGAGCATGGCGGCAAGCGAATTGATAGGCGTCCTTCCTGAGATCGTCAAGGCAGTTATTGTAGTGTCGGCCGGATATGCAATTGCGTCATTCAGCAAGCACCACATGGAGCATTCAAGGCTCACATATTCAAAAGTTATGGCGAATGTTGTGTTCTTTCTTGTCATTTACATATCTTTTATAATGGCCCTGCCTTTGATTGGAATAGAGACTTTGCTATTGCAGAACCTTTTGCTGATTGCGACTGGAACAGTCGGTTTGGGAGTTGCACTGGCTCTTGGACTAGGCCTTAAAGATGCCGTTGCGCAGGAAGCAAAAACGTACAAGAGAAAATTGAGGAGATAGTTACTCTACCAGCACTCCGTTCGCCACGCCGTGCTGGCTGGGCCGAGAAGTTATTCTTACCTTGCCTATTTCAGTATTCACAATAGCGCCTTTTGTCACGACTTTTCTCCTTGCCAAATCAGGATTCGCGGGGTTCGATACAACATCCGTGACCTTGACTTTCTTCGACGATTTGGTCTTCGCATCTACCACGTTAACGAACGATAATGAGACAAGCTTTACTTTGGAACCCCCGCCTTTTGTGCGGGTCTTTATCCTGCGTTCCTCACCCAGTCGCGTGTGTACAGGAAAGCCACCAAGCTCGTATTTCCTCTTCTTGCGGACAAGCTTTATCTTCCCGCCCGAAGGTTTCTTCCCGGATTCACCGTGCCATATCACCATGACAATCTAAAAACTATGGTAGTTGTGAGTTTATAAATTTACACGAAATTCTCATAGGCAATTATATTTCCTATAGAAAATTTTGGGGTATTGCCGTTTCTATGGAAAAGCTTAAATGGATTCTACATTGCTATAACGCAGCAAAACCTTTTATACGTTCAGTCTGGAAAAGAGTTGTTTTTATTGAGCAGGACTATACCGCCTTCGATATAATATTCCCAACCGGCCCTTTTGCTTTCTTCCAGGAATTCCGCCAACTTTCTATAATCTTCAGTGTGACTACCGGTTCTCGCATACTTCCTTAATTCTCTCGGCGAAAAGTTTTTCAATGGTTTCAGATGCATCTGTGCTCCGCAAATTAAAGTCATGGCATCCACAACATCAACCATTCTGTAACTATTGGAACCGTTAAGTAGGCAGTCGACCAGAGCCGCATTTGTGACAAAGAAAGGATTCTTCACCCTAAAGCCAAGCATGTAATTTATCATAGAATCCTCGTCGAAACAGTCTGCCTGCAGGTAGGTCAAGCCTTCTGGTATCTCTTCATTTGGCCTTTTCACATCCACTCCAAAATACAAGCCTCTGTATCCATATTGCCGGAAATAGTGGAATCTTTGGAAATTGTTTCCTATACCGCCTTCGATGACAGCGTCGTGATTTGGAGCTATCTTGTCCAATATCAGTTTCCTTAACATTCTGTAAGAGTATGCCATGAAATCAACATGAAACAGTAGATCTATAAGTAATTATTTACCAATCTAGCTCAAATTCTTGAGATTTAGGGCGAATAGACGCAGAATTTGAAAATTCCGAGTTCAAGAATAAAGTATTTTTCTGCTCGAATTTTACCAAATCATAATGGAGTATAGAAATCGCTTTTAAAGGCATTACAGAAGCTCTTCTCATGCCTAGAAAATCACAGTTATCTGCCGAGACCATTAACCAGATCAGAGAACTCTACAAAAGAGGTTTCAAGCTATTGGAAATATCTAGAAAGCTAGGTGTCCAAAAATGGCAAGTTTTACGGTATACAGATGACTTGCCACGACAGATTAGAAGACTAACCACAGAAGAGAAGGAAGAGATAAGGAAACTCTTTAATGAAGGTACTGATATTCTGGAACTGGCTAAAATGTTCGGGATTCACAGACAGACTGTCTATCTACTGACATATGACCTCAGAGGTTCTGTCAGAAGGTTTGGTAGTACTCCTATCATGGAAGTGTTGTCTGAACTGACTGATAAAGGGTATTTTATAGTGCCTAAGAAAAAACATTCGTACCTTAGAGCTGTAAGAAGTTTGACTAGCCAATTGAACATCAGGAGGGTTAGGTTGTTTAAGGGCAAGTTTTGTGTGACTGTTTGTTTTTTACAAGATAAAAATGGAGAAGCGTTGAAGGAAGTTTTAAAGTTGATGAAAAAGAAGACTACGTCTTATCAAGAACTGAATTACTTATCACAGGTATTTGGTATAAAATTAAAGGCTGTAGAGAAGAGAAATACTGTTAACACCACAATAAAAGAGATTAGCCAAGTTTCAAAAGTTTAACTGTCTCAAATTAGAATGTTTAAGTAGCTTACCAGAAAAGCTTAAAAGGCTTCGAATGATGTGCTTTTATATATTACTGTACCGTATTAATAATTAGAGTTTCAGTTCTCAAGTTATGACCCCTATGGGCGTTGACTTGGGAATGCCTACAAACTCACTCCTTTGCCGACAGGCGAGGAGCAATCTTAATTTTTTCAACAAATTGTTCTAATATACAGCTTATCTTTTCTAAATTTGCATTTTCTGTTCAATACATATCCTAGAATTACGTCTATTATCTGAATGGATCTCGAATCTTTGACATTGGAAACCCGTCCTGCCAAATGAATTGTGCTTCTGTCTTTAGGACCAACTTTTTTCTTAATAGTGACCTTATGCACACCATGTTCTCGTCTGATCGTTATTATTTTGTCCGTAAGAGTAGGTATAATTCTCTTGAATAAGCTCTCAATGAAATCATGCGTATTTTTGTTTTTGATATTATAATCATTGTCTATTTCGAATATAACAAATCCTGAAATGTTTTTAATCCATTCTGCCAGATTTTCCGAAATGGATGTTGGCAATATGTCAAACAAAACTTCCTTTTTGGATATGGAAAGAGGCTTTTTATGGAACAATACGTTGAATTTCAGTTTGGAATCGTGGTTATTGAACAATTCTTCTATCTCATTTTTACATGAGTTTCTAGTATTTTCCGTGAGATTGCCCCATTTGAATGGCGGATATACTTTCCTTTTTGCAAAGATTGTTCTAAGTTCTTCGTAAAAATCGGTTATCTCCAATTCGTTGCCAGATATTATACCTGTGCATGTCAAATTATTAGCACTATCGATGCCTACAATCATTTATAGAAGTTGATTAAATCCAAATAAATATCATTAATGAAAAAGAAGGCTACATCGTATCAGGAATTGAACTATTTATCAGAAATGTTTGGTGTAAGATTAAAAGCTAGAGAAAAACGGAGTAACGTAAATATAAGGATAAAAGACGACAACTTTATTTCAGATTAAAATGGTATGTTTTAGTAAAAGTCAACTGTTTATTTTTCTTCTATTAATTTCTTGATCTTTTCATAGTATTTCTCTATTTTTTCTGGAGGAATGAAAGGTTTCTTTTCTTTTAAAAGTTCGATCATTTCTTTATCGCTTTTATGATGGTATTTGCCTACCATTAATAGAAAATGCAGGGAAACTATGATTTCTAAATTATGTGACGATTGCAAATCTTCGCCTAGAAATTCTTTCAACTTACTTAATTTTTCAGTTTCACCTTGAGTAAGACTACTCGAATCGCGTGGTATATTTTTATTCTCAAATAATATTTTAGTCAAAGGTGAACTATAAGGTCCGTGAAGATACCAATTAAATTTATAATCTAAATCTACACCAAAAATTTGTATTAAATAAATAAGTTTTTGTATTTGCATTCTCTTTGCAAAATAATTCAAATTAGATGAAACTCCTAAATAGTTTAAACATGCTAATATTTTTTTAATATCTGTCATCTGAATCACCTTTAAGTTTTTCGAGATGTTGGGTTAACACTTCGATTAGTTTATTTAATTCGTCTTTTCCAGACTCTGTTAGTTGGTAAAAAGTTATAACACGCTTTCCATTAATTTCCTTTTTATATCGAACAAAACCGTTCTCCTCCAAAGCTCTTAGATGGCTTGCAAGATTACCGTCTGTCGTACGGGTTGCAGTTTTAAGTTCCTGAAAAGAAGCTTCTTTGTGTTTAGCCAAATCAAAAAGTATTAACATTCTGAGGGGATGAAATATTTTATCTGAGATGTCAAAGATCTTACTTTCTGATTTTAGTTTTTCTGGTTGCACATCAGTAATAAATTTAGATACATATCGTACAACCATATTATTATTTTCTTTTATAGCCTTATATCAGTATGTTCTTTCCCCATATTATACCTAGTATACGCAAACTACATGCAAAAACAAAGTATTTAAGTGTTAGCTTATAATTAATATTGAAAGAAAATGAGCCGTAAAATCTCGAAGCACGATAAATCTGTAATTAGAAGAGCTGCTGCGTTAGAAAGTTATGGTTGGAGAGTACATGCAGATGTTTCTGGATTCGATAAACCTAGAACACTTAGAGTACACAGTCATTCAGTAAGACCCGATATAATTGCAAAAAAAGGGAAGAAGACTAGAATAGTCGAAGTTGAGACCCCAACTTCTTTCAGGAGAGATATTAATCAGAGGAGACTCCTTAGGAAATATGCCAAAAATAGACCAAATACAGAGGTTAGGGTTAGACGTATGAGATGATTTTTATGACTAGAACCTCAGCAGAGAGTAAAGAACATATACAACTTATTGAAATGATGGCAAATCATTTTAAAAGTCTTGGGTGTACAGATATCAAAGCTGATTTGGACGGTTACTCTAGGCCGGATTCCATTAATGGTTATATACCAGATTTAACTTGTTATAAAAATGGTGTTAATAGAAGTCTTATTATTTTAGAAGCTGAAACATGTAGTTCTATATTTGATCAACATACAGAAAGACAATGGACTGCCTTTTACAACAGATCAAGAACTACTGGAAGTGAATTCCATATAGTTGTCCCAAAAACGTGTAATACTAGTTCTAGCAGAGAGTCAGTTAAGGAAAGACTTCGTCAACTTGGAATATCCGCAAATGAAATTTGGACACCTAGAGGTTGAATGTTATGAAATCAAAAAGAGTTTGTAATATTTGTAATAAAGGTTTCAAATCCATGACGGAAAAGCAATGGAATTATGCGTACAATATGATGCATCTTCCTTTTTCTAAAAGGCATAGAAAATATGCAGAGCTACAGGAGGTGAACTCGTGAACTATTATCAGCAAGAATATCGGAATGATAGTTCAACATACACTCTAGCAAGCATTTGTGGTTTCTTTTTGTTGATGTGGGGATTATCCAAACTCGTTGAAAATAATGCTATAAAAGAGGCTGAAGTTGGAATTAGACTAGTTTATTAAAGATGATTTAATGAAAGGGGGTATACCGATAATAGGTGGCATTAGTATAACAGCTCTAATTGTATTTCTCTTTCAAATGTGGGTTGCAGATCAAGTTATAGATGCTACACTACCGGCTGTTGAAAATGCATTAGCACAACTTGATGATTTGATTGTATGTCCTCCTGAGTTTACTATGGAAAACTATGAGGTTTGTGTCAGTGGTGAAGGAGATGTAATAGCTAATGGTGTAATTCATGAAATATTAACTCTTAATTTGGACTCAGAAATACGCAACGAAGTATGTTCTATGTATGCGGGACAGTACTATGATAAGAAAATTTGTAGATTTACAAGTTTAGGTGATTTAGGTACATTTACACTAATTTTAAAAGGCACATCTGTATCAAAGTCTCTAAGTTCTAAAAGTATAGAATCTTATATTGCATCTAATAAGTTTGTTAAGATTCCCGTGAAACAATGGAAGGGTTTGGTAAAAGTAATTAAGTATATTCCAAAATAAGTTATATTATTTAATACTATTATCTATAACATGTTGTTCTTCTTTAGTTATTCCATAAATTTGATAAACCAAATCGTTAATTTCCTGCTCTAGTTTTCTAATTTCTTCTTTAATCTGTGAATAATCGATACCGCCTTTAGCTATTACATCTTTTAGAATTTCATCGGATTTTGGAATAGGAATGTTGATAAGCATACTTTTGATATCTTTAGATAACTTTTCACTGTTAAAGTTGAGATACATTTCAACAAAGTCCTTAAGTTTCTTGTCTTTGACCTCTATGAAATCCTGAGAATTGATGTAAATTTTGTTTCCTTCTGTTTTAACTTTCTCAAATTTAGCATCATCTTTTATATTGAATGTTATTTTTGGTAAATTGCATAGTTTCTCTGTTTCTACATTTTCAAGTGCAGTGTCTATATCCACAATTCCAGATTTATGCAATTCTAAAATTTCGTCTACTTTCTTGATTATCTGATTGGTAATTTTCTTTTCCTCTGCAGTTTCTGGAAGTTTGATAGGGAGTTTTTCCAGATATGCTGCTATATATTCATACCATCCACCGGCTTTTACAGGAAGAAATTGCTTTAAGTAGAATTCTAACAATCTGGAATTTATCAGACCCAAAATGTAAAGATAGTTATCTTTGCTATCATTTTTTAATATAATTCCATAGCTTCCTCCTGCTCCTTTCGCAAAGAAAAGTCCATTTGTATCTAAGGCAAAGTTGTTAAAATTACTTATGGTCGGAGTTAAAATTTTTTTCTGTTCAAAGAAATTTAGAGTTCTTGCGGTTGGCAATTCATACCAACAGTTTTTCACACCCCATCGTTTTATAAGTTTATTTTTATTTTCAAGTAAATATGAATAAACGTTCGAAAAATCAGACTTCAATGTCTTTTCATCAATCAAGATTGTTTTTCCACCCCTTTCGTAATAAGGGTATATTAAATACAGTCCACTATGATTTATTTTCCATCGTCTTACATCTCTACTGTCTAACAACTTTTTGATTAAACTGCTTTCTAATTTGTATTTGTTAATAGTGTCTTTATTTACAACATAAACATCATTTAATCCTGTTTGTACACCAACTACTACACCATTTTCTCTACACAGATCCTTCAGTTTAATATTCTTTTCTAGCTTTTCTAGAATTTTAATTATTGTACCTGAAAATAGTTGCCATGTTTCTTCGGAAAGTTTATTCTGTTCAATTTCAAAAATATCAAAATAAGGACCATTATATTCTTTTTCCTTAAACTTGGAAAAAATATCTCCAATTAAATTATCTTTCGATTGCTTTACTTTTATAAATTTGAACCTATTAGATTTTTGTGTGCCCCTTTTAAAAATCAGTATCATTGGATAATTTGTAGCATCCTTGAATACTCCAGAATCACCGAAATCTATTATGCTTATGATTTTGGAATTTTCCAAAATATATTTTCTTAATTTTTTACCATATTCTCTATTTATGAATTGATTGGACGTAATGTATCCAAAATTCCCATTATCCTTAAGCCAATTCAGACCACGCTCAATAAAAATAACATATAAATCAAAGTTGCTATAAGCCGTTTTGTAATTCTCGGTAATATACTTCTTCACTCTCTCATCCAACATTTGTACGCGGATATATGGTGGGTTACCCGTAACAAAATCAAACTTCTTGCTCTTAATCTTATCGATCTCTTCCTGCTCTTCCAAGAATGTCGAATGGGTGTAATCAAAAATCTGTTTTTGACTAGGTTTTTCCAAAGAATCTGTTCTATATATTTTGAATCTTCCTAACTTGTAATCTCTATATTTTTCTCTAGCTTTCTGATACAAATCTACTACTTGAAAAAGAAGGTTCATCTCAGCAATGTGGCAGGCAAAAGGATTGACATCAAGACCATAAATATGTTCTTTAATAGATTCAAGAATTATTTTTGCTTCGTCAGGTGACAATCTACTAACAATCTCCTTCCAATTTTTAGGATCTCTCAATTCTTTCTTGTCAGATTTACCAAATTTCATCAAATACCTGCTAATTAATCTTCTTGTACCTCTAACTAAGAAACCGCCTGAACCACACGCTGGATCTAACAAATCTTTAGTTTCAATATCATAGCTGTAAGTATATCCAACAGACGTTAAAATGTAGTCTATAACCTCAACTGGTGTGTAAAATTCCCCCAATCTTTTTCTTTCGTTACTGGGAAGGTATTTTTCATAAAGGTTGCCTAGTATATCCCTGTCAACATGTCTAAAGTTGAACGAATTCATTATCCACAGCACTCTGTTCAACAACTCGTTTAGTTCACCATCTCCAGTTCTAAACCAATCCAAGATACCCGTCTCGTAAAAATGGGAGTACAGACCTTTCGCACTCTCAAAAGCCAGCTTTAGTATTTCTTTGTTTAAGATATCTTTTTCAAATCTCTTTTTGAGGACAGCTCTTAACTCTTCGATTCCACCGTTTGAAATATTCTTCTCAAGCAATCCCTTATCTTCGCATATTCTTAGGAAGAGCAACTTGTTAAGGAATACGTAAATTGTTTCTTTGCAGAAAACTTCCTTTATCTCATCATCTGTAATGTTCTCTTTTCCCGAATACTCCTTCCATAAATAATAGCCAGAAAATGTCCTGTATTTTTCATATTTTTCCTCTAGCTTTTGCTTGAACTTGGCCACACCATGATTAATTTCTTTATGCGAATTATTAGACACTTTCTCGACTTGCTTCAATTCTTCCAGGTATCTACCATAACCTTCTTTGTATTCTCCAAATGCTTTCAGCGTATATCCCAGCAAAAGATTATTGGCAATGAAATTAAGCTTCTCCAACAATTTTCTAAATCCAACGTCTTTCGTTATATCGATTTTAGCATATGTTTCGTCGAATTTCTCGTATTTTCTTGCATCAAAAATTTGATCTTTGGTGAGATTATTCAGAAATAGTATATTACCTTTATCCTCAGTCGATAGTTCACTTTTTCTTTCTATTAGTCTCGAAAAGTCTATGTCCGCCTTCAGTTCTCTTTTAGAATCCTTAGTTTCCCATAATTTGAACCGAGAAAAATTAGTCAGTCCTATGTATTTTGTAGTTCCCTCCTCATACTTGAAAGCCTGTTCTTCTATCGATGCTTTCTCTATGTCCTCTTGGGGTCTTTTCGTTTCTATCATTATTACAGAAAAATTGTTATCGTCTATGATGGTCAAGTCAGCTCTCTTCTTTTCCCATTTGATCAGTCTTGGTTCGTAACCTAGTACATCCTCGAGAAAATACTTGACAAACTTGTATCTGATATCGTGTTCAGATGAGCCTTTCTCTACCTCTCCTAATATATTCTTAAAAGAGTTCAAGACGGAATCTACAAAGTCTGGTTTTTCTACCATATTATCTCCTGATGCAGTTTACTTTTTCCACCATATCCAAGTACCTTTACCTGAGCCTACTTGTTTTCCTTTAATTACTCCTTCACCTCTCAAATTAAACAATCTGTACAATATCTTATCTCTAGACACACCTTTGATTTTTTGTTCTATCTCTTTTGTTTCGATTGGTTCGTCTGAAGATTTAATGGTACTGACAATTTTCTTGGATATTTCGTCTTCCATATTAATCTAAAAGTAATTCGTTTATTATATTTAAATACTTTCTACCGATAGCCATACCGATAAGCTTAAATACTAGTACATATATATTATACCTATGGATAAGACTATGGATAAGGACTAATAATCTTATCCCATTGGATAAGTAAGCCAGAGGAGCTAGCCTTGTGAACTGACTCCTCTGGTGGAGATGTTACCTATGACAGCAACAATCCCCATTAGTAAAATTGAAAAGACTGTATATAAGAATTTTGTTAGTTTAAAGAATGTTAGCTCTATCAAGTTATCTGAATTTCTATCTAAACTGGAGATAGGTCACATAATACCAGATGAAGAAATGATAAGATTCTCCAAATTATCGTTGATAAGAGCCTTGATTTACAAACAATTGAAAGGAATTAAATCCTCCAAAAATCTATCGGATTATCTAAAGTCAAACGAAAACGACGCACTTAATCTAGGTTTTGACAAAGACGAAACCAACACATTAATGGTACCTGACCAAAGGAGCTTTTCCTATTTTCTTGTTCACAAGCTCATTCAGGAAGAAAAGGAAATTATAGAACTGATAGTCAAAAAAATTAGGGAAATATCCGAGAAATTCGATCTGAGTTTCGACACAGAAATTCCGAAAATAGAAGAAAAAATAGAGCCAGTTAAAGAAACCAATGTACAATATCAAAAGGAGCAGAAATTAAGCGAACTCTCCAAAAGATTAAGACAGATAATATATCCTAAGATAAAACTTGACATAAAGCATAACGCAAAATACACTAAAAACACTATATTAGATGTTCTAGTACATTCGGCATTGGAAGGTAGTTTCACGAATGGTGGAGCATTGTCCTACAAGAAGAATGGCTCCATTTCACCAGCTTCCAACACAATTCTTTATCATCTGAAGAAGCACGACCCTAAATCTACCAAGGCCATATTTACCAAAGTTTCGGATGAGTTGTTTAGGATAGCTAAAAGGTCTGGAAAATTTAATAAGAGAAAGTTTGATGTTGCAGTTGACTATACTTTCCAACATTATTATGGAGATCCTAACCATCCCAACATCGTCAACAGCAAATATGATCACGGTACTATCAGATACTTCAAGTACATTACTCTTGATATTGTAGAAAACGGTACTAGGTTTACGTTATGTGCTTTCCCTGTTTTCATCTTCGATAGAGAAGCTGATTTAGTTAAAGAGTTGTTAGAATATACTCAGAAGAAAATCAAGATCAACAAGATTTACATGGATAGAGGATTCGCTAACGAGAAAATATTCAACCTGTTGCAGTCAATGAAATTGAATTATGTGGTACCACTGCCTGATGACAGAGGCGTTAAGAAAGTTATAGAAACTGTATCACCACCATTTGTTATTCATAACTATAAGAGAGGCAACGCTATCATAAAGAACCTTGTTCTGGTTGAAGGAACTAAAGGTCTGATGAAGATAGCAACCAACATTCCAATTAACAGTCACGATGTGGATTTGATTGAAAACCTGCCTAGAATGTATGGTAAGAGATGGGGAATAGAAACTGGATACCGTGTTAAGAAAAGAGAAGGTTTAGTTAAGACAACATCTAACAATTATTCAATAAGATTATTCTATTTTCTGTTTTCGGTTGCACTATACAATTTATGGACATTAATCAACCTACTTGTAATGTTAGAACTTGGAATAAAGGACGCTGCAAAAAGGGTAGTTACCTTTAAGCTATTCTTGAAATCTCTTTATGAGATTGTTCATACCTAGTCTTCTTCTCTAAATGCTTTTACCACGTCGAGAACTTTTAGTTTAGTCGTATCTATCTCCTTATTGCAATTTTTGCATGTCACACCGTCTTTATATGCTTCATTTTTGGGATAATTGCTTGATTGACCACATTTATCACATGTTAAAGGGCGATCTTGTAACATAAAATGAGATTAATTTTCAACTTTTAAACCTACTTCTCGAACTACTGTGAAAGCATAAAGCTTTATATTTATAGTGTCAAATAACAACAGAACGTAATGACTGACAGACCGATTGATGTTTTGGACCGGGCCAAGGGAAAGAAGATAATGGTAAAGTTGAAGAACGGTGAGGAAGTCACCGGAATTCTAAAGGCGCTTGACCTGCATTTGAACCTTTGGATAGACGAGGCGGAGATACAGAAAAACGATGTGAAGATAAGGCTCGGCAATGTTCTTGTGCGTGGTGACACCATAGTCTACGCTTCACCCGTATAGCCTATTTAAATTTATATGGACAATATAATTTCATAGGTGTGAGTGTGGGTCTGGCAGATATATTCAAGAGAAAAGTTTCTAGAGAGCCTGCCGGAGATTCTGTAGAATTTCCTGAAGGAGAAGTAGTGCAGGAAAGGATGAAGATACGGGTAGAGACTGTCAACAACCTGACGGACTTGGACAGGGTTGCTTCCTACTTGAAGCAGGGGCATGTAATTCTTGTGAAGGTTAAGGATCTGCAGAGGAACGACGTTGGGTTGTTTCAGACCACCGTGCAGAAGATGAAGAGGATGTGCACGCAATTCAACTGGGACTTGGTTGCGCTGCCTGAAGGTTATCTGGTTGCCACACCTAATTACGTCAGAATAGAAAGACCTGGGGAATATTAATGATATCTTACTCAGTTAGGGAGGAACTTGACACGCTAAGCGATAAACAAGTTTACAAAATGCTCGGGTATAGGGAAAGAAATCCGTGGATTCGAGGTAAATATAATGTATTGTTTCCGTTTAATTATATACTTCTAAATGTGCCGATTCCTGGACCAAAGTGTCCGGTTCAATCCGCATACCCTTTAAGAGGTGCCCTTACTACTGTGTTCTCTACATTGTCGCATCTTAATCAGTTTATACGCGATTGGGACCAAGAAGAAATTTCTGATACTGAACTAGTCGAATATTTGTTTGAAAGGGTAACACGTACCGAAGCACCGTCATATATAGAAATGCCGAGTGTAATTGCACAAGCGGAGCGGATAGTTGCAGAAGCTCGCGAACCTGTATTAACTCGCTGATATGTTTAATAAATTTAATTCTAAATTCTGGTTTATAGAGGCAAATGAACTACATTCACCCTAAAGGGTGCGGTATCTTAAAAGTAACAAAGCCTGAAGAACAAAGGGTTCACTCGATTCATTTGTCAACTAAAGTTGTCAGTTTTCTCGGAGTGCGTTAGTATAAATGAAGAAACTGGAGAAGTAAAGCTTACAAAGAATTATATAGAGATGCGAACAAATCGGGAACATTAACTTAGAATGGTCTTTGGCTCCTCCTCTGTTCCATCAAGCTTGCAAGATTTCCGGCCTTGTTGATAATGTCATGATAAAACATCTCCAGATCGCTCTCCTGAAGCTTGGCCCTCTGGTCCGCCTCTATAATGACAGACGGTATGCCATAGTTGGAATGACCGGCAAGAGAAAGCAAGGATGATGATACAAGGTTGACCTTCTCGGCAGCACCCTTGTCCGCAAACAATTCCACTCTTAAAGGCCTGTCGAACTCGGCTGTCTTTACATAAAACACCAGCACCTTGTCCCTGTCCTGGAACTCCTTCAGCACCGTGTGCTTCTTCGGGTTTGCTGAATAGGGAAACACAAAGCTCCTCTCCCCATGGTTCAAAGCATATGTCAACAGGTTTGAGTCCTTCGACTTGAGCAGGGCCACCTTCGCCGTCTGCGTCATGTGCGGATTGAAATGAGTGACAAGTAAGCTGTTCAGCACCTCGCAGAACCTTGTACCCCTCGAATCTTCGATGACACCCGCGAGGACGGTTTTGCTGCTTTTCACTGTTTCGAACAATTGTCTGTATGCATCAATCAGTCTCTGATAACTGGTATAGAGCATGGAACCCTTGGGTACCAGCGTGTACTGGCCGATGCATTGGGGTATTATAGAACCGTGAAGGAAGAGAATGTCTGGGTGATGTTTCTCTATTGTCTCTTTCGCAGTAATGATCTCCTTCAGCTGTCGCTCGATGTTGGAATTAATCTCGAACTCCAAGTCGTTGAAGGGGTCGAAGACCGTCTTCGGTTCCGGTATTGGTATTGAATCTGGATAATATTCCGTCGATGCAAGCTTGTTGTTTTCATAGTTGAAGACGACGCCTATCGCTCGGATTAAGAGCATGTCGAGACCATGAAAGGATTTCTTCACCATCCCGCCATCTATGCCCGCGATCCTGATGTTGTTCAATTCGGACTTTTCAACGGGTATGATTATTTTGTCTTCCAGAATTTCGTTTGTTAAGGAAAGATTTGTAAAAGAATTCATGTCTCTAAGGAACTGACCCACCTGCCTTCTTTGGTTCTCAAGTTCGCTTACAATCTTTGCAAGATTTTCTGTCATCTGGATAAAATCTTTCATTAGAAGTTATTTGAACTTGAATTTATTAAAACACATTGCCTATTAGTCTTTCGTATGCTTCCTGATATATTTGGCTAGTGTTTATGACAATTGTTGGAGGCAGTGGAGGCGCAGGTGGCTCCTTGTTCCATCCAACATCTCTGTCCAGCCAGTCTCTCACATACTGCTTGTCGTAGCTTGGCTGTGATCTTCCTGGCTCGTACTGATCCATAGGCCAAAATCTTGAAGAGTCTGGAGTAAGCAATTCGTCAACCAGTATTGGAAGATCTTCCAGCAGCCCTACCTCGAATTTGGTGTCTGCAATAATAATTCCGCGATGTGCTGCCTCTTCTTCTGCAAACTGGTATAGTTCTAATAGTTTCGATTCTACTTGCCTATAAAGTGTCCTGCCAACCATCTCTGCGGCTTGCTCTGGCAACAAAGCTTCGTCATGACCTGTTAGGGCTTTTGTAGTCGGTGTCAATATCGGACGGGGCAACTTGTCAGCCTCTTTCATGCCAGCCGGAAGTTTAAGCCCGTAAGAATCATTGCCCGCCTTATAATCGGCCCAAAGAGATCCGTACAGGTAACCTCGAACAACCCATTCGATTGGTAACACATATGCCCTGTCAACAAGCACACTTCTTTCGTCGACCTGCCGCACTAGATGATTTGGCATGATGCCTTTTGTCTTGTCAAACCACCAGAGCGAAAGAGTATTCAATACTTCGCCTTTGTAGGGAATTCCTGTTGGAAGGACGACATCAAATGCAGATATTCTATCTGTCGAAACCATCAAAAGCCTATCACCCAAGTCGTACGTGTCCCTTACTTTTCCTCTTCTGTATATAGGGTGTGATAAATCGGTTTGTGTTATTGTGTTAGAAAAGTTTATAGGTCTCATCGAATCTATAATTCTTTACTCGATTTGAAAGGATTTAAATTAAAACTGTCTAAGGAAAGCTTTTAAGTTTTGTTTTTATGGAGTGTAAACAACTTGCTTGCCGTCTTGATTAAATGGCATCAGAACTCTTCTTGATCCATTATCCACATAACCCATTTTATGGGCTCTGATTCCGTATTCTTCCGCGGATTTTCTTATGGTTGCTTCGTCTTTCTCAGGGGCAATAACCACGAAGCCTATTCCCATGTTCCAAACAAAGTAATTTTCCTTGTTGGACACATCAAATTCATGATTGCTCCATTCGACCAATTTTTGAAATATAAATGGAGGCTCAGGCACCATTTCAACCACGTAATCAAACTGGCCCTTCGCTCTTGCAATCTTTTCCCACCCATGACCTGTTATCGGCTGCAAATAATGTATGTCTGCGCCCAATTCGAACATACGTATAACCGGGCGGGAATACAACCTAGTTGGGACAAGCAATGCTTCTCCTAACACTTGACCGTTTCCTAGATCAGTAAAGTAATCATTGGGTAATTTCTCCGCCATTCGTCTGGCTTTAGTGAGTCCATTTGCGTGTATTCCGCTACTTTCCAAACCATAAATAATATCTCCTGCTTGTATTCTGCTTCCAGTAACTAATCTGCTTCGGGGCTTTATCAGACCATTTGAAAATCCTGCAAGATCGAGAGATTCTGGGTTCACAACATCTCTTAGCTCTGGTGTCTCTCCTTGCGGTATTGCGAATTGTCCTTCATCTGCGGCGTCTCTATAACCCAGTAACAATTGCGTGATTCTTTCTTCATCCGCTGAAAACCATGAAGAATTTCCACAAGAGATTATATCATGGTAGGTAAAGACATCTGCACCAAGAGGAATTTGATCGTTGACAGACATTGCAACTGTATCTTTTCCTAGACCTCTGTATAGATTTGGTGCATTCATCCGGTCAGCTATCCTCTTCTTTTCCAGAAGCATAAAAGCGTACATTGCATCTGCCACTCGGTTCTTAGTTCCGAGCCCTTCTATGTTGCCTGTTAAGATGAAATCTAAATCTTCGACACCACTGAAATCATAGCCAACAGCAGTCTGTCCAAGTGTTTCTGGCACAATTCTTATTCCCAATCTTTCAGGATAAACCAAAGTTGGCTCAAAAATCTCCAACGCCATTCTTTTAACAGGATCTAGCTTGGAGTAATCAACAAAATCAGAATATCTTAATACCATTAAGATTGTTATTGGTGAAAAACTATTTAACTCTGAAGAAATTCTGCCGAGAATTTATTTTGAAGGTATGCAATTCAGAAAGGATATAGGCCAGTTAGCTTAATAAAATACTCTTCACGTTATCTAATAAGGTGATTATCGTAAAGAAAAAATTCTTTATTACAACCCCAATATATTACGTTAATTCAGAGCCTCATATCGGCACGGCTTACACGACGATAGCCGCGGATGTAATTGCCCGTTGGCACAGACTGAAGGATGAAGATGTATTTTTCCTTACCGGAACTGACGAGCATGGTGAAAAAATAGAGCAAACTGCACAGGCTGCCGGAAAACCGCCGAAGAAGTTCTGCGACGAGATTTCAAAAAAGTTCAAAGACTCGTGGAAAGTTCTGAACATTAGCTATGATCATTTCATTAGGACAACAGATGAGTACCATGTCAAAGCAGTTGAAAAGATGCTCAAAACCCTTCGTGATATGGGGTATATCTATAAAGGAACTTACCAGGGACTTTACTGTGTAGGATGCGAACGATACAGAACAGAATCCGAGCTTGTTGACGGTAAATGCCCGGACCATCTGAAAAAACCCGAGCTTAGGAATGAGGAATCATACTTTTTCAGCCTTTCCAAATTCCACAACATTTTGTACCAGAAGATAAACCATGATGACATTATTATCAAGCCAGATGCAAGAAAGAATGAAATACTGTCTTTTCTTGAAAACAACAAGTTGGAAGACATTTCTATATCCCGCGCAAAAGTCAAGTGGGGTATAAAGATACCATGGGATGAGACTCAGACTACGTATGTTTGGATTGATGCATTCCTTAATTACGTTACAGGTATAGGATGGCCGAACAAAAGATTTGAAAAGTATTGGCCGGCTGATTTGCATTTGATAGGTAAGGACATTCTTAGAGTCCATGCAACAATCTGGCCCGCCCAACTGCTTGCTATAGGATTAAAGGCGCCGAAAAAGTTCTTCGCACATGGCTACTTCACAATAGACGGGCAGAAGATGAGCAAGACGTTAGGCAATGTGGTGGATCCGGTAAAGCTTTCTGAAGAATATTCGGTGGACGCGGTCAGATACTATTTAATTAGGGAATTTCCTTTCGGTGAAGACGGGAACTTTTCTGAGCATGAATTTATTCATAAAATCAATGGAGAGCTAGCGGATGATCTTGGCAATCTTCTTTATAGAGTGCTCACTATGGTAGAGAAATTCAAGGGAAAGATTGATGGACAGCCTGAATTGAACCAGCATCTCCATCTTGATGAGATCGAACACTATATGGAGAACCTAGAACTGCACAGGGCAGTCGAGACAATCTGGGAATTTATCAGGGCTACAAACAAGTACATAAATCAGAAGGAGCCTTGGAAACTTGAAGGTGAAGATTTGGGCAATGTGCTTTATAACCTGCTGGAGTCATGTCGGATTATAGGAATCTTGATTTCTCCTTTCATGCCAGAGACTGCGGAGAAAATAAACAGACAGTTTGGAGTCAAGCCTGGATCTCTGGAAGATTGTAAATTCGGCAAGTTCGTTGGAAAGGTTAAAAAAGGCGAGTACCTGTTCAAAAAGGTTGACATAAAGATTTGAGTTTATTTCACGGATATACTTTTCGTGTCGCCGGATCTACAATCCTAGTCACGCAAACCGCGTAGACAAGTTCCAATGCTCCATACCTTTGCGAAAGTTTAGACGCGAAAAAAAAATCGAAGATTGTATCGGTATATATAAATCCAACTATGTGAATTCACCAGACTCGCCTTATGTGAGGGCGCACAACGTTATTTTGAACAAGGATCCGAATGAATTGAATCGCTTTACGGAATTTATTGCCGTATATAACGGGATACCAGATGGCGCAGGTTTTCCTTACCCATGAATTTGATGCCCGAAACTCTTACGCCTATTAGCCTTATTTTCTTTTTCCCATTGAGGAATGGCTTGACCAAGCCATTTGCCGTTTTTATAATGATGTCCTTTCTGTTTGTGTAATCCAATGTCTTTGCGCGGGTATGTGTTTCGAATCCTTCATATCTCACCTTAAGATTCACAGTCTTGAACTGGATGCCGCCTGAGATTATTTCAGAGTGGAATTCATCAACTAAATATTCTATTGCCTTGAATATCAGTTCTGCTTCTTTTACGTCATCCTCAAATGTGACCTCCTTGCCTATCGACTTGACCTGGCCTTCTTCCAAGACTTGGCTCGTGTCTATGCCTCGTGACATCTCATTCAATCTGTAGCCGAACTTGCCAAAAACATGGGTTAATTTTGCGACGTTGACTCTGGAAAGTTGCTCCACTCTCTCAATTCCCATCTCTTTAAGCGCAGCCTCTGTTTTCGGTCCGACGCCTATCAATTTCCTTACTGTCATAGGATTGAGGAATTTTACCACATCTTCCGGCTTTACGACCGTAAGTCCATACGGCTTTTTGTAATCCGACGCGAGTTTGGCAATTAGTTTATTGGAACCAATTCCAACAGACGAACTTATCTTCTCCTTGTCCATAATTTCCCTCTTTAATTTCTCACCCAACTTGACAGCGTCCTCAAAACCATTAACTTTATCCGTCACGTCTATGAATGCTTCGTCTATGCTCAGCTGCTGGAACTTGTCTGCATACTTTCTAATTATTTCCATTGTTTTGTGCGAAGCTTCGGCGTAAAGGGGAAAGTTTGGCCTCAGATACACCCCATCAGGACAAAGCTTCCAGGCCGTTGATATCGGCATGGCCGAACGTACTCCGAATTCCCTTGCCGAATAATTGCATGTAGCTACAACCCCCCTACCGAGCCCATTCTTAGGATCCGCACCAATTATCACCGACTTGCCTTTCAGTTCAGGATTCTCCCTTTCCTCAACAGCGGCGTAGAATGCATCCAAGTCTATATGCATTATAATTCTATCCATGCTTCATACCTGTCACACCGTTTATATAAACTTTGGCGAAGTAAATTTCCTTATGGAAGTTCCTTTCGAGGATTTCAAGAAGCTGGACATTAGAGTAGGATTAGTGAAGGATGTCCAAGATATCGAAGGTTCGAAGAACTTGATAAAGCTCATTGTGGACTTTGGAGACGAGCAAAGACAAGCTGTTGCAGGACTGCAGAACTATTATTCAAAGGAGGAACTTATAGGAAACAAATTCATTTTCGTTCTTAACCTCGAGAGAAAGAACTTCATGGGCGAGGAAAGCCAATGCATGATACTTGCGGCAGATGACGGAAAAGGAACTGTTGTGTTGCTGCAGCCTATCAAGGACATAGAACTAGGCAGCAGAATCAGATAAGTTCATAACGATTCAAAGCGAAATAATACTAGTCGCGATGAAGCTTGTAAAGGACTATATGAAAAAGAAGGTTAAGAAAACACGACCTAGTTATTCCATATTCAAGGCCGCGGAAATCATGTCCAAATACCATCTGTCCGGCATGCCAGTTGTGCGCGGCAATAAGGTCATAGGTATGATCACCGAGGCCGATATAATAAAATTCATGAAAATCGATTTGTCGAAGAACAACGCCGCCCTGGCAGCAGAGCCGCATTCTATCAGCATTGTTTTGCTCACTCTATTGAAGGGGGAGATTGATTTAAAAAGGGAGATTGAAAGACTGTCGAAATTCAAGGTCAAAGACTTTATGACCAAGGGTGTCATATCAGTTGCCCCAGATGTGAGTATATTGGAAGCGGCAAACACAATGGACAAGTATGAGATAGACAGGCTGCCTGTCATAGAGGTCGGGAAATTAGTTGGTATTGTTTCACGGTCGGATCTTATCAAGGCATTGCTGGACTGAGCGCTTATGTTGAAAAGGCTTGTAGCCGACATGGAAAAGATGAGGGATAGGAAGAAGGCTGAGATACTTTCGGGGTTTTTCAAAACCGGCAAGGGTGAGTATGGTGAGGGAGACAAGTTTTTGGGTATACAAGTTCCTGATGTAAGGACTATAGCACACAAGTATCCCATGATGAGCTTGGACGATGTGGAGAAACTTCTCGACAGCGAGGTACACGAGCACAGGCTTGCAGCACTCTTGATTCTTGTGAAAAAGTTTGATGACGGCGATGAAGCGGTCAAGAAACGAATATTTGATTTCTACATAAGAAATGCGAAAAAAGTTAACAACTGGGATTTGGTAGACCTTAGCGCGCACAGAATAGTGGGTCCGTTCATAGAGAACGGCGGCAGGTCTGTTATATACAGACTTGCTAAATCAGGAAACCTGTGGGAGAGAAGGATAGCCATAATCGCTACTATGCATTCCATAAGGAATGGAAAGTTCGAAGACACTTTTGCTGTTTCCCAGATGCTTATGGAGGACAAGCACGATCTCATACACAAGGCCGTTGGGTGGATGCTGAGGGAGGTTGGAAAGGTTGATATTAACGCCGAAGAGGGATTTCTTAGGAAGCACTATAAAACGATGCCTAGGACTGCATTAAGATATGCGATCGAGAGGTTTCCTGAGAAGAAGAAAATGTTTTATATGGATAAATGAATGCTGGATGAATTTTTAATTCTACTACGTAGATGACATTAGTTATGCCAAAGCGCTGAGGATGGGATTTGAACCCATACAGGCCGAAGCCAACCAGCTTTCCAGGCTGGCGCCATTTCCCGAAATTATACCAGGTTAGGCGACCTCAGCATAAGCATAACATTAATTACAAAGTCTATATTCTTATTATGGATAAAAGGATTCCTTCAAAGCACAAATTGCAGGACATTGTCAAGGCTGTTTTATCGTCTCATTTGAAGGTCAGCTCGCAGGAGGAATTGGCAAGACTGGTTTCCAAGAGATTGAGGCAGGAAAACAAGAATTATGTCGTCTCACCCACTAGGGTGAAAAGAGCGGCCTTGGAGATACCTGAAGTGGAGGTAAAGGCGAAGACGAAGAAGGCTTTGAAGCTGCAGAAAATAATCAACTGTCCTATATGTCATTCTGAAATAGAACCATTGCGAGTAAAGAACTTGTTGGATAGGGATGTTACAATCGGCTATAGTTGTACAGGATGCGGATATCAAAGCGATTTGGAAGCTTTCATGCCAATGAAATATTCTTTTGTGTGGAAAAGTTAGTGAATTCAGTTTCTCGATAAGGGGGATCAAGACAAAATAGTATTTAAGCCAAAATCTCCATTTAAATTAAGGAGGTAGTTAAATGGCAAAGAAAGCATTCGGTGGATATACCATCAGCTTCAAGGGAAGAAAGGAAACCGTTGAACAGGTTTTCGGCTCTGGAAATATCGCACCTAGCGAAATGACAAAGAGGATTTGGGCTTTCGTAAAAAGCAAGAAATTAGCTGGAAAGCAATGAGACAATCCATCGCTAATTTTTGAGTTTTTCTTTAATTTTTCTCTATTTCTTTAAAGTTCTAGTGCGCCGAACGGGATTTGAACCCATGCGTTCAGCTTGGAAGGCTTACACAAAGTTTGATGTCCTACCAGACTAGACTATCGGCGCATGTTGTTAATTTATATTAGGCATAACATTTTAAATTATGTCAGATGACGAGCTGATAAGGAAAAGGCTCAAGAAATTCAAAAGTATGCATCCTGGGCTTGACGACAAGCAGCTTGAAAGGGAACTGATTCCGCTGTCCGGAGAGGAGACGAGGATAAAAACTTTGAAGAAAAGAAAGAAGTTATGAGCCTTGTCGAATACCTTAAACGTCTTTATGACGAGTTTTTGGCTCTACCGAAGGATGACAGCGAACACGAGCCAACGTACAAATACGAAAGGCCCAGCTATGCGGAACGCGCACGATACATTTTCGTCAAGGTTGGCGCCTATTTGGAAGAGCATGTGCTGGGAATGACCGACGGTATTAACCGCGTTTGGCTGAGATACAACGATCCGTTTGTCCTTGACCATGAATTAGGGCATATACAGCATAGGAATTGGAGCGAGTACAAGCTAAGGTCTATGATGAGCGCTGGATGGAGACCAGACAGGTCAAGATTTAGGCTGGTCTTTGGCTAGATTCTCTATAACCATTCTAGCCCGTTCCTCCACAGAGATGACAGGAACCCTTACGATTCTGTAACCCAGCATTTCATACACCTTTCTTATAGTCCTGTGGATCCTGTAGGCCTGCTTCTTGGACTCATTCCTTGCGTAATCCTGCCTGTACGGCAACATGTCCAAAAGGAAGATCTTCCTGTACCTGTTCCTGCACAGCTCAATCAGACCTTTCGGCATCTGTATCTTCAACACCTTATAATATGCGATGGAATCCGGCAGGCCCCTGTCGAAAAAGACCGTCTTGTCTTTCTGGGCATCATGCTCCAGCTTTAGCTTGACCTTTATTATGTCATTCTGGAACTTGAGGCTGTCCTTCCTTATCTCGTCCAATACCCTTCCTTTCTTGAGCTCCCTGTCGATGAAGAACCTCGAGTATTCCTGGCTTGTCAAATAGCCCATGCTTGCCAGCTTGTTTATCAGAGTCGTCTTGCCGGAATTCGGTCCGCCAGTGACGACGTACCAATTGTTTCCCATGGGTTTAATATCGGATGCAAAGGATATCAAGTCTTTTGCAGCTCCCTTTTGATTAGCGCGATTTCTTCTTCGCTCCATTTTTGGACATTCTCTACGTAGGGCTCTGGTTCTTCTTGTATTCTTTTCTCAGGCGGCAGGTTCTTCTTCAGATTTTCGGCGATTTCTTTCATCTCCTGTTCTGCAATCTGCTGCCTGTTGGCTAGGTCAGGCAATTCTGGATGACCATCGTTTTCATAACGGGGAACTATATGTATGTGTGCATGCGGCACTTCAAGGCCAGCTGTGATGAACTCTATGAATTTCGGTGATAATGATGCTATAGCAGAAGAACTTATTTTCTTTGCTACTTCCCAGTATCGTCCAAAATCTTCGACTTCCTGCACCCAGCGGTGGTGCTTCTTAGGGATGACTAGTGTATGGCCTTTTGTTAAAGGTCGTATGTCGAGGAATGCTATAAAATTGTCGTCCTCGTAAACGCCTAAAGAAGGAATCTGTTTTGCGACTATAGCGCAGAAGATGCATTTCTGATCCATAAAAATGATTAGTGTGGTAAAGTATAAATATCAAGTATACCAATACTACTTGGTGGAAAAAGTGGAAAAATCAATTAAAGTCAAGGAAGAACTGTACAACAGATTGAATAGGTACGTGGGCATGCTCAGGGTTAAAGAAAGGAGGCCTGTTTCAATGAACGATGCCATTTCTGAACTTTTGAAAACTGAGAAAAGAGGGGATATCATGTCTTTTGCTGGCACATGGACTATGACCGATAAAGAAGCTGAAAAAATGAAAAAGGGAATTTCGGACTTGTGGAAATCATGGAAAAGATAATCTTAGACTCGGATGTGATGATAGACTTTTTGAAGAATGATCCAAAAGTTGTGGAAAAAATAAGAGAGCTCAAAGAAGAAAATGAGCTAGGAACAACTGACATAAATGCATTTGAGCTTTATTTAGGTGTGTACAAAAGTCGACACCAAGAAAAAGAACTGGCTGCTGTAAAGGGGTTGCTGAACACGGTTTTTCTCGTCAGCACAAGTGAAGACTCGATGGAAATGGCCGCAAAAATTATTGCAGATTTGGAGAAGAAAAGCAAAATGATTGCTTTGAGGGACTTGTTTATCGGATCTATATGCCTGACCAACTCATTCAAGCTTTTCACCAACAATAAAAAAGACTTTGAGAAAATCGATGGATTAAGGTTATTGTAAGTTGGTTGGATTTCTGCGAACAAGCAATTGACTCATTCTCGATATCTCAGCTTGTATGCACTGTTCGGACTCCCAAAAGATATTACATCTCCGTTTTTAAGGCCAGTGTACCCCCGGTGAAACTCTTTCCAATCGTCGTTGGTAAATTGTGACTTGTCTTCAGGTAAGGTACGTTTATTAAATCCGCCTAATTCGCCTATATCTTGTCCGTTCAAATATGTTCCGAACATACTACCCAAATCTTGGACACCGTGTCCATATCCAAACGAGATAATTCTTGCGTGCCTTCGTGAATGTGTGCCATAAGGTAAAACAATATCATTCTCGGAGTCTCTGCCCATATACATATCCCTATCTTCTGGGATAGCGTAATCGCCTAAATTTTTGCTTCCAACAGACACTAGCCTTGGCGAAGATTCTGATCTTGAAGCACCTCCGACGGCTTGCACAATAGCTCTGTATGCATTCTTAAGCATAATTTCTCATTTTAATTTCCAGCCGCAACTTTCATTGTAAACTACTCTGTCCCCCACTTCAAATCTATCCGGATCCATCGTTTCCAATCCTTCAGAGTCAATTTCGCTTTTGTAAAATCTGTAATGGTTACCTGTTCCTCGATTTTCATTTGTATCAGGTCCCTTGAGCAAGTATTCTATCCAGCCTTTACCTAGCCAACCTTCCTTTGTTACACGATTACCTATTTCGTAAGTATCAACCCTATTTTCCTTTGCAGGAATTCCTACGTAACCTCCTCTTTCCACCGCAACCACTGTGCCTTCCGTGGATCGGTTTGATTGACAATAGACATTTCTAGGTGCTCCTGACAAGGCGAGTGCAAGTGCCAAGGATATTCCATATCCTATATTTGTTAGCTTTGGCATACCCGTTTATTGCAAACGCTGATATTTAAGCTTTTCTACTCTTAACTACATATTAGTAGTTACTTTCCTATTCTTTAATCTTCCTTAGAAAACCAGCTATCCTCTCCCTCCCACTCCACAATCTCATAAATTCATCTTCTTCCAACACGACGATCCCTCCTACTTGCGGATCAGCAACTGAGACATTTTCCGAAAGCTCAACCGCAACAACAGCATGTCCGTGCACCTCGCCTTCGCGTTTCAGTCCAACTATCACAGGCGTAGAACTGTCAACTAATTCCTTTATTTCACCAATACCCCATTGCTTCCTCCAAACAAGCTCGAATCCAATCCGCTTTATCTCACGCTGTGCCTCATCCCAAATAGTTCCGAAGCTGGGCGTTGTTTTCAGCAAGATCCTCAAATCCCGTTCAGACTTGGCAACACCATAATGCTCTAAAATCATTCTAACGCAGGTGGCGAAACAGCTAAACCAAAGTTCCTGTTTATAGCAAGGGACTCTCATTTTCACCGGTTAACTCTAATGCTGTGCTGTGTATTTTCTTCGGAGAATCAGACAAACGCTCATCTATGGCGAATGTATCGGCATCAACGAACAAATGACCATAAGTGTAAATATCGCTCTTATATTCTCCCTTCACAGGTACTTTGAAATATTCTTTGCCGTTGACGAGAACCCGTGCAGGAACGCCGCCTCCCAGCATGTTTCCGAGATGCGAGTCGCAATAGCCGCTGACTTTAACCTGCGCCAATTTCATTTTCTCAATTTCTTCTTCTGGTAGCTCCAACAATGATTCCAAACCGGCTTTTACTACGTGTTCCCTGCTAAGGAACACCCCCCGCTTTACAAGATTGTCTACTTTCTCCAGATCCTTGTCGCCGACCTCTATCAACTGAGACATATTTAATTATATGTTAATCCTGTCTAATATGCTTGAGCTACGCGATTAAGTTCGGCATTGCAAGCCAACCGAAGTATTTTAAACATATCTTAACAATAAAGTTTGAGTGATCGGATGCCAGAAGTGAAGAAATCCAGAAAGGGTTCTAAGGGATTTTGGCCTAGGAAAAGGGCGAAGAGAATATATCCAGATATAACATCATACCCAGCATCCGATAAAGCAAAAATCATGGGCTTTGCTGCGTACAAGGCAGGGATGCTGCATGCCATAGTCTTCGACAACCGGAAAGGTTCCTTGACATACGGCCAGGAAGTTTCCGTCCCAATCACAGTTTTGGACTGCCCGCCGCTGAAGGTTGCCGGCATAAGAGCCTATCAGGATTCTGTTAACGGCCTAAAAGTAATTTCAGAAGCCATTGTCAAAGACCTGCCAAAAGACATATCAAGGAAAATCAAGGTTGGTAATTTTAAAACCGAGGAAAAACTTGCTGGTATTGAAAAAAATATCGCCAAAGTTTCCAAAATCAGATTAATTGCTGTCACGCAGCCTAGGCTATCAGGTTTTGGGAAGAAGACGCCAGAAGTTTTCGAGCTCGAAGTCGGCGGGAAGGATGTCAAGGAAAATCTAGAGTATGCAAAAGGTCTGCTGAACAAGAATATTGCCGCCAAGGACTTTGTAAAGGAAGGCGAACTTGTTGACGTTATTTCAATTACAACCGGAAAGGGAACTCAAGGACCTGTAAAGAGGTTCGGTGTAAAGATCCAGAACAGGCATGCCAAAAAGAAATTGAGACACGTCGGCAGCCTTGGTCAGGAGAGGCCGGGTAAAGTCAGGCATACAGTCGCGCAAGCTGGGCAGATGGGCATGCAAAGACGGACAGAAATAAACAAGAGGGTCTTGAAGATCGGTAACGGTGACGTGACTCCAAGCAGTGGTTTTGTCAACTATGGCGTTGTTAAAGGCGATTACATGCTTATTCACGGCTCTGTCCCGGGCACGGAAAAAAGACTGATAATGCTGAGGCCTGCCATAAGACCGAGCAAGTTGAAATTTTTCTTGCCGGAAGTCAGGGAGATCGTCAAGTGATTTTTATGGTATTTAATCGTACAGTGCACCTGATGCGAACGCCAGAGAAATATGTGTTAACTCTAGAAGACGATGGAATGACAAGAATCTGTCAACTAGATAAAAGATGGGTGGGTATGCTGTTGCCTAGTACGGCGCCTCGTGGACCATATCAAGATATTTATACCATGTTTGATAATAAAGGTGACTATCGCTATTTTGTAACAATGTTGTATGGATTGTCAGATTTGGTGATGCCCGAGGCGTGATGTTATGAAAGCAGATGTTTTGGATATCAATGGCAAACCAGTTGGGACGATAGACCTGCCGAAGATTTTCGAAGAGCCTGTAAGGGAGGACCTGATCAGAAGGGCAGTTCTTGCTCAGCAAAGCAAAAGGAGACAGCCGTACTCGCCGAACGAGATGGCTGGTAAAAGGACATCCGCGCACTATCATGGAACAAGAAGACAGAGATACTCGATGATGAACAGGGAGATGGCCCGTGCTCCAAGGTTGCACGGCAAGACCGTTCCGTTTCTGGCGCTGACTGCGAGGTTTGTTCCGCATGCTGTAAAGGGCAGAAGGGCGCATCCGCCGCTAACGGAAAAGGTTTGGGAGCAGAAGATAAACAAGAAGGAGAGGAGAAAAGCTGTAGCAAGCGCTCTTGCAGCAACTGCTGTGAAAGAACTCGTCCTCAAAAGAGGACACAGAATAGTCGATGTCCAAATTCCTATCATAGTCGAAGACAAGCTGCAGGAACTGAAAAAGTCGAAGGATGTTGTCGAATTTTTGAAGAAGATAGGATTGGAAAAAGAGCTTGAGAGGATAAGCGAAAGGAAAGTAAGGGCAGGAAAAGGCAAGATGAGAGGCAGGAGATATAAAACCAAGGTTGGACCACTGTTTGTTGTGGCTCAGAATGGCCTGTCAAAAGCCGTTGGTAATATTGCGGGATGCAGTGTCTGCCGAGTTGAAGATTTATCAGCAGAGCATCTGGCGCCTGGAGCTTCTGCAGGCAGGCTGACCATATTTACCAAAGGAGCGATAGAAAAGCTAAAGTGATGTTATGGATCCGTACAAAGTCATACGTTACCCGTATTTGACCGAAAAATCTGTGTCTGTGATGGAGAGCAAGAATGAATTAGTTTTTATTGTAAGCAGGACTTCGAATAAGAAGGAGATAAAAGAGGCGATTGAAAAGGCGTTCGAGGTCAAGGTCGCCAAAGTTAACACACAAATAAAAGGCGGGGAAAAGAAGGCGCTTGTGAAATTAAAGCCGGAGTTCAAGGCTATAGACATTGCCACAAAATTGGGGTTGACAGTATAAGGTGTTCGCATGGCTTATGTTAGAAATTTCCCAGGAGTGTTGTATGTGATTCGGAAGGAATCCTGCACTGTATAAAAGCGCGGTGTGATGTTATGGGAAAAAGACTTATCGTACAGGCAAGGGGGAAAGGCGGGCCTAGGTATAGAATCCCGTCGCACAGATACTTGGGTAGAATTGGTTATCTGCCTTCAGGCAATTATACGGCAAAGATTGTCGACCTTGTGAGCGATGCGACTCACCTTGCACCGATAATGGTTTTAAAGACCGGGGACGGCAAGAAGATTTTGCAGATAGCGCCTGAAGGCGTGCAGGTAGGAGACATGATAAATTATGGGGGCGCGGAGACTAGTGCAGGAAATGTTGTCGAGCTTTCAAAAGTTCCTGTGGGCACTAGGGTATTTGGACTGGAAACTTGGCCAGGATCGGGCCCCAAGCTTTGCAGGAGCTCAGGCACTTATGCTCTAGTGTCTGGCATAAGCGGCACCAAGATTACCGTTAAATTCACTTCCGGAAAAGAGAAAATTATGGATGGTAGATGCAGGGCAACTATAGGAGTGCCGGCAGGCGGAGGAAGATTGGAGAAACCTTATTATAAAGTGGGCCAAAAGTGGCATGCTATGATGGCGCGCGGAAAACTGTTCCCCAGGACTGCTGGCGTTGCAATGACTCCGACAGACCATCCTTATGGAGGCAGGAAAAAATCTGTCAAGTTCAAGACTATATCCAGGCATGCGCCTCCGGGAAGGAAGATAGGTAGTATATCGGCAAGAAGGACAGGGTACAGAAAGTAACGTTTTAAATACAATGCAGGTGTTATTGTTAATATGGCTCGCGAATTCAGATTGAGAGGAAAAAGTTGGGATGAAATTAAGAAAATGGGCGTTGATGAGTTTGTAAAGTTGCTTACTGCTAGGGAACGGAGAACTTTCAAACGAGGTTTAGGAGACCAGCACAAGAAACTGTTGGAAAAGGTCAGGAAAAAGCCTGAAAAGTTCCACAAGACCCACCTGAGAGACATGATAATTTTTCCGGACATGGTTGGGAAAAAATTCGGCGTTTACAAAGGCGGCGCGGCCGCGGGAGACAAGTCCACCAAATGGGTGACGGTGGAGATAAGGCCGGAGATGATTGGATTCAGGCTGGGTGATTTTTCCATTCCTGTCAAAAGAGTGCAGCATTCTGCGCCAGGCATCGGGGCATCTAGGTCGACCAAGCACTCCAACATGAGGACAACCTAAGTGATTCAATGGCTGTTGCAGTTGGTAAAGAAACTGGCGCCCGCGTATCGCTCAAATCCACAAGGGTTCTTCTTGGTGAAATAAAGAACAAGAAGACGGACAAGGCCAAGAGACTGCTGAATGATTTGATAGATGAAAAAAGAAGTTTGGACGGAAAGCATTATACAAAATCTGCAAAAAAGCTTTTGGACATAATCGAGTCCGCAGAGGCGAATGCGAAAAACAAGACGATGAATACAGAAAAACTGTTCATCAAAAAGGCCGTTGCCAACATGTCTCCGAAAAGGCAGTTGCCGAAAAGCAGAGTTTTTATGAGAGGGAGAGTGGCAAAAGGCGCGCACATTGAGATTGTCCTAGAGGAGAGGTAATTATTTCAAGGCGAACATACATTATCACAAAAACTCCCAGAAGAAGCTATGGCGAGAGCTTTCATTATGATTCTTGGATGGATGCTTCAATATTGAATAGCTTGCTGGAGGCTGTAACGTTTAATGGAGGGGACTATTCAAGAACCGAGACTTCAAACGGATACTCCGTCCTCACGGTCAATGCGCCAGTTGGCAGATTTGCCGGGAAAACCCCGATCAGATCCGGCACTGTGCCTTTGCATGTTTATACAAACCGTAGCATTAGCGATGTCCTTGCGATCAGGTTCCGGCCTAAAGTTTACAGCAAGTCTGAAATTTATAGGGGCTTTCTAGAGTGGCTTGAAGACTCGATTGCGGATAAAAATCCTAATAAACGAGAAATGATAAAGGTGAAGAATGGCGATTGAGAAATTATTCGTGAAGGAAGGAATAAAAGAGTCCGAAGTCGAGGAGTTTCTGAAAAAGAGGTTCGAACGGGCAGGCTACAGCCATACAGAAATCCAGAGGACGCCTCTGGGAACCAGGATAATTGTGCATGTAAACAAACCGGGCCTGGTCATAGGACGGAGCGGCAGGAGAATAAATGAAATTACAGAGGATGTAAAGAACAAGTTCAACTTGGAGAACCCTCTGCTTGACGTCAGGGAAGTGGAGAACCCTCTGCTTGACGCCAATATAGTTTCAAGGAGAATTGCTGGCTCGATAGAAAAGGGGACTCATTACAAGAAAGTGGCTAATTATTATTTGGAAAGGGTCATGGAAGCTGGGGCAGTTGGCGTGCATTTAGAAATCGCTGGTAAGATTGGTGGCGTGGAGCGCTCTCGTCAGCAAAAGTTCAAAAAAGGTTTCGTCGCGCATTCCGGCGAGTATGCTGAAAGGTTGGTTGACAAGGGCTACACCCAGGCCATAATAAAGGCTGGGATAATCGGGATTAAGGTGAGGATAATGAAGAGTATGCCCAAGGAAGTCGTTATCCACGAAGTTTAATATTTATATTTTAACAAATAACAAATAAAAGGGATTTGTTGAGAATAAAAGAAGTTCGGAAGATGAGCAAGAAAGATTTGGACGGCAGGTTGTCCGAGCTCAGATTGGAACTGATGAAAGAAATTGGAAATGTCAAGCGCGGGAGGCCGACTAAAAATCCGGGCAAGATTCGAGTTCTCAGGCGGGACATAGCAAGGATTCTTACTGTTAAAAGACTGGGCGAGGGAAAGAAGTAATGGCTGTTTGTCCTAAATGCGGCGCTCAAGCGACTTTGAACAACTGCTCTAGATGTGGACTGCCTTTTGAACTGTGTGTGTGCGTCGCCATAGAGCGCGAAGCAGAGAAAATCCGCGTCACCACCGAAATGAGGAGGTTCAACAAGCCTATAACCATCGTCGCGGGCATAACGGAAAATGCCAAGCAAGTCTCCAAGCAGCTCAAGTCCAAGCTTGCATGCGGCGGCACTTTCAAGGAAGGGCATATTGAACTGCAGGGGAACCACAAGGACAGGATAAAGCCTATACTGGTAAAGCTGGGTTATTCTGAAGGGCAAATTGAAATCAGTTAGTCTGTTAAAGATACTTGTTCATTTATGAAACTGGTAATGGTAAGGCATGGTGAAAGTGTGGATAATGTAAACGGGATTACTCAAGGACAACGTCCTGGGATGCTAACAGGGAGAGGAGTGGAACAGGCAAAAAGACTTGGCGCAAGGCTGAAGGACGAGAAAATAGATGTCATATTTTCCAGCGATTCCAAAAGGGCGGTGGACACGACTGCTGAGATAGTCAAATATCATGAATCTGTTCCTGTCTATTATACGCCGGAAATAAGAGAAAGGGCGCAAGGTATTTTTGAAGGCAGACCGAAAACAGAGATAAAAAAGGCTGATGTGGAAAGCGGCCTGCCGTTCGGTGAATTCAAGCCTGAAGGCGGGGAGAGTTTCAGAGAGCTCATGCAAAGGGCTGCAATGTTTCTTGAAAAGCTCAAGGCAGATTACATGAAAGAGACAATTTTGATATCATCGCACAGGTGGTTCATACAGGTGCTTCTGGGAATCCTTTTGAAAAAGACTTTGGAGGAGTCTGTGGGAATGAACTTGGAGAACACTTCCGTGAACATTGTTGAGATTATCGATGGAGTGATTTCATTTCACTTGCTGAACAGCACGGATCATTTGTAGGCTTACCATGCCTCCCAGTAATAGTCGCAATTATATTTTCTTGAACTTGGAGGTCGAGCCTTGCATTAACTGCACAGTTCCTAACAGATAATTTATTCAACTCACAATTATGGTTTAATGTCAATAACACCACACAACATTGTCAGACACGAACTTATAGGATTAAAGATTAAGGTGGAGAACTCGACCGACCCAACACAGAAAGGGGTGAGAGGAACTGTGATTGATGAAACTTACAATACTCTTAAAATCGATGATGGGGATAAGGAAAAAACTGTGATGAAAGGAAACTGCGTCTTTGTCTTCACCCTTCCGGACAAGAGAAGGGTCCAGATTGATGGAAAGCTTATTATAGCTAGGTCTGAAGATAGGATTAAGAAAAAGTTCCCTAAATGGTAATATCATGGCGGTGCGACAATTGGGGTATAAGCTACAACGCAAGGAACTTGTTCCTAATTTTTTTAATGGGCCTTCTCGGGAGTGGTATTTCCTAAGATTATATTTGGCTGAGCCTATCGAAGATGTTGATTGGTTATTTGAAGACTCAATTACAGCTTTGGGAGTTGTGGAAGAACACCAGCTTATTCGCCTAAGGAGATGGGACTATCCTCGATTCAATTATTTGACGTATGGACGTAGTCTAAGTTCTGGCAGTAGAACTCGTGAAGTAGAGGATGTAAAATTAGAATATAATCAAGGAGCAAATATGCTGCAAATAGGAACATATTTAAGAGCACTTGCTCCTGCGATACAAGAGCTGGCTGAAAAGGTTGAAGCAGACGTAGAAAGATAACCAATAAAAACATATCTTTTGTTAATTAATAGAGTGGATTTATGAAGGCTAGGAACATTGGCATTGATATCAGTCCGCCGAAGAGCGAATGCTCGGACCCCAAGTGCGCGTGGCACGGGAAGATACCTGTAAGGGGCAGTGTATTGAGCGGCAAGGTCGTTTCATCCAAGGCCCAAAAGACCGCGGTCATAAAGAGGGACTTTGTGCACTTTTTGCCCAAGTATGAAAGGTATGAAAGGAGGACGTCGAAGATCACTGCATACAACCCGACGTGCATAGACGCCAAGGAAGGGGATACCGTCACGATAGCCGAATGCAGACCGCTGAGCAAGACAAAGAGCTTTGTCATCGTCGAGAAGGTGAAATTATGAAAGGTGTAAAGGCTTCTGTTACACGGGGACTTAATGTAGGAAGTTATCTTACGTGCGCGGACAACAGCGGCGCCAAGATGCTGAGAATGATATCTGTATCCGGGTACAAGGGCAAGAGGAAGAGGGTGCCCGCCGCGGGCGTGGCGTCAATGATCAAGATTACGGTGAAACAAGGCGACCCGAAGATGAGGAAGCAGATGTTCAATGCCGTCATAATCAGGCAGAGACAAGAATACAGAAGATTGGACGGGATGCGAGTCAGTTTTTCGGACAATGCTGCGGTGCTTACGGACGAGGATGGGGTGCCAAAAGGCACAGAGATCAAGGGACCTGTTGCGAAGGAAGTTGTTGAAAGGTTTTCGACAATCGGGAAGATAGCGACGATAGTGGTGTGAATGAAAAGACCAGAATCAAAGAGGCCCGGCAAGCAGAGAAAATTCATGCACGAGGCATTTCTGCACACAAAGAGGAAGATTTTTTCATCCCATCTTTCAAAGGAGTTGAGGGAAAAATACAAGAGAAGGGCCATGCCGCTTAGGAAGGGCGACGAGGTGCATATCATGCAGGGCAAGTTCAAGGGAAGGACGGGGAAGGTGGCGAAGGTCAATTACAAAAAATACCGGGTTTATATTGATGGTGTCACGAGAAAGAGGACTGTGGGTACAGAGGCGCAAGTTGGCATACATCCCAGCAAGCTGAAGATAACAAACTTGAACGTGGATGATAAGAAAAGGCAGAAGGTTTTGGAGCGCAAGGGTGTCAAGGTGGAAGTTCAGTCATCTGCACCGACTTGATAGGCAAAATATCTCATTTGTGAATTGATGGAAAGTTATATAAGCATTTGAACTAAATTCTGAGAGTATGCCACATTTGAAAAGACTGTCGGCGCCGTCCTTCTGGAAGGTGGCGAAGAAAGCAAGCAAGTGGGTCGTCACGCCTAGAGCCGGCCCGCATCCGAAAGCCAATTCGATACCAATGTCGATAGCGCTTACTTCGATCTTAAAGGTTGCTGAAACCACTTCCGAGGCAAAGAAGATAATAAGGAGAGGAGAGGTATTTGTCGACGGTGTTAGAAGGAAGGAGTACAGTCATCCGCTGGGACTGTTTGACGTTTTTTCTCTTCCGGCCATGAAGAAAAACTATAGGATAGTGCCGGGTAGGAAGGGGCTGGAGGTTGTTGAGATAGGCGACGGCGATGCAAAGATGAAATTGTGCAAGATAATTGGCAAGACTATAAACAGGAAGGGTAAGACCCAATTGAACCTTCACGACGGGAGGAATGTCCTGGTCGAGAATGGAAATTACAGCATGGGGGATTCGCTGCTGGTTGAACTGCCGAAAGTGAAGATTGTAAAGCATGTGCCTTTGAAAAGCGGCAACATTGGAGTAGTGCTCAAAGGTGCGGCCGCAGGAAAAATCGCGACTGTCAATGATATATCAAAGGGTGGACGGAAAGAAGGACTAAAGATCGTTTGCAGCATAGGTGAACAAATCAAGACTTTGACGAAGGATAATATTTTCATTGTCGGTGAAAACAGCCCGTTGGTTAAAATGAGTTGATTCTTATGGCGGAAAATCCCATGAGGGGCATTAGAATAGAAAAGGTGACCCTGAATATCGGGTGCGGCGACGACAAGCTGAAAATAGAAAGGGCGAAGAATCTTGTGGAAATGCTTACTGCAAACAAGTCTGTTGCAACAAAATCGAAGAAGAGGTCGACATTCGGCGTCCCGAAGGGCAGACCTCTGGGCGTCAAGACCACGCTAAGGGGAAAAAAGGCCGAGGACATGTTCTCTTCTGTCGTCAAGTCTGTTGACAATGTCGTAAAGGCGTCGCAGATAGACAAAGACGGTAACATCAGCTTTGGAGTCAAGGAGTACATAGACATGCCAAACGTCAGATATTCTCCTGATATCGGCATGATGGGGCTGGATGTTGCGGTCACGCTGGAGAGGCCTGGATACAGGGTGAAGAGGAGGAAGGTGTCAAAAAGTATAATAGGGAAGAGTCACAAGATTTATAAAGAAGACACGATAAATTGGCTGCAGCAGAGAGGTGTTAAAGTTGAGTGAAATGATGGAAATGGCGCTTGAAGTCAGCGGTTCGATATTCAGACAGGCAGAGTGGGAAGGCAACTATATGAAAATTTATACGCGAGTCTTTGAGAAACTGATAGAATTGGAGTACATGGAGAATCCGGAAGTCCTGCAGATTCTTGGAAATGTGGGTGGGTAGGCTGCCGAAAAAGTTTGGCAAGGGCACGCGCAGGTGCCGCAGATGCAAGAATTTCCGCGGTGTCATCAGGAAGTATGGACTGTTTTACTGCAGACGTTGCATCAGGGAAGTCGCATCCAGCATAGGATTCAAGAAATACGGATGATTGCTTATTCTAGTTGCAACTTAAACGGGAAAATAATCCTTCCTGTCCGCTTCCCAGTAACTTTTGATTTGAGGATCAAATAAAATTCCATGGCTTACGTCCGCGGTCAGATTCAAAACATTCTAGTCGCATAATAGCCAATCTTTCTATGCGATCTCCATACCGTTGAAATATCTCGAAGGAAAGGGGCGAATGTCTGCCCATTATCGAAACACCCACCAGCAAAAATCCCTCATCAGAATCATAATCATATTTATATTTCAGTCGCATTGTAGGCGACGCGCTTCCGAGCATCATCTTCATCTGCCTTCTTCCGTGCAAAGACATAAAACCGGTTAAAGATTTAATGGGATGAATTTATTTATAATTATGGTTTTCGCTTACATCCCGCTGGCAACAGCATTCATAGGGACTAGTGTTGCGGCGATATGGGACGTGAAGACTACAGAAGTCCCGGACCAGATTTCGTATGCGATGATTGCTATTGCGATTTTGTTCTATGGATACCAGTCAATCATTACTGGCACAATTGAGCCATTGCTGGGCAGCATTGCATTCGGCCTGGCATTCCTTGCATTCGGAGCATTCATGTATTACATAGGGCAATGGGGGGGCGCTGACGGACTGATTCTTGGAGCAATTGGTTTCTTATTGCCGTCAGTGCCGAATGTCTTTGCACAGACATTCTTCAAGTTCCCGATAAGCTACATGGTCAACATGTTCATCATCGGGGCAATTTACCTCATCGTGTACGGACTGCTGTTCACTCTCAAAAACAAGTTTGTAATCAATGGCATTAAAAAAGAAATTGGGAATTCGAGGAGATCGATTGCGACTATATTCGCCGCTATAGTGCTGTCTTCAGTTCTTGCGGGTGTGATTCTTGCAGGAAGCATCTACGGATATTTGGACATGGGAAAGATCCTTTCAATCTCAATATATCCAATTGTCGCAGCATCCACGCTTTATCTACTGTGGAAACTGGCCAAGGCTGTAGAGACATACGGCTTTAAGGAAAGAGTGCCCATCTCAAAACTCAAGGTCGGCGACATGCTCATGTCGGAAAAGAAGCTGGTCGGCGTCACCGAGAAACAGATAAAGGCGTTGAAAAAGTCGGGCAAAAGATATGTCGATGTCAAGCTCGGAGTTCCTTTCGCGCCTGCTTTTCCATTGGCTTTGCTGGCTACGCTCATATACGGGGATATTATTTTTGTCCTAATGAGCCTTGTTTGAGTTCTCCTTGCTGAAATGCTCCCGCGTTATCATGAAAGAAGTAATTAGCGAGTTTGCTTTTATCTTTTTACTATCTATCTTCTCGCGTGAAACTAGAATTATGATAAACAGCGTCAATGGACCTATGAGCGTACCAAAGTTTGCAACAATTAAAGGATGCAACAGTTTTACCGCATTGCTCTGGAAAATGACCGCTATGCTGGAAACCATTGGTGACAGTATTGTGAAATAAAGTCCGGCGTCCATAAACTTACTTCTTTTCCAAGCTGTCTATGCCGTACATGTACGGCCTAAGGACTTTGGGTATGACGACACTTCCGTCCTTCTGCTGGAACTGCTCGATAATCGCGATCATGACTCTGCTTGTGGCGAGCGCAGTATTATTTAGAGTGTGGACAAAACCTTTCACTGGCTTACCCTCGCTCTCTCTGTAGCGGATGCCTAGCCTTCTTGCCTGATAGTCAGTGCAGTTGGAATTGGACCCTATCTCTCTAAACTGGCCATCAGCCATCCAGAACTCGGTGTCGTATTTTTTGGCGGCTATGTTGCCTATGTCCCCTGTGCAGACATTAACGACGCGATAATGAATGCCTAGTGCCTGCAAAAGAATCTCTGAATTCCTCTGTAGTTCTTCATGCAATTTCCATGACTGTTCCGGAGTGCTGAAAACGAACTGCTCGACCTTGTTGAAATGGTGCATTCTAAATAGTCCTTTCGTGTACTTGTTGTGGGAACCGACTTCTTTTCGAAAGCAATGTGAAATGCCAGCAAACATCAATGGAAATTTTGTCGCGTCAAGTATCTCGTCCATGAACATCGCTCCTATCGGATGCTCGCTCGTCGCTATCATGTATGCGTCCTCATTCTCTATCTTGTAAGTGACCATTTCAAAGTCTGAAAGGTCTATGACACCCTCGTACGGCTTTCTTCTTATCATCAGTGGCGGTTGGATGATTGTGAATCCCTTTTTTCTGAGGACATCGAGTGCGAAACCCTGCAGGGCCTTGTCAAGCAATACCAGATCGCCTTTCATGTAATAGAACCTCTCGCCCGCAACCTTTGCGCCGCGCTCCACATCTATCAAGCCGAGGCTCTGCAAAATTTCCAGATGACCTTTCGGCTCGAAATTAAAGTCAGGCTCTTTCCCATGTCTGCTTACCTCGACATTATCATTCTCGTCCTTCCCAAAGGGCACGCTCTCATGAAGCATGTTCGGTATTGCCATCAATAGGAACTTTTCCCTTATTTCCAGTTCGCTTGACTTTGCCTCGTTTTTAGTTATGGAAGCGTCAACTTTCTTTGCTTCACTCAACTGCTTCTTTGCGGCCTTGCCTGATTTCTTCAACTTGCCTATCTCGATGCTCAGCTGGTTTCTTTTCTGCTTCAGACCGTTGGTTTGTGTCTGGACTTGCCTCCATTCACCGTCAACCTTCAACAGCTCGTCAAGCAACTTTAATTTCTCCGGGTCCTTCCGTTTTTTAAGGTTTGCCTTGACCAAGGAAGGATTTTCTCTCAACAGCTTTATGTCAAGCATATTATTTCTTAGGGTTGCAAAATCTTAAATGGTTGTCTTCTGGACTCTACACGCCATCTCTGCATAGTCTGAGACAAGTGAAATGGCACGTTTGGTGTATAGCGTCCATCTACGTTCAGATTGTTAAATTCGCGTAGACCGATTTTAGCATCCTCTCCCAGCTCACCGTACGAAACACTTGGATTTGCAATGTATTCAGCGTCCAGTCTTCGTATGATTCGCTCCGCTTCCCTATCATTGTATGCTTGAGCACTGCTCATCGCAACATGTTCCAAGTAAGCCAATGCTGCTGCAGCGCCCAAGACTAGAAATATTTCGGACACATTATGCACCCGGACATATCTGATTAAAGGCAATTCAGACTATTAAATGTTTGTATGCGATTTAAGCTGTAGGAATAAATGATAGTCATGCATCCGGCTTTAGAATTGTTGAAGAAGATCCCAAAGGGTAAAGTCGTTTCTTATAAAGAATTGGCCAGATTTTGCAGAACATCACCAAGAGCTATTGGAACGATAATGAAATACAATAAAGACCCTGTCAACTGCCCGTGCTACAAGGTTGTGAAGTATGATGGTCGAATAGGCAACTATTCAGGAAAAGGTCGTATGAAGGGGAAGATTGCGCTTTTGAGAAAGGATGGTATTGATGTAAATGACGGGAGAATAGGCAAGGTGTATTTTCACAAGTTTTAACTCATTGCTGTGCGTTAGCTCTTCTCTATCTTCACTATAGTGATGTCGAATATCAGCGTTTTTCCTGCAAGAAAATGATTGGCGTCTATGGTCACCATCGTGTCCGTAACTTTGATCACTTTTATTGGCTGGCCGTTAGCGTACAAAGTATCTCCTTCCTTCACGTCTTCTGGCACTTGGCTCCTAGGCACAGCTATTACATTCTCCGGATCCGGCATGCCATAGGCGTCCTCTGGCTGGATAGTGACCGTCTTCTTTTCGCCGATTTTCATTCCTATGACTGCGCTGTCAAAGCCTTTAATCATCTGGCCGGAGCCTGCTGTAAAGTCGAGCGGCTGCCTGCCTTCTGAAGTATCGAAGACAGAACCATCCTCAAGTTTTCCCGTATAATCAACGTATACATGATCCCCTTTCTCCACCGTGTCCTTTCCCATAAAATCAACAACAGCGCCGCTGGTGCATCCAGCCATGAGGACAGCCAGGACCACAAGAAACAACCCTAATTTCATACATTGATTTAGATGTTAAATTTTAAAAGACATCGCATTATCTGGTGACCTGCTGCTTCTTCACGAACTCGTACAGTTTCTTTGCCTTCCTGTCCTTCTCGAAATGCGTCCTGATTGGCTCTATCATGTCGTCAAGATACTCTGAAACTGTGTTCTTCAAGTCAGCCGGATGCAGCTTGCCTTCCCTGAACATGCTTTCCAATTCATTATAGTTGTCAAATTCTATATCGCCGCCGAACTTTTTGTCCCGCTCTATTTTCATGGACTTGAACTTTCTGAACACAAGATGCTTTGAATATTCAAGAACGGGATTGCCTTCAATGACTTTAGCCGGGCAAAATGCGGAATTTATTTTCTTTTTTATCTCTTCCATTGAATCGTGGACGAATATCGATGTCTGCGGCTTGGACTTGCTCATTTTCGATGAAATCTCTACGTCGAGTTCTTTGTTTTCTTCGAATCCTTCAGGTTTCTTAATTCCTTCCAGGCCCATGAGCATGTGGTGCGAAACTACGACAGGCTTCCAGAAACCGATTTTAGGACCAACCTCTCTCGCCAAAATATTCGCTCTCTTTTGGTCTAAACCAAGCTGGCATATATCCGCTTTCAGGGCAAAAATATCCGCGGTTTGCATCATAGGATAGAAATACTGTGCCACTTCCTGCAGTTCTCCTTCCTTTCGACCCATTATAGTAAGCATCCTCGTCGCCCTGTTGAGAGTTGTATTCTTTGCTATGTGTATTACCGTTTTCCAGTATTCTCTGTCAGCCATCACGTCTGATGCCCATATAAACTCGACTTTTTTTGTGTCGACACCGCCAGCCTTCCACACCTCGACAAAATACTCGCCAACTTTCCTTATTTTTTGCAGGTCGCCGCCCATCTTGTTGTTCAACCAACCATACCAGTCGGCGACGTATAATTTGAAATGCACCCCAGCCTTGGTAAGATCTCTTAACAGCAGTGGTCTGTAAATTCCGAATGGAAGGTGTGCCAGACCCGAAGGCTCAAACCCATCGTAAGCTACCGGATGCAATTTAGTAGCCAGGAGTTCTCTAAGTTCATTTTCGGTTATTATTTCTTCACCGACCCCTTTGACTAACTCTAGTCGCGATTCCAAGTCCATAATATCCTATTCTATTTCAAAGTTTTTAGATATATCTACTCCCAAATATAACACCATATGTCTCCCTTAATCGCATTCTAAGATTTTCCGGTGTATTCTGACTATCGTTTGTTTTTATCGCGCCGTATAATATTCTCTCGTATAAATCGACTATATTATTGAAATGGGCTCTAACTCTTCTCGACATCTGGCTAACCATCCGCTCTAAATCCTCATCTTGTCTTAGAAATAATCTTGATCTGTCTGAATTGACCAAGTACGGCGCTTGGGGCGTCCCGTCTAGTGCTTTACCTGCTTCCATGTAAACGAAAGTCGTCCCATCTCCAAAAATCGAATTGTAAAGACTATCGAAATGCCTCTCATCAAATTCCATGTATCCATGTTTCCATCCTATTTTTATTCCATTTCCTAATTTTCTGCAAAGTTCCATATCTGCTAATTGAGCTCTTTCGTAGTAGTTTCCTTTTTTTATTCCAGCTACAACTTCTAAATATTGAGGGTCTTTCGCTGTCTCAGAACCTAAGACGACTCTCCATCCAGCAAATCCAAGCCTGTCTGATGTATTTACAAGAAAATCTCTGCGCGATTTGGCTATTCTATCAATATCTGCTTCATTGAAGCCATTCGATTTTGCGTGTTCATCAGCCACTATAACTTTAGTGGTATTTAATCCAAGCTCTCTTTTTACCAATTCTGAAATTAACACCATACCTAAAGCATCAAAAGGCAAATCCTCTGTTAAACCATGCCGATTTCCTATTCCTATTCCAAAATAATTACCAGTTGAGCCATTCAAATCGCTTCCTACAGTCAAGCCTGTTAAAAGTGGTTCGCTCTGAAGGGATTCTAAAAGTGTTTCTCGAGTCATTTAGAATCACTCTGGATTAATTCCTTTCACAACGGAATCGGCTAGCACGTCCAATGTGTCGATCAACTCTATCGGAGATTCCTCCTGCTTCAGCAAAAGTTGCAGATCTGTGCATCCAAGAATTATTGCTTCTGCACCGTCATCTTTGAGTTTGTCTACAATTCCCATTAGTCCGGACTTCAATTCCTTGGACTTGACTCCCTTGAGAAGTAAATGTATTATTTCAGATACCCTTCTTTGATCATTCGCATCTGGTGTAATGCAACCGATGTTATTTGAGACCAATTTGGAGTCGAATAATTTACTTTCAATAGTCTTTGAAGTCGCCAATATCCCCACACGACCTATTTTTTTACTTTTAATTCTGTCGACAACTTCTTCTATTATACTCAGGACTGGAATTTTCGATTGCACTCTCACGTCATCGATGAATATGTGGGCTGTATTGCATGGAATGACGATAAAGTCTACTTTGTCTTGCAGTATGTTCAAACCTTCAAGCAGTAGAGGTAACAATTTGTGTTCATTTCTAGAATTCTTTACTATATCTTCCTCTAAAGAGAACGGCATTGGTACATTGTGTACCAGAATCCTTGGATGGCTATTGCTTCTTTCAGAATTCCTTTTTATTATGCTCATGTAGAACTCTGAAGTTGTTTCAGGCCCCAAACCGCCTATAATTCCAACAGCTTTCATGTCATCGCCTGACCAAATTCATTACAAGCATGCCGGACTTGCTTAACTCAACCGGTTTAGAAACAGAGTACTTTATCAGCTCCAACTCTTTCAATAGACGTGCATTTAGCTTTAGCGTAGAGAGAGGTACTTTTGATGTTTTAGAAGTTTTGTTTATTATCGATGTTATAGTTTTAGAAGGATTCTTTTCAATCTCGTTCAAAAGCAGTATCTGGTTTTGATTAAGCGCTTTGAGTATGATTTTCTTTAGACTGGAAAGATCGCTAGATATTGGCGATCCATCACCCATTGGCCACTGTTCACCTTGAATTGGTTGTTCATCACACTCACTTCACTTTAGTATGAAATGATATGTTAATAAATCAGGCAGATAGGAAAAGCTGTCTATTAACGCTGGTAAATGTCGTCATGATGCCCAAAGTCTTCAAAGATTATTTTACTATTCGCGTAATCAATTCTGAAAATAAGAACGAATGATTTCATGATGTGCGCTCTTCTAAAGCCTTTCATGTCATATCTTAGTGGTTTGTAATGTTCGGGGTTCTCCTTAATTTCCCTAATCTTGTTGATGATGGCGTCAAACATAACTTTGTTCCTCGCCTGCGATTTCTCCAATTTTCTGGTAAGTTCCTTGGAAAATTCCGCGGAGAACATTATACTTTCACTTTGAGCCTTCTTTCAAAGTCTTCTTCAGAAATCGTGCCCTCTTCTTCGATTTTTCTTAACTTTTTAATATAGTCTGGCCTTAATTGAGGCTCTAGCAGTGTTTGACTGTATTCCTCAGCCATTTTATTGATAGCATGGGATTTATCCTTCAAACCATATTTTGCCTTCAAAATATTCAGCACTCTGTTAGCTTTATCTGATATTTGTATCATGGCTTTTGGCATATATACACCTAATATACTTAATATATATCTCGTATATAAACGTTTCTGCTGTATGCATCCCTACAAATATAGGGGATAGGAAAAGCTGTCCATTCACTTGGTTATTCTTTTTATTCCCTCAATTCTGTCAAAATGCTCATCAAAGCTATAAATTTCATTGATTCCTGAATTTTTCATAACGACTACAGCTAACCCGTCATTAACACCGATCTTAAATTCTTTAGCTTCATCTAGGCTAGCTGTATACAGACTTTTTTCAACATTCTCTACACGGATATTTTCAGATTTTAATAAATCTACTACGGAATTATAAGAGTTTTCTATACCAACAATTTCTTCCAAGATATTTGCAGTTTCTGAAATATGAACAACTGTAGTTACTACTTTTTCTCCCTTAGATATACGTTCCATAATTTGATGCGATGCTTTCTTAATTTCCTGTGTCTTTTCGTCTAACTTTCTTTCTGTTTTTATTTGGTCGTAAATTATAACATTCGAATCTAAGAATATCATTTCTTATCACGAAGGTATGCTTTTGCTAGAAGTTCTGCCTTAACTGCATGCCAATCAGTAAGAGGCGCTTTCAAATCAACTTTTATCGAATTGGAATATTTGGTTAGATCTACTTTTTTCTTCGGTAAAATTTTAACATACTCAGGCGTCTGCAGCAAAATGACTTTTTTAGTTTTTATTTCAGCTCTCCACCCCTTAGGCAGCAAAACTCTACCTTGAGGATCTATCTCTCTTTCTACAACACCATATTTCATACTATCACCAAAAATTATATGAATTTGGTAGATATATAAAGATTTTGGGAATATATAATTCCAATAAAGATGTGTAATACTGTGTACAATTGATTAATAAAATAGTGGGACGGGAAAAGCTGTCTATCTTATTTTCACTTTAAGCTTTCTTTCAAACTCTTCTTCAGAAAGTGCCCTCTTCTTCGATTTTCCTTAACTTCTTAACGTACTCCGATCTTAGTTGAGACTCAGTATTTGGCCATATTCACCAGTCATTTTAGTATGAGTTTTTGTTAAACATAACTTAATTATAATAGTGTTGTCGATTAAATTAACATAATGGTTCAGCTCAGCTTCCTAGGCGCCATGAGCTCTGTGGGCTCGAGCGGCGCGTTGGTAGATACTGGAATAGAAAAGATACTTCTTGACTATGGCACGAAAATACAGGACATGCCTCCCAAGTTTCCCATACCTGTTGAGGGCAAGATAGACGCTTTACTGCTGTCGCATGCCCACCTTGACCACAGCGGCGGAGCATCCATATTTTCCGCCAAGGGCAACAGCGTCCCGACGTATGCAGGATACGCTACAAGGGAACTGTGCAGATTGCTGTGGATGGACTCGATAAAGATAAGCAAGGAGGAGGGCTATGATCTGCCGTTCACAAAGAAGAACGTGGAAAAGACTCTGGCCAATTTCGTGCCGACCAAGTTCCGCGTGCCTGCAAAGCTGCACAAGAGCAAAATCATACTGTTCGACGCCGGACACATCCCCGGCTCCAGCATGCCATTTATCGACACCGGAAGCAAGACTATTCTTTACACTGGCGATTACAAGCTGGACGACACAAGGCTCCTGAAAGGCGCCGACACAGACCTGCCGAGAGTGGACACGTTGATAACAGAAACCACATACTGCAACAGGGAGCATCCCGACAGGGCGTCGCAGGAGAAGGAGCTTGTCAGGATAGTGAGGGACACTCTGAGCAATGACGGCATGGCATTGCTATCCGGATTCGCCGTCGGACGCATAGACGAACTGTTGCTTGTGCTGGACAGTTATGGGATTGATTATCCCGTATACGTGGACGGTATGGCAAGGAAAGCTATAACGATTATAAACGAGCAGAAAAAGCTGCTAAAGGATCCGAAGAGTCTGGACAAGGCTTTGGAGAAGGTTGAGTACGTGAACGACCACAGGATGAGGAAGAATGCGATAAAAAAGCCGGGGGTAATCCTTTCCACAAGCGGCATGCTGACGGGCGGGCCCATAGTCTGGTACATAAGCAAGCTTTTCGACAGGCGGAATAGCAGCCTTGTTCTCAGCGGCTTTCAGGTGGAAGGAACTTCGGGAAAGCTCCTTCTAGAGACCGGAAGGTTTGTGCATGATGAGATTGACGTAGAGGTCAAGATGAATATTAGGAGGCTGGACTTTTCCAGCCATTTAGGAAGGAAGGATCTGCTTGGATTCATCAGCAAGCTAAATCCTGAAAAGGTATTCTGTGTCCACGGAGACAGCACTGAGGAATTCGCTCTGGAATTAAAGGAGAAGGGCTATGATGCTATAGCGCCTGTGGCGAACGACAGAATTTTCACGCTCTAAATTTAATCAAGGTTCATGGTAGGTTGTATGTGCCTTTGATGCACTAAATGCCATGCCTTATCATGCAATCTCTTTCCTTGACGCTTTAAGATATACGGCCAATCTATTGCTTCGTGCAGTACATTTCTGTATTCAAAACCGTATGTTAAAAAATATCTTTCTATTTCATGGAATGCGTTTTCACCTCTCTCCTGCAAGTTCAAAGCAATATCTCGTGCGTCATGATAAGCGCCGATATAAGTAACCGAGCCTCGCCTAAAGAGACCTTCATATAAAGTGTGTGGTAAAGGTTTGGCTGCCCTTATAGCTGTCCCGTCTACTTCAATCAACTGGAAAAGCGGATTATCCCAATTTAGTTCAAGCACTAGTCTCTTTATTCTCTCCGGATCTTCTGGCCGCAATAGTCGGTATTGGTATGTTAGACTTGTCATGTTTAAACACTATACTCCCTTAAATATATTCATGGCAATCCTAATAAAGTTATCACTATTAAATAGTAAAGCTTATATATAAGTAACTACCATATAGTGACATATGTCAACTGAGACCCAGATAGCCACATGCAATGAGAATTACCAGATGTGGAGGGAGAAGGCTCTCGCTGAGAATGACTTACAGAATGTGAAAAAGGCTACTGAAAGGGCTTTCTTCTGGCTTGAACTGAGGTCTGCATTGATGTTTTTGAACACTGTAGAAAGAACTAGCAATGACACTGAAACTAGACAAAAACTTTTAAAGGCCAAAATCAATTTGTCTAGAAAGCTGACTGACCAGCTTAGAGAGATTTTGGATGAATGGAGACTATAGGATTAAGATACTTGCTTCTGACTTTGCTAGCGGGTTTGGATTTGGGCTTGACCTTCCAGCCGCTTTAATAGAGAGGCGTGTAAGGGGCAACGCAACACGTGAAAGGCCATATACCTTTGGTAATGAATGTGCATATAAAAGCTACTCCAATGAGTTGGGGTACGGAAGAGGACCATTGTTTTACATCGGCTTTGCAATGGGCTGTTCGAATCCGTTAAGTTGGCTAATATTTGGCTTGTATGACGTTGACGGAATTAAGCATGCCAAATACAATAAAGAAGCTATAACAGCGTCGCGCTGATCTTTTTGCAAACATTGCAGTCGCACAAATCCTCGCTCGAGAAAGTTGCGACTGGATTGTGAGCTATCGTTATGTTTCCATCGTCTTTCGGCAAAGGCATTTTCTGCTCTTTCATCTGCTTCTTGACATTCTTCAGATAATTCTCGTTCACTCTGCATACAACAAACTTTTCCGGCATTCTACAAATACCTCATAAATTCTTCTCTTCTCATCCCCAAATCATGCTTGATTATTTTATTCAAAAGTCCTCTGTCGATTTTTTCATCAGGATGATTGAATGTTTGAGGTTCAATGTCCTTCTCGACCACAAGGTATAGTGAAATGGCCTCTCTAGTTCTTTCCAGTAGCTCATCTATAGTTTTGCCTTGTGTATGGCATCCGGGCAGTTCAACTACTTCTGAAACAAAATAGCCATCTTCCCCTTGCTCTATTACTACTGTGAATTCCCTAGACATGGTAATTTCTCTTATGCTAGAACCGGTTCGAAAATATATAAACATAACATAGTTATTAAGTGATATGCCGCCGATTATCGTGCAGGAGAAGTGCATAGGCTGCGGCGCATGCGTTGCCGTTTGTCCTTACAAGGCTTTGGAGATGGATAAGGACAACATTGCAGAGCTGATTATAGACAAGTGCGTCGATGACTGGAGTTGCGTGCCTGTCTGCCCAACGGAAGCTGTGTTAAAGCCGCCTGAAGGGTTCAAGGTCACTAAAAGGGTTTATACTGAGAAGGAGATCGCTGAGATGGGATTGCTTATTAGAGGAACTAATGCTGTCTGGAAGGAGAAGAAGGATTAGAGTAATTCGTACATTCCGCATACCCTATTTCCACCAGTTACTTTGGCTAATTTCATTGCATTCTCAGCAGTGTTGTGAAGTTCTAAGGAGGATGCCATATTAGGATTTCTTGGAGTGAATGTTGCTGCGCCGAAACTCATTGTTACAAGACCTTCTGATTCTGCCTCCACTAGATGCCTAAACTTTTCTGCGGCCACAAGTGCTTCTTGATGTTCTGTATTAGGCAGCAAAATACCCATTTCCTCGCCACCCAATCTTCCTGCAATGTCGCCTGGACGTTTGTTGCGTCTTATAGTGTCGCCGACATTGTGCAGCGCTTCATTTCCTCTCAATTGCCCATACATCCTGTTAAAGAGGTGAAAGTTATCCAAATCGCCGAACAATAAAGACAGGTCTGGAACAATTATCCTATGCCTCCTATGGTTGTCTTCTCTGTACGAGGCTGTCTGAGCATACTGGGTTCGAAGAATATCATTGAAATATCTCTGCCGATAAAGTCCAGTCAACTCATCAATATATTTCAGATTGTCCAGGTAATTGTCAACAGAAGGAAAAATACGGAGTGTTCTTAATATCCAAGGCTCCTTTCTTTCATGTTGTACTTCCATGCGAATCCTTAAAAGCCACTGCCGTTAAGATATTTAAGTTTAACTACTTCCAGCCGAAATTAAGGTTAGATGAAAGTAGAGGACATCTCGATAAGGGAAATTTTTACGGCGGACTTTAGGAGGACCGTCGAAGTCAGCGTCAAAGCTCAAGATTTTCTAGTCCGCACGCCTGTCCCTACGTTCAAATCGGACAAATTCAATCACTTACATACAACCGGCTATATTGAGAAATTCGGCGAGGTTAAGAGGTACTTTGTAAAGAGTCAGTTCGACAGCATGGACGAAGTTGATGATGCAATAAAGGAGATAGATCCTACTAAAGTGTTCGAGAAGATCGGGGGAGGTATGGCATATGCGCTTTCGGCTACGCTGCTAAAGGCGCTTGCCAAGTCACAGAATGTTGAGATATACGAAATGGTGGGGAAACGTAGGTCTGACATTCCCGTGCCTATGGGAGTAATGCTTACGAAGAGGCGGCAACGAATAGATGTAGACGAGATGATGATGCATCCTACTAAAAGAGGCTTTACTAAAGGGCTGATGAAGCTCAACTCAGTGTACCACAATCTGGAAGCTGGGAAGCACATGACGGTCCACTCTGCATTAAAGCTTCTGTCAAAATTCACGCAATTGAACTTGACCATAGGGGTGAGGTTTGGCGTCGGATACGATAAGATGGACGGGGTTTACGTTTATGAAAAAGAAAACTTGGGCACTCAGGAGCAGCTGCTGTTCGTCCAGGACATATTGAAGGATTATCCGGTTGACTATGTGGAGGATCCGTTCCATGATGAAGATTATATTCTTCCGGCGACATTGACACGGAGGATACCGTCGAGAATAGTTGCGGGCAACGGGCTTTACGGGAACGATTTGGATAGACTGGAGACAGGCATAGACCTCAAGTCGACTAGCGGGATAGTTGTCACACCACATGAAGTTGGCACGATTAACGACCTTGTAGAACTGATTGAACTAGCAAAGAAAAGCAAGATTGCGGTGATCATGTCGTGCATCAACAACGTCAACGACAGTTTGCCTGCTCACCTTGCATTGGGCCTTAGGTCGGAATTTGCAAAGTTTGCCTTCGACGGCTCGTCTACAGAGAAGATGAATGAACTGGTCATGATAGAGGAAAATATGTAGAACTTTTTCTTCTTTGCTTACCAATTTATTATAATGAATCGCTATTCGTACGAGGAAAGTGAGAAAAAGAAAAAGGTTGGCAAGGTTGTCAGGGCTGTCGCCAGGTTCCAGCTGACTCATCAGAATGTGTTCCTCTTTATATTGGGCATAGTTTTCTCCTACCTTCTTTTGAAGACACAGGTATCGTCCCAGCTTGCGCTGGCCCTGGCGAACTTTGGATACCTAAGCGTGGTTGCGCTCGGTTTTCTGTTCTCGTTCGGGAGCTTCACCATACCTGCAGCGACGGCTCTCTTCATCATGTCTAAGAGCATGAACCCGTTTTCTGTGGCAATAATTGGAGCGATTGCGGCTACAGCTAGCAATTTCATGGTTTACAAGTTTGTGAAGCACGGGCTTTTGGAGGAAGTGAAAAATGTCCTGGCGCAGGACTTTGGGGTGGATGGGACTGTCTTGGAGCACAAGATCAACAGGAAGATACAGAACTCCAAGATTCTCAAGTCGTCCATACCAGCGCTCTCGGGCATACTAGTATCGTTGCCTTTGCCCACTGAATTCTTGGTGTCGGCGATGTGGGCTGTAGCCAGGTTTGACACCAGGAAGGTTTTGTTCTACTCTTTCGTATTCAGCTTCCTTGGAATATTCAACATAGCAATATTGTCGCATATCCTAGGCTAACTTGCCAATCTCAGGTTAGTTTTTCTTCCAAAATTGTTCCACTGCCGCCAGATTTCTTGATGAGTAATCTTTTCTATCTTGTAAAACAAACAAGATCTATGATAACAATAGATGGCTCATTAGGTTATGGCCAGGTGCTAAGGACTTGCATAGCGCTGTCTGCGCTTACCTTAGAGCCTGTAAAAATTACGAACATTAGGAAGAATAGGCCCAAGCCCGGGCTGCAAATGCAACATTTGACAGGAGTTAAAATTGCTGGAGAGTTTGCAAATGCACAAATTAAAGGACTTGAATTGCATTCCACGGAAATAGAGTTCGTCCCCAAGTCGCGTGAAGTTAGGAGCAGGAAAATAGACATCGGCACTGCAGGTTCCATAGGCCTTCTGCTGCAGACACTAACTCCATTAATGGTTTTCGCCGACAGTGAAATAACTCTCGATATCAAAGGCGGCACTGCTGGCCTGGGGGCCCCGACGATCCAGTACGTTCAGAATGTTACATTCCCTGTTTTGAACAGGCTAGGCATGCCGCTTCCAAAAGTCGACATTGTGAGGGAAGGGTTTTATCCTAAAGGCCAGGGAGAAGTGAAAGTCGTCTTCAAGCCAGTTAAAAAATTGGATCCTATAGAGCTCACTGAGAGGGGAGGGATAGAAAGTATAAGAGGTATTTCTATTTCAGGCTCACTGCCGGAGGATATAGCAAAAAGACAGGCAAACAGCGCAAATAAAGTCTTGGTTGATGCAGGATATTCAAACGCTCAAATTGAGAAGAAACTCGCGGACACGGCTTCCCCCGGAACATCAATAACATTATGGGCAGATTGTGAAAATACCGTGATCGGTGCCGACAGGATAGGAGCCATAGGCAAGCCCGCTGAGAAAGTGGGAGAGGAAGCCTCGCATGAACTTGTCAGATCATTAAACTTCCCCTTGGACAAGCACATGTCAGACCAGATAATGCCTTTCCTGGCACTGGCCAGCGGCAAGTCGACAATAAAGATAGAGGAGATGACAGAACATTGTAGGACAAACATTTCGGTGGTGGAGCATCTTCTGGGAGTCAAGTTCGATGTTGATTTAAAAAACAATTTGGTTTCAATCGACGGAATCGATTTTAACGCTTAAGCCCATAGATATTTTATGGGGTTCTTCACGAAGGATTTCAAGGAAATCTTCTACACGCAACTAATTTCAGTTACCGGGGGCATCGCGGCAGGCGCATTGCTTGCGGTTTATCTCGACAAGATCTACCTGATCCCAGGATTTTTCATTTTGCTTCCCGGCCTTTTGGACATGAGGGGCACCATCAGCGGGAGCCTTGCGGCAAGGCTGAGTGCAGGCCTGCATTTGGGCGTTCTCAAACCGCGGAATATCTTCAGTAGAGTGACTAGAGAAAACATCAAGGCCGCATTCCTGCTGACGGTTATACTGAGCCTGCTTTTCGGAGCGGTTGCATACGCCGTCAACTATGCGGTCTTCAACGTCAACTACCCGAAAATAATCCTTATTTCGCTTCTTGCAGCAGTTATGGCAAACGCCGCAGAGGTGCCTTTGACTGTGATCGCGACTTTCTGGCTTTTCAAGAAAGGCTTTGACCCTAACAACATCATGGGTCCGTACGTCTCGACGATGGGCGACATTGTTACAATAATCTCGCTGTTGGTTGCGGTAGTGATCATATGAAAATGCCAAGTGCTTCCATCAGGAGACAGTTGAGAAAAATACGCAGGCACGAGCACCACCCGATCATACACAAAATAGCAGCCAAGCAAAGCATCTCGAAAAGAACAATCTTCTACATGAAGGAATACGGCCCGAGGTCACACATAGCATCAGTGATATTGCGGGAGAGCCTTTTCGCCCTTGTTGTAGCTCTCGTCATAGGAACACTAGCTGGCATAAGCCTGCAGGCAATGCAAGACAAGTTTTTATTCTTCCTGCCATTGCTGATCCTGTTTCCGGCATTGAATGACATGATGGGAGATTACGGCATGATAATGGTATCGAGGCTCTCCACCCTGGCGTTCACCAAGAATGTTATCGGAAAATGGTGGCAAAACAAGGACGTCAGAAAAATAATTATGACTATAGCCCAGGTTTCTATCATGTCCTCGCTTTACATTGGCCTGATTTCGTCCGCTGTAGCCTATCTCAAAGGATTTCCTCTGACTATTGGCACTGTAGTGAAAGTTACAGCGGTCTCTGTCTTAACTTCAGCCGTGATGACAAGCATCGTCGTGCTGCTGGCGTCGTCGGCCGTCTTTTATGTCTATAGAAGAAAAGAGGATCCCAATAACCTCGTGATGCCATTGATGACTCCTCTTGCGGATCTCGGCACCATAATAACGTTCGGTCTTTTCGTGTACCTGATATTCTAACCTATTTCGCGACTTGAATCTTCAGAACCCCGTCTTTGAACTCATTGTTGATAGTAGAGTTTGACGGAATCGGTATGAGCTTGAAATAGCCCTTATCGCCTGCGAACGCCCTGACCTCTATGCTCTGCGAGAACTTTCTTATCTCAATGTCGTCAACGCTCTTGACGTCCGGAAGGTTCAGGTTGATTATCTGCACATTGTTTTTCTTCTCTATCCTAGCCTCGGGTTCTTCGGTGTACTTGGCTATCCTGACAGGCCTGTGCACATGCTTTTCATGAATATGCTTATGCTGCCTGTTTCCTAATGGCGTGACTTGAATTTTTGGCGGGGAGTTGTTGTTGGAAGAAATTGTGATGCCTATTCCCTTTGCATGCATTCCTGGTTTTAGCATAAACGTTGGTATTTTCATGTCCAACTCCTTTTCCATGCGGTGAATGTCCCTTTCCACATCGACAAAAATATCGCGCTTTTTCAGGCTAAACCCGCAACTGGGGCACCATTTCCATTCGAACTTGATGTTCGTGTCGCAATTTTTGCACTTGCTTGATTTCCAAAACATACACTCTTAATAGTAATTGGTTCTTTTAAAATTAATAGTTAAGTGAATGTTCTCGCGGCCCTTCCCTTTATCTCGGCCGAGCCGCCTGTCGGGATGAGCATCTCGGCGCCGCACTTTAGGCAGTTGACCTGGGTAGACGCCTTGTTGAAGACTATCTGGTCGTTCCTGCATTTCCTGCAAGCCACCCTCTGGAATCTGCTTTTCGGCATCTGTATTATATCTTTCATCTAATCCACCTTCACAATCTCGAATTTCTTTGCCCTCCAGCCGCTTCCGCGCATATGCTTCTTGCCGCATTCGGAACACTTGTATCGAAGATCGACCTTCTTTGTGCTCTTCTCGTGATCTGGCTGGGGTCTAGGAAAGCTTCCATATCCTTTCATCTTGCGCATAAAAATTCTCTGCCCGTGCTTCATAGCGCCCCTAGGTTTCTTCTTTGTAATCTCGACTGTGTGCAAAGTGTGCTTTTTGCACTTGGGGCAAAATGTCTTCATTTTTTGGGGGAATTTCATTTTAATCAATTATGACATCTAGTTTAAAAGTTTATTCACATTACCTCTATGGCTTCCCTTTCAAGCAAAATTTTCATGTTCTCCTCTGGCAGTGTCGCTGTGTCGCCCTTCTTGAACGGTCCGTATGTTTTTTCATCCAAGCCCAAGAATTCCGGGACATCTTCCTTAAAAATTACAACTGGCTTCGATTCAACTTTGGGCGACTTGAATATGTCCCTTCTAGCCTTGATCAGGTTCAAGACAGATTTGTAAAAGAGCTTTTCCTCATCGACCATGTTTTCAGGCGGTAAGCCTGTCCTTGCGGAAATTATGGCATGGTTGAGTATCTTCCTTTCCCTCCTGTCAAAAATGTTCTGCACCATATTCTCTATGCTTCTCGCCTCAAGCACAGTCCTCCTGTCATCCAGCTCAAGCTGTTTCTTCTGTGCCATATATTCAGATACGGCTTGGAAAAAGTTCGGCGGCAGCTTGGTCAGGCCAGGCGTCCTTTGTTCGTCCAAATGTATCCTTCTTATCAGTTCAAAAGTGATTGTCTCTTCAGGCATTGTATCGTAATTATAAGGTTAAATGAAAGCATTAATAGATTTGCGTTACTTGTGCTTCCTCCCTTCCCTCAGTCTGCGCAAAGGAACGTTGACTGGATTCTTTACATTAGAATGGTCAATCTCTTTGCAACAGATGTCGTAAAGCCCAAGCTGCCTGTAGAAAACATCGTTCTCGCAGTTGGGCGGCAGCAAATTCCTCTCCTGCCTAAAGTGCCATCTCAGCTGCGATCGTAAATAGTTGGCTCTCAATGGAGGGACATTTTTCTCGTTCCACTCGAATATCCTTTTCTCAATCTTTTCGTCGTTCCAACCCATATTCCTGAGGAAGGTTATCAGGATGAATACGGCGCGCTTCCTGCCTTCCATCAAACCAGTATCAAGTATGTTCTTAATACACGGCGGAAAGAAACCCTCAGGCACTTCCTTTACCTGGATGTTGAACTTGCGAGGCGTTGCAACCATTTCTTCCACCTTGAATTTGGACGCCCAGTCAAGAGCTTCAACTACCAGTCCTTCACCATCCCCCTCAATTTTTGGTATCAAAAACTTTTCTTCAATTTTGGCTTTGTCAATGGTCGCATCCTCTTTTGTGAACCTGTCTATCTTTTCAGGATTTATCGGCAGGCTTACCAGCAGAGTCGACTCGTGCAGCGAAAACGGCAATCTGAACAAATGTCGCGATCCAAAAAGGTCCATCGAAACCAGCTTGTAGGGATCAAACTCATTTTCGGTAACCACATCATGGAGTGTTTTGCCGGCCCTTTTTGCAAGATCTTCCGCGTCATCGAGGCTAAGCAACTTTTCCTTAAGCTCGTCTTTCAAATACCATTTTAGATATTCGATAATCGCATGCGATAGCATCGGATAACGAGCGCTCGTTTTCTGCAGATTAATCATATCTGGAAACGACTCGAAGCCGACTCCTATGTGGAACCCTTTGCCGCCTGTGAATTTAATGGAATAGTTCTTGATCTTGTGCTTCTCCAATCCATTGATTATTGACTTGGCGACTATTTTAGAGATTTCAAAATCCTTGACGTCTGGGTCTATAATAACGTCCCATCCTTTTCTCAGGTTGTCAAGTTCCTTCTTACCCAATCCGACTCCAAGATTCATGGGATTAGTCCATCTTTCGACCGAGCCGTGGAATGCTACTGTGCCGTTTGCCACCGACTGGGTTATGTCTGCGGGATATTGTAGTATGTCCGGTCGCCTGCCGAATCCCCCGTCCTGAAAAACAGAAATCACTTCACGGTCTTTTGATATCTCAAGAAGAGCTTTTTGGACGGATTCGCGGGAATACCATACCCAAACTTTCTTAAAGTCGACCATGGAAATGCCTTGAGAAGTAAAGACTTCTTGAAACAATATTGAAGGAAGAAGCTTAAATCCGTCAAGTGCCTACTTTAGATTGGTGGTATTCGAATGATTCCCAAATTTGGGATTCTGAATTTTTGTGCCGCGGCATTAATTGGGTTGGCATCCTTATACGTTGCGCTGCCTTATAACTCAAATTATGTCCTTTCGTTCTCCAACAATGGTAATGTATGCAAAATAAGTAAACCGCATCCTGTATCTAACTTTTTTTCCAAAAGACATACCACTGAGAATTCTCACCGAAGAATGGTAAGGGTGGAAACTGCAGCTATAGAGTCTATGAATGACGATTGGTCTGATCCTATAGGCATTCTTTATGCAGGCGTAGGATATGAACTGGGTGGGGGTCTAGTGCTTACGCCATATCATAATGTAGACTCGATAACAAAATTTCAATTGCCATTTTCGCCTTACAACAACCAAAAATTCTTTGTGTCTATATATGATGGGGAAAGTGAAGGTGTAAGATACGGGAGTGTAGTAAGCAAGGACTTTTACAAAGACTTGGCGCTTGTCAAAGCCTTTCCTAGAGAATTCGATAATCAACTGGAATTCAAAGAACCTGAAAGCCAAAGCAACATTTCCACGTTAAATCCTGAAAAAAAGGATGGCATTCATCCGTTGATATTTGCATCGACATTTGTCGAAAAATCCTTTATGACACAATATTGGACTAGGCCTAATATGTCACATGGCATGAGCGGATCGCCTGTTTTACACGAAGGTGCCCTTGTAGGCATGGTCACTAAAATAGCACAGCACGATGCAACCATGGCGTTTGCTGTACCAGCTGCCGACATAGTTGAGTTTATAAAGAGTTATTGCTCATCTAGATGACAGGTTTCCACTTGAAACCTTCTTTTGTGTCTTCTACAATTATTCCGTACTTCTCTCTAATTTCGTCTCTGATTTTATCCGCAAGCTCAAAGTTGCCAATCTTTCGAGCAGCCTCTCTTTTCTTTATCAACCCAAAAACTTCTTTAGGTAATTCTTTTTTCTTTAATGGAGGAATTATCTGCAGTATATCGCCTAATTCTTTTAGGGTGTATTCAGCAAATTCCAAGTCATCTTTTGAAAATTTATTGTTGTCAATATACTTGTTGACGAGTGAAATAATCTGGAAGAATTTAGTTAATCCTAAAGGCGTATTCATATCATCATTCAGTGCATTCAAGAAATCATTTTTTAATATTTTAATCTTGTTTTTCAAAAAGTAAGACTTTTTACCTGTTTTATCATAACTTTCTCTTATTCTCTCCAAAACGGCTCTGATTTTTTCGACTTTATTTCTAGCTGATTCCAAGTCATTCGCTTTATAGTCTATTGGTTTTCTGTAGTGTGAAGACGACACCCATATTCTTAATGTCTCTGGAGAATGTTTCTCTAAAGCTTCTCGGATGGTTACAAAATTTTTCAAAGACTTGCTCATCTTCTGCCCATCAATTGTCAACAAACCAGTATGAACCCAGTATCTTACATAAGGTTTCTTTCCGGTTGCAGATTCTGCCTGCGCTATCTCGGCTTCATGGTGGGGAAATGCAAGCTCTATTGCCCCGCCGTGTATATCATATTGCGGTCCAAAGCATTTCACAGCTATGGCCGTGTCTTCTATATGCCAGCCAGGATACCCGACAGACCATGGAGACTCCCATCTCAGCACATGCTCCGGCGCAGCCTGTATCCATAAAGCAAAATCATGCGGATCAGTCTTGTCTGTATTGATACCGGCCCTTGCACCCGCCTTCAATTCCTGCGGAATTTTCTTTGAAAGTTTTCCATAATCTTTGAACTTTGAGACATCAAAATATACAGAGCCGTTTGCTATGTAGGCGCAGCCGTTTTTGATTATATGCTGAACTTGTGTGATGATTTCATTTATGTGCTCGGTTGCCCGCGGCATTAAATCAGGCTTTTTTATATGGAGCTTCTCCATCATCTCCAGCCAATGGATCAAATAGTTGTTGGCAATCTGCAATGGATCTTTCTGTTCCTGCTTTGCCTTTTTAAGAATTCTGTCTTCACCTGTATCAAGCAAATGCCCGACATCAGTTACATTCTGGAGGTACTTTACTTTGTAATTTTGATGCTCCAGGAACCTAACTAGGGTGTCGTAGAAGACGTATGTTCTTGCATGGCCTAGATGCGTATAGTCATAGACTGTGACACCGCAAACGAATAGCTTCACTTGCTTATTCTTCAAGGGCTTGAAAACTTCCTTCTTTTTTGTCATTGTGTTGAATAACTTGAGAGCCATATTACCATTTCAAATCATTTCTTTAAAAATATCTTGCTTCGCAAATCTATAAGGTAAGGTATTTCTACAACCTCGCCATTTTTCTTCAGGATAGATAAGTTGTACCTTACTGTTCTTTCTGGAAGCTTGGTTGATATTAAAAGTTGTTTGAAAGTTTTTGGTCTAGAAAGCTCTTTTTCGATTATTTGCAAAGCAAAGTCGTCCACCGGCCATTGTCCCACTTGGAATAACTGTATTTCCTGGAATTTAAGTTTTTCATGCCGGCAATAATAAATGAGCTCGGGACGAGAGTCGAACTCGCTTAAACCGCTGGCTGCCTTTAACTGCAGGCGGTCGCATCGCCGGTCTGCCACCCGAGCATAATTATCTAATAATCTAAAGTTACTTAAATTAATAGTGGGAATTTGGTATCTGGGTTTCTAATTACAATAGTTGCATTACTATCTGTTAGTATTGCTGCGTCATATATAATCCTAACATTAACTGAACAACCAAAACTTGAGCTTGATAATACCACAAAACCAGAAGAACAACCTCAACCATCCCCCACTATACCAACCGAACCAACAGTTACCTTATCTCTACCAATAACATCATTTTCATTATTAGGTTCTACAGTGACGTTATCATGTTCGGATAATGAAGGTTGCAAGGAAACGAAATATTGCATTGATATTACTAACAGCTGTACACCAGCAATAGCTTATACTGGACCATTTTCTGTTTCTGGAACTGGTTTTGTTAGATACTTTTCAATCGACAATACTGGAAATATCGAAATAACTAAGAGTTCTAGCTTTACAGTAACACCTAATGACACAATCGTTCCTACTGGAAGTTTAACTGGTAGTCCAAAAAACTGGCAAAGCACAGATGCTTCGATAACATTAACATGTACAGATGTCGGATCTGGTTGTGATAATAACCAAGATTATTATTATCTTTCTTCATCATCTTCATGCCCAACTTTCTCAACCACAACCTACACAGCTTATACGACAGCAATTACTGTTAATAGTCATAAATGGTTCTGCTATAGCATTTTAGATAAGGCCGGGAATAGATTCACAACAACATCCGGAACTGAAATTAAAGTTGATAAAAATTCTCCTACATCTTCGATAACTTCACCTATAGCTAGTTCTACACAGAGCATAGATTTTGAAATTACAGTTTCTGATATCGACACAGGAGACTCTGGACTGTCTTCATGCTTTTATTCTGTTGATGATACAGGTAGGTCAGGTACGGAAATAAGTGCGCAAACAAGAACGTGTAGTTCTATACTGAAAATAACTATGGGTTCGATAGGTACTTGCAGAACTGCTGGTACTAATACGTGTGTAGTTACTGTTTGGGGGAGTGATGTTGCTGGTAATATAGGTTCGCAATCATCAAGAAGCTTTAGTATAACTGTTCCTAGTGTAGGTATTCTGGTTAAGGTTCTTGTTTTGAAATACTTTCCCCTTACCAGTGACGGAAAACTTGATTCGCAAGAGACTTGGACGAGTTGCTCGGGCAACACTGTTTTCAACAGTGTCGGCAGTAATTGCGAGATTTCTGTAATAAGAACGTGGGTAGATACAATAACAACTAATGGTATAGCTGCACTTGAAAAAGGAACTAAATACAAAGGACATAAAAATGCTGATGCTGTCGCCTATCTAGACTATTCAATTTATGATACAAAAGAATTCTTAAAGAAAGTTCCGAGTTCTGCGGGCCAGTCTGGTCCAGCTCCACCGGACCATTTTCAAATTCTTGCCGGTGATGTAGATGTGTGTGACTATGTAGACAATAAGGGAGTCAAACAGATATGGATGTGGATGTACCATAAAGATGCGCCATTTGGAACATATCCTATAGAGTCTAACATGGCTATGGGAACAAAAGTTAAGGCCTATTGGAACTTTGCAGATTATGGAGATGTGAGCAACAGCTTCAGGATTAACGATTTACCGATTTGCCAAAATACTTATACTGTTTTCGAGTACAACTACGGTAGAGGTCTGGGTGAATTTATTGAAGACCATGGCCATCAACTAGAACATGTCTTAAACTGGGTTGATGATAGGGACGCTACACCAACAAATCAGTGGAACACTTTATTGTTTTGGGGTAAGTTTGTTGGTAGTGATTTTTCGCATAAAATAATAAATCCAGGCTGTGGGTGGACGCACTATGCGCCAAATGGCGACGAAGATTATGATTGGTATGGAGAAGATTTTATTCTTTCAGATTGTGAAAATTGGAAACCTGATGGAACAGGAACAAAAACGCAGGTTAATTGCCATACCTGGAGCGGTAGTGTTTGCACTAACGATGGCGGTGTATCATGGAAGACGTGGTGGATGCAGAACATACCTGGGAAAGACAGTGGATTGATTTACAACGGAAAGGCGCTAAGAAACTGGTGGGATTTTTACGGGGATTTTGACAATGCTATAGCCAAAGGCAAGAGTCTTGTATCGTAAATTTATTTCTTTTTCAAAGCCACCACTTTAATTACTTTGTTGCACTTGGAGCAAGAAAACTCTGGTCTGTCGAATTTTCTGCTAACCTTGCCTGTCTTTGTAGTTCCCTTTTCCATCTGGATGCTCTTTATCTCATAGAACTGGCAAGAAGGGCAGACGTATTCCACTTCAGCGTCCTGATTAGGTATCTTACCCATAACTAAATCCGACCTGTTGGTAAAGAATTCTAAATTACTAGGCCTGATTCCAGCATCCTTCCATTTTTGAATCAGCTTGCTCTCCATGCTCACACCGTAGGTCTCCTTTTAGGTCTCAAAGCCCTAGAGCCGCACTTTCTGCACTTGACCTTCCCCAACCTGACTTTTGCAGCATCTGCTCTTATTTTAGACTTGCAAACCTTGCAAACAAACACGTTGGTGAACAGCCTAGCCATAGTCTCTGGGAAAAGTTTCTTGGCCATAAATCTATAATTCTGGAGATAGGTTTAAATATGCCTGGTCCGCATTTAGTTACTAACATGTTCAAATCTGAGATGGGTATAATTGGTTAAGGTGGATTTAATCTTAAAGGAGCGGGAGATAAATTCTTGTAAATTTAAGAATGGTGTAATGATTTTCAGTGGTAGCGCATGAAGTTGTGGAAAACGTTGACTGATACATGGTGGGGAAATATACTCTTGGGGCTTGTTTCAGCCATTGTTTTCTATTATATTGTTTTGGCAGGCCTGCTCTCTAGCAGCACTCCTGTAGTAGCAGTCATCAGCAGTTCGATGCATCATGGACCGAGTGAAATAGGCCAGCTTTGCGGCGTTGCCGTCGACGGCTACAAGCAATTTGGCCAATACTGGGAAATATGCGAATATACTTACGCTGAATTCGGTATAACCGCAGAACAATTTTCCTCGTTCCGATTCAAGGACGGTTTTGGAGTTGGTGACATGCCTGTAATCAAAGGAGAAGAAAGCTACAAAGTAGGCGATATTATAGTCTATTCTGTCCAAGGAATCAATGCGCCTATCATTCACAGGATTGTCAAGGTCAACGACGACGGGACTTACCAGACTAAAGGCGACAACAACAACGGTCAGAACAGGTACGAATTCAGAATACCGTCAACTGATATCAATGGAAAAGTAATCTTTATAATACCAAAAATCGGTTATTTTAAGGTACTAACTACCAGGCTGTTCGGTGTTTAAATGAAGTTCTGCGAAAAGTGCGGCAATTTACTTGTTGTTGAGAAGAAGAGGAAGAATGTATATCTTGCTTGCAGGAAATGTGGGAGAACTTACAAGGGCAAGGGCGAGAAGCTTAGGATTTCTTCATCGGTTCCCGAAGGCAAGAAGAAAGTCATGATAATGACCGAAAAGGATCAGTTCTCGGAGCTGCCGAAGACGAGGATAATGTGTCCGAAATGCGAGCACATGGAAGCGTACTGGTGGATGCAGCAGACCAGGTCTGAAGATGAGCCGCCGACGACATTCTACAGGTGTGTGAAATGCTCATATTCCTGGCGTTCTTACGGTTAAAATTTCTGTTATTTATTCTTTATGGCATCCTCCGAGCTGAAGCACCGGAATCCTTTTTGTTATACTGCATTTCCGCAGATTTCTCATGTACTTAAAATTATACGCTGGATTTGAACTTCCACAATTGTTTTAAATAAAGAACAACAAACTTAATGATATGAAGCAGGAAGAGAAGATAGAAATACCGAAGCACACAATGAACATTATGATTAAGCACTTTGAGGTGCTAATAAAGGATTTTGAAAAAATGGCGGAGCAGAAGACTATGAGCAAGGTAGATAAAAGACTGGGAAATGTGAAGAAAGGCAATGTTAAAGGTTATTCCATGAAAGAGTATTCTGAATTCATGAAGAGAAAGGGCATAAATGGTTGATTTTGAGTTCAAGTTCCATCCAGAGTTTTTCGATGATTTAGATGAATTAGATAAACATGAAATGGAAGCTGTCGACAAACAGATAGAGAAGATTAAACAGAATCCCTTGAGATATAAAAGACTGCACGGCAGAGAGAATTGCTTTTCTGTTCGATCTGGAGATTTGAGAATTATCTATTATGTAGAAGGCAATGTTGTTTGGTTCCTGCTAGTTGAAAGAAGAGATAAAGTATATGGAAACTATTTGAAAAGATTGTACAGGATTAAGATAGAATTTGGTGTATAAGAATTTTCTGGGGAAGCATTGGGTTTCGGGCGGCACCAATATGTGATGGTTGTGACATCCTCCGAGCTGAAGCACCGGAATCCTTTTTATTATACTGCATTTCCGCAGATTTCTCATGTACTTAAGTTTTTCACACCAACTAAGTCTTGATGCAGCAATACTACAGACCGAAAGAAATTTCCAAAGTCGATTCTAAAGGCTCCAGAGTTTGTTTGGTGGGAAGGATTATTAGTTCGGATGAAAACTCTTTTGTTCTTGACGACGGGACCGGCAAAATTGAGGTTATTTCTCAAGGCAGCTTTGGGAAAGGCAAACTAGTCAGGGTTTTTTGTTCTGTGGACGATGAGAAATTAAAAGCTGATATAGTGCAGGATGTCGAAGGTTTGGACTTGAGTCTATTTAAAAAGATTAACACCCTATATAGTTCAGGTGTCTGAATGTTCAAAGCAAAGTTGTCCGAGCCAAAGGTTTTTGTGAACGCAGTTTCTACGATAGGTGAATTGATTGACGAAGGAATTTTCACGATTAATAGCAACGGGATTGAACTGACGGCTGCTGACAGGGCAATGGTAGCTGTAGTCGATTTTAGAATGGGGACAAATGCATTTGAGCAGTTTGAAGTTGACGGGGAGGAGAGAATAGGATTGAACATAACGAACTTGCTGTCTGTTTTAAAAAGGGTCGGGGCCGATGACAAGCTTTCAATGAGCCTGAGCGGCTCCAAACTGGAGATTTCTTTGGAAGGCAAGTCGAAAAGAAGATTTGTGGTGCCTTTGCTCGACATAAGCCAAGAGGAAATTCCCCCAATTAGCCAGCTGGAGTTTGTGTCCCAAGTCGACATCAAGCCGCATATTTTGGAGTCGGGTGTAGAAGACGCTGACATTATTTCCGATTCTGTGTTGATTGAGATTTTGAAGGACAAGTTTGTTATGCGCGCGGAAGGTGACGTCAGCAAGGCCGAACTTGAGTTGGAGAACGGCAATGAGAATTTGCTGAGGTTGGAAAGCAAAGATGCAGTAAGATCAAGGTTCCCCATAGACTATCTGAAGAAGATGGTAAAGGCCTCGAAGATCGCTGACATTGCCACTATAAAAATCGGTCAGGACTATCCTATGAAACTTGAATTCAAGTCTGGAGACAAGGTCTCACTGTCTTTCATACTGGCGCCTAGGGTATCTGACTAGATGGAAATTAAAAAGTATTCTATGATTGCTCCCAGGAAAATGAAGACAGTTCCTATGAAAAACAAATGCTTCCAGTCCAGTTTTGACTTTATTTTCAACAACTTTCTTTCAACGAAACTAATCCCAACCAGTCCCAGCAGCAGGCTGCCCGCCAATTCCAAGATGCCTATCAGAAATATTATCGGCAATGCTATCAATTGTCCGTTCGCGTAAAGATAGCTTGAGGAAACTGCGAAAGTGTGGAAGTTCAAATATAGGCTGAACAGGCCGGCTGTAAGCATTTCTGCAATTCCGAGAAAATAGTTGTTGGAGAATATCTCCATAGGGCTGGTGCCCTCTTCAGGCACGCCGACGAAATCCTCGCAGCATAAATAATATTCTCTGTCGACGATTCCGTAACCGATTCCGGCAACTATAAACATGAAAAACGCTGTCGAATACCATTTCTCCAAAGCTGTGAGTTTTTTTGTCATCTTTGAGAGTTTCATGTTAAATTCACTCATCTAGAACTGCTTTCCTTGAATTTTTTGAATTCGCCGCTTAGCCTTATCATTGCCGTTCTCAAATCTTCTATCTGCCCCTGCATATGCATCAGCTGCCTTTCAAAATCTTCTGTCGAGTCGTGTGATTTTTCAGTTATCTGCCTCTCAATTTCGACTATTGTGGTTTCATAATCATTTATGTGGTCGTCGAGTTTTCTCTCAATTGATTCTATTTTATTCAGGTCTCCATGAAAGATATTGCTTGATTTTTTTCCACCCTTGTGGTAATCTGGTTTTTTGGCAACTACACCCTCCTTCAAAATCTCGTCTACTATTTCATCTATTAATTCGTCGTCAACTTGCAAATCTTGCCTTTTATTCATTTAACTTCTCCTGAAGCCTTTTCCTGACCTTTTCTTTTATCTCTTTTTTCAGCTCCGCCTTGATTTCTTTCATTAGGTCGTCTTTGACGTTGGTCAAGTCCTGCGCTTCGCTCCTCATGTACTGCTGTTGCAAAGGTGCGGATAATTGAGCAGGTTGCTGAGTTTTCTTTTGTTTGAATACACCGAACAGCCTGGTCCATAGGCTTTCTTCTTCGTACGGCAGGTTAAGGAGAAAGGCGGCTAGTTTTTTGAATGATCTGCTTGAACTTGAGCTAGGATACGAAGCCACAATGGGCGACCCCTTTGATATGCTTTCCGGGACTCTTGAATCTTCCGATACGACTGACAGGACATTGTAGCCTGTAGTTGACGCGACCTCTCCTGGAGTCAGCTCATACTTTTGGCCCTTGTATCTGTTTATGACAACTCCGAGAACATTCTTCTTCATCTTTTTCAAAATTTCTATTGTTTTCAGGGCGTCCACCAACGATGCAAGGTCAGACGTGCTTACCACTATTGCTTCGTCTATCGCATACATAGGCGCCATGACCTCGCTTCCAAGCCCAGGGGCACAATCCAGAAGGACAACATCATAGTTGGATTTGACTTTGTCTACAAGGTCTTTGCATTTGTCTTTGGTGAGCGTGAATCCGTCGAAATTCAAGGGCGCTGGTATTATCCTGAGGCCGGTGGAAGGATGTATGTAAACAGCCTGCGCTATCGGGATTTTCTTTTTCACAACCTCCCGCAATGTGACTGGTAGATCTTCATACAAACCGAAATGGAGCCCTATGTGGGAAGTGTGTATGTTGCTGTCGAAAACAACGACGTTCTTGTGGAATACGCTGGTCAAGGCCACGCCAAGATTAGCGACAAGAGTAGTCTTTCCAACTCCCCCCTTGCCGGAAAACACTCCGATGACTCTGGCCAATGATATCATCTATATAGAATTAGTCTTCTGGATAAAAGTAGTTTGTTATTTGCTGGACTAACAGGCGGATCAGAAACCACTAAAATATGCTGCATCATTTTAAACTTGTTTCTTTTTCTTCAAAAGAACTTCCCTTAACTTCTGCAAATCGCCGTGCCTGTCAGGTTTTATTTCTTTTCTGGACTTGTATTTCCTTGCCGTGATTGCAACGATCGTCAAACCTCCAATTGAGGATAGTCCTATAAGGGCATATCTAGCTAGATTAGCGTAAGTTTGCGGAGTGGCTGGGAGCACCGCTAACGGTAGGACCTCCAATCTTATGATCTTCCTTTCCAGAGTCTCCCTTGACACAGCGGTCATCCTTGCTTCGTACGACTTGGCCTCAGCATCCCTAGGCACTGTGATGTTGATGATGAAAATCACCGTTTCATTCGGCCTGATTTCCGCAATTGAAGCAGGCGTTATTGTCTGCCACCCTGCAGGCACTCTTTGCACTACGAACTTGAGATCGTTGGCTATTTCGTTGCCGTTGTTTCTGACCGTCACGGGCACCACCCATGAATCACCTGGTCTAATCGTTATATTCTCTGTAATATCAATATCGAGCTGTACGTAAGAAGAATTTACGAAAAAGCTGCTGGAGGATGTTATCCATGTCTTGTTGAAAAGTATGATGCTGCCCTCGGCCTCATACAGTCCGTCTTGTTCGCATGCTTGAGTGCTCATTAGAAGTTCTGTCTCCTCTTTTGAGGGCGAAAATACAGTTGCTGTCTGCACCGATTTTCCATTGGGGCAATTTATTGAAACTCGAACTTCTACGTCAACGCCCTTCTGTCCCATGTTCGTCAAAATGATTCTTGTCGGGAGAAGGAAATTTGGTCTTACCCTGTTTGTGAGAGTCTCTAGGACAATGTCGAAGGGACCGATGTTGCTGATAGAATCGAAGCTTATTATTTTTGTGTCGTATAAATCAATCCTGAATTTGTCATAGAGCTTTACTATTATCTCATGCCTCCCTATGTCTTGAGCGACAAACGTTGGTGTGAAAGTTATTTTCTTTGAGCCTTGAAGGGAAAATGTAAACTCTTGCGATGCAACTATCTTGCCCTCTTTAACAAATTCTACTTCCAGTAGATAATTGCGAATGTTTTCGTCGGGGTTGTTCACTCCTATAAACAGGTCCATATCTTCAAAGACAACCGGCTCTGCCAGCAAGTATCTAAGCTCTTGGATTTCTCCGTATTCGTTTGCAAAAACTGGCAGGGACAATAACGGCAATATAAGGGCTGCTATTATCAAGCGTTTTCTATTCATGTTCATTCCTCTTTATGTCGGATGCCAATTTCTTGAACTTAATTAAGACTGGCCTTTCTTTCTTTCTCGCCCTGTAGATTATATATGCTGCCAGAGAAATAATAGCTATTACTGCAAGAATTATCACAGTTCTGTAATTTTGCACTATTCCTACTTGCAACACTGTTTCTTTGATATGGACATCCCCTCCCCAAGTTATTATCGACGTGCCCAAGTAGTCGCCTTCAGCTGCATCTTCGGATACCACTATGGAAAATCTGAACTCTCTCGTTTCTTTAGGTCCGATTAATGCACTTATTTGTTGGGGTTCCATCGTCCATCCAGAGGGCAGCTGCATCGTGAATTGGAATCCTTTTGGCGCATCGCCTATGTTCTTAACGATTACTTTCCCTATGCTTGATTTGCCGACCATAAGCGGCGAGATTCTTACGTCGACTATTTCGAGACCTGTTGGCAGTCTAGTCTCTATTATCTTCAGCTCCTTGAGCGGCAGGTAAATATATGTTGTGAACTCTTCCAGGATTCCACTGGTTGAGTATCTCAGCGACCTGCTTTCATTAGCCGCAAATTCTTTAATGTCCCACTGCACCAGAGGATCGTCCCGTATTATTTCATCTGGATAGGGTGTGAATTCAACATCTCGTGCAGACTCGGCCATTCTTTTTGGTATTTCTTCTTGGACTTGAACCAGAGTATGTTTCTTGATTGGATTATTCACATCAAGCTCGACTTTTGTCCTGTTTGCCTCATAGTCCAGCTGTATTGTTCTTGTCACTATGGGCTTGTCATATGCTGGGGGATAGTTTTTCACTCTTATTATCATGAAGTTTGAATCTTCCACCCTTGAGTTTTTGAGGGTAATGAATAGTTTATAGTCTCCTGGCTCTGTATCTTCTGGAACACTGACTATTATGTTAAAGCCTTTGGACTCGCCTGGCTTTAGCTCTATTGAAGAAGGCACAATGCTTATCCAGTCAGAAGGCACTCCTGAAGTCACTATATGAAGGTCTTCTATGTCAGTCGTTCCCTTGTTCTTCACCTTTATTCCTTCCACAACACTTTGTCCTGCTTTTATTTCCCTTAATACGTCCCATTTTACGAATTCAACGTTTAGAGTCGGCAATGGCAGAATTGCACTAGATGTACCCCCGCCACTAACTCCGCCTCCCGATGACGGTGAGCTAGGCGCTGCCGGAGTCGGCGCATATATTCCGAACAGGCTAAAGTGTGATATGTTGGCGAAGACGTAGTTGGCTGATGTGTCAACGCCACTGCTAGGCTCTTGCTGCCATGATGATGTTGTTGTGTTATAGTACCAGATTCTTATCTCAGCTTCGCTAACTCCAGTTGCTGAAACTTCCGCATTTGTGTAGGATATGTTCAGCCAGTACCATTTGGTATTGTTGGTTATGTTGGAGCTTGCTATAAATTGAATGAATTTCACTTTTGTTTGGCCGCTTACCGATTGATTTAAGACAGATGATAATTCTGCTACAGCAATGCCTCCTTCCTGAGTCGAATTCAGGACAATGCTTATGTTTGTGATTGTGCTGGAGCTTGTGTTCGCGGTTATAAGTATCGGCATATCTGCAACGAAGCTTATCGATGTGTTGGTATAGTTGCCTATTACCACATTTGTAGAAGAGCTTACGTTGAAGTATTTGACCAATTTTATTGTGGATCTGCCGTCAAACATCACAAGACCTTCTGCCCTATAGTTATTGCCGGGAGTGTTGATGGTGTTGAAGAATGTTATGATTGTCTTTGACTGATCTTGCGCTAGAGATGTTTGAGAAGAGTTCATTGTCGTGATTAGGCTGCCGGTTGAATTGTATACCTCTATGCCTGTGCTCACATTCAAGTCTGTATTTCCTGTGTTCCTCACATTTATGTCGAACTCCACAAATTCCCCTTGGACGACTGATTGCACTGGCATTGTGAACGTAGCGCTGACTGTTTTGTATGCAGGTGATGCGAGTGCTGTTACCAGGAACTGCATGGATGTTATTCTTTGGAATGCGGCAATGCGTGCAGTTATCTCGGTGATGCTTGAAGCCTGAGTGACCTGCCTTAACCGGTTGAATAAAGACGTGGTAGTTTCTGACAGGTCTAATGTTTGAGACGCCAAACGGACGAATGATGCTAATCGTGCAGTGGCTTCTGCCACATCAAGTGACTGCGATAGTTGTCTTAATCTGGTTAGAGTGGAGGTTATAGCATCTGTTATGTCCAGCGCGTCAGTAACCTGCCTGAGCCTGGTTAACGATGTTGTTATTGCTTCTGCCAGATCAATGCCATTGGTTGCCTGCCTTAATGGTGAGAATATTCGAGCGGCTGCATCTGTGAGGTCGAGGGATTGCCCTAACAGCCTTACTCTAACAAATAATGTCTGCATGCTGTCTGTTATGTCCAGCGCGTCAGTAACCTGTCTTAATCTGGTTAGAGTGGAGGTTATAGCATCTGTTATGTCCAGCGCGTCAGTAACCTGCCTGAGCCTGGTTAACGATGTTGTTA